>DATAHU010000098.1:0-38129 GCA_036263015.1 Polyangiaceae bacterium | reverse complement strand
CAGATCCTCTCGCTGCGCCGCACGGCCTCGTTGCTCCGCTCCTCAAATTGCTTCAGCAGTTCTCCGGTGCTCGCGCCTCGGGCGTGCGGCTCGCTTCGGTCTCCGTTGTCTTTGCTCGGGTTTCAACCTGTTCGGTGCTCTAGCGAGTACGGCCCGGCCCCTTTGGCCCAGCGGGTCTCGGGTTTTGAGACCCGCTGACCCGCTCTAAGACAAACGAGCGCGGTAGTCTTCGTAAGTGAACTCGCGCACGACTTTCGAGCTGCCGTCAGCGTCGAGCAACACGATGTCTGGGTGCCGTACGCCGTTGAACATCGTGGTCTTGACCATCGTGTAGATCGCCATGTCGCGAAACACGAGCCGGTCGCCGACTTTCAGCGGCCGGTGAAATGAGTAGCGCCCGATGACGTCACCCGCGAGGCACGTCACTCCGCCCAATTGATACGTGTGTGGGAGCTCGCCCGGCTCTGCCGTCGCAACTTCGGCGACGCTTCCCCCGGCTTCGTCCAGCAGATCGATGCGCGGACGATAGGGCATCTCGAGCACGTCCGGCATGTGGGCGGTCGCGGAGACATCGAGCATCGCAATCGGTTCAGGGCCAGGGATGAGATCGAGCACGGAGGCCACGAGCACGCCCGCATTCAGTGCGATCGCCTCTCCTGGTTCGAGGTAAACATCGACGCCCCAGCGCGCGCGAAACTCGCGCACGAGGCGCACCAGACGCTCCACGTCGTAGCCGGGTCGCGTGATGTGGTGGCCACCCCCGAAGTTCACCCAGCGCACCTGGGCGATTGCGTCCGCCCAATTGGCCTCGACAACTTTCAACGTGCGTTCGAGCGCGTCTGAATCGAGTTCGCACAGCGTGTGGAAGTGCAGACCGTCAAGGCCGTCCCACGACTGCCCTTCGGCGCGTGCGCGCGTCGTGCCGAGGCGCGAACCTGGACGACACGGGTCGTAAAGCGGGACTTTGACTTCGGAATGTTCGGGATTGATTCGCATCCCGAATTGCACGTGACGCTTGCCGCGCGCGGCTTCGCACAACGGTCGGAAGCGCTGCCACTGCTCGAACGAATTGAAGATCAGATGGTCAACGACTTCCAGACACTCTTGGACGTCGCGTTCGCTATACGCCGGAGCGTAACAGTGGACCTCACCGGGAAATTTTTCCGCGCCGAGCTTGGCTTCGAAGGGGCCGCTCGAAGTGACACCCGAAAGATAACGACCGATCAAGCCAAAGGTCGACCACGCGGCGAAGCCTTTGAGTGCGAGCAGGATCTTGGCGCCACTGTCACGCTGCACTTGCTGCAGCAAGCGGCAGTTGTCCTCGAGCGCGGACAACTGGATAGCGAAAGCAGGAGTACGCAGCGTTTCGACGCCAGGCGTGCGCGTCACGGCTCAGAGCTCTTTCACGTGCCACGGCAGACCGTGCTTGGCCAATTGATCCAAGAAGGGTTTCGCCGGAAAGGTTTCCATGTTGTGCACGCCGGGTCGCTGCCATTGCTTGGTCAGCATCATCATCGCGCCGATCATGGCCGGCACACCGGTGGTGTAGGATACGGCCTGAGCTTTGACCTCGCGATAACACTCGGCGTGATCGCAGACGTTGTAGAGGAAGACCTTCTTTGGCTTGCCCGCTTTCACGCCTTCGATGATGCAGCCGATGCTCGTCTTGCCGGTGTAACCCTCGGCCAACGACGCGGGATCGGGTAGCAGCGCCTTCAGGAACTTCAACGGGACGATCGCGTGGCCCTCGTAGTTCACCGGATCGATGCGCGTCATGCCCACGTTCTCGAGCACGCGCAGATGCGTCAGATAGTTCTCCGAGAAGGTCATCCAAAAACGGATGCGCTTGAGCCCCTTGAGGTTCAACACGAGTGACTCCAGTTCCTCGTGATACAACAGAAACGCCTTGCGCGGACCGACCTCGGGAAAGTCGAAGTCTTGGCTCACGCTCAAGGGCTCAGTTTCTTTCCACTCGCCGTTCTCCCAGTAGCGCCCCTTGGCGGTGATCTCGCGGATGTTGATCTCGGGGTTGAAGTTCGTCGCGAAGGCTTTGCCGTGGCTGCCAGCATTGCAGTCGACGATGTCGACGCTGTGAATCTCGTCGAACAACTCCTGCTGAGCGTAAGCGCAGAACACGTTGGTCACGCCGGGATCGAAGCCCGACCCCAAGAGCGCCATGATGCCGCGCTCTTTGTAAGCCTTGTCCATCGCCCACTGCTGGCGATACTCGAACTTGGGGTTGGTGGGCGACTCGTAGTTGGCGGTGTCCAGGTAGTCGGTCCCCGTCTCGAGACAGGCCTGCATGATCGAGATGTCTTGATACGGCAACGCGACGTTGATCACGAGTTTGGGCTTGTACTCGCGAATGAACTTCGACAGCTGGCCAACATCGTCAGCGTCGACCTGCGCGGTGCGGATCGGGCGCTGAATTTGGGATTTTATGTTGTCACAGCGCGCGAGCGTTCGACTCGCCAAGCAGATCTCGGAGAACACCTCCGGAACCTGGGCACACTTGTGCGTCACGACGCCGCCTACGCCACCAGCACCAATGATCAGAACTTTGCTCATGCTTTCACCGGCCCGCGGCATACGGCAGGACGAGCGAGCGCGCAAGCGTCACGCGTCGGGGACAACGTGGGTGCAACTGAATCGGGGCAGCTCGGTGTCACCCCTGGTTCGACCTAGTTCCGGACCCCGAGTGCCACGTCGACCTGCGCGAGCTCGAACGAAGATCTTCAATCGGGGAGCAGCTCGCCCGTGAGCTTGCTCGTGAAACGATCGAACCCGAGCTTGGCGTTGCGATCGTAGACGTCTGCGGGTTTGAGGTTGTCGCGCGAGATCTCGTTGATGTCGGGCGGGAGCCACAACGAGAACTTCGTGTGATAGAGCGACTGCCCGTCGGGCATCACGAAGTCGCCGTAGATGGTCAGCCCCATTCCTACGAACACGTTGCGCGGGCGGTTCGTGGTGTAGCCGCCGGACATCTCGGTCGTGTAACTGACGAACAGCGTCGGGCGTTCGAGCTTCGGGAACTCCCCTTGGCCTTCCAAGCGCTCGCCTTCGCTGAACTTGAGCACTTCCTGCGAGAACGGCTTTTGCAGTGCTGCGACCAACGCCGCCGCTGCGGCCTTCTCGCGCGGCTCGGCGTATTCGCGCGCAAAGTACTGCGACGGCAAGGAAGACTTGCCCGCGTAGTACGCGCTACGCCGAATCGCGGAGTCCGAACGCTCGGCACTCGACGGGATATTGGCGCGATAGCGCACTTCCACGTCGGGGCCCTGTTTCTCCGACAACCCGATCAGCGTGCGGAACAGGGTTTGCACCTTGTCGCTGGCCTTGCTCTTGTTCACTGCGGCGAGGGCTGCTTCATAGACGGCGTGGCGCGCCTGGGCGAGCTCCGGCTCCACCAGCGCGTGCATCGGATGCGCTTGTCGGAACTGACTCACCGTATCGAGCGTCCCGCCTTTGCTCGCTTCGGCCAAGTCTCGCAACAAGGCTAGGCGCAGCGCGACTTCGACCTCGGACTTGATCTTCGAATCGGGGTGCGCGGCGGCATAGGCCTCGAGCTGGGGCGTCGATTCACGGATCTGCTCGAGCTCGGCGCGCGGCAACAAGACCTCGGTGACGTCGCTGCGGTTGCCGCCACGGGCGAGGTAGTCGCCATAAGACGCCACTGTGTTTCCCGCCACGGCCTTCTGATAGAGCGAGCGCTCCCCCAGTTTGTTGCGCGCCTGGAGCAACAGCACACCGATCAAGACGCCAATCGCTAGTGCCAGCGAATAGCGCCAAAACCGTTGATCGCGCGCGCGGGCAATCGCGGCGGCGGACGACAGCGGATTGGAAAAACCACTGTCGCGCAGCGGATCGAGGGCGGCTAGAGCCCGGCGGTCCTTGCGTTCGAGCGCCTCCTTCAGCTTGATTCGGCATTCCTCCAAGCTGGCCTCGAGCTGTGTCGTCTTGATGTTGCTCGGCAGCTTGAAGCTGAACGTCTCGCTCCCGAACTTCAGCCGGACCTTGCCGCCCGCCTGAGGTTGCAGCTCGCTGAGCGTGTTCATGTGGCACCAGCGTAAGTCTTCGCTCTTGGCGATCAACACGCCGGCGGGGAACAAATAAGTGCCGAGCGGATAGGGGTATCGGGAGTGGGCCCCGCGCGTCCAAAAGTACGCCGCCAGGGCGATCGCCGCCCCTCCGCCGCCGAAGGCATAGACCGGCGCTAGACCATTGGACTGGATCGAAAACGGGCTCTTCAGATCCCCGTAACCCAAAACCGCAAAGCCCAGAACGACCGATGCGCACACCACGAACACCAGGAGCCAACTGTAACCAGAGGCGGGCGACGCTGGTGCAAATAGGATCGGACGGGGTGCACCGCTACCGTTAACGGACGCCAGGAAGCGATCCTGAATCGGGCGCGCCAGTTGGAAAAAGTCGAAGTGCGTTGGGAGTGGGTCCCCTCCTCCCGTGGGAGCGACGGCCACGTCCGCGTCTGCAACTTGGTTCATCCTGGTCGCATCCTAACCCCGAAGCTCTGGTTTGTGAGCTTTTTTGTAATGCTCCCACTCCTGACCACCCATTTTGCGCGTGACCGAGCGGCGTAAACCCCGAGGCGCGCACGAAAGGATCAGGTGGAACGGGCAAACGATCGTACGAGCCCTGGACGCCAAAGCATCTTCAGCGCTGACGATGGCTGCTCGGTGCGAGCACGCGCTCGTCCCCGCTCAACCACAAAAAAACACTACAAAAATAGGCTCAAACGAGCCCCCACTGAGCCCTGATCCGGATCGCTTCGGCATCGTCCAAGGTGCTCACCCAAAGACCTCACCCGAGGGGGGTTGAGAAAAACCTACAAAAATAGGCTTTTTTTGCTTGTCCTTTTCTTTGCGAGCGGACATAACCCACGCATCTCGGATCCTCGACTTGAGACGCCAGACAGAGTTCGCGAGAAAACAGCATGCAGAAGCATGTTGGGGACCGCGGCTGTGGACGCGCCGCGTGGTCGTGGTGTTGATTTCTGCCGCGAGCGGGCGGTGCAGATCTGCCGATTTGTAAGTCTTATCGTTAGCGCCCGGGAGCGGGCCCTTAGGAAGCGAAGAACAGGAGAACGACATGGCTGGAGCAAAAAGCGTCAAAGAGAAGTACACCAAGGGACAGATCCTCAGCGAGCTCGCTGACAAGACCGGATTGAGCAAGAAGGACGTCGGCGGACTGTTCGACGAGCTCACTGGCTTGATCGAGCGTCACATCAGCAAGAAGGGCATCGGTGAGTTCACGCTCCCCGGCCTGCTCAAGATCACCACCGTTCACAAGAAGGCGCAGAAGGCTCGCAAGGGCATCAACCCCTTCACGGGACAGGAAACGACCTTCAAGGCCAAGCCCGCCCGCACGGTGGTCAAGGTTCGCCCCTTGAAGAAGCTCAAGGCGATGGTCGAGTAAGGAGCGACTCGGGCGTAGTCGCCTGAGTCCTTCGCTGATCGTTACAGGCGGCGCTCTAGCGCTTCGGCCTCGGTCAGCACAGAGGGCGGAGCTTTGGCTCCGCCCTTTGTCGTTTTGTTCCCAGGGTTGTTCCCCGTGCTCGGCTGAGACTGCGGCTTGTGCGTGTGTGCAACGGGAGGCGCGCTCGCGGGGGCTGGAGAAGTCTGTCGCGTCGAGGCTGCCGAACTCGGGGTGGAGTTGGCGGGGGCTGGAGCGGTCAACTTGGGTGGGGCGCTTGGGTGCGCTGGCAGGGCGGCAGGACTCGTACGGGTCCGTTCACTCGCTGCCGGCAACGCGGGCGCAGCCGAGGGCACGCTCGGGACGAGCTCGTTGGCTCGGGTTTCTAGAGCGGGTCGTGGGCTGAGAGGATTGGGGAAGAGGACGGCACGCGCTGCAAAGGCGGCCGCGCCCCCCGCGAGCAGCGCACACACGCTCCATAGAACGACACTCGTGCCACGCGAGCGCGGCTTGAGCGCTTGCACGTCGCTGTTGGTCGGCAAGGGCGTACGCGACGAACTCTCGGGTCGCCCGGGGCCCGCGCCGCGCACCGGCGCAGAGAGTACCGTCGGCGTCGCGGCCAAGGGCAGCACCACCGGAGCCGGCAGAGGTAACTCGAACCCCGCCACGGGTGCCCGCAACGGCGAGGGCTCGACCGCCTTGGCCACATTGAATCCGCTCACGCGTGTCGGCTGCACGGGCGTTGCTCGATCGGCCTGCTCCGCCAAACACGATTGGACGAGCCCCGCCAGCTCTGAGCGAGACGCAACTCGATCAGAAGCGCAAGAGAGCAGAGCTTCGGCGAAGTCCCGCGCCGTAGGCCAGCGCCGCCATGGATCGCGCGAGGTCGCGCGGACCGCGACTTCGAGCAGCGGGTCAGCCACGAAGCGACTCCAGAACGGATGCGTGGTGCAGTCCGTTTCGCCGAGTGCGCTCACTTCACTCGCGCTCAAAGTTTGAGCCGTAATGGCCTCGAGCAACAGCACGCCTACCGAATAACAATCCGCCTGCTGGTCAGCGCGCTGCTCTCGTTGCTCCGGTGCGGCGTACACTGCGGGCTGCGGAGTAACGATTTCGTCCGCCACGAGCAGCACCGCGCCATCGCTGCGGAACAGCAAGTTGCCGTACCAAATCGCCCCATGAAAGCGCTTGTTGGGAGCCCTGAGTAAATCAGTGTGCACGGCGCCCAACGCCAACAAGACTTCGACCAATGCCCGCAAACGGATGCGCAACGGTGGAGGATTGCTGCGACGCAGATAGTCCCAGCTCAGTCCGACGCCACCACTGCGCACGGACGGCGGATCCGACGAGGGATTGGCGGGAGAATTGTCCAACGCGACGAGCATCTCATCCAGGCCAACCCCGTCGTAGGCGGTGGGCCTGAGCGAAATCGTGTCGAGCGGTGACGTCTTGGGCGCTGAGCCCAACTCCGACCCCGCGCGTGCGAGAGCGCTGGCTGGTTCCGGACTCACGCTCGATGCATTGATGCTCGACAGCTCGAGTGCGGGCTGCTCACTCGTGATGTCCTCACTGTTCATCTCTCGCCGGTACTCCCCACTCTGCTGATCGCTGCGCGAGTTGGGCGACAAGCGCTGCTCCAAGACTGCGTCGAGATCGTCGGCGAAGTCGCTCGGCAGCGCGTCGGGCACGCGCTCGGCTGACGCGGCCAGTTTCGCGTGGCGAGGTATCAGAGCGTAAGCCGAGCTCGTGGGACTGGCTTTTGGTATCTGTTCACTCGCTGGCGCTGGAGAATCGACGAGAATATCCTCGTCGGACAGAGAGATTTCATCGAGTTCTTCGAGATCGACTTCGCTTGTTTGAGTGTCGCGCCTCCGTGACATGCCGTCGGATGTTTGTAGCACCTTGCAACGCTCGCAGGTCCCAGCCGACTCAGAATCAGTCGGGAGCTAACTCGTTTGCGCCATTTTGGCTCGCTCCAACTCGCGCCGTCACCTACATCGCCGACACCCGACGCGGCACTGCCACCTGTTCGAAATACCACTCCCAGCGCCACTGCGTTCGGCCGCAGTTCCGCGCTGAACGCATCAGATTAACACCCGATCCACGCCGATCATGGCGGCGCGTGGAGCTGTCATCCGCTCGATTCTCGGCGTCGCGTGACGTTCTTTTCCGGGCCGCGAAGCTACTTCTGGGCTTTGGCGACGTTGTGGTACAAGGGCTCCATGAGATGGAGCCCCTGCGCGGCGAACCGTTCTTGGCATTCGGCAGCAGTCCGCAGCGGCTTGTGCCTATCGATCGCGGCTAGTCTCGCCGGTTGCGCGTCGGGGGCCGCGGACTCGCCCGCGAAGAAGAAGCCCGCTCACGCCGCGAGCCCGAGTGACGAGCCCGAAGACGACGCGCCGCCCGCTGCCATCGATGCCGCGCTGCCAGAGCTATCGGATGCCGCGATCGCCCAGTCCGGTGCGAGGCCATCGGTGCTCGAAGGCAGTTGGTACCCGAGTGACCCAGCAAAGCGGGACAAACTCGTTCTGGGCCTCATCGAGCGCGTGGAAGCGGGCGACAAGATCCCTGCAGCAGGCATCGTCGTACCTCACGCCTCGCTACATTACTCAGGCGCCACCGCGGCCGAAGCGTACGCGCGGCTCGCAGCGCCCACCACGATCGTGTTGATGGCGCCGGATCACTCCGGCGGGGGCGAGCCGGTCGCCGTCTGGACGGACGGGCCCTGGCTCTTGCCCGGTGCGATTTTCGAAATCGATCATCAGGCCACCGATCGCCTGATTCAGCTGATCCCCGATTTGGTTTCCGACCGAGTCGCGTTCAATGCGCACGAGGCCGAAATGCAGCTGCCGTTCATTCACGTCGTGGCCCCCGCTGCGAAATTGATCGTGGTCTCGATGCACGATAACTCACGTCTCTTTTTCAAGGACTTCGACGTCGAGCGGGTCGAGCGCTTCGGAGCGGGATTGGCGAAACTGTATCGAGAGCTCACTGCAAAAGGGGAACGAGTTACGATGATCAGCAGCGTGGACATGACTCATCACGAACCACTGACGGACGTAGAAACCAAAGATCCGCCTTTGGCTGAGCACATTGGCGCTCTCGACGTGCAGGGTCTCTACGATTACGTCACGACCAAGAAGATCTCGATTTGCGGCGAAATTCCCACGAGCGTGCTGATGTCCGCGCTGCGCCAGCTGGGCTACGACGCGCTGAACGAGCTGGCGTTGAACAACAGCTACTCGGTAGCCATGGACGAAACCGATGTGGTTGGTT
Source organism: Polyangiaceae bacterium (assembly GCA_036263015.1). Classification (GTDB taxonomy): domain Bacteria; phylum Myxococcota_A; class Polyangia; order Polyangiales; family Polyangiaceae; genus SZUA-265. The sequence goes on along the minus strand of DATAHU010000098.1, from coordinate 29,423 downwards.
ATCTCGCAGCAGCAACCTGGACGGATGATCCAATGCACGAAAGCCCGGCCCCCACCCTCGACAGCGCTGACGACGCAGGGGCGCCATGAAACGTCGATTGGCTCACGCCTTGTTCCTACTGCTCGTCGGCTGCACGGAGCAGCCGCTGGATTCGGCACACTCGACGGACGGCGGCGCGAAAAACCAGAGCAAGGGAGTCGCTGCACCGAAGCCGACGTACGACGATGCCCCCCCGCACGCGCACCTCAGCGACGCCGGTGCCGATGGCGGCTCACAGCTTCCGCTCGCGGTGATCGGCGAGGACACCGGAGAGCCTGGCCTGGTTTATGCGGGCGCGTTGGCGGGCTATTACATCCTGCGCGTGCAACGCGGGGACGGCAGTTACCGTTATCAGTACGACCCCTCGGACGACAGCTGGCCCGAAGGCGACAGCGTGCATCGGCAATGCGGCGCTACGTTCACGCTGCTTTGGCTGTATCGAATCACCGAGCGGCCCGAGTTCGCGATCGGCGCCGGTGCCGCCCTCGAGTACCTCACGAGCCAAGGGCACTTCGACGATGAGGGGCGATTCGAAATGGTCGATTTGGGCGCCACTGCGCTGATCGCGTTGAGCCTCACCGAGTACGCGCGCCTCGAGCACACGCGGCGCTGGGATCACACGATTGACGGCGTAGGACAATCACTGCTCAGCGCGATCGCCGAGGACGGCAGCTTCAATCAAGGATCGACTTTGGCCTGGGCCCAGGCACACCAGGCCTTGTGGCGCATCTACTCACATACCGGCGATGAGCGTTATCTCGACGCGCTGAGACATTTGGCGCGCCACTCCTACGACAATCGGGACGACCGCAAAGTCGTCGACGAACCGTACCTGTACGGCCTATGGGCGAACGAGCCGCTCACGGAACTGTATCGAATCGACCGCCAGCAATGGCTCGAGGACTTCGTGCTCGACATCGCAGAGCGGGTTTCGAAGGTGCAATACACCGAGGACAACACCGACGACCCGAGGATGCTCGGCGGCTACCCTTCGCGGATCGGTCAACCGGCAATTTGGAACACGAGCCTGAAGTTGGAAGCGGTGATCGACGGCTATCGCCTTGCGCGAATGGTGGGCGACGAACGAGCCGATGCGCTCGGCGCCAGCGCGCTGGGCGCAGCGCAATTTTTGATGAGACTTCAGTACCGCAGCGGCGACACGGACGGCTGGCCCTCACCGACCACCGCGATCGGTGGCGTGCCCTTTTCGTTCGACAATCCGGTGATTCGCGTTGACCTCCCGCACCATGCGGCCAATGCGATCCTCAAAGTCGCCGACTACCTCGGTACCGATAGATTCGCTGGGCCTCGGACGAGTCTCGAGTTGGATCGCCTGGGAACAAATGAGGCCGGGGTTCAGTAAGCAGGACGACCAAGCGGGGAGCGCTCCAGCACCGACGAAAACCGCGCTCGTAGCCGCTGGTTTGGGCCCTTGGATTGGGCAGTCGATCGGCGTTTCTGATAGAGTCGGCGGCGATGATCCACCGAGCCTTCGCAAGCCGTGCAAGTCGATACGTAACAGCACTCGCCTCGGGCGTGCTGCTGACGTTGGGGGCCAGCACGGTGCGTGCGCAGTCCGCTGAGGACGTTGGTGCGGCCCGCATCTTAGGTGCGGAAGGTGTACAGCTGGCCCATGATGGCCACTGCCCTGAAGCGATCGACAAGCTCTCGCGTGCGGAAAAGTTGTATCACGCCCCTACGATCCTGGTGGAGCTGGGTCACTGTCAATGTGAGGCAGGTCAAGTCGTCGAGGGCACCGAAGCTTTGAACCGCGTTGCGCGCGAGAACCTCGGAGCTAACCCCCCGCCAGCCTTCGTGGACGCGCAGAACCGAGCGAAGGCCTTCTACCAACAATACGCCGGCCAAGTTGCGAAGCTCGTGATCAGCGTGGAGGCCCCCCCTGGTGCCCAGTTCGTGGTTTCGGTCGACGGAAAGCCCGTCTCATCGGCGCTGTTCGGCGTGCCGCGCCCCACGGATCCGGGTGAACGTCACGTGACGGTGAGCGGCAAAGGCATTGTCCCCTCCGACGCCTTGGTGACGCTCAGCCCTGGCGGCCAGAGCGAGATCGCGTTGAACGTCGTCTTGGCTCCCGTGCAGAACGACGTTCTGCCTCCGGTCGACGATCCGAACGCGAACAGTCACGCTGACGATCAAATCAAGGACACGCCACCACCGAAACCAGAGCCGACCGCTCCAAATCGTGTGCCGATGTACGTCAGCTACGGCGTGGGCACGGTAGGTCTGGTCGTGGGGTCCATTTTTGGATTCTCGGCGTTGCACGACAAGTCGAGCTTGGACGATCGCTGCAAGGACAAAGGCTGTCCCGCGGGATCCCAATCGGACATCGACGCGCTGAACCGCAATGCGAACATCGCGACCATTGGCTTCGCAGTGGCGGCCGTCGGCGCCGGGCTCGGAACTTACTTTCTGCTCAGCGAGGATCATCCGAGTTCGGCCGAAGCCACCAGACTACCTGCGCCAGGTGAACGCTCTGCCCTGGCTCGTACTGCTCCGAGCGGTCGCTGGATTCGCGCAGTGATCGGTTTGAACGGCGTGCGGATGGAAGGCACGTTTTGAAACTTGCAGCCGGCCCCGTCACGCGACCCTCTTCCCGGACGAACACGAAAATGCGTCGAACACCTTTCATCGCTTCTATTACCCCGAGCCGATTGCACGGCTCAGCGTCGTTGGCGCTTTGCGCACTCAGTGCACTATTGGCCGCGGGTTGTGCACAGCTCTTGGGGACCTCGGACTACCGTGAACAGCCGTCGCTCTTCGAAGCTGAGGACGCGGGTGGCAAACACAAGCCGACGCACACCACTCACCCCAAGGACGATTCGGCAACGGACGAGCCGGATGCCACGCCTCCCAACACGTCAGACGTGGATGCGGCGACTCCCTCCAAACCCACGCCGCCCACGCAGCCGGAGACTATGCCGGTAGCCACGACCGATGGCGGCGACGAACCCAGCACACCCACCACCCAACCGACGACACCCGGACCGACCGAGACGATGCCCCCGGAAGCGGGGACGGAGGGCTGCGGGTCTGCGAACAACGAATGTGACCTGGTGCCCCAATGCGGCTGCCAGAGCGACGAGAATTGCACTGTCGTGAATCTCGGCAAGGGGTTTACGGGCTGCGTTGCAGCGGGTGATACGGAGCCGTACGCTCCCTGCCATGGCACGGACGGAGAGTGTGGCGCAGGCTTCGCTTGCGTTGCCGGCGTTTGCAAACAGCTGTGCGACGGAACCACCACGAACGTTTGCGGCGAAGGAGCCTACAACGCCTGTGAGCAGGTGACGCAGGCGGGAAAACCCGTCGACGGCTTCTACGTGTGTCAACGCACGTGTGATCCGCTAGAGCCGTCGCACGTCAGCGACTTGTACGCGGGCTGCGGCGCGGGCGCCAACTGCTTACCCGGCCTCGACGGTGTCAGCGTGTGCGTGGGCGCCAAGAACAGTGGTGTCGAGGGCACCTCATGCAAAGGACCGGATGGCCCAGATCCACAAGCCTGTGCGCCCGGCCTTGCTTGTGTCGCGCTAGCGACGGGCGCGGTCTGCCTCCCGAGTTGCAATCTCGACGGGGATGACTGCGGCGCGGGCGAGAGTTGCGTCGGCTATAGCGACCCTGTCGGCGCTGCCGATGTCGCGATCGGCTATTGCACCGAATGTCAGATCCCCGCGGGCAGCGACTGCGATCCGGTCGGGCAATGCGGTTGCGCCGCTGGCGAGATGTGCTCGATCGTCGATTGGGAGACCGGCTCCACCTCCTGCGTGCCGGCGGGCACGGTCGAAGAGGGCGGTGGCTGCACGGGTGGGGCTACGGGTGAATGTGCACCCGGCACCGATTGCATGTATTGGGTAGAGACTGGCGTCTGCGAACGCTTCTGTAATAGCGACGCGGACTGTCCCAACGTCAACGGCGGCTGCGACATCTGGGGCGATTGGTCTGCCCCTGGGGCCAAGTTGTGCCTGCCTGGCTGCGATCCAAGAGACCCCCAAAATGACTCCAGCCCTTTCATGGCATGCGCCGATGGGCAGAGTTGCGTGCCGTGGTGGTACAACGAAAACAGCGCCTGTGTAGTGCCACAGACTAACGGTCAGGAAGGCGATACTTGCGTCGACGAAGACAACTGTCGACCAGGCCTGGGTTGCGGGCTCGACGGCGGCCACACTTGCGGGCGCTGGTGCGATCTCGGTGGCAGCGATTGTTTGTCGGGTGAACTGTGCATGCCCCATGCGCGTTTCCAACAGTTCGCGCTCGCACTCCCCGCGGCAGGCGTGCCGATGGGGATCTGCATGCCAGGCAAGGTCGATCTGACCAATGACACGGAGACCCCAATCAGCGACGCCGCCGAAGATGGTACGCCAGCGGAAACGACATCGACCATCGAGGTCAGTGGCGTCGACGGGTTCCTGAGTCACGTCGCGGTCGGCCTCAACCTGTCTCACGAGTATGTCGCTGATCTGGATGTTTACCTGATGTCACCCGATGGCACCGAGATCCAACTCTTCCGTGGATCTGACATTGGCACGGGGCTTGGGCAGGGCTTCACGAGCACCATCTTCGACGATACCGGCGCGATGTCGATAAGCGACGGCGACGAACCGTTCAGCGACGTGTATGCGCCGTTCGAGCCGCTCTGGTACTTGCCGCTCTCGAACGAGGACGGAGTCGATCCCAACGGCACCTGGACGCTGCGCATCGTGGATTCGGAATACGCCGACACTGGGTCGCTGATTTCGTGGGAAATCCTGCTGCTCTGAGCATTGCTAACGGTCGACGAACAGGCGTTCATACAACGCGGCGAATGCAGTGGCCGCGTTCGGCAGCGCTGCAAGCCAATCCGTGGCGGCAGCCTGATCTGCACCATCGGTGATGTACTTCGCGCAACCGAACGCCACATCCTCTAGCGCACACACTTTCGCGAGCGCGTAAGCCTCCATGTCGACGGCATCGCACTCGAGCCCTGGATGTCCCGTGTCGAAGCGGTCGGCGCTAGCGCACGTGCCTGCAGGCAGCCAGGGGAAGATCGTGGGAAACTCCAGCGCGTGCGCCAGGACGTCGTAAGGCGTGTGGCCGAGCTCGAAGCCCAGACCGCGAGCGTCCATGTCGTTTTGAACGAAGCGACGGCACGCGACGGTTTGCCCCGTCGGTAAACGACGGCTTCCCGCGGTGCCGAAATTCAATACGAGCTGCACGGGACGCGCAGCAAAGCGCCGCTCGTGCAAGCGTTTCGTCAAACGATGCGCAGCGTTCACTTTTCCCACTCCGGTGAGCAACAAGTCCGCCTTTACTCGAGACAATACTTGCTCGGCCTCGACCTCCAAGGCCATGACCAACAACACAGTGTCTGGCTCCCAGTTGCTCATCGTCTGAATCGACCTCGTTCTGCGAATCGCTGGGCTTACGCTGCCTGTTCGAGCCGCACGAAGGCGGTCCAGCGACCACCGCGAGCGTTGACCACATCCGGTTGCGGGATCCAGGCGAGCAGCCGCATCAGCAACGGCAGGCGGCGTAAGCGGGCCGCTTCGCGAAACGCCGAGTAGACGTTCTTCGCTTTCCACCCCCGTTTGATGAAGAACTGAACCCCTTCTTCAGGTGCAAATTTGAGTGGGGCGTTCTCGAAGTTCGTGCCCTTTTGAATCATGGCCAAGACATCGGGTGACGAGAAATCAAGAATCCAAAACTTGATGGGGGGCTGCGCTAGCTCTCGAGCGAGCGACTCGACGACACTGGTTTCCAGGTACATCACGAGTCCCTCCGTGATCACGAGAGCGCTCTTCGCCCCCCGGGTCGCTTGCGCGAGTGCTTCCTTGCGGGCGGCTGCGTCCGAAAGATCTGCCGCGATGCGTTCGAGTTGGCAACGCGCGCGTTCACCCTCGAGCAGAGCGTTCTTCTCGGCGATGAGATCGGGCAGATCGACCTCCACCCAGCGCAGATTCTTCGGCAACTCCAAGCGGTACGGCCGAGCGTCGAACCCCGCCGCGAGGTTCACTACGCAGTCGACGCCGTCGGAGATCGAGGCCATCACCATGTCATCCAGGATCTTGGTTCGAGTGACGAGCGCCCAGCGGCTGTGAATCGAGGCCCGAGCAGCGATCGCTCTCCCCCGTTCACCTGCGAGACGTTCCGCCAAAGGATCCTTGAACCAAGCGTCAGGACGGGCGGACTCTTCGGCACGATACGACGCTACCCAGCGCGCGGTATCGGAGACGTTGCGTACGGGGTTCTCGCTCATGCGCGGAGGGTCGCGCGCGAGGCCGTCAAAAGCAAGAGGGGCAATGCGCCCGCGGGCGTCAGCCAGCCTTGCTGACGGTTGGGGCGAACGAGGCTGCGGTCGCTCGGGCTTGCGCAGAGCTTGCTTGCACGCTCCACAGTCGACGCGGCATCCAGTACGGCGTCCTCTGCAGACGAACCCAGAGCAAGCCCCAAGGACCGGCTCGCAAACTCACGTCCCGGCGCTGTACCACGTGGCGGAACTGTACCAGCTGCACGATTACGCCGTCCTCAGTCTCGATGAGCTCGGCGATCCGACCGGGCACGAGAAAGGCGTACGCAAGGGCGCTGGTCATCGCTAACCCCGTGATGGCGGTCTGTACATCGGGCCAGAGCCATCGAAAGCAGAATCCAAACGCCATCAGCCCAAAGAAAACGACGGCGGTCGCCCCGCGTGCCCAGCGCCTGACCCTGAAGAAGCGAACCAAATCATGAACGGGCTCACCGGCTAGGTCGGATTTGTTGGGGAGTGCCTCACGGCCACCGGCCGCCGCATTGTTGGTAATGGTTTCGAGTGCGTCGAACGCTTTGGCCGAGACACACAAGCGGCGCTGAAATTGAAAGATTGCTCGTCCGAGTGTCCGTCGGTCGCGCACGAAGCACTCGCGATAGCCGAAACTCCACAGTGGGCGATGCACCGTGCGAAATAGCGACACGTGGTCGTCATGGGTTACGGCATCGCGCTCGAGCTCCAGGCACGCCTGAGCCAATTGGCCCCAACAAATCCATTCCTCGACTTCGCCGAGATCCCTGCGCTGCTCCAGACGTCGGTGCAGCTCCTTCGCCAATCGATCAGCGCGTTCGGCGCGCGCCTCCTTGACGCGCTCACGCAGCGCTTCCCCCGACGGACCCGGTGGCAACCAAGCACAAGGGCGCCCATTGACGAGCAGGACGTCGGCGATGTCCGATTCGATGCTCTCCAGAATCCGAGAGCGCGCGTTCTGGGCGGACACGTTGCCCAGCGCCAACGCGCGTCGTTCGACTTCGGCGGCCCACTCCGGATCTTGACGCAGTTCATCCAACCCACGCACGGCGGCGGCCACCTCCAGCGGACGCGAGTTCGAAGGATAACCTGAAGCCAACAACAACTGCGCCTGCATCGGCCCGAGCGGGGCCGGCAACTGGGAGCGCTGGAAACCGAGGGCCCGCACCACCAGCGCACGGGTCGCCAGACGACGCGGGGCCCAGAACCAGCGATACCAGAGCCTAAAGCTGCCCGGCGCCCCAGGTACGCCGAGCGCGCGCAAAGCAATCGCTTCGAGCAAACGCGTCAGCGGCGTTCGGGGATGCAGCTCGGCCCACTCCACCACCTCGTGCCAATTAGCCCGAGTCGCGGCCTCGAGCGCAAGGATCTCGTGCACGACGCGCATTACTTCACGGGGCGCGACCCCGTAAGGCAGCGTGCCGAGTCCTCGCAGGACACCGAGCGCGTGCTCTCGTTCACCTCGGGCCAACATGACGAGCGCGCTGGCGGCCACACCCAGCGGTGTCAGATCGGCGTAGAGCTCGAGACGGGAACTGATGAACTGCGCCCCAGCCTCGCTCGGTCGATTGAGCAGCGCTCGAGAGGCGCGAAAGGCCGGTCCCAATTGAGCCCCCACGCGCGTGGCAGGATGACCCACGACTCGCGTCACGTAATAGCTTGTGCGAACGAGGCCTGCAGGCACGAGCACCCAAGCTATCGGCAATTCCGCGAACGCCAAAGCCAGAGCCGTAACTGAACTAGCCAGTTGGAGTAGTGGGTGCTGCTGGAACAACCAATCGAACCAGATCGCCAGAAGGACGAACAGGGAACGGCGCCATGGCAACCAATAGCGTGGATAAACCGCTCGATGCGCTTGCGGGACCAGACTCATCAAGAACGAGCACAGCCCCCATAGGCTGCTCGCGATACAGGCCAGCACGATGAAGACAGTATTGAAGTGTTGTTGATTCACTCAACCCTCGGCCTTGCCGCCAATCAGTCGCAACGCGAGGGGCCACGAGATCGGCTCGAAGCCGGGTGCAGGAGTCGGCTCTGCCGCGAGCGTAGCCCAAGCCTCATGCACGAGCCGCTTGGCGGGATCGCGGAGCTCGGCAGCGGCCGCGCGAACCTTGTCTTCAGTGCGCTGGGCTGGGCCGAGGGGCGTGGAGTACGCGAGCGCCGACTGGCGCCCGATGGATAACTCCGCCAGCAGACGCTGAGCGGCACGCTCGATGTCGGGACGCGCGGCATCACGTGCCACGCCGAGCACGAAGAACGGATTGTCGACCACTCGCTCGCGCGGATTCACGAAATCTGCCTTCTATACCTGCTGCAGGTGATCACGTCACGCCAGACCAATGTCCGAGTCCGCGCGTTTTGTCACTGGTCCCCGGCGCGAGCTCCCACAAGCCCCTGACCGCTGCCTCCAACGCCGCCTTGTCGCGAACTTGGATCGCCCGTTGTCCTTCGGCTACGAGTTTCGCGGCTGCTTTCGGATCTCGACTCTTGGTGATCTGACTGATCTGGTAATCGAGTTCGCTTTCCCAGGCGCCCTCACTGCGCATCGCGGCGGCGTTGCCCAGGTGCGCGATCGTCGCCAGGTGGTGACGAACCTCGCGAGCATTTCGCGCGAGGCTCGCTTTCTCCATCGCGCGGGTCGTTTCTTCCAACGCCTGGCGTTCGATGGCGGTCCCGTACTCGGCAATCCAGCCCGCCCAACGAGTCAACCCGCTTCGAGCTCGCTCATCCAGATCGGGCCACGCGATTTCACCCTCACCCTCGGCAATCAACGCATCGGCATCAATCAACAAGCGTTGCGCGCGTTCGCCCGCATCTTGATCACCGCCCTGAGCTCGCTGAGTCGCGATAGCGCAGTCGTCGAGCATCGCCTCGGCACTACTGAGAACCGTGATTGCCTTTTGTGCCTTGTGCTTGAAGGCCTTGGTCCGCGTGTCGCGCAAACGCGTGCGCAGCTCTTCGATTCGCGGAGCAAGTTCACTCGGCACGACTTTGCCCGTGATCAACTGCGCCACGTGCCCGAACACATCGCCCGTGCTCGGTATGCACCCGCTGGCAGCCAATCGACCTCCGCGGTCGAGCTCGATCGTCACTTCGATCAGCGAGTCGACAGGCAACGGCGATTTCAACGAACTGGCTTTGATCTCAATCGCCCCGACCAAACGGCACAAGTGCGCATAAGGGAACTCGCCTTGCACCACCGGTATGCGCAAACTCCCCTCGGGATCGGCAGGCGATAGCGTTTCCACCGTGCGCACCGCGAACGTCCGGCGCATCGGCAGTGGGCTGCCACGATCGAAGAATACACGCACGCCGTTGTTGGCCAACGCAACTCCGACACTTCGCGCCAGCGGTGGGTCTCCCAAAGTAACACCGTGAACGATCACGAACTCGCTCGGCGCGAGCAGTAGCGGCCCATCGCCGTTGGGCGCATAGCCCTCGATCCGCAACGTGTTGGGCCGCCGCGCCACGAGGTTCGTCATGATCGCAAAAGTCCCGTCCGGGTCGACCACTTCACGCGCACTCGCCCAACCGCCGTCAGTGCGTGAGATCACCACGTGCGAGATCCGTTCGCGGCTGCTTGCTTCGACGAGCTTGCCCACCACGAACGGATTCAGATCCGAAGACATCGCCGGGAACTGCAGCCACACTGGCGCCCCCGCACCCGCCTCTTTCGCACCACTTCCGCGCGCATCCAAGCCCGAAGATGCCGCGTAATAGGCGGCGCCTTCGGCAACCAGAGTCATCGCATCCAGACCTTCGCCGAACGGCGCACCCAGCGCTTGCGCGACACGCGCACGCAAAGCAGGAATTGACGTTGGCCCACCTACGAGCACGACGTTGCCGACCGAGCCCGCGCCGACCAGGCCATGCGACTGCAGCAAACGTTCACAAATCGTGATGGTGCGCTCGATCAATGGCGCGACGAGACTCTCGAACGTCGCGCGCTCGACGCTTGCGCTGAGCGCGACGCTCTGCCCTTGTAGCCCGATGTCGGCGATGAACACGTCCGCTTCGGTCGAGCGGGATAGCTCGATCTTCGCGTCTTCGGCTGCCACGCGCAGTCGTCGGAATGCGTGCGCGTGCGCCGGATTGTCACGCTGCAAAGTGACGCCGCTTTGAGCTCGAATCAGCTCGATGAAGTGATCGACCAATGCGGCGTCGAAATCACGACCTCCGAGAAAGTTGTCTCCATCGTGACCGACGACACGCAACAAGCCTTCGCGAGCTTCGAGCAAGGACACGTCGAACGTGCCTCCACCCAAGTCGTAGACGAGAAAAGAACCGACGTCCTCGGCCGCGCGAAAGCCCGCACCCAAGCCGGAGGCAACCGGCTCCTGAATGATCTCGACGCGCTCGAAGCCCGCCAGGCGTGCAGCCTCGCTCGTCGCCGCGGTCTGCGGTAGCTCGAACAGCGCAGGCACGCCAATCACCGCCGTCTCGGGCAAGATCCCCGTTTGGGCTTTCACGTCCTCGCGGATCGAGCGCAGTACCTCGGCTGCCAACTCCTCGGGTTTCCTGACGAGTCCAGCCGCGGGAAACGCAATCGTTTGTTGGCTGCCCATCATGCGCTTGAACTCGGATTTGACGTTGTCCGGATCCTGGTCGACGAGGCGACGCGCACGCTCACCGACAGTTACTTTCCCACGCGCATCGATGCGCACCACGCTGGGAGTGAGGAGTCCGCTGCCTTGGGCGCTGCGGATCAGTTGCACCCGCTCGCCATCGAAGACGGCAGCCGCGGAGTTCGTCGTACCCAAGTCGATTCCCACGAAGATCGATCGCTTAGAGCTCACGATTGGGGTCTATAGCAGGAGTTCGCGTACGGGTGGCGCCGGTTTTCCGAAACGACAGCGGTGACGGAGCCTAGAATGTTCACCTGCTGCGCTCCCAGGGCACGAACCGCGTTGTACGCGCACGTGTCCGCTGCCTCCCCAAGAGCCCCCAGAATCGTGTCTAAGTGCCAGAAATGGCCGTGACACTGCAACCGCGACCGATCGACGAATGCGATGAAACGCCCGCATCGCACCCTGAACTCGGTCGTCGATTGGGCCGTTGTGCGTGAGGGTACCGTGCCTTCGTGTCGTCCTCGCAAACCCGTCCTCCTCGGCGGACTGCTGTTCGGCCTTGCCGTAGCCTGTGGACGCACCCAACCCGACACTTACACGACCACCGGCCCGGTGAACCGAGTCCTGGACGCAAGCCCAGAGGCGGGGACCGACGCCCACGACGCCGCCTCATCGAGCTGCCGAGTGAACGCCGACTGTGACGACGATTCGGTCTGCATCCATCACGAATGCACGTTCTTCGGCGAGTGCACGTTGGATGCCCATTGTGCGGGTCAGCAACACTGCGAATCCAATCGCTGCGTGGGAGAGATTGGGCCGCCAGGCGGCCCCGGCGGCCCTTTGGGACCCGCGCCGGCTTGTCAGATCAACGCCGACTGCGATGAACACTTCTACTGCGTTCAGGGCGGCTGCTACCACGGCATCGAGTGCCTGAAGCACGCGCACTGTAAACCCGAGCATGCGTGTTTGGCGACGACTTGCGTCAGCGCCATATAGCACCGTTCGGTTACCGCGCTCTCCGCCGAGGCATCAATCTGGACGCAAAACCGAATACAACACTGCGTCGACGGCAATGCCATCGACGAGCAAACGTTTCCTGAGCACGGCGTCACGCACCGCGCCAAGCTTTTCGGCCACACGCTGGCTACGCCGGTTCTCGACGGCAGCCACGATCTCGAAGCGGTTCAATCGTGTATTGGCGATCCCCCAATCGATCACCTGTCGCGCCGCAGCTACTGCGATGCCTGCGCCGGTCGCCGACGAGCGAACCCAGTAGCCAACATTCGCGACGCCCTCAGCTGCGCGGATCTGATTGATGCCCGCCCCGCCAAAGTAGCGACCGTGACCATCGACGATCGCAAAGTCGAAAAGCGTCCCCTTTTCGCGACCCACGATCGTCATCTCGATCCATTCGAGCGCGTCGGCCCGACCGTAACCGGGCTCACACCAAGGCATCCAGCGATTCAGCTCGACGCGGGACTCATCGACGGCCTCGAGCATGACGTCCGCGTCGTCGCGCGTGTACGGACGAATGCGAATCGCTGGCCGTGAGTTCGTCATGACAGCGGACTTCATAGCGTATCCGCCGCTTCTACGCAGCAAGCGCTGGCGCTTCGGGCTCGTCCTAACCTCGAGAATCCAGAGTGACAATCCGTACCAATTCCTCGACTGCCGACGACCAAATCGTGGGCTCTGTGAGTAGGCTCAACACCAGGATACCGTCGACCTCGAAGTCGTAGAACCAGCCGGGTTGAACCAAGATCCCGTTGTCGAGCAATCGCCGCACCCATTCACTTTCGGAGCAGACGCGAGGGACACGCACGGCGACGCTCCATCCAGCGGCAACAGGATAACGGCTCAAGGGCGCGTCGACCAAAGCCCGATCGAGCAACGCCAAGTTGAGCTGCAAGCGTTCGCAGATTTCTCGTCGAACGCCCTCGCTCGTCGCGAGCAACCGCGGCAGTGCTTTCTGCGCAGGGGCGTTGACGGACAGGTACGCGTCGCACAGAAACTCCAAGCGTCGCGTCGCTTCTCGCACTAGTCCCGGTTCACCGCCGAGCGTGAGCCAGCCGAGCTTGATCCCGGGCAACCCGGCAAATTTGCTAAGTCCGTCCAGCGCGACAATCAACCGCGCGCGTTCACTCTTCACGCCCGCACTCAACGAAGACTCGGCAGCCACCCCATTGCTCACCGAAAGCGCGGACAAGCTCGGCGTCGGTCTCTCGACGGGGTACGCCCAGAACACTTCATCGGAGATCAGCGGGATGCCATAGGACGCCAAGCGCTCGAACTCGTCGCGCGTACAACAGGAGCCGGTCGGGTTGTTCGGCGAGACACTGACGATGGCTTTGACGCGCGGACTCAGGGCGCGCTCGAGCGAATCGAAGTCGACATGCCATGCACCATCGAATGCGAGGCGATACGACTCCAGCGCCACGTTTTCGTAGCGCAGCAGCTCTGCGAATAGGGGGTAACTCGGAGCGGGCACCAAGAGGCTGCTCTGATCGTCGCAAAACAACTTGCACAGCAGCGAATACGCCTCGCTCGTACTGGCAGTGAGTACGATTTGCTCTTCCGATACCTCAACCCCTCGCCCGCGCCACAATTCGACCAGGGCGCGACGCGCTCGAACATCCCCCAAGGGCTCGGGTTGATAGCCTTGTGGGTCAGTATCCGCGAGTGCGGATGCGATCGCTGCTCGTGGATAACTCAACCCCCGATTCGTCGGATTGCTGGAGGTGAGATCGTACGTGATCCGGTGCTCGGCACGGGCACGTTCGATCTCGAGAAAGAGCGGGTCGACAGCATGGGGCACGGCCGATCGTCGAGAGAACACCCGGATACCTCCTTCTAGCCGACGCGCCCGCTGCGATAGCCCCGCAACGTTGGCGATCTCGCTGCGAGACCGCAAACTGCCGCAATACAAGCAACACCGCCCGAAACCACAGAGAACGCAGGTCCCAGTGCTTGTGCGATCAATCCGGCTTCCAATTCGCCGAGCTGTGGTCCGCCGATGAAGAACAACAAATTGACGCTGGCCATACGCCCACGAAGCTCGTCAGGAGTCTCCATTTGTCGGATGATTTGCCGAAACAACGTGCTGACCATGTCGGCAGCTCCCGAAAGGAACAGCGTGAGCCAACTGAGCCAGAACCAGCGCGATAGACCGAAGCCAATCGTGCACAGGCCGTATACGGCTACCGACCAAAACAGCGCTAACCCGCGACGTTCAAAGCCATCCACAATCGCGACCGAAAAGACGCTGATCGCCATCGATCCGGCGGCCATGGCAGCTGACAACACTCCGTAACCTTGGGCCCCCACCGAAAGCACGTCTTGAGCAAAGATCGGCAAGAGCGAGGTCGCCGAAGCGAAGAACGTCGCAGCGAAATCGAGCAACATCGACGAGCGAATCAGAGGATTGCCGAATACGAAGCGAATGCCGTCCCAAGCCGCAGACAGACTCACTTGCCCGCGCTGAGTGCGCGCCGCGCGGTCCGCTGGCATCCGCACGAGGAGCGCAAACAACACCAGAAACGAGGCTGCATCAATCGCGTACGCCATGGCCACATCGAAGCTCGCGATGCAGATCCCTCCGATCAACGGACCGAGCACGGCAGCAACCTGAAACGCAACGCTGTTGAGTGCGATGGCGCGTGGTAACTCCTCGCGCGGCACCAACATGGGGAAAAATGAATTGCGCGCCGGGTTGTCGAAGGTCGAGGCTCCGGCGAGCAGCGCGGCCAGAACGTATAGGCCGCGTATCTGAATCCATCCCCAATGTGTGGCGATGGCCAGCAACGTAGCGAGCACGAACAAGACCAGGTTAACAGTGACGAGCAAGCGCCGCCGGTCGACCGCGTCGGCCAATACGCCCGCGAAGAGTGAACAGATCGCGATCGGCACGACACGTGCCAAACCGACCGCACCGAGCGCCAGCGCGCGCGAGCCGCTGGGGGCCAAAAGCGTGACGTGCCACAAGATCGCGGCGTTGCGCATGTTGGAACCGAGCATCGAGACGGTTTGTCCGAGCCAAAGCCGACGATAGTCCGTGAAGCGCAGTACGCCAAATGAGTGAGAAAGGAACGTCACGGGCGCTTCCTTCGTAGCGAGCGAGCGTCTTTGACCCAAGGAAATTCCTATCCCGAGCGCCAAAGGCCGACTATGGCGACGAGTGGCTCCATGCACGCCGCAGATCCAACCACACCGAGTACGGACAACGTCACCTTGCTCCATTTCGAGGGCAAAGCGATCCACTTGGTCGGCACTGCACATATATCCCAACGCAGCGTCGAGGAGGTGCGCCGAGTCATCCTCGAGCTGCGTCCCGACACGGTGTGCGTCGAACTCGACACATCGCGCTTCGAGGCGCTCACCGACGACAACCGTTTCGAGAAGCTGGACATCTTCGAGATCTTGCGAGGCAATCGCGCGCTGGCCGTTCTGGCGAGCTTGGTCCTGACTTCGTTTCAACGCAGGCTCGGGGCGAAGTTGGGAGTCACACCTGGGGCGGAATTGCTGTCTGCGGTGCACGCTGCGCGCGAAGTCAACGCAAAGTTGGTGCTGGCCGATCGAGACGTCCAAGCCACGCTCAAGCGCAGTTGGGGAGCCCTCGGCGCGGGCGAACGCGCGGGGCTCTTCGTAGCCTTGTTGGGTTCATTCTTCGCCAAACAGGAGCTGACCGCCGAGCAGGTCGAGGCCATGAAGGACAAGGACACGTTGGGCGAATTGATGAAGGAGTTTGCGCGGCAGATGCCCGCGCTCCAAGTTCCCCTGATCGATGAGCGCGATCGCTATCTGATGAGTACGATCCAGGAGAGCCCGGGGCCTCGCATCGTAGGCGTCGTCGGCGCGGCCCACGTTCCCGGCATGGTGAAGCTGCTTGGGACGAGTGTAGATCGCAACGCGTTGTCAGAGTTGCCGCAACCGACGACCGCGCAAAAACTCCGTCCCTGGCTCTTGCCAAGCTTGTTGCTCGCCAGCTTTGCTTGGTGGGCTTCGAGTAAACACGCGATCCCGGCCGCTAGCGTCGCGCGTGTTTACGCATTACCGACTGCTTTCGGGGCGGCGCTCGGCGTATTGTCTTTGGGTGGGCGCCCTTGGTCGGCACTGGTCGCTGCGTGCCTCGCGCCGTTGCGCAGACTGAACCCCATGGCCAAGCAGAGCAGCTTGGCGAGCTGGGTCGAAGCGCGTAGTAACCCCCCCACTGCCGCCGAGCGGCGGGACGTAGCAGAAGCCATTCTGTCTTTGAGCGGCATGCGCAAGAACCCGTTTACGCGGGTGCTGTTGGTGACGCTGGGTGTAAACGTCGGGAGCGCAGTAGGGGCTTGGATCGGACTGTTGTGGCTGATTGCCACCGTCTGGAAGGGATGAACTCGAGCGCGAGCAAGCCTCGCCTCAGAACATCACGTACAGGCTCGACGACAGCTCCGTGCGTTCGTCTTCGGTCAGGCTAGCCAGCTGGGCAATCAACTCGCACAGCGGCGCCACGAGCGGCAACAACTCGGGACGCTCTTGCCACAGTTCCCCCAGCATGCGCGCGGCATCCGCTGGTTCCGCCTCCGCGAGGCGACTCCAGACGGAGTCACCCGAGGCACGCAGCTCTGGCACGCGCCAAGTCGATGTCGAGAGCGGACGTTGCAGCGCGTCTTTCCCGCTCGCGCTGATCGCATCGGCGCGAGGCAGGACGTGTTCGCGCCAGAATCGCTCGACTAGAGTATCAATCGAGTTCGAACTCATCTCTCCAGCTTTCGTCATCGGTCTGTTTCGGCTGTTGGTCCTTCCACAGCAGATAATCTTCGAGCACCAGCAGCTCGATTTCGGTGCGCATGAAGCAACGATACGCGTCCTGTGGAGTGCACACGATCGGCTCCCCTCGAACGTTGAAGGACGTGTTCACCAGAACTGGACACCCCGTCTGGGTGAAGAATGCCTCGATCAAGGCGCGGAACGCGGGATGTCCAACCGAATCCACGGTTTGGATACGCGCGCTATAGTCAACGTGGGTGACAGCGGGGATCGTGCTGCGCGCTTCGCGCACAACGCTCAACAGGTCATCGTCGCCTTGCTCGAAAGCCGAATCCCGTTTCGGTAGCCGCAACTCTGCGCGCACCGGAGCGACGAGCAACATGTAGGGACTGTCCGCGTCGAGTTCGAACAGATCTGCGCAATGCTCGCGCAAGACTGCCGGCGCGAACGGCCGGAACGATTCGCGGAATTTGATCTTCAGGTTCATTTGGCTTTGAGTCGCCGCACTTCGTGGATCGCCGAGGATGGAGCGAGCACCCAGCGCTCGTGGTCCAAACTCCATACGCCCAGCGAAGAAACCCACGATCTTGCCGTCTGCAATCGCACCAGCTATGCGACGTGAGCGCTCCGTCAGATCCTCGACGCGTTCGCTCGGTAACTCGTGGCGCTCGATGAAGGCTTTGACTTGCGCAGAGCCGTACGCGGGCCCCAAGTAACTGCCCTTTTGAGCGTCTCTACCCGGCGTAAGCTTGCGCCGCGCATCGAAACGCTCGAACGAACACAAGAGCGCCGCGCCTAGCGCTCCGCCTGCGTCACCCGCCGCCGGTTGGATCCAAATCTCCGCAAACGGGCCTTCGCGCAACAAGCGACCATTGGCGACGCAGTTGAGCGCAACGCCGCCGGCCAAACACAAGCGCTTGGCGCCGGTCGTTGCGTGTGCTGAACGGGCCAAGCCCAATACCGCCTCTTCGAGGACGGCTTGAATCGAGGCAGCCAGATCCATCTCGCGGCGCGTGATGCGCGATTCCGCTCGGCGCGCGGGCCCCCCGAACAGCGCGGCGAACCTCTCGTTCGTCATGCTGTGTTCGTCCAAGAATCCAAAGTATTCGGTGTTGAGCCGGAACGAGCCGTCCGCGAGCAGTTCGATCAAATTCTGCTTAATCGTCGTCGCATAGCGGGGAGTGCCGTAGGGCGCTAGCCCCATCAACTTGTACTCGCCAGAGTTTACCTTGAACCCGCAGTACTGGGTCATGGCGCTGTACAACAAACCCAAGGAATCCGGATAACGGACCTCCCGCAGAAGTTCGAGTCGAGTGCGGCCCTCGGCGTCGGTGGTCCCCATCCCGAGGCTCGTGGTGGCCCACTCACCGACCCCGTCCATGGTCAAGACCGCGGCGTCCGCGAACGGCGAAGGGAAATAGGCTGAGGCCGCGTGCGCCAAGTGGTGTTGGGTAAACAGCACCGGCACTTCGCATTGGAGCAGCGCGTGTAGCCGTTGTTTTACGCGAAGCTTCGCGCCGAGCAAAGAAGGCGCAGCGGCCAACCACTGTTCCTTGCCGCGTGAACCCACCGAGAGCACGGAGCTCAACGCGCGATCGAACGTGAGCCAAGGATTGTCGTAAAAAGCGACCGCACCAAGCTCATTGTTTTCGATGAACGCTTCTTCCAAACAGTAGTTGATCGCGTTTCGCGGCAAGGACGGGTCGTGCCGTTTGCGACTGAAGCGCTCTTCTTGCGCTGCGGCGATGATCTCGCCGTCGCCAACCAAGGTCGCGGCGGAGTCATGGTACAGCGCGGAGACACCGAGCACGTAGCGAGTCACGTTGTGGATCCTTGCGAGGGAGATTGACGCAACTGCGAGAGCGCGGGGGCCAACGCTCGGGCCAACTGTTCGTGAGCGAACGGCGTGGGATGCACGTCGCTTTCGAAGCGCAGACGCCGTTTGTCCGAAGCCGGCAGGGCATCGAGATGCTCGAAGGGATCGCAGAGCGAAATGCGTGTCTCTCGTTCGAGCTCCCGAAAGCGTCGGCGGTACGGCTCCGCTGATGCCGTGCCCTCGACGTGTTGATACAGCGGGATGGGAAAGACCAGGAAAGGCGCGTGGCAAGCGCTCGACCACAGGGCGAGGATCGATCTCATGAGCAGCCAATCGGGATCATCGGCTCGATTGTAGCCTGGTACGGGTTGGTAACCCGTAAGACGCTGGGCGAGCTGCTTTGCGCGAGGCCCGAAACGATTGATCGCTTTGCGCAGCACGGGCAGTCGCCCACCTTGGTCGGCGCTCTTCAGCGCTTGCCCCAACTCTGCTTCGGTCAGCGGGGCTTTTGCAACTGGCACGCCTTCGAGCTCTAGCTCGCCGCTCGTCGAACGCACGAAGAAAGGCTTGGGAAAGTAAACTTGCTTCCCGTTTTCATCCGCAAAGGGGCGATAGCGGGCGGTGTTGCGCCGGATGTTCTCGACCAGCACGGCCGCGACGATGACGTCGCACTCGACGTCCTGAGCGAACTCCTTGAAGGCGAGGTACTGCTGATCCGTCCCTGTGCCGGGCAGAGCGAAGTTGAAGACCTCTGTGTTCGGCAGCAGCGTCTCGAGCAAATCGCCGTAGCGTTGGCGGTTCGAAACTCCGTCGCCCGCGCTGAACGAATCGCCGAACAACAGCACCCGAAACGTCCCGGGCGACTTCTTCAGGGCGAAGTCGCGCTGACAACGAAACCCCTGATTGTTTACCTGCACGAGGTATCCCCCAGCCTCGTGCGGCACGCGCGCCTTCAAGCCCGGAATGAACCGGTAGCCGAGCACGGGGTGGTATTCGAAGAGCTGCCGCTGCATGACCGACGGATGCGCGCCTCGTCCACGAGCTATAGTCCGAGCCTGCCGCCAGCGCTCACGAAATGAGACTCTTTTCGCCGCGCGCAGGGCGACAAAAAGCCCAATTCAGGCTGTTGGCGGTGCCGGCGTCGGCTAGCGCAAGCGCGCTTCGGCGTCAGCGAGCATCTCGGGTGTATCGACATCCATCCACTGGGCATCGCCCACGTCGAGCACCTCCATCTCACCACGGCCCGCCAACGCTTGAACGCCCTCGCTGAGCGACGCATCACCCTTCGCTTCGGCGACCTTCGCAATCGCCTCGACCAGGCCGGCAGTGCAGACGAACACGCCCGTGTCGATGCAGTCGTACTCCGTCAACTGTTTGCCAATTGCGACGATCTTACCGTCGTGGGTCTTCACCTTGGTGGCATCGTCCAAATCGAACACGCCCGCGATCTTGCGATCGACGAGCAGGGTTGCGCCGTTCGAGGGGGCGGCGTGTTGCGCCGCCAAGTCCATGATCTTGGGACTGACGACGTGGTCGGCCATCGACAGGATGAAGCTCTGCGTCAGGTGTTCACGTGCTGCGTATACCGAGAGACCGTTCGACAGGCGAAAGTTGGGATTGTCGACGAACACGAGCTCGGCGGCACCGTCGTAACTTTGCCGAATCGCTTGCCGCAATTCCTCGCCAGCGAAGCCCGTGACCACGACGATCTTGCTGCACCCCACGCGCAGCATGCCATCGATCACGCGCAAGATCAGCGGTCGCCCCGCGACCGGCAACAGCGGCTTGAGCTTGAGTTCGCCCGTCGCCGACTCCAAGCGCGAGCCGAAGCCCGCAGCCAAAATGAGACCCAGTCGAGGTGCTGCTGCGCGGTTTTGTGACGTCACGGATTTTGAACTCGCTGTCTGCTCCGAGGCCCTAGCTCGCTGTCTGCGCCAAGGCCCTCAGCTCTAGTCTCTTGCACTGGTTTGCACCAGTTCCTCTAGTGCGCCGAATATGCGTTCGCAATTGTGCCCGTCAGCGCCGAGCATCTTTTGATCCAAGAACTCGCGGGCCTGTTGCTTGCAGCAGTCCGGAAAAGTCAGCGCCAGGTCGGCATGGCGCATCAGTTCGTCGGCGTTCGAAGCCAACAGACCGCCATGATCTTCCGGCGGGAATTTCCAAATGTAACGGGCCTTGTCGATCCGACGCTGGAACACACCGAACAGCGTTCGTTTGCGCCAAATGAACTCCTCGTCGGCGGAGCGCACGGGATAGACGTGAATCGTCGGGCGTCCCGTTGCGTAGAACAAATTCGCGATACTGCTGTAGTTGGTGATCAGCACATCCGCGACTTGCAGATCGAGCAAGTTGTCGGGGTGATGGTCCTTGAACTTCAAGAGCACGTGTTTGTGGCGTCGCGCGAGTTCCTGCAAGAAGGCCGTGTAGGATGCGTCGAAGCGGAAAGAATCGTGCAGGCGCAGGATCACATTTGCTCCACGTTCCTTCAAACGCACGAGCAGCTGTTCCATGACGACCGAATCGCCGCCCCAATGGGCGAACACCTCACCGTAGTGCCAAGTCGGGGCGATCAGCACCGTGGGACGGCTCACGACGTCGAAAGGATAGAACTGTTGCAGCTCTTGGCGTGCCAACGGCTGTCTCAAATCATCGTGACTAGCTGCGCCAAGAATACGGCAGTTGTCCGGATGCAAACCACCCGTTTTGGTTCGATGTTCGAAGTCCGTCGGGCCAAAGCATTGCCAACGAAAGCGTGGATTGGGTTTCAGCGGATCACCCCAAGCCAAGCGAATCTGCCAATACAAGGGCCGCATCTCCTTGACGTCGTTGGGGCCCTTCCAACCAAAGCCATGCCACAAGGCAAAGCCGGCTCGCGACTTACCCGGCGGGGGCACTTCGTTGTCGAACACGGTGACGTCGGGTTGATACCCGGAAATCCCGAGCGCCATCGTGGCTGCCGTCCGTTCGACGATCTCGGCCTTGAGTGGGAACAACTTGGCGATCGGCTCGGCGAGGAAGCGCGCGGGCTTCTTCATCACGACTTTGACTTCGACGTCAGGGCGCGCGTCGAGATAACGCGTGAAGCTCCACAGATCTGCGCCGAACGTCGTCGCCCAGATCAGAACCTTCACGACAACCGCTCCGCGCCACTGGCGGCGCATTCACGAGGCAACGCGCGCCGGCTCACGAACAGCCCAAAGTGGCGCGCCCGCGGATACACATGAGCGGAAGCT
Organism: Polyangiaceae bacterium; assembly: GCA_036263015.1. Lineage (GTDB taxonomy): Bacteria > Myxococcota_A > Polyangia > Polyangiales > Polyangiaceae > SZUA-265. The sequence goes on along the minus strand of DATAHU010000098.1, from coordinate 7,754 downwards.
CTTCAGTCCTCGGCCAAGTGATCGATGGGTTGCTCTCCGCCGATCACGCGCAAGGTATTCTTCAAACGGAAGTGCTGAATGAACAGATCGTGCTCCGGCACGTGCCGCTCACGCACTTGCGGGCTCTTGAAGTAGAAGGACAGCCACTCTTGGATGCCGCTGCGGCCAGAGCGTTGTGCCAAATCCAAGAACAGGGCGAGATCCAAAACGATCGGCGCCGCGAGGATCGAATCGCGACACAAGAAGTCGACCTTGATTTGCATCGGGTAACCGAGCCAACCGGTGATGTCGATGTTGTCCCAGCCTTCTTTCGCGTCGCCGCGCGGCGGGTAATAGTTGATGCGAACCTTGTGATAGAGGTCCTTGTAAAGCTCGGGGTACAACTCGGGCTGCAGGATCGCATCCAGCACGCTCGATTTGGTCACTTCCTTGGCGCGGAAGCTGCCGGGATCCTCGAGCACTTCGCCGTCGCGATTGCCGAGAATGTTCATCGAGAACCAACCCTGGACGCCGAGCATGCGCGCCTTGAAGCCGGGTGCCAGAATCGTCTTCATCAGGGTCTGACCCGTCTTGAAGTCTTTGCCAGCGATCGGAACGCCCTTCGACTCCGCCAAAGAGACGAGCGCGCGGTTGTCGGCCGATAGATTTGGCGCACCGTTGGCGTAGGGGATGCCCTCTTGGATCGCGGCGTAGGCGTAGAGCTGAGACGGAGCGATCGCCGGATCGTTTTCGTTCAGGCCTTTTTCGAAGGCCTCGATCGACTCATGGCAAGCGGTGGGCTGAGTGTAAACCTCAGTCGAGCCACACCAGACCATCACGGCGCGGGCCGCGCCGCTCTTGGCCCTGGCGTCGCGAATGTCTTGGCGGATGGCCTCGGCCAACTCACGCTTGGACTTGCTGGGCTTGGTGTGAGTGCCGTCCAAACGCTTGACGAACTCGCGATCGAAGGCAGCTTTCATGGGCGTGATGCCCGACAAGAAGTCCTTGAGCGGCTCGATGTGCTCGTTGGAGAGCACTTGAGCACGCTTGGCCGCATCGTACGCCGAGTCCGGATAGACGTCCCAGCCCGCAAAGCTCAACGACTCGAGTGAAGCCAGGTTCACGAAGTCTTTGATCAAGGGATTGCGTCCCTCGGAGCGACGCCCGAGGCGAATCGTCTGCATCTGGGTCACGGATCCAAAGGGCCGCGCCATGCCGCGTCGAATCGCTTCCACACCCGCTACGAACGTTGTTGCCACCGCCCCCATGCCAGGCAACAGCACGAGGAGACCGTCGTTATTCTTGCTCATGAACTACGTCGAATGTGAAAGGGTGAGACCGCGAGAAGCGGCGGGTGCCTTGCTTCCTACATCTGTTTCGGCGGTGCAACGGATTTCGCTGCATTCCGAGGCGCTCGGGGCGCACGCTGGGAGCCGCGACACAACCCCCGGAAATGAGACAAAAAACGTAACTGCAGCGCCGGTTCTTGCCCCACTGAACCTGGCAGGCTAAGCAAGGTTCGGTGATTTTTCGCGGGCCATTCGCTGCGCTGCGCTGGGACACGGGGCGATGATCCGGGCATTTCTGGCGCCGTTGCTGCTGGTCGCCTGCGCGACGGGGATAGCCGTGCCGCCGCCCAAGCCGGCCACCCGAGCCGGCGGTCTCGGCGCCATCGCGATCGATCCTCGAGCGCTTCGCCCCGGTGAGCACCTGCGTGCGCGCGCCGAAGTTCTCGGGCTGGACGTGGGACACCTCGACGTTTCGGTCCGCGCCGCGTGCGCGCCGGCTGCAACGCAAGCCGTCCCGGCCGGAGCCACGCCAGCGCCGCCGAGCCCCACTCAACCCAGCGTGATAACCCAAGACACGCAGCGACCGAAGCTCACGATCGAAGCGAAACTTTCGACCGCCGGGATGTTGCGCTTCTTCAACAAGACGCACGGTAACGCCGTCACCGAAGTCGACGGCACGACGTTCCGCGCGATCTCGAACCACACGCACATCGATGACGGCGAAGAGTGGCGCGACTACGTCGTGCTCTACCGTCACGGCTCGTACCGCTACACGTATACGCGTTCGGATGGCGAGAAGAAGCACGCAACGAAGCCCTCGCCCGAAGAAGAGCCGATCTTCGATACGCAGAACGCGGTCTCGTTGCTGCGCAGTTGGCACCCCGAAAGGGTCGGAGAAAAGAGCTACTTCTACATCGTGATCGGTCGCCAGCTGTGGCGCGCGGACGTCGCTTATCGCGGCCCGACCGCGATCGACGTCAGTGGCAAGAGCACTCAAACGCTGCAGTTCGGCGGCAAAGCACACCGCGTCGATCTGCACCCCGGGGAAGAGTACACCCCCAAAGAGTTCGCCGTTTGGCTCACGGATACCCCCGAGCGTTTACCGGTTCAGGTCAGCGGGGACGGTTCGCTCGGCACGATCACGTTCTACTTGCTGTCGCACGATCTCGACGCCCCGTGCATCGAACTGCCAGTGACAACGCCCGTTGCGGCGGCGACCAAGCCGCCAGCCACGAGCGAGGCGGTCGCCACTGCCAAGGCCAAGAAAGCTCGTAAGAAGCGCAAGCGAAAGCCAGCATCTGGCAGCGAAGCGACCAAGCCCCCGCCACTGACGAGCGATCCGATCTGGACCAGCGATCCAACCGGAACGGCCCCCGCTGTCGACTGAAGCCGCGGCAACGCGAAGGCGTAGGTTTTTACTAGGCGCGGGTTTTCAGATCTGCTCTTACGCAGCTCTCGGAATCTCGTGACGACCGCCGTATCTACGCCCAGCCCCGCGAGCCAAGCCGGCGTACTCGTGCTGGGCAAGATCCTGGCAACCCTCTCGGAAGCACTGGTCCCGCTGATCGTCGTGCGCTTGCTCGGCAAGACGGACGTCGGCGTGCTTTCTGGCACGCTGCTCACGTACACGACGGTGACCCTGATTTGCACCTCTGGGTTACCAGAAGCCGTCACCTTCTACCTATCCGGACGCGAAGCGGTCGAGCGCAAAGCCATCGCAAAAGCCGCGGCGCGTACCATGTTTCTGGCAGGTGCGGCGGCAGCGATCGTGCTGGCGTTGGTCGGCTTGGCGGCTCACTTGTTCACCGGGGCGGGCGATGCCGGCGCGGTGTCCACTGCACTCGGCAATACCTGGTTGCTCGCATTGTATCCGCTCGGAGAAGTGCCTGCGCGCATGTTGCCGAATCTGCTCGTCGCAGAGGGACGCGCGCAATGGGCAGCCCGACTGGGCGTGCTGAAAGCCCTCGGTGGGTCGCTCGCGGCGTTGATCCCGCTGGCGCTACAGGCGCCGCTCTGGATCGTGCTGCTCTGTATCTCTGGTTTCGGGCTCTGTTACGGTCTCAGCGTTCCGATCTTGCTGCGCCTGTTGTACCGCGACGTCCCAGACGGCGACGCCGGCGTTTCGACCCTGCAGTTGATTCGCTTCGGGTTGCCGCTGGGTGTTACCGACATCGTCGCGCTGTTGAACAACCAGTTGGATCGTTACCTGATCTTGCTGCTCTTGCCGATCACGGCGCTGGCCGAATATCAATCGGGGGCATGGCAGATCCCGGTGCTCACGACCATCCCGTACACGGTGACGGCGGCGTTTGCGCCGCAGATGGTTGCTCTGTTTCGTGAACAGCGACCAAGGGACGCGATCGCTCTGTGGAGCAGCTCAGCCCTCAAAGTCGCGCTCGTCGTCGTGCCGTTCGCCATGGTGTTCATGGTTGCTGCCGAGGAGACGATGGAATTGTTGTTCACGCGCGCCTACCTCGACGCGGCCAACGTTTTTCGTTGCTACACCAGCATGACCATCGGGCGCATCGCCGCGTTTGGCACGGTCCTGGTCGCGATGGGCCGACCGGGATTGATCTTTCGCGCAGCGTTGCTGTCACTCTTGTTCAATTTCCTATTGTCGACTCCGTTGGCGTTCGCACTCGGCCTGATCGGTCCAGCACTGGGCACCGCCCTGGCATTCATTCCTTGTATCTTCATCTACTGCTCGTACATCGCGCGCGGCACTGATCTAAGGACGAGCGAGGTGTTCCCTGTCCGCGGCTATTTCCGCATCCTCGCGCTCGCGTTGGTCGCCAGCGTCCCGGCTTGGCTCTTCAAGTTCAGCACCCGTCTCCCCGCACTGCCCAGCCTTTTGCTCGAAGCGGCATTGGTCTTGGGCGGCTTCTGCGCGCTCGGCAGCGTACTTGGGATCATCTCCCGCGAAGACTGGCGCTTCGCCGGCAATTGGCTGCGCATGCGGGTGCGCTGATACCCAACGCTCCGAGCACTCAGTAAAATCAACCGCGCAAAAGCTGCGGCCTCCTTGGGGTTGGAGTCGAACCCTGTACTTTGCGGCCCGTCCAATCCAGAGCGCTTGGCGAACGCAGTTCATGAAGCAGCGTGATCGCTTCGAGCGCTGGCCCAGCCGCGTCCAGTCGCAGTGCATGAGTCACGACTCGAACGGGCGGTGTATGTAAGGGACCTGGCTCTGCCCGACGACTGCGAGCTGGCTATCAGAGAGCGAGTGAGTTTGTTCGCGATCCCGCACTCAGTGCCGTCTATTAACGCAAGCCGGGGTCACCCAAGAACGAGGTAGGCAGCGTTCGCACCGTGATGGATTGAGTAGGCGCTCACCCTTCACGCACATGCAGAATGTCACAAATCGACAAATTGGGGAGCCCATGATCTTTTGCAAGTTGGGGAGTTGCCGTGCAGACTGACCCTAGGTCGTCCGACGTGAGAGGGCATTCGACCAAGGACTTTGTCTGTGAGCCTCGAGAGTCCCCCAAAACAAAACCCAGCCGTGCCCGATCCCATGATCGGCAGACTCACATTGAGTCGCTACCGGATCGTGAAACCTTTGGCCCATGGCGGCATGGGCGTCGTCTACTTGGGTCGCATCGAAGGCGCTGCGGGCTTCTCGCGCCCAGTCGTGATCAAACGTGTGCTGCCGGAGCTCTCGAACGATCCGAACATCGGCAAAATGTTCGTGCGCGAAGCGCGTATTTTATCGAACCTGAATCATGCGGGCATCGTCGGTGTCGTCGACTTCGGGCAAGAAGACGACGCGTACGTGATGGTGCTGGAGTACGTGCACGGCTTCGACACGAATCAATGGTTGACGTATTTGAAGCGCAAGGGCCGCTCTGTGCCGATGGACGTCGCGCTGCAGATCGTGATCCGCGTGCTGGAAGCCTTGCATCACGCTCACTCGTTACGGCGCGCCGATGGCACGCCCACGCCGGTCGTGCACCGGGACATCTCGCCCAGCAACATCCTCTTGGATTCAGAGGGGCACGTCAGGCTGCTCGACTTCGGGTTGGCGCGCATCGCCAACGCTGCGAACGAGTATCGCACCCAAGAGTCGATGTTCAAAGGCAAGCTGGGCTACGCGCACCCGTCGCTGCTGCTCAAGGGTGAACCGTCCGCACAGACTGATATCTACTCTGCGGCGGTCGTGTTGTTTCAGCTCTTGAGCGGCACGAACCCGTTCCGCGGCAAGACGCCGGCTGAGACTCTGAACAAAGTGCTGCGAGGCGAAGTACCTCGCTTGCGGGATACGCAACCCGACGCACCGGAAGAGTTGGAGCGCGTGCTGACCAAGGGACTCAGTCGAGACTTGAACGCCGCATTCTCCAGCGCGTCGGAGATGGCAGACGCTCTGCGCGCGCTACGTGCCGGAGGTGAATCCGAGGTCGACGGCATGATGAGCCGCATGTTGGCGGCGGACTTCTACGGCGACATGCCCGAAGTGCTCGAGGTCGAACCCTTGGGACAGCGCGAGGCCGCCTGGCGCGCGGACGTGCGGACCCCCCTGCGCAGCACACGGCCCCATCCGCCGGACGCGGACGAGCCGACGCGCATTCGCCGCACCAGCTCGGACGATCCGACGATCTCGGCGAGCGATATGACGGGCCAGAGCTCTCCGGTCGCAGCAGCAGAGGTTCCGGCCGACCCGAGCACGATCGAAGTGAAGTCGGCGACCCAGAGCGAAGTGATCATCGTCAAGCAAGGTGCGCCCCAATGGTTGTGGATCGTGCTTGCGGTCGGGCTCGGAAGCGCGGGCACTTGGGCATTCGGCGCCTTGCGTGGCGGCACACCCGCGCCAGCGCCTGCGGTCGCTCCGGCTCAAGTCCCGCCGGTCGAGGTGGCTGCGGCAAGTGCACAGATCGCACCCCCCGCCGCAGCCAGCGTAGCCGCGAACACGGCGGAAGACTCGCCCGAGTCGTTGTTGGTCCCCGTCAAACCCGACCTCGGCGTGCTCACTCGCCGCTTCGCGCCGCAGGCAAGTGACGCGAAGAGTTGCTTCGACAAGCACCCCAGCGCCTCCGACACTCACGCTCAATTGTCGTTCAGCGTGAACACCGAGGGCGTCCCCACCACGATCGCGCTCGTGCCCCAAGCACTCGACGGCACTCCCGTCGGCCGTTGTCTACTCAACGTCGCGCGCGCAGCCCGCTTCGGCAAGCTCACCGACCCAGTGACCTTCCGGATCCCGATTCGGTAATTCGCTGCAAGGCATAGAACGCCCTCGGAGCCGAAGCGCAGAGGCGCTACGTGGTCGCATGAGGGGTTCGCAGGCCGCGGGTGTTCCACGGGCTTGCTTCACCTCTAGCACGCACTGTGTCACACGCCGCAGACGGCATAGGAGTAATATCGAGCACTGCCCGCATCTGCCACGAGTGCAGTTCGGGCTCGTGGGGGACCGCTGGCGTGTGATATGCACGCCGCTGCGGGGGCAGGGGTGCTCTGTCATGAGCAAGACTTACGCGCTGCCTTGATCGCCGCGAATAGACCACATTCACGTTGGGGAAGGAGCGAACATGGTTCAGAAGGCGAACGCGACGACGGCAAAGAAGGCAAAGTCTCCCAGGCGGGTCTCGAGTCTCGACAGCGATCCCGGCGTCACCCGCGAGACGTTGGAAGTCACTCCATTGCGCGCCTTGGCGCTGTTGCGCGGCATCGGCACGAGCAAACCCATCATGCTGCGCATGCGCGCATATGGTTTCGCGCGCGAGGATGCGGAAGAGGGTTGGGAGCTGCTGCACGCAGCTTCGGGGTTTCACGACGACGCGGGCGATGATGACGATCGGGTCTCGACAGACGCACGCAAAGCGATCGCTGAACTGGACGCGTTGGACGAAACGCTGTTTCGCGTCCTGCGAGCTACGTTGAAGCGGCGCGCGCCAAGCTTGGCGGCTTCTGTGTTGGACGGCCTGAGCGCCACCGAGGGACCCGGAGTCATCGTAAACCTAACAAAGCTATTAGACCGGTTGGACGCAGCTGCCAAGAAGTTGGACACCGAAGGCAAAGCTGCATTTGCTGCCCTGGAAGAACGGGGCTACGGCGAGAACGAACGCACGCGGCTGCGGGATTTGATCACGAGAGCCCAATCCGTACCCGATGTGGATGAAGAATCACCCAAGGCGCGCGCCGCCGCGGAGGCCGAGCACCTCCAAGCGCTGCGCGCGCTGCGCATCTGGTACGAAGAGTGGGCCGAAATCGCCCGCGTCGCCGTGACGCGCAGGGATCACTTGATCCGTCTTGGGCTCGCCTCGCGCCGCAGTCCAGCAGCGGAAACCACGACGCCGAGCGCCCCCACCCCGGCGCCCTGAGCTCGAGCCACGTCCCATTGGCTTTCAACGACGACACTCTAGCCGTTCGACGCAACCGGAGTAACTTGCGACGCGTCACGGGTCGCTTCCGACACGCCGCTGATCGCTTCCGACGCGCACCCTGAACCCATGGGTCTCGCGTCGGAGACGATCCGGGCCGAAATCGTGGACT
>DATAHU010000097.1:0-10985 GCA_036263015.1 Polyangiaceae bacterium | reverse complement strand
GCCGTCTCGGTGTCGCACTCTTGGCGGCTCGCCTCCAGATGCTCCAGCGCAACGCCGAGCGATTGCTCCTCCAGCTTCTTGCGCTCGACATCGGTGCCCAACTGACAGCGCTCTTGGTCGAGCTGCTGCTTGCGCTGCTCGAGCTCGGTCGTGCGCTGGGCCAACGATTCGACGCGCGTTCTGGCTGACGCCTCTTCCGACTGCAAGCCGGTCGAGCGCGCTCGCAATTCGCTCACGCTCTTGTCGGCTTCGGCTTCATTGGCCAGGAGTTTGTCGCGCTGTTCGTTCTCGGCGGCGGCTTCGGCGTCGCGCGAAGTCTCGTCTTGCTCGAGCCACGCCATGCGCGACGCGATCTCTTGCTCCTCGGTGCTCATGCGCGCCAGGCGCGCTTCGAGCTCTTGCTGCTCGTTACCGAGCGCGAGCAGGCGATCTTGCAAGTGCGTCTGCCGATCGGCTGCGCGCGCGACTTCGCTTTCTTGCTGGGTCAAGCGCTGTTCAGCAGCTGCGGCCCCCGCGGTCGCGGCTTCGTAACGGCTCTCGATGCCTTGGGCCTCCGCGCGCGCTTGCAGCAGAGTGTTCTCGCCCTCGCTCATCTGGGCCGTCAGCCGCAACGACTCTTCACGCGCGGTGCTGAACAGCCCCGAGTGGACGCGCTCGGTGACGATCAACTCGAGCAGGCGATGGGCGGCGTCGTGCAAGAACAGATCCTCGAGCTCGCTGCGGTACTGCACGTAGCGCTCCGCCTTGGCGGCTTGGCGCTTGAGCCCCGCACGCGTGCGGTCGATCTCGTTGACGATGTCCGTCACGCGCAGCAAGTTCTGCTTCGTGAGGTCCATCTTGCGCTCGGCTTGCTTGCGCCGCAGCTTGTACTTCGTGATGCCGGCGGCCTCTTCGATGTAAAGACGGCGATCGGCGGGGCGCGAGCTGACGATCTGTCCGATGCGGCCTTGTTCGACGATCGAGTAGGCTTTGGTTCCAACACCGGTGCCCAGGAACAAATCCGTGATGTCGCGCAGGCGGACTTGGGTCTTGTTGACCAGGTACTCGCTGGTCCCGTCGCGGTACAGGCGGCGGGTGATCGCGATCTCGGGGAAGTCCTTGAACTCCAAGGGCAGCGTCTCGGCGTACGCTTTGTCGGTGTTGTCGAAGGTGAGGGTAACCTCCGCCATTCCATGCTGGGGGCGTGATTCCGAGCCGTTGAAGATCACGTCTTCCATGGCTCGACCGCGCAAGTGCTTGGCGCTCTGCTCGCCCATGCACCAGCGAATCGCATCCACGATGTTCGACTTGCCGCAGCCATTGGGGCCGACGATACCGATCACGTCATGGTCGAATTGGACGACGGTCTTATCGACGAACGACTTGAAGCCACAGATCTCGAGTTTTTTGATGTGCATGAGGCTACCCGGAGATTACGAGCGGTGCGCCGGCCGCATTGGCGCCGCCGGCATTGGGGTAAACGGTGCGGCAAACTCGAGCGAGACCCCTCGAGACCGTTGGTGGCCTGGGGGATGCGGCGTAGAGTACCGCTGTTTTGCTCGAGTTTCGAACGGAACGCACATAGGGTCACGAGGCGTCATATAATGTCATGTACTGCCTCTGAGCGTGCTATCAGTAACTCAGCTCGGGGGTGCCTGACAAGCGTTCAGTTGGTACGGAAGGGATTGACACTCTCGCGAGCCGAACACATTTCACGGGCCGCGTTTAGCAATGACCTACGAATACATCTGCACCGGTTGTGGCCATCAGTGGGAGGCCGACCAATCCATCAAAGACGCGCCGCTCAAGACGTGTCCCAACTGCAACGAGCAGACGGCCAAGCGCCAGGTCAGCGGTGGCACGGGATTCGTCCTCAAAGGAGGCGGTTGGTACGCGGACCTTTACGGCTCGTCGAAGCCGAGCTCCAAGGCGGAGACTGCGTCGAGTTCCGATTCGAGCGACGGCGCTTCCAAGTCGGAGTCGAAGGCGAAGCCGAGCGAGGGCAGCGCCTCCGAGAGCAAGTCCGAGACCAAGAGCTCGACGTCGGAGACCAAGCCCTCGACGAGCAAGGCATCGAGTTCGTCGGATTGATTCGAGCCGCGGGTGCCGCAGACTGATCGATGGATCCGGGCAGTGCAATCCAGGCGGTGCAATCCAGGCGGTGCACACCATTGCGAGTTTGGTGAGCCCCAAGTAGCCTCGCTACGGCATGGGCTTGGTTACGCCATCCATTGAAAGTTTGCGCCCTTACGTTGCGGGCAAGCCACTCGAGGAGCTATCGCGGGAGCGCGGCGTCAGCGACGCGGTCAAGCTCGCTTCGAACGAGAACCCCTTGGGAGCCAGTCCTCGTGTGCTGGCAGCCTTGGCCGAGGCGCTCCCCAACATCCACCGTTACCCCGATGCGAGCGCTTTCGAGCTGCGCAGTGCCTTGGCGAGCGCACTCGGCATCGGACCGGACGAATTGGTCTTCGGCAATGGCTCGAACGAACTGCTCGAGCTCGTCGTGCGCACCTTTGCCACGCCCGGGGAGCACATCGTGTTTGGCGAACCTGCCTTCGTGGTCTACCGGATGGCGGCACTGGCTCACGGGATCGATTTCACGGCAGTTCCGTTGCTGAATCATCGGCACGATTTGCCCGCGATGGCCAAGGCCGTAACCCCGCGCACGAAGATCCTGTTCATCGCGAACCCAAACAACCCGACGGGCACGTACGTCACTCGCTCCGAAGTCGAGACGCTGCTGGCGTCCGTGCCGCCCGAAGTGATCGTGGTGCTGGACGAGGCGTACATCGAGTACGTCGACGCCTTGGATTATCCGAATGGGCTCGCGCTACGCGCACAGCACGAACGCTTGCTGGTGCTGCGCACGTTCTCCAAAGCCTATGGCTTGGCAGGATTGCGCGTCGGGTACGCCATCGGACCGCGCCAATTGTGTGGCTACATGGAGCGCGTGCGCGCGCCGTTCAACATCAACTCGTTGGCCCAAATTGCGGCACGGGTCGCTCTGGCCGATACGGACCATCTCGCCCGAGTCACCAGCCTCAATCGTCGTGAGCGGGTGCGCGTGGCCGCCGGACTCAGTGCTCTTGGTTTACAACCCATCCCGAGCCAAGCGAACTTCATCTGCGTCGACTTGGGGCGCGACGCGGCCAGCGTCTTCGACCGTTTGCTCGACCACGGTGTGATAACGCGCATCGCGTCGCCGATGAATGCGCTCAGGATCTCGATCGGCACGGAAGCAGAGAATTCTCGCATGTTGAGCGCAATGGAAAAGGTGTTACGCGGATGAGGCCGTCGATTCGAACAGCTATGGTCCAAAGCGCGCAAAGCCGTAGAGGCGTTCCTGGCACTGGGAAGTGGCGTCGGCTGTGCGCCGCTGTGGCGACCTGGGCCGTGTCCGCGGCCGTTGTCACGGCGAGCCCGGTGCTGCTCGGCTGCAGCTCCGAAGAGGTCGTCGTCAAGACGGCGGACGGCGTTTCGCTGAGCGCCAAGGACATCGACAACAACCCGCTGGCGCTGTTGCCAGGTGGTAGTCTCGGCACGTTCACTTTGGACGCTCCCAAGCTGTTCGCCTCTCCGGCGGGGACGCGCTTGCTGGAGATTGTGCGCGCGCGCTTGCCGGTTCCGCCCGAAGCGGGTTTCGTGCCCGAGCGCGATCTTTCCTCGGTCTTGCTCGGCATCTATTCGTTCCAGGGCGTCGATTTCATGGGGGTTGCCACCGGTAACTTCAATCCCGAGGCGATCGAAGCGTCGGCCAAAGCGCAGCAGACCACGCCGCTCGGAACGCCGTTGGTGCGGGTCGAATACGCCAAGCGCGTGTTCTACGTTTCGGCCAACATCGGCTTCGTAGTGCTCACTTCGCACACGGTGTTGTTCGGCAACGAGACGGGGATCCGCCGCGGCTTGGATCGTTTGGAAGCGGGGCGCGTCGCGGTCGAAGTCGCGCCGCAAATCGAGTCGCTGTTGCGTTCGCCGGGTGCGCCTTTGGCGTTCGGCAGCGACGCCGAATACGATCCGCAAGTGACGGCATTTGCGTCACAGCTGCCGTTCTTGAAAGAGATGAGCTTGCTCAGGGCGGTCGGTAACTTCGATGCGCCAGGAGTGAACATCGCCGGCACGCTCACGTACAAGACACCGGTCGCCGCCGAGCAGGGCAAGGCGGCACTTCAAAGCTTGCAACAGAACTTGGCGGCGTACGGCTTTTTGGCGTCGGTCCTGGGCCTGGCGCAGCCCATTCAGCGCATGGACCTGAACGTGGTCGAATCGTCGCTCCAAGTCAGCATTGCGCTCGACGGGCAAGCCGCTGCGGGCTTGTTGAACAGCGTCGCGGACGTTATGGGTGCCGGGCACAAATGACTGACGGACGCCCCAACACCGCCAAGCGCACCGCTCCTGTCGTCGCCATCGACGGCCCTGCGGGGGCAGGCAAGAGCACCGTGTCTCGGCAAGTCGCGGAGAAGCTCGGTTACACCTTGCTCGATACCGGTGCACTGTACCGCTGCGTCGGTTTGCGTGCTGGCGAACTCGGCGTGATGCGCGATCGCGAAGCAGTGATCGAAGTGGCGCGCGAGCTCGCTCGAACCAACGCTGTGCGGTTCACGAGCGCGCCGGGTGCCGAGCAACTCGTCTGGCTCGGCGACAGGAACGTGACCTTGGCTATTCGATCCCCCGAAGTCAGCCAGTACGCGAGCCAAGTTTCACCCATTCCGGAGGTGCGTGAGGCGCTGCTCGAGCTGCAACGCAGCGTGGGTCGAGAGGGTCGTGTCGTGGTCGAGGGCCGTGACATCGGGACGGTGGTATTCCCAGATGCCGAGCTCAAGTTCTTCTTGACCGCCAGTGTAGAACAGCGGGCAACTCGCCGTTACCTGGAGCTCAGCTCGCGCAAGGAAGGCGTGTCGCTCAGCCAAGTCACGCAAGAAGTCGAAGAGCGCGATCGGCGGGACTCGGGGCGACCGGTCGCGCCGTTGCTGCAGGCCGACGACGCAGAGCTCATCGACAGCACCGCGCTCGGCATCGAGCAGGTAGTGGCGCACATCGTTTTGCGAGTGAAGGCTTGCGAGGCCGCCATGGCCGCCCAAGGCTGAGCCGCGAGTACCTCGTGACGTCACCGGCTACCACGCCTCATCATCGCCCGAACGCGCTGCGCTCAGGGCTCGTGCTAACCGGAGTGGCCGTCGTGTTCTGTGGCCTCTTGGCGGGCTTCTGGACGGTGTATCGCCTCTGGATTCACTACGAGCGACGCGCGGCGAAGCATCTTCCCGAGTCTGCTGTCGCGGCGGCGCGCTTGGATCTCGAACAGGTCGTGCTCTTCGAGCCCTTCCGCCAGCACGTGCTCGGAACCATGAAGCGCCTGGTGACGGAGGCCGAGTGGAGCGAACTGTCGGAGCAGCTGGGCGTCAATTTCGGCATGGATCTTCGGGAAGTGATGGTCGCGCTGGGCGAACGCGGCAACTGGGTGTTGGTGATCGCGGGACTATTTCCCGATCATGTCCTAGTGGGACGACTGGACGCCTGGTTTCACGCCCACGCGCCCGACGTCTGTCATGCCGTGGGTGAACGCCTCGAATGTCCTGGGTTGGGAATCGTCGCCCAGCAGGCGGCGGACGGTTCGATGATCGGCGCGGCCGATGTCGCGACCTTGGAGCAGGCGCTGGTGGCGAGTGAACGATTCGTCGATTTGGGTCTCGATCTGCAATCGACCGCGATCCAATTCGGATGGCGTGTGGCCGCGCCGAGCTCCGGCGTCCCGAGCCTGGCTGCGGCTGGTCTGGCGCTCGTGCCTGGCTCCAACGTTCTCGGCCAAACGCGCGCAGTGGGCGGCCGTGTGCTGCTCGAAGAGGACGACGCCAAGGTCGAAGTTCGGTTTACACCCAACGACGGGATCGATGTTCAGGGGTACAGCGCGTCGCTCGAGAGCGCGCGACAGACCCTTCAAACGCTCGCGACCCTGGGGCGCCCCGAAGCCGCGGGTGAGGCAACTTTGCTCGCCAAGGCCCGTATCTCGGTCGCTCGCGGGGCTGGCGCTTCCGGGGTTTTGGTCGAAAGTAGCTGGCCGCGCCGCGACATCGATCGCGCCGCTCAGCTGTTGGGCGAAGCGCTCGCGCGTTGGGTCGATTCGGTCAAACGCTGAGCTCGCGCTTGGGCTCCGCCACGCCTGTAAGGGGAGCGCCCAAAATTCGAGGCATATCCGGCCTGGGCGGGGATTGTTTGCAACAAGCGCGTGCGCCAAGCCCCGCTTTCCGCCACCATAACGCCGCGGCATTTGACGCCGGGGGCAGAGCGCGCTAGGCACGCGCCTCGCTTTCCGCTTTCTCCTTGCCGGTAGGGCAGCACGCAAACGCGTCAGCCCCGAAGTGGACGTTCCACTTCAAGCACCCCGGTTCACGGGAGATCCCAACAACCCATGACACAACTCATCTCCAACTCCTCCTCCGGCGTAGACAACTTCGCCGCAATGTTCGAATCCAGCGTCGATGCTAAGCCCAGCACCGGCGAAGCTGGTAGCGAAGGCAGCATCGCCAAAGGGCTCATCGTTCAGGTCACGCGGGACTCCGTGGTGGTCGACATCGGTGGCAAAAGTGAAGGTGTGATCGCGCGCGCGGAATTTGCCGACGCTACCGGTCACGTCAGCGTCAAGGCGGGCGACTACGTCGACGTGTTCGTCGAGAGTCGCGAAAGTGACGACGGTTTGATCAGCCTCTCCAAGGAGAAGGCTGACAAGATGAAGGTCTGGGACGAGATCTCCGCGGCTTGTGAACGCGACGAAATCATCGAAGGCACCATCAGTCAGCGCGTGAAGGGTGGCCTCTCGGTTACCATCCGCGGCGGCGTCAAAGCATTCCTCCCGGGTTCACAGGTCGATCTGCGACCGGTGCGCAACTTGGACAAGTTGATTGGCCAGACTTACGAATTCAAGGTCATCAAGTTCAACAAGAAGCGCGGCAACATCGTTCTGTCACGGCGCGTGCTCCTCGAGCGCGAACGCGACGAAATGAAGCAGAAGACGCTGCAAACGTTGGAAGAGGGCCAAGTCCTCGACGGCACGATCAAGAACCTCACCGAGTACGGCGCGTTCGTCGACTTGGGCGGCATCGACGGCTTGCTCCACATCACGGACATGTCCTGGGGTCGCGTCAATCACCCGAGCGAAGTCTTCAAGGTTGGCGACAAGGTCACCGTCAAGGTGCTCAAGTACAACCCCGAGACGGAGCGCGTCAGCTTGGGTCTGAAGCAGACTCAAGAGGATCCGTGGAACCACGTCCAAGAGGCTTACCCGCTCGGCAAGAAGGTCAGCGGCAAGGTCATGAGCATCACCGACTACGGCGCGTTCGTCGAGCTGGAGCCGGGCGTCGAGGGTTTGATCCACGTCAGCGAGATGAGCTGGACCAAGAAGATCAAGCACCCGTCGAAGATGCTCGAGGTCGGCAACGAGGTGGAGTGCCAAGTCTTGGAAGTCGATTCCAAGGCCAAGCGCATCAGCTTGGGTCTCAAGCAGCTCGAGCCCGATCCCTGGTCGTTGTTCACCGACAAGTACAAGCCGGGCGACAAGATCGGCGGCAAGGTCCGTTCGATCACCGATTACGGCGTGTTCGTCGGCATCGAAGATGGCGTGGACGGCATGGTTCACAAGACGGACTTGTCTTGGACGACCAAGCCCAACCACCCGCAGGACATGTACCAGAAGGGCGACGACGTCGAAGCCATCATCCTCTCGATCAACCACGACGAGAAGAAGGTCAGCCTCGGCATCAAGCAGATCTGGGACGATCCGTGGGTTTCGGTCATGCGCCAATACCAGAGCGGCACCGTGGTCGAGGATGTGTCCGTGATCAGCGTTGCTGAGTACGGCGTGTTCGTCCGCGTCGCCGAGGGCATCGAAGCGTTGATCCCCAACGGCGATATCCCGGATGGTCACAAGCCGCGTCGCGGCGATGTGTTCAAGGCCGAGGTCTCGAACGTCGACCAGATGGATCGTCGCTTGTCGATGACGCTGCGCGAAGTGGGTCAGAGCCCCGCGGCGGACCAAGTCACCTCGCTGCGTCGTGAAGCGGAAGCCGCCAGCCGTGGCAGCACCTTGGGCGATCTGCTCAAGGAGCGCTTCGGTGACAAGCTGCAAGGCTTGACCGGTGGCGGTTCGAACGAGAACTCGGGCGCCTGAGTAGATCGGCGAGCGAACGGGCCTGTATAGTTTTCTAGGGCCCGTTCGTTCGTGAATGAACCAGTTACGGGGCACTTCGCAGTGAGCGAGGTGCCCCGAACGCGTTTGTGGGGGGCCTACGGCCTTGCTTAGGGGGGTAGGTGGGCGTATGAGGCCTGCGTGGCCAAGCAAGCTTCTTCAAAGCCCGCACCCGCAACGAACAGTGCCTCCGGCAAAGCCAAAGGCCAAGTTGCGTCGACCGCTGCCGTAGCCGGAGCTGATGCTGCGAGCCTCGGCGCCGACGCCATGAAGACGTTGTTCTTGCGGCTCGGGTTGTTGTTGCTCGGCATCTGGGTCGTCGGCGGTTCGATCGCCGGCTTTTCGCAGTCGAGCACGGTGAGCATCGTGGCTCTGGTCGTGCCGGCGCTGCTCAGCGTTGCCGTGGTCGGTGTTGCCATTTGGGGAGTGCGCCGGACGAACAAGGCGAAAGGCGTGGCGGGCATTTTGGCGGGCGTTACGAACGCCGAGGAGCGGCAGAAGGCGCTCGTACAACTCGACACGCAGTACTCCGCGAACGATCCCGCGGCGATCTTCGCCAAGGCGCAACTGCAAATGCAGGAGGATCCGCGCCAGGCGCTGGTAACCCTCGAGCGAATCGATCTGAACAAGGTCATGGCCGCGGTGGGCGACGAGGCGCGCGCGCAACGCGGGCTGATCCACTTGATGCTCGGAGAAGCCACGAAAGCGCGCGACTTGGTCGACGCGATCGATCTGAGCCGGCACCAGGACGCGCGCACCCGCGCCATGATGAGCAGCGTGATCGCCGAAGCTTGGGCGCGCACGGGTCAGGCCAACAAGGCGCTGACGGTGATTGAAGTCTTCAACCCCGACGACGAGATCTACGCGCAAGTCCGTCCGCAGTTGTACCGCGCGCGCGCTTACGCCGCGGCGTACACCAACGACGTCAAAGGCATGAAGCGCGCCCTGCGCAAGATGGCAGAGATCGACGTGCGCTTGCTGGCCGCGATGCTGGCCAAGCGTGTGCACCCGTTGTTGCAAAAAGAGATCCGCATGCAGCTCGAACAGAGCGGGCAAATGCCGCGGCGCATGCAGATCCAACGCTGAGCGCCCAGCGCCCTAAGGGCGTCCGTCTAGCGAGCACTCAGCTTACGCCGGCGCCCGACCGCCGACGCGCGCAGTCGCGCGGGCGCGGATCGACAGCTCGGGCAAGAGCTCGGCGTAACTCAAGACTCGCACCTCGGGCAGTTCAATTTCGATCAGCTTTCTGACGAAGCGTCGCACGTCGGGTTGGGTCAGGATCACGCTGACGGCAGGGCCCGAGCTGGTGGCGGCCTTGAATGCGACGTTTACGGCTTCGACGATCTCGCGCGCCGGCTTCGGCCCGAGCGACAAGAAGCTGCCAGCGGCGGTGCGGGTTATGGATTCACGAAGGGTGTCCTCGATCGCGTGATCCAAAAGCACGACCGCGAGCTCGCGCGAGCCGCGCGTGGCGTCCCAGGTGATCGCGCGCTTGAACTGAGCGCGCACGTACTCCGTCAAATTCAACGCGTCCTTGTCGTTCTGGGCGACTTGCGACAGGGCTTCGAGGATGCCTTTGAGGTCGCGGACGTTGATCCCCTCGTCGACCAAACGCCGAAGCACGTCCGTGAGCAGCGTCAGCGTCACGGGTTTGGGCACGACTTGCCGGACCGTGGCGGGCGCGATGGCTTCCAAGCGATCGAGCAAGGCTTGCGTTTCGGCAATGCCCAAGAACTCGCTTGCCCGGCGCCGCAACAAGGGCAGCACGCGATCCATCAAGCTGCGCGCCAACTGCTCTTCGCCGAGCTCTGGTGCCAAGTTTACGCTCAGGGCCGGCACCTCGAACAGCGAAACCACGACCGTTCGATTCGGCAGACTTGCATCGACTTGCAGCGGGTTTGCGGGCAAGGGCACGCCGAGATCTCTGAAGACGACTTCACGGATCGCGTTGCCCACCGAGCGCAGGCCCGGGCGCACCAGGCGCTCGCCCTTCGTCGTGTCGTCGAAGTACGGCGCCAGATCGGCGCTGCAATCGAGCGACCAAGGCACCACGACTGGGACGAAGCGTTGCGCCTGCGTTTGCGGATCGCGCTGCACGGCGGCTGCCATCTCCGGGGCGACGTCCTGGCGCTGAGCAGTGTTCGAGTGCGAACGCGATAGCGCGATCAACGCGCCGCCGATCACGAGCAAAGGCACCCCAGGCAAGCCGGGAACGAGCCCGAGCCCGCCTACGAAAATGCCGGCCACCGTCAACGCCTTGGGCGTGCGCAGCAGTTGCTGACCGAGCTCCTTGCCGAGCGCAGCATCCGACTCTTCGCTGGCCACGCGGGTGACCAAGATGCCCGCCGCCGTCGACAACACGAGCGAAGGGATCTGCGAGACCAGACCGTCGCCGATGGTGAGCAATCCGTAACGCTTGAGCGCATCGGTGATGCTCATGTCGCGCTGCAGGACGCCGATTGCGAGGCCGCCCAAGATGTTGATCACGGCGATGATGAAAGACGCGATGACATCGCCTTTCACGAACTTCATCGCGCCGTCCATGGCGCCGTAGAACTGGCTTTCGCGCGATAACTGTTTGCGGCGCTGGCTGGCGACGTTGCCGTCGATGCTGCCAGCGCGCAACTCCGCGTCGATCGCCATCTGCTTGCCGGGCATGGCGTCGAGCGTAAACCTGGCGCCAACCTCGGCGACGCGCTCGGAGCCCTTGGCGATGACTACGAACTGAATGATCGACAAGATCAAGAAGATCACGCCGCCCACGACGTAGTTGCCGCGCACCACGAACCCCCCGAAGGCGGCAATCATCCGACCGGCGTCGGCCTGCAGC
>DATAHU010000096.1:0-32251 GCA_036263015.1 Polyangiaceae bacterium | reverse complement strand
CTTGGCAACGACACCGGTAAACTCCCGACGTGGAACTTCGCAAAGTACCTGATCGGCCGCGACGGCCACGTCGTTCGTTACTTCGCGCCCAGTGTCGAGCCCGAATCACCGGAACTCGCCGGTGAGATAGAAGCGCTGCTCCGACAAAGTTAACGGCCTGCGCCCGCCCCGCCGAGCGGGCGACGGGAGATTCTCAACGCCGGCTGCCATGGGTTTGGGGCCGAGGCCTGCGGGGTGCGATGGGCTCGGCGTATCGGGACGTGGAGCGTTTCGCATCGCCCTCCAGCTACTTTTCACGGGCGATGGCAGCCAGCCGACATGCGCAACAATCAACCGCGAGCAATCAACCCGCGAGCAATCAACCCGCGAGTAACTGTGGCCACTGAGCGGAAGCGACGGACACAGGACGGGGGATCAGTCTCAAGCGCAAGCACTGATCGGCGATGCGTTGCTGCGCGGCCACCTGGTGCGGCGTAACACCGATGCTGAGCGGCTCGTGATCGAGCGAGGCTTCGATGGCCCGGGCGGAAAAGCCGAATTCGGGGGCAACGGAACTGGCCGCGCGCTGGGGATCACTAGCGACCCAACTCGCCGCCGCTTGAAGCGAGGTCAAAATCTCCGCCAGTAAACCTGACGCGCTTCGCGCAAAGCGCTCGTGCGCGAGGTAATACACCGAGCTTTCGAACAGCCCGGTCGCGTCTCGCAGTACGCGTGCGCCCAAGTCGAGCCGGGCGCTCGACAGCCACGGATCCCAAATTGCCCAAGCGTCGATCGCGGAAGTGCGGAACGCGGCTTGGGCAACCGGCGGCGGCTCGAAACAGACCTCGACATCGTCGAGCCCAAGACCGGCTTCTTCGAGCGCCAGCATCAGAAGGTAGTGCGCTTGCGCCACCCGGTTCACTGCCACGCGCTTGCCGCGCAGCTCGCGTACGTCTCGCACGGGTGAACCCTCGGGCACAATCAGCGCAACACGGCGTGGCGCGGGCGGCTCTGCCGCGACGTAAACCACGGGCACTGCTTGCGACTGCGCATAGACCGCAGGGCTATCGCCCACTACGCCCAAATCCAACTCGCCGCGACCCAGCGCGTCGACGATCTGGATGCCCCCCTCGTACTGCTGCCACGAAATGCGAACGTTTCGCTTTCGCAAACTGGATTCCAAGGCACCCGACGCCTTCGCCCAACTCAACATCCCCAAATACTGGTAACCGATGCGCAGGACCGATGGCTCTGCAAGGCCCGCAACTGGCTCGCTTGCGCGCCCTCGCCGCGGCTGGGCGCCTCGGAGTTGGCCGTGCTCGAGCAAGCGCGCACGCACCACATGGCGGCTCAAGCCGAGCAGACGCGCGGTCTCGAGCTGATTGTGATTGCTGTAACGGAACGCCGTAGCCAGCAACTCCCCCTCGACACGCGCATACAGGTCCCGAGGTGCGCACGGCAGCAGATTGGCGAGCGCACGCTCCAAAGCCGCCCACGCCTCCGAAGCGCCGATGGGGTCACGCTGCGCCCACTCGGCCACGCGCACCCGAGCGCGATCGACGCCGCCCGAGATCGCAGGGTTTGCCACGAGCGCGCGCTCCTTGGCGCGTGACGGTGCCACGAGCGGTTCGCCGACGTGCAGCTCGGGCAACCCCAAGTCGCGTTCGCAGACGTGCGGCTCGGCGCACTCGATCGCCACGCGATGCATCGTGTTCTCGAGTTCGCGCACATTTCCTGGCCACTCGTGCAGCAGGAGCGCTCCAACGGCTTTTGCGGTGAGCTGCATCGGCTCGCGCCCAAGGGCCATCGCGTGCGACCTCAGGAAGTAGTCCGCAATCGGCAGTATGTCTCCGGGCCGTTCGCGCAGTGCCGGCAGGCGGATGCG
The DNA here is from genome assembly GCA_036263015.1 of Polyangiaceae bacterium. Classification (GTDB taxonomy): domain Bacteria; phylum Myxococcota_A; class Polyangia; order Polyangiales; family Polyangiaceae; genus SZUA-265. The sequence continues at coordinate 30,387 of DATAHU010000096.1, read as the reverse complement.
GGTGACGCTCAGTCGATAGTACAAGTCCTCGCGAAAGCGCCGCTCGCCCATCGCCAAATGCAAGTCTACGTTGGTAGCGGCGATCAGCCTCACGTCGACGCGAATCGGCTTGCGCGCCCCAACACGCGTGATCTCTCCGGTTGACAGGACGCGCAGTAACTTCACTTGGAGCGATAGCGGCAAGTCGCCAATTTCGTCCAGAAACAGCGTGCCCCCATCGGCGACCTCGAACCAGCCCGGCTTGCTTTCATGGGCCCCGGTGAATGCACCGCGCTCGTGCCCGAACAACTCGCTCTCGATCAGTGCTTCGGGAAGTGCGCCCGCGTTGACGGCGACGAACGGTTGCGCGGCGCGCACGCTACGCTGGTGCAGCTCGCGGGCCGCGAGTTCTTTGCCGGTGCCCGTCTCGCCAGTGACCAGCACGGGCGCATTGCTCTTGGCAATTCGGTCCAATCGCTCGAGCAATTCGAGCGAAGCCGGGTCTGCGAGCACCAAGCGTTGCTCACCGCGCGAGGCTTGCAGACTGGTTCGAGCAGTCGACACAGGCAAATCCGTTCGTTGGAGGACCAACCGTCCAGATCCAACGAAGCACGAAGCAGGTTACGCCGACGTGTCGAGAGTGATTCGCTCGCGGGTTCACAGGGGCGTTGGCCCAACCAACGACGCCGCGGGCACGCCGTAGCGCGGGCGCGCTAACGAAGCCGACCGGCGTCCCGCTGCGCCATCGGTTCGCCAGCACGCCCGAGCAGCCTTCCCTCGAGCGTCAGCTCCCAGCTGACACCGCGCTCGCGCAACTCCGCAGTGTAGAGGGAGTCCTTCGACAGCGCGCGGGACACCAACGTGGAGACGGCCGTGGCCAACAGCAACGGCAGCGTGATCGCGTAGTCGCCCGATAACTCGAAGACCAGGACCGAAGCCATCAGCGGCGCGTGCGTCGTGGCGCCCGTCGCGGCGGCCATGCCGACCAGCGCGTAGCCGCCAGCGGGACCTAGCGCCACACCGCAGTGCCCAAGCAGGTGCGCGTAGAGGGCGCCCGTACATCCCCCGATCAACAACGTTGGCGTGAACACGCCGCCTGGGCTCCCGGACGACACCGATGCGGTCGTCGCGGCACACTTGCCGAGCAGCAACCAGGCGGCAAGTGCGGGTGCCAAGGCGCCGTCGATCAACGCGTTGAGTGGCTCGTATCCGTTACCAGCCACCTCTGGCAACCACCCCGCGATCGCCCCCGCCAGGAGCCCACCGAGAGCGGGGCGCCACGGCAGGGGCAATCGCGCGCGTTTGAAACCGCGTTCGCCTAACGCCAGCACCTGCATGAAGGCGCCGGCAGTCAGGGCCGCAGCGACTCCAAGCCCCGCAAACGCCACCAGCTCTGCTGGGGACTGCAAATGAAACGAGTGCTGACCGTAGATGGGACCCTCGCCGACCACTGCCCGCGTGATCGCCGAGGCGACCACCGTTGCCACCAAGGTCGGCAACACTGCATCCAGTACCACGACGCCTGTCACGACCTCGAGCACGAACAGTGAGGACGCGAAGGGCGTGTTGTAGGCAGCTGCAAATCCTGCCGCGGTACCCGCTGCGATCAACAGCCGCGTGTCTTGTTTGGACAACCTCAAGCGATCGCTGACCCACTTGCCGCACGCGCCGCCGAATTGGATGAGCGGTCCCTCGCGCCCGAGAGAGCCGCCCGTGACGATCGCACACCACGAACCGAGTGACTTGGTGAGAGTAACCCCCATCGGCAAGCGAACTCGGCCAAAGACCACGGCCTCCATCACGTCGCCCACGCCCCGACCGCTCGGCGAGCGCGCAACCGCGAGACCGCACACGCCCGCGAGCAAGCCGCCCAGCGCGGGCGTCAGCAAGCGCAGCGGCAGTGACAGGCTGCGCACCGCTGAGACCACGTCGGAAGAGTTCGTCGCAAGGTGCAACGCACTGCCGAGGCAAGCGCGGAAGGCAATCGCGAACGACGCAGCGCCGAGCGCCACCATGAGCACCCCAGCGCCAAAGACGGCGCGTCGCGCCAAGCGCCCAGATTTGGCCACCGCCATGCCTAACAGGTTTGACGCGGAGCTGGGGCTGCTCTCGATCGGTTGCAACATCGGTTGCTCTCGCGCGGCGCCGGTCAGCTGTTCAACGACGGCAAGCGGTCCATCAGACAGGCTGAGTGCCCAGCGCGTCAGCCATGGCCAAGGCGCGATCGGTGCGCTCCCAGCTGAACTCGGGCCGACCAAAGTGACCGTACGCTGCGGTCGCGCGATAGATGGGGCGGCGCAACAGTAACTGATCAATGATCGAGCGCGGTCGCAGATCGAAATGGTCGACCACGTAACGCTGCAAGCGCTCGTTGGACACCTTGCCCGTGCCGAAGGTGTCCACGTGCACGCTTACCGGCTTGGCGACGCCAATCGCGTAGGCGATCTGCACCTCGGCGCGCTTGGCTGCCCCAGAGGCGACGATGTTCTTGGCGACGTAACGCGCGTAGTAGGCCGCCGAGCGATCTACCTTCGACGGGTCCTTGCCGCTGAACGCTCCACCGCCGTGCCGACCCATGCCGCCATAGGCATCCACGATGATCTTGCGCCCGGTGAGTCCCGCATCAGCGCGCGGTCCACCAAGCACGAAGCGCCCAGTGGGATTGATGTAGTACTTCGTTCTGGAGTCCAACAAATTAACCGGCAAAGCCTGCTTGATGACGAGGTCCATCACGATTTCACGCAGTCGACCCATGCTCGCCTCGGGCACGTGCTGCGTGGACAGCACCACTGTCTCGATGCGGCGCGGTTGATGTTGAGCGTCGTATTCGATCGTCACTTGGCTCTTGGCGTCCGGCCGAAACAAATTGCCGTCGACTGAGCGACGCACCTCACTCATGCGTCTCATCAAGGCGTGAGCGTACATCAAAGGCGCGGGCATCAGCTCGGGGGTCTCGTCCACCGCGAAGCCGAACATCAACCCTTGATCGCCCGCGCCCTGTTCGAGTTCGGGCCGCCCGTCCTGCATCACCCCTTGCGCGATGTCCCCAGATTGGGTGTCGAGCGCGGTGAGCACACCGCACGAGTCGGCGTCGAAGCCGATCTCGGAACTGGTGTAGCCGATCTCGCGGATCGTTTGGCGCGCCAACGCGGCGACGTCGATCCGCGCCGTAGTCGTGATCTCGCCGCCGACGATCACGAAGCCGGTCTTGCAGAAGGTCTCACACGCCACACGACTCAATGCATCTTGCGCGAGGCAGGCATCGAGGACCGCATCGGAGACCGCGTCGCACAGCTTGTCGGGATGGCCCTCGCCGACAGACTCAGAGGTGAAAAGATATCCGGACATGAATCGTATTGCCTTTCTGAAACACGGGTAGAGGCCAGCTCAATCGAGCTGCCCCGTCAGTCGCCCGTAGAACTCTCGACTGCGAGCATCGAGCCCGCTGAACGTCACCGCCGTACCGAGCTGTCGGTAACGGGACTCGATGCGATCGAGCGCTGCTACGCTCGAGGCATCCCAGATCTGGGCGTGCGTGAAGTCCACCGACACGAGCGGCGGATCTTCCGCGTAGGCAAAGCGCTCGACGAGCTGACCGCTACTGGCGAAGAACACCGGCCCGTGCACGTCGTAGCGCACCGCGCCGCCATCGGCGTGCAGAGTGCGGCGCGCATCAATCACGTGAGCCACGCGCCGCGCAAACAAGATCGTTGCCAATAGCACCCCACCAGCGACACCAAACGCCAGATTCCCAGTGCCAACCGTGAGCGCTACCGTGAGCAGCATCACGGCCGTTTCTGGAAGTGGCATGCGCCGCAAGCTGCTCGGCTTCAAGCTATTCCAGTTCACGGTCTTGAGCGCGACGACCATCATCACCGCCGCCAGCGTCACCATCGGGATCTGCGCCAAGACTCGGCTCAGTCCGGTAACCAAGAGCAGCAACACGAGCGCCGTCACACAGGTTGAAACGCGGGTGCGCGCGCCGCCGAGTTCGACGTTCACGACGGTTTGCCCGATCATTGCGCAGCCTCCGATCCCCCCGAGGCATGCCGCACACACGTTGGCAACACCGAGCGCCCACGACTCACGGTTCTTGTTCGAACGGCTGTCGGTCAAGTCGTCGACCAACTTCGCCGTCAGCAAGGACTCGAGCAGCCCGACGAACGCGACGCTGAGCGCAGTGGGCCAAATCAGCCGTAACGTCGTTAGGTCGAGGGGTGCGGATTGCAAGCTCAGCAGCGGCCACCCAACGTGCATGTCCCGCCCACCTCCGACGTTCGGCACTCGCAGATCGGCGGCAACGGCCACCAAGGTTACGATCGCAATCGCGACCAAGGGGGCCGGAACGTTGCGCGTCAAGCGCGGCCCCCAATGAACGATTGCGAGGGTGACCAGAAACAGAAACCAAACCGCGAGCGAGGTCTTCAGAACGTGGGGCACCTGCGCCATGAAGATCAAGATTCCGAGGGCGTTCACGAACCCGAGCGCAACCGAACGCGGCACGTAGCGCATGACGCGCGCCAAGCCCAAAGCGCCAAAGGCGATTTGAATCGCGCCGGCCAGCAATACGGTCGGCAGAACATACTGGACACCATGCGCGTCCACGCTTGGACCGATAACCAGTGCCACTGAGCCCGCGGCAGCGGTTACCATGGCGGAGCGCCCGCCCAGCAACGACATCACGAGCCCGAGTGCCACCGACGACAACAGGCTGACCTCTGGGCTGACGCCGGACACGAACGAGAACGAGATCACCTCTGGCACGAGCGCCAGAGCGGTCATGATGCCGGCGAGAGACTCGCGCAGTAGTCGTTGGGGGGAACGCAGCACGTTGCCGACGGAGTCGGTTCGTTCGAAGGCGGGCAACGTCGGAGCGGAGCTGATCATGGAAACCTCTGGAACGAATACCTGCGGGGCGCTCAGCGCACCACGCAGCGAAAACCGATGTGACTAGTTGACGTGTCGATGGTTTGGCCCTGACGCGCGGCAGGGCGGTAGCGCAGGCAGTAATTTGGGGCACACAGGTGCGACCCGCCTTTGACGACGCGGCGCAGGCTCTGTGCGCTAGGCTCTTGCCCGCCACCGCAGCAACTCATCCCAGTGGCTTGCGCTGCATCGTCGAAGGCCGTCACGGTCCACTCCCAGACGTTGCCTACGACGTCGAGCAAACCGTAGCCGTTGGGCGCGAAGCTACCGACAGGGCTCGTGCCGACGTAGGAATCGGGCTTCAAGCTCTCCCAGGGAAACCGTCCGAGCCAGATGTTGGCCATCCGCCGACCCTGTGGCTCGAACTCGTCACCCCAGGGATAATCTGCGCCATCTAACCCACCGCGCGCCGCAAACTCCCACTCCGCCTCGGTCGGCAGAGACTTACCCGCCCAGGCTGCATAAGCCTGGGCATCCTCGTAACAGACATGAACGACCGGATGATCTTCGAGCCCCACGATGCCGCTGTCCGGCCCGCGTGGAGCTCGCCAGCTTGCGCCGGGAACATAGGCCCACCACTGGCGGTAGTCGCGAAGCCCAACGGGTTGACTGGGCTTAGTGAACACCAAGGAGCCCGGTACCAGCAGCTCGGGATCCGCATCCGGGTACGCCCGCGGGTCGGGTGCGCGCTCAGAGAGAGTTAGGTAACCCGTGGCATCCACGAACTGCTGAAACTGGCTGTTGGTTACCGGGTGCACATCGATCATGAAAGGTCCGACCGAGACCTCGCGAACGGGGCGCTCCTCGCGGTAGAATTTGCCCGAACCCATGCGGAACGTGCCGCCGGGGATAGCTCGCATCTCGCCGTGCGGACGGGTCTGCGCGGGGGTACGTTGCTCGCGCGCAGCGCCGCAACAGTTGGCTTGCCGAACCGAAGTCATCGTTTGTTCCATGGTGCACCCGGGGTTTGAGAAGATCGAAACGACTACATGGCTCTGGGCACGAAGCTCACCGCCGAGCCGGGCGGGATCAGTTGCTCCTTCTTCGTGCTCTGTTCGAAGTCGCGCACGATGCGGTGCGCGTGTTGCATCACCCACCAACGCACGTAGCGTTGGTTGACTGCTTCACGTTCTTTGGGATCCTCTTGCAGGTGGGTGATCCGAGCGAAGCCCAGCGGAAGCTCGGGGTCGTGGAAATGCTGCTGCCGCTTGAAATTGATTTTGAAGTCTTTCCATTTGACGGCGTGCAGCTCGTCTTTCAGCCAGACCATGCAAGCCTCACGGTTGGATGTCGGCTGCTTGCCCTCGAAGAACGCGCGTTGATCCAAGCCATCGATCAAACGATCCCCGGGGGCTTTGCAGCCAGCGAAGCCGAGCAGAGTGGTGAACATGTCGGTAACGTGGACCATCTCGTTGCTCTCGAGGCCTGCGGGGATGCGTCCTGGCCAACGGATCAACAGCGGCGTGCGAATGCCTCCCTCGGCAGAGCTGAAGTAGGAGCCATCGAAGAAGCCACCGGTACCGCGTCCGGCCAAGTGATCCTCCGCGCCATTGTCACCGCAGAAAACGACGATCGTGTCATCGGCAACGCCCAGCTTCTTGATGTGATCGAGCAGCACGCCGAAGTCGTGATCGAGCATCAGCAGACAGTCACCCCATTCACCGTTCGTGCTCTTGCCGACGAACTCGTCGCGCGGAATCATCGGAAAGTGCATCAAAGAGTGATTGAAATATAGGAAGAAGGGCTTGTCGGCTTTGACGCTGCGATCTAGGAAGTCGATCGCGCGCTTCTGGTATTCGAGGTCGCAGTTCTTCTTCACGTCCAATGTCAATTGTTCGCTCTTGATCGCGTGCACCCCTTGTCCCTTGCGCCCCTCATGCATGTAAGAGTAGCCATCGCGCTCGGGCACGTAATGCGGATCGTCGAGCCACATGCACTCGTCATAGGTGCGCAGGGGGCCGTACCACTCATCGAAACCATGGTCGGTGGGCCAGCGGCCGTCCTCCGCGCCGATGTGCCACTTACCAAGGCACGAAGAGGTATAGCCGACTTCTGCAAGAATTTCCGCGATCGTGCGTTCCCAGGCGACTAGTCCTCCAGAGTTACCGCCTAGGGCGATCGTGTGGTTACCCGAACGAATGGGGTAACGGCCCGTCATCAGCGCGGAGCGCGTGGGCGTGCACTGAGGTTCCACGACATAGTGAGTCAGCTTCACGCCTTCCTTGCAGAAGCTGTCGATGCGCTTGGTATCCGCGCCACGGAGAATACCGCCGCCGTAGCAACCAAGCTCACCCATCCCCAGGTTGTCGACGTGAAAGAATAGAATGTTCGGTCTCTTTGCCATTTGCTTGTTTCCTTGTTTTTCGATGGACCTCGAGCGTTCCTCGAGCATCCGAAGACGTATTTCGCGCAAACCAGGAGTGTTCGGCCCGCGCCTGCTGCGCGCCACCAACCCCCTGTGAACGATCGCGAGTGTTACTTTGGAGCGGTTAGCTCGGAGCTCATCGCCGCGAGGGACTCATCCCGAATCAGTCTCTTGAGGAGCTGCACGAGCTCGATGAACTCTGGGCTGCTGGTCATCGCGGCGGTGCGCGGTCTGGGCAGCGGCACCTTGATCTCTGCCTTGATCCGACCAGGCCGTGCCGTCATCACGTACACACGATCCGAGAGGAAGATCGACTCTTCGATGTCGTGCGTGATGAAGAAGACCGAGATGCGGAACTTCTGCCACATGTCCGTCAAGATCTCTTGCATCACGCTGCGAGTTTGCGTGTCGAGCGCGCCAAACGGTTCATCCATCAACAGCACTCGCGGGTTGGTTGCGAGCGCCCGCACGATGCCGATACGCTGTTTCATGCCGCCCGAGAGTTGGTCTGGATAGTGGTTCTCGAAGGCGCTCAGGCCCGCCAAGCTCAGCAACCCACGGGCGACGCGTTCTCGTTCACTCTTCGGCGTGTGACTCATCCGCAAGCCAAATTCGACGTTCTGACGCACCGAGAGCCAGGGCAGCAGCGAGTACTGCTGGAAGACGACACCGCGCTCAGGGCCTGGTTTCTCGATCCGGACACCGTTCAGCGTGGCCTTTCCGCTGCTCGGCTTCACGAAGCCCGCGAGGATGCCGAGCAGCGAGGACTTGCCGCAACCCGAGGGTCCAATCAACGAGACGAACTCGCCCGATTGCACGTTCAAAGAGACCCTCTCCAAGGCTTGCACGCTGGTGTTGCCGGACTCAAAGACCAACCCGATGTCATGCACCTCGACCACGCCCTCTTCCACCGACAGGCTCTGTGCGGTATTCACTTTTGACCTCCATTGACGTACGCCAGCCAAGGCATGGCGAAGCGCCCGATCAAACGAATGGCACCGCTGCACAACAGACCCAAGACACCAATCGTCAGCATGCCGAGCACGATCGCGGGGTAATTCACGAGCGAATAGGCTTCCCAAGTGAAGTAGCCCACCCCGAACTGGCCCGAGATCATCTCTGCAGCAATCAGCGATACCCAGGCCACGCCCATGCCGACAGCCAAGCCCGTGAACACGTTGGGCATCACGCCCGGCAAGATGATGTGCCAGAAGAGTTGAACCTCGCTTGCTCCAAGCGAACGACCCGCGTTGAGCAGCACGCGGTCGACGCGCGCTACGCCATCCACGGTATTGAGCAGAATGGGGAACACCGCACCGATGAACGTGATGAACACGATGCTCACCTCGTTGTCGGGCCAGAGCATGATCGACATCGGCACCCACGCGATGGCCGGAATCGGACGCAGCACCTCCAGCGCAGGCATCAACAAGTCGCGGACGGTTTGGTACTTACCGATGAGCAAACCGACGCTGACTCCGAGCGCAGTCGCCACGCCAAAGCCGAGCAAGATGCGGCGCAGGCTGTTGCCGATGTCGACTAGAAACTGGGTCGAAGCGCCAACGGCTAGCGCTTGCTTCAAGACCGCAGCCGGTGTCGGCACGTTGGTGAAGCGAATGAAGAATTCGAGCTGGTACTTGGTGCCCAAGTACCAAAAGGCCAGCAGTCCTCCCAAAGACGTGAGTCCGAGCAACCAGCTGGTGCCTTTGGCGCGGACGAGTTCGACAAGGGCCCGCATCGGAACGCGGCTTGAGCTTGGGGGAATCGATGCAACGGTTCCAGGCATGCTTTCGTCTAGACGAGTCACGATCAACGTTCTGAGGTAGGCGGCGCGATCAGTCATCGTGAAGGTCTCCTGAGTAGGGGTCAGTGCATCGTCCCGGGCACTGCAGTCAGAGCCTCGGCATAAGTGGCTAGCTTTGCGCCGTTCTTCTGCGCGTACTGCTCGGCGTCACGCTTGAGCAGGAACGGTACGATCTCGGGGTGAGCGGGATCGCTGCCTCCCAACGAATAAAACGCTTTGTCGGCGAACAACTCGATACCGAGGGCCTGATCCATGAGGTAGGCCGCGCCAATCTTCTTGCCTTGCTGCTGGTAGTATTTGATGCCAGCGAGCGTACAGGCTGCCGAGCTGAAGGGTTCGATCTCGCCGCCAGCGATCCAGATCTGGCCGGCGTGCGCAGAATCGTTGACGGGGGCGTTGCACACGGGGTCTGTGCCTTGGATTGGGTAACCCGACATTTGTCCGAGCTGCGCGTCGTAATTCAGCCCGAGCTCGGTGTACGCCTTGCGCAGGTAGCTATCGTTGACCCAGGCATGCAAATCGAGGTCCTTGATCAGGTTCAGTCTTTTCAGAACGCCGTAGTCCACACCCAACGCTTCGACCCACTGCTGCTTGATCGCCGGGTCGAGCGTATGCACGCCGTTGGGACCCAGGAACATGTAAACGACTTCCTTCTCGATCCCCGTCCATTGCTCGACCTTCTCGGAGGCCAATTTGGGATCTTTGCGAAACCAGTCGTTGGCCTCCATCAAGGCTTCGATATAGGCCACCACAATCTCGGGGTACTTCTCCCCGAAGTCTTTACGCACGACCACGCCGTGCAGCGTGGGCCGCCGCGTTTCGGCGCCGTCGAAGATCTTGCGAGCATAGCCGCGAAAGGGTAACAGCTCGGCGAAGGGCACGAAGTCGCCGTGTGCGTCGATGCGGTGTTCTTTCAAGTTCGTGCTGCCGACCTCGGGGCTCTGGGACACGAGATGCCAAAAGTCGGGTGCGAGGCCGCGATCTTGCAGCGCCTGCAACATCATGCCGTGAGCCGCTGAGCCGAAGGGCACGGAGACGTTCTTGTCTTTCAGATCCGACAGCTCGTAGTACGGCGAGTCCGCGGGGACCACGATGCCGTTACCACCGCCAAAGGCGTTGTAAGCGATGATCGCAATCAGCTGGGTCTCGTTCTGGGTGGCCTGCCCGGTCGCTCCGTTTACCAGCAACGGGTAGTCACCCATCATGCCGATTTGAATCTTGTTGGCCATCATGCCGTTGGTGATCGGGGGCCCCGACGTCGAGTTCTGCCAACTCAAGTTGTATTTGAAGTTCTTGTACTTGCCGGTGTGCGGCAGGTGCTTCTCGAACAACTGCATTTGCTGCAGCACGATGCCGCCGGTGACGGTATTGGTCGTGGTATTCTGGGTGCCGATACCAATATCGAGCACGATCTCTGCGGGGGCTGGGCGCCATGCCAAGGCGACGATGCCGCATAGAATCAACAAAGCACTTAGAACGAGCAGGCTTCTGGGTCGCGGTGGGAAGCTCATGACGGAGTCTCCTTCGAAGCGGCGGCTCGACACCTGTCTGCCCATCTGCTTGTACGCTGGTTGGGCGGTGCGCGCATGGCACTTTTTCAGACAGGTGTCTGTGGTTTCTACCGTCGATCCGTTTGATGTCGTGATGGAATGGAAGGGTCGAAAGAACGGTTTCCAAGTAGCGGTTTCGTTTCGCGCTGGGCCGCTACGTCGAATGCGCGCCGTCGACGGTCCTTAGAGCAAGCGCCAGGCCAACCCGCTCGGACTCGATTTCCCAGTCGCCGGTTCGCGACTGCCGCTACAGCGGCAATGCTAGCGGCAAATGCGGCAGCGGAACCGCGGGCAGCCGCGAAAACGGCAAAACCGTTTTCGCGCACCGAGTTGAAACACGGGCCCAGCGCCGGTGCACGAGTCGATCGACGGGGAACTTTTCCGACCCCAACTCGTGTCGTCTTGCTGCCCCCTCGAATTCGAGTCCGGAGACCACGACATGAATACCCGTTCGTCCCTGCGATCGCTCTTGCTCGCCCCCCTACCTCTACCCGTCACTTGGTGCGCTATTCCACTGCGCGCCATCCTCGGTGTTGGGTGCTGGATTCACGGCTACGCCAAGCTGACACGCGGCCCGGCGCACTTCATCGACGTGCTTCACGCGCTACACTTGCCTTTCGCAGACGCGCTCGGCTGGGCCACCGTGCTGACCGAGCTCAGCGCGGGTGTTCTGATCCTGTGCGGAGCGCTCATTCCAGCCGCGAGCCTGGCCATGATCTTGGTTCTGCTGACGGCACTAGTCAGTGTGCACTTGCCATACGGCTTCAGCGCCATCCGACTGTTGTCATACGACACGACGGGAGCGCACTTTGGTCCGGTGGGATACGAAGTTGATCTCTTGTATGTAGCCGGCCTGGTTGCGTTGAGCATCGGCGGACCTGGACCGCTGTCGGTGGACGGCTGGCTTCGGCAGCATTGTTTCAACGCCCAGCCTCACCGATAGCTCGCCCCCGAGCTCCGCCGTCACTGCGGGCGTGACCTCGCCGCCCGACCCCGCGAGCAGCCATCGTCGACAATGCGTAGTCTTTTCAACGGTTCGGGGAGCGCGATGCACCCAATGGCGATGGCATCCGTGAAAAATGTCGACCCCTCGGAACTTTTGGCACCTGTCGACGTGTCTCCTAGAACAAGCGCTAGGTCCCCTCGTGCAGCACGCCTTTTCCCTGCGACTTTTGGCCGAACTAAAGAGCCTGCTCCGCGTAGCGCGTCAACTGACACGCAGCGACGCAGACGCGGAAGACCTGGTGCAAGCCACCGTCGTGCGAGCGATCGAGCGTCACGACGAGTTGCGTGATCGTGAGCGCATGCGCCCGTGGCTGCTGCAGATCCAGCGCACGGTCTTTCTCAATGGTCGGCGCGGCCTCGCCCGAAAGCTCGAGCTCGTGCGCGGCGACTTCGAGGGCGCAGAGCCAACCGCCGATCTCGAGGTCGAGTTCTTCGCGCGCCTACTGCCCGACGAGCTCGATGGGGCGCTGCGAAAGCTGGCGCCCGAGATCAAAGACACCTTCCTGCTGCGTGAAGTGGAGGGTCTTTCTTACGAAGAGATCGCGACCATACAAGCTTGCCCAGTCGGGACTGTGCGCTCACGCCTTGCGCGCGCCAGACTTACCCTTTTCGAACTGCTCTCAAACAGGGATACACCGCATGCAAACGTGCTCTGAAGACGCGTTCCAGAGGCTCTGCGCCTGGTACGATGGAGAAATGAAGGCCGCACAGGCCGTTCACATCCAAGCGCACCTGAAGACCTGCTCGTGCTGCCGCGCGAATCTGGTTCGACTGCAGCAACTCTCCGGCGTCGTGCAGCAACGCTTCCGGCAAGTCGAGGTTCCCGCGCACGTGGAGCGCGCGGCGCGTAGCGCGACTCAGGGAGCCGCACCGCGCCGCCGGATCTGGCTGGGCCTTGCGCTCGTGGCGAGTATCGGATTGGTTGTGTTGGCGGGCTTGTCGTGGCCCCGAAGGCAACTGACGACTGCCGTGCGCGACGAGATAGTGGCGCGACATCTCGCCGGATTCGCGCGCAGAGAGCCATGCGATTTCGAATCGGCGGATGCCAAAGCAGTGGGCGCCTGGTTGACGGAACATGCAGGCTATGCCGTGGCCCTCGATTTGCCGCCGCAGACGCAGCTGCTCGGCGGACGCGTATGCCATCTCTGCGGCGCGCCAACCGCGGCCTTCATGGCGCGCCGTGATGGCAAAGAGTTAACCGTCTTCGTGCCAGCAGTCGGCTCGGAAGCAGCAAGCGAAGCCCGTCGCCTGGCTGAAAGTAGCGCAAATTGCACGCAGGGCCCGAACGCCGCCTCGATTTGTGCGTGCACCGATCCGCAACCGATGTTTGCGGTCGCTCAGGCAGATCCGGCGTTGGTAGCAGCTAGCTTTCACCCCGTTTCAAAGTGAGGATCCGTGGCTCCAACTCCGCTCACCGCTCTGTATCTTTCTGGACTGGCAACCTTCTTGTCGCCTTGCGTCCTTCCGCTCTTGCCCCTCTATCTTTCGATCTTGGGTGGGTCCAAACAATCGACTCGTGGGCGGCTGGCCCTGGCGGGAATCGGATTTACGGTTGGCCTTGCCGTCGTATTCGTCGTGCTGGGCATGGGCGCGTCGGTCTTGACTCGGATCCTTAGCGCTCAACGCAGCACTGTGTTGTGGGTTGCCGGCATGACGATGGTAGCGTTCGGCGTGTACCACGTCGGCCTGTTTCGGGTTCCACACCTCGAGCGCGATCTCCGACCGTTGTTCAGCCGGATCCCGTCGCCGCGCGGGTTTTGGGGTGCAGTTGTGTTCGGAGCCGCTTTCGCTCTCGGCTGGACCCCTTGCGTGGGACCCGTACTCGGCGCTGCGCTCAGTTATGCAGCTGGGCATGCAGCGTCGCCGATTGTCGCCGGGGTAGAGCTCGCTGCCTACGCCTTGGGCCTATCGACACCACTACTCGTCGCTGCATTCGGCGGGAGCCATGTGCTCAACTGGACGCGAAAGCTGAATGGCACCAGTGTCGCCATTCAGCGCGTGGTTGGAGTGCTGCTCGTAGCCATGGGTTTACTGCTGGCCACCGATCACCTCGCACTGCTAGCTCCGACTGTCAGCGCACAGGCGGCGCCAACCGATACCGCGCAGGACGACCGCAGCGCGGCGGGCTGCGCACTCGAAGGCCCCAATTCGTGTTCGCTCCCCGTTGCGGTATCGAACTCGGAACCGCCCTCCTCTTGGTCGACAGGCGCACCGCACTTGGTCGAGTTCATGAGCGGACACTGTACCGTCTGTGCGCGCATGGCTCCGCTCGTCGAAGACGCCGTACGCGCGTGTGCTGTCACCGCGGATACCATCGTTCAAGTAAACGTCGATACCGCCGCGGGCCGCGCGTTAGCCGCACGCTACGAGGTGACCGTGGTACCGACGTTTCTGCAGATCGACGCGCAGGGTGACGAACTGGAACGCATCATCGGTGAGCAATCGCGGGCCGAACTCGTCCTGACGATAGCAAACCTGCGCGGGCAACCGTGCGGCGTGTGACCCATTCATGGGGGCGGGCAAGCTCTTGCTGACCGACGATCCCGCGCTGTGGCGCATCAAGCGCCCAATGGATAATCCCAAGCAGTCCAGACCCGTGACGGACGCGTTTGGTTAACCCACTCCCCAAAGTCACAGCGCGTCCTTCAGCCACTTTTTCAGGGGCTTCAGGAACGTCGTTTGCCAGTCGTTGCCGAAGTACGCATCCGCTTCGCCGAGCTCCGCGTGCTGGTCGATGTCGATCTGCGCGGCGTTGGTGAATAGCCCCGCCGTGTCGAACATGGCGGGGCCGAAGCCCGTGCCTTCGACGAACATGAGCAGCTTGCCGTCGAACTCGCCCACGTTGCGATAGTAGGTGTCGTCGTGACCTGCGAGGCCGCACGACAAGTCGCGCAACGCGGCCAACGAGCCGTAGCTATCGAAGAGCGGTCCCACGAGCTCGAGGCGCTGCTCGTTCGTGTACACGAACTGCTGCATGTTGAAATCGACCAAAGTACGAATGAACCCTGCCGTGGGCGAAAGCGCGCCGGCCGGCGGTGGCGTGCCGAAGACGTAAAACATGGACAGCTTGTTCGTCGTTCCGGGTGGGAAGAACGGGAAAGGAGACGCGCCGTTGGGATCTGCGGCGGCCAATTGCAGCACCCCACCGAGTACTGCAGCGCTTGGATCGAACAGTGCGCCCGCTCCAATCGCGCCCTGCAAATTCGCACAAATGGGATCGTTGTGCGCGGCGATATCGGGGTCTTCGGTATAGAACGTGCCTTCGTACATGAACGCACCCGCGAACTCGTGGGGGGCGCGGTTGATGGTTGCCAGCGTCGCGTTGGCACCCGCGGAGAACCCGCCGACGACTGGCTTCTGGTGCGGATTGAAGTCCTTCAGAAGGGACAACGCAAACAGCGCGTCCTGGGAGTAGGCATCGAAGTTCCAGGTGGCCATTGCGCTGCAGTCGGCGCCGGATTCACACGAGCCGGGGGCTAGCCCCGTGCGGCGTTGATCCACGAGCCAGACGTCATAGCCCGTTTTAGCGAGTTCACCAGCGGCCGACTTCAAGTAGTCGCCAGTTTCGGCGATTTCATAGAAGCTCCCCGGCAACAGGAACGGACTGAGCAGGAGAACCGCTCCTCCGTGGGCACCGTGCTTCTTGTTGATGTGAGTGATGGAGAAACGGTTGAGGGATCGGTGATCGACCTCGACTCGGTACTCGGTCCTTTCGAGAGAGGCGTGAGGGTGAGTCATGCTTGCGGACTGGATTTCATACGAGGCGAACGGATCGAGCGAACACGCGGCGAGCAGAGCGACAGGTAATGACATGACCGAGTAGTCTACTTACATTGCGCCAATGAGCCGCTAGCTATTTGAGATTTTGCATCCCCACATGACTCTACCCGAGCTCACAGAGAACAGTTTCACCAAGCGTTCGTCTCGCACGAACAGTGCGAGACGCGACGTATACTTAGGACCCGTGCATGAATAATGGATACTGCGCCAGCCGATCCTCTTGCTGCGGCGAGCGGCCTCGTCGCTGCGCTCCTCAACTTACTCCAGTAGGCCTCCGGTGCTCGCTCCTCAGGCGCTCTCCGGGGGCTCGCGCACCCCGTGTTTCCCCTTCTTCGACGCCAACACCCGCGCCTTGCTCGAAGCCGAACACGCCGGCGTGCAGCTCTATCGCCACGTTACTCATCCACGTCTAACCCAAGACGCTCGGCTTCGCTGGCTCGAGCACGTGCGCCACTGGAAGCGTTCCGACATCCATTTCGAGCCATCGCGTTCGTGCGCCGTAAATACGCGCTTCCAGCCCCGTATCAACCCTCCGACTACGCGGGCCTAGTAAACGAGCACCTCGGGCGGCCACTCCGTGGTCCGCTCGTGCCCGTAGCTCTGCCGACTTGAGCGGCTGCAATGCCAGTCACCAGAGGGCGCCCTGCGGCTCAGCGCCCGCTCAAGTAGAGCCTTTCGACCTTGCGGCGCGCCCAGTCGGTCTTTCGCAAGAACTTTAGACTCGAGGTGATGCTGGGGTCGTGCGTGAAGCAGCGCACCGGAATGAGTCGCCCCAGTTCCTCGAAACCGTAACGCGCGACCAATGCTTCGACGATCGTCTGCAACGTGATGCCGTGAAGCGGATTGTTGGCTTGATCGCTCGAGTCGTTCACGGGCCCAAAGATGTGGGGGATTTGCGAAAAACGCAACCCGCTCATCAACGCGAGGGACGTCGTACTCCGCCTTTTCCAACAGGAACCGGTCGACAGACGGTGGGCCACGTCAACCGGCAGGGACTTCGAGAACGACTCGAACGGTTTTGAGGAGCGCGCCGCGGGCGGCTGACGCCTTCAGTGGGGCGTATATCCAAACGGTCCCCAAACAGGCATCGCAGGCAAGTAGTCTTTGAATTCGAGGTAGAGTTGATGAAGCTCGTTGTCTCTCGGCCTCAGCGGTCGCAGCACCGTGAGCAGCAGGATGGGGTCTAGGCGCATCAGCTCCAACGCCCTCTCGGGGGTTGCGAGGTGCTCCATGACGAGTGAGACCAGCTCCGTCGCGCCCGTCTCTTCGTAGACCTTCGAGGTATACGGCCCCGTCGCGGGGTAGTTGCCATGGTACCGGCCCTGCATCTCTTCTCGATTCTCGAAGAACTCTGGCGTCTTTGCTGCGACGCGGCTCTCCCGCGCGACGAAGACATGGCGGCGCTCACGCAGTGCGACGACTGCGGCCCATAGACTGGCGATGTTCCATTCGAGATAGTGGCCAAGCTCGTGAACCACCGTTGGCACGTCGTCGCCTGCGTCGACGAGGATACCCATCTCGTTCTGCTGCGCTCGGACGCCATCATCGCGGGCCACCCTTTGCACGACGTAGATGGTTGGCACGGGTATCGCGGCCAGGACCTCTGGTTCCACGATGTGCGCCAGCACCGACTGGGCTTGAAGAGCCATCTCCAGGGGGGAGAGGTCCAGTTGGGAGTAACCGCCAGTGTTCTCGATCTTGAGATGATTGCGGACGCTGCCCCCTTTCCACACGAGCTCTGCCATTTTGGGTTTGGTTTTGACGACGTCGAGCATCACCTTTGTATTGGGCAAGGCGATGAGCAGACGGTGCCACGGTGGCAACGGTTGGAATTCTCGGCTGTCAATCTGCGCCTGCAGCTGATCCAGCTTGAAGTCGACCTCTAGCACTTGCCGCCGCTTCTCCGACAGCTGGGTAGGTGTTGGCAACGTGTCACCCGGCTTCATCAGTCGTTCCCTTCCGCGCAGGTCATGAAATCAGAGAGTGACAAACCGCTGTCGCTGATACAACTCTTGATATCGGAAAGGGGATTGAGCATGTCTGTAAGGATGCTGATCGAGCGCTCCGAAAGCCCGAGAAGACGGGACCGCTCACGCGTGAGCAGCTCCGTAGCCCCCGAGCGCTTCAGCGCGGTGATACATATTAACCTACCGCGGTTACCCAGGCTTCGGGCAGTGACTTCTCTAACGTCAGGGTTAGGCCTCGACGAGCGGGCCCAGCGGCGCGAGGAACTCGTAGCGTCTTCCCGTCTCGAGCGCGGTTACCGCGACGCTCGTGATCTCGTCGCGCCGTTCGTGCGGTTCCGCCCAGAAGAAATCGAGCAGCGCGTGCGCCGTGAAGCGAGCGGCGTCGGCTTCGGACAACCCCGGCTCGATCGCTCGGAACACCGCATCGATCGCTCCACCCCCGAAGTCGACCTTGGGGAGGTCGATGATTTTGTTTCCGGCGGCTTTGCGCAGATCCGGCATGTACTTCACCGACCACGTGTCGGTCTTCCTGTTCCATGCGACGGCATAGTTCGGGTGCGCCTCGAGAACGAGTCGTGGTGTCGACATGCTAGAGCGTCCTTGCGTCGTCGACCTTAGCGCAGACTGCGGAACCAACAAGAGACTTTGGACAAGCGGGCGCGCCTCGCGCAAGCTGCAACCGTTGACCTTGTCCCCTCGAGCAGGCATTGAATGAAAACAACGGTCGTTCGCTGCCCCAACTGCGGTTCGACGCACGCAGGCGTCGACGAGTCACGCTCGGCCTACGAGTTCGCGTACATGCAATGCAGCGCGTGCGCCCACGGCGAGTTGCAGGATGAGCATCAGATCAAAGCCAACTGGAACGTCGATGTCGATCTGCCAGAAGGTGCTCCGTTGCCGGAACGCCTGCGCTGCCTGCATTGTTGCTCCGACGACGCTCTGTGCGTGTGGGCGGCGATGCGCGCCGTACACCTGTCAACGCTAGTGGATGAGTCGCACTTCAGTATCCAGCTCATAGCCTGCCGTTGCGGCCAACGCTTCGTCAAGGTGTTCACCGAGCGCATCGACTGGCAGAACGGCGACGACGACCAGACCTGGCTCGTGTTCGCGGTCGTGCCCGCGGAAGCTGAACAGCTCCAGGCGTCGAGCGAAGCCGAGCTCCATCGCCGCGTCACGGCGCTGGGCCGGGGGCGCCGTTTCCTCGTGCACTGCAACAGCGGCACTTGGTGGCAGCCGAACGGTTTCATGATCGGCCCACACGACTGAGAGCAGATCAGATCGGACGTTCACGGCGGCGCCGGAAACGGGTCAGGGGTGCTCTGATTGAGAACACCCGACTGGCAGCTGCGGGCTCAACTCGAGCGGTCTATAGACACGCGTCGATGGGATCGAACGAATCGGGATCGCACGCGGTGCGCGCTGCCCTCGGGTGTCTGCCGTTGCTCGGGCGAGTGAGGGTCGGTTGGTTGGCTACTTCGCGTTCGGCATACGAATCTGCGAACCCGATGGCCATCTCGACCTCGAGTTCGGGCGGTGAGAAAGTGCTCGCGGCATCGTCTGACAGCTGGGTTCGACCGACCAGGGCAAAGCTACAGACACAGAGTGCTGTTAATAGGGCGCTGCCAGTGACGACCAAGCGCGGCCACCTGCGCGGGCTGCTGTCAGTTTCCGACGCCAACAGCTCGAGCGCGTGGCGCCGTCGCAGCGCGAGCACTGTGATCTGTCCCCGTTCCAGAATCTGTTGCACGTCGGCGCTGGCCGCCTCCCGCGCTTTCTGCCGTGCTGTTTCGGCGCGCAACGCAAAGGGCATTGGGTCGTCGTTTGGAGGCGCGGCGTCGAGGGCCGCGGGCAGAGCTTCGTCGCGGTTGGCGTTCATGTTCGGTCTGACACGGCGCGTAGCTGAAGCTTTGGTAGCCGCCAACCTCGATGCCGCTCGAGTGCTCCTCGGACAACATCGGCGAGCGTGCACCTTGGGACCGATGAATCACTGCGGTAGCTCGAGCTCGCTCGAGAGCCGAGCAACAAGCGGCTTCGCACTGCTCGAGGGCGCAATGTATTGGCTCACGAGCGTTGCGCCGTTTCGCCCCAATTGCAGACATGGCATGGTCGTGGCGCGATGCGGATCCCGACCTGGAGAATTGCACTCTACGTTTTGTGTGTTGTCTCATGTGCGGCAACGGCCCACGCAGAGACGCGGGGCCTGGACACTGCCCCGGCCGAGAGTGACGAGGCCCTGCAGAAGCGGCGCGAAGAACTCAGAGCTCGCGAGCGGCTCTGCGAACAGGGTGCGTCTCTCGTGTGCATGACGCTCGGGCGTACCGCCCTCACCGCGGTCTTCCTCGAGCTCGAATACGCGCGCTTGAGCTACGACCCGATCGTCACGACGCGCTTTGGGCTCAGCGCGGGCTGGGGCATCGGTGCACGCGCCGGTGTGAAGTTCTGGGATTGGATCCCATTGCAGATGGGCTTACGACACGCCTCTGCAAACGACTCGAACTCGTTCGCGAGAGACTTGTACTGGTGCACGACGGAAGTTGGCGGCCCAACGACGTGCAACGACGACGCCACATCCGTGACATCGACGACGGGCTCGGCGCTGATGCTGACCGAGACGGGCATCGAACCCGATCTCAGGCTCGGCAACGGCTGGGTGCTGTCGCCCGGAGTGCTGGCGGGGTACGTGAACGACGTGATGGGTTACTCGCGCTCCATCAACAACTGTTCCGACTGCCAGCCCATCGATTTGCCCGTGCACGCGGACGGTGCTTACCTGGCGCCGTCCGTACGGATCACGTGGCTCACTTTCGGGCTAGGGTTACGCTACGAGCGCTACTTCGGCAGCGACTTGGCCAACGGGTTGTCGATCACGTTGGACTTCGGAGTGCGCCGCAAGATGACGCTAGCCCCCGTGCCAGAAGACTTCTAAAGCATGGGAGCGCGCGCCTGGCTTGGGTTGAGGGCAGCCTTAGCCTCTGCCGGTGCTGGCTGACTGGCAAGTAGACGACTGCGCGTTTGGGTACTACAAAGAAGTGTTGGGACCTGAGCTGATGAGCAACGAAGTATGCGGCCAGGACCTGACGTGCAGTTCGTACACGATGCGTGACGGAACGGCGGTGGATCTCGCACTGCCACCGGTCGCAGTGGACTGCAGTGCCACGACGAATTGGCGCGACCTTGAATGTGGGAACGCCGGGCGTCTGGGCGGGCTGGCGAACGAACTCGACTTTCTGCAGTTCTTCTGGGACATCTACGCACACGGGGAGGACTCGACGCGGTTGGGCGTCAATCAGATCGAAATGCTGATGCGCTACATGTGCAACGCGGGAAGCAGCTGCGAGGCGATGTTTGGCGGCGATCGCGCGAGGAGTGACCGTGTGCGGGATCGCGCACAGCAGCACGGGTTGGCACCACCCCCCCCCATGAAACCAACGACGTCGACCTGGGTTGCGGTGAGTATCCATTGCTTTGTCGCCTGCGCGCGACCGGGTCAGCATCAGGCTGATCCGTCACTGCAGGCAACGGCTTCGAGCCCGTCGGAGCATGACTCACTTGCCCCCGAACGTGTACTGGACGCCGAGGCCGTTGAAACTGCCGTGACGAACAGCGCGCCTCCTATCGTTCAGGAACCCGTCCCTGCGCCTCCGACTGTACCGTTCATAAGCAACCCATCATTCCCCAACTGCGTCCACCCCGGCGTGGTCGAGGATTGCAACGACGGTTGGTGTCGTATCCCAGCGGGCTGTTTTGTCTATGGCTCGCCGGAAGATGAGTATGGCCGCTCCAAGTACGACGAGCATCAGGCAAGTGTCCCGCTGAGTCACGACTTCGAGATCATGCAGACCGAAGTAACCCAAGCAGCGTGGCAAAAAACGGGTTGGGCAATGCGGGAGCTCCCGGACTACACAGGGACCTCGGTCTGCGATAAGCCAACTTGCCCGATGGAACCTAGCACTTGGTTCTGGGGGCTGCGCTATGCCAACTGGCTCTCCGAACAGGCAGGCTTAGCTCCCTGCTACACGTTGACAGACTGCGAAGAAGCTTCGCCAGTAGCGTTGTACTTGGACTTCTCGTGCACGGTGACGGTGAACGCTGCCAGCATCTACGAATGCGAAGGCTACCGACTGCCAACGAGTGGCGAGTGGGAGTACGCGGCGCGCGCAGGGACTACATCCGCTTACTATTCAGGCCCCATGGATCAAGAAGTGGATCTGTGCGTTCTCGATGAGAACTTGGCGCGAACCGCCTGGTATTGTTTCGATGTGCCCGACGCAGGCACGCCGGCCCAGCAGGCGCAACCAGTGGCCCAGCTATTGCCGAACGCGTGGGGGCTTTACGACGTTCTGGGGAATGCTAGCGAGTGGGTGTCGGACGATTTTGTTGGGGTGGGTTGGGAAGATCCATATCCAGATCCTGAAGGACAGATCGGGAGCTCATCGCAAGGAACAGTGCGCGGTTGCTCCTTCTATTCGGCGCCTTTCGAGTGCAGGGTCGCACTCAAACTCCCCGTCGGCCGCGACGAGCGCCATTCGAGCTTCCGCCTCGCGCGCACACTCGGAGTTGGCAGCCCGCCCACACTGGGCGACGTGCCAGCCCCGAGCGCATCAGCGACCACGAAGTAGCATCGACGCGCTACGATTGTGCGCATCAGATAGGGTGTAAGGCGTGGTTCACCGGAAGCGCGATGACGAGATGGCACGGCAAGCTTGCGATGGTAGCGTTGGCCGTGAGCTTGAGTTGCCGGTCTCAGGATAATGGTGCGGTCGGTCCAGGACCCACCTCGACCCAAGCGAGCGGTCCAGCACCTGAGGCATTGCTGACGGGTGCTCACTCGGTGCTGGGCTTGGGGCGGGACGCCTCGACGATCATGGGCGACGCGGGCCCGCTGCCCCAACCGCCCACGACATCGTTCATCAGCAACCCCGCATTCCCCAATTGCGTACACCCAGGCGTGGTCGAGGATTGCCAGGAAGGGTGGTGCCGCATTCCCGCTGGGTGCTTTGTATACGGCTCGCCGGAGACGGAGCCCTACAGGACCAAGTACGATGAGCATCAGGCGAGCGTCCCTTTGAGCCACGACTTCGAGATCATGCAAACCGAGGTCACGCAAGCTGCGTGGAGCGAGACCGGATGGGCAGTCCGAGAACTACCGGTGGACAAGACTCTTTCCGAGTGCAGCAAGCCCGAATGCCCTGTGGACCGAAGCACGTGGTTTTGGGGTCTGCGGTACGCAAACTGGCTCTCGATGAAGAAAGGGCTCGAGCCGTGTTACACACTCACGGATTGCGAGGATGTTGCGCCCTCAGCGACCTATTTGGATTTCTCGTGTGCGGTTACGGTTAACGCAACCAGCGTCTACGAATGCGAAGGCTATAGGCTGCCCACGAGCGCCGAGTGGGAGTACGCAGCGCGCGCGGGCACTAGCACCACATATTACTCCGGCTCGAATCCCGTGACAGACCACTGCGCATATGACGCCAACCTCGCACGGGTGGCCTGGTATTGCGCTGACGTGCCCGATGCCGGAACCCCAGCTCGCATGGCGCAGCCGGTTGCGCAACTGCTGCCCAACGGCTGGGGGCTTTATGATGTGCTTGGGAACGCGTCGGAATGGGTCTCCGATGACTTCGGAGGTGTGGGTTGGGCGGACCCTTATCCAGACCCTGAGGGCCAAATACGTAGCACCTTGGATGGCACCTCGCGCGGGTGTAGCTTCTTCGGACTCTCCTGGTATTGCAGAATCGCCATGAAGACACCAACGTCGCGTGACTATCGAGACGCAGGTTTCCGCCTCGCGCGCACGTTGGCCGTCGGCAACCCGCCCACGCTGGGCGACGTGCCAGCCCCCAGCGCGCCAAGTGCAAAGTAGCGGTGTGCTGTGAACAATGGTGCTCACGGATTAGTGTGGACTGCCGCTTTGGCAGCGAGTGTTGGAGCGTGTACCTCCACGCATCACGGAGAAAGGCCGGGCAGCTCCGGGACTGTGACACGATCCTCGGCCCGCCCTACCGAGCCGAAGCCCTCGGCCTGGGCTGCCGAGTCAACGGGCCATACAGCGCCAAGCTCTGCGTCCATGCCCGGAAGCGACGCCGGCCCGCTGCCCCAACCGCCCACGACACCGTTCATCAGCAACCCATCATTCCCCAACTGCGTGCACCCAGGCGTGATTGAAGATTGCCAAGACGGTTGGTGTCGTATCCCAGCGGGCTGCTTCGTGTATGGCTCGCCTGAAAACGAGTATGGCCGCGCCAAGTACGATGAACATCAAGCGAGCGTCCCGCTGAGCCACGACTTCGAGATCATGCAGACCGAAGTGACCCAAGCGGCGTGGCAAGAGACGGGGTGGGCGGTAAGGGATCTCCCCGCCTACACGACAATTTCGGTCTGCGACAGGCCAACTTGCCCCATGGACCATAGCACTTGGTTCTGGGGACTGCGCTATGCCAACTGGCTCTCCGAACAAGCAGGGTTAGCTCCCTGCTACGCGTTGACGGACTGCGAAGAAGCTTCGCCAATAGCGTTGTACTTGGACTTCTCGTGCACGGTGACGGTGAACGCTGAGAGCGTTTATGAATGCGAAGGGTACCGATTGCCAACGAGTGCAGAGTGGGAATATACGGCGCGCGCAGGGACAACTACCGCATACTATTCAGGACCGATGGGTGAGGAATCAGATCGATGCGTTGCGGATGATAACCTGGAGCGGATCGCCTGGTATTGTGCTGATGTGCCCGACGTTGGCACGCCAGCTCAGCAAGCGCAGTCAGTAGCGCAACTGTTACCCAACGCATGGGGACTGTACGACACCATCGGCAACGCGCCGGAGTGGGTGTCCGATGACTACGGAGGAGTCGGTTGGGAGGACCCCTATCCCGATGCCGAGGGGCAAATCCGAAGTTCAGTCGGAGGCACAACTCGCGGTTGCGCCTTTTTCGAGGCCCCGTGGCAATGCAGGATCGCGCTGAAGACACCAACGTCGCGGGACTATCGCGACGCAGGTTTCCGCCTCGCGCGCACGTTGGGCGTCGGCAACCCGCCAACGCTAAAAGATGTGCCAGCCCCGAGCGCCTCAGTAGCCACGAAGTAGCATCGACGCGCTACGATTGTGCGCATCAGATAGGGTGTAAGGCGTGGTTCACCGGAAGCGCGATGACGAGATGGCACGGCAAGCTTGCGATGGTAGCGTTGGCCGTGAGCTTGACTTGCCGGTCTCAGGATAATGGTGCGGACGTCGGCGCTGGGGCTTCGACCGTGGGCGCGCCCGCATCGGCGGTCTCCGTTTGCTCGCCACCCGTATCGACTGTCTCCGTTTGCCCGCCGCCCGCATCGCCACTTCACGGTTCGTCCTTGCCCCCGCACGCATCAGCCGCGATCACGGGTGCATCTGGACCTGGGTCCGACGCTCGCCGGCAGACGTCGAAGAGCTTGTCGGCGTATTGGTTGCTGCACTCGCGCGCCAGAACTTCTGGAGTGTAATCGCCGGGATCGTTCTCGTCAGGACGGCACCAAACGGGCGTGTTGCTGTCACTGCAAGTCTCCTCGTCGTAACCATTGTCTGGACACACGACGTTGAACACGCAATCGAGCAACTTCTCACACTCCGGCACCCCTGCGAAGCGATCCGAATAGTCCGTATCTCTCGAGTAGGGCGCCTCCGTGGCGGGGCAATGGCCGATCGGCAGAGCGATGCCCACCGTCCCGTTTTTGGACGTCGCGAGCGTCGCGAGGCGGTCCCGTTCGACGTAGCTTAGATGAATCAGGCACGTTGCCCCAGACGTCGTCAACCGATCCGGACTGCCCTCCCTCGAACGACAGCCCATCCGCGGCAGCTTGAAGATCAGCTCATAGAGGCTTGACGGGGCTTGGAGATCGATTTCTAAAGGTTGAGGTTTCGGTCAAGCACCCGCGCCGCGAGGGGAAGGAACGGTTCGCTGGGGCGTAGTGCGCACGGCAACCTCTGGACAGGCAGGAGACACTACCATGACGAACAAGCAGGTAATTCTTGGGTTGGCCCTTGCTGGCATCGCGTTCTTTGCATCCGGTTCGCCGGGCACTGGGGTGAGGGGTGCCCATGCTCAGGTCAGTCAAAGGGTTCGGGTTCGCGTGGACTTCAGGACTCTATTCTGCCAGACCAAGACGGGAGACGAGCTGGGCGGAAACGACGAACCCTACGCGAAGTACGTCGAGAGCGTCTCGGGTTCGACCGCCAAGCTTCGCTCGATCGCGAAGCGGAGTGTCAAAGAAGGGTCGTACGTTTGGGACGGTGACTCGCGCCAGATTCTTTGGGAAGGCAACCTTGATCCGGGGCAAGCCGCCGTCTTCATCGTCTATGTCATGGAAGACGATGGCAGCCCGCCGAAATGGAGCGACTGGCTCAGCAATGCGGGGAGCTGCGGGGGAGCGCTGGTCGATGCCGCTACGAACGGGCCTACGGGTGCGACGGTGCTCGGATGCGTTGGCGTTGGTGGAAACCTGATCCGGGCGGTGAACGGCGACGACGAGATCGGGCAATTTACCTTGACCGTCAAAAACGAAAACGGCGTCGTCAAGAAGGCGCTACACACGTCCGGCGCTCGCTCGCAGATCGGCGCCTACGGGGATACGGCCGCCTCGAGCGAGTCCGGCAAGACGATCCGCATGAGGCTCGGCCAAGGCAAAGAACACCCACAGCAGTACCAGGCATCGCTCCAGGTCCGGCAGATCAAGGACATCATCGCTGATGTCGATGGCGAAGCATTGACCTGGACCGTCACTGGGCGCGACGACGCCAAGTAGCCGTTTACCCAAGCGCTCCAGTGCGCGCAGTTACCGGAGAGCTTGGGGCTACCTATGAAGCTCTCCCAGTCGTCGACCTTCCATGCTAGGAATCTGGCGCATGACTGGTCGCTTATCATTCGTCGGTGCGCTGGTGTTGCTCGCCTGCGGTTCGTCCCCTCCGCCCACGACGGCCGCCGCGCCCCCTGCGGCAGATGACGGTGACCCGTGTGCTCACAAGACGCCCGACGAATGTCTACCCATCGCGGTCGATTACGCGCGGACGGGATCGGCGAAAGCCAACGCTCCACTCGCCGCGAAGTTGCTGACGCGGGGTTGTGATGCCAATCACGTCCCATCGTGCGTGGAGTTGTCGAATCTCTACCTCACGGGTCAAGGGGTCCCGCACGACATGGAAGCGTGGTTCGGCCTGAAGCAGAAAACCTGCGCGCTCAAAGACGCCGACAGCTGCTACTTCGTAGCGCGCGCGCTCAACAATGGCTTGCTGAAGATCACCATGGGGGGCGAAGAGCCACCACCCGACTTCGAGCAGACTGCGCCGCAGACCCGGCTCGACATTCAGAACTACCTTCAACAAGCGTGCAAACTTGGCCACGCCGAATCGTGCGACAGCTTGCGGACGCGCTCCGCAGCCGACACGATGCCCTGGGAACTACCGCCCGAAGAATGACGAGCTCGCTGGTAACTTTCCGGCAGTAGAGATCTCAGCGCTGTTCGTTCAGAGCCTCGCAAGCTTGCTGGGAGGTGATACCGCCGGCTTCACACCCTCTCTGGAAGTAGAGTTGGGCTTTACGTAGGAAACCTTCGTCGTGCCAGAGCCGCCCGAGCTCTGCACAAGGCGCCGGATCGCCCAAATCACAAGCGCGCTCCATGTAGAGGTACCAAGTAAACTCTTCGCGCCGCTGCTCGGCATCTTTGCAGCCCTGCCAGCAGCGTGAGAAGTATTGGGCGAGCGCCCCACATGAGGCAGCGTCACCCAGGGCACAGCCGCGCTCGAAGTGAGGGCGCGCGCGGGCCAGCTCTTCGGGTCCAGGATTGGCGATGTCTTCCCCGCTAGTCTGTTCGTCTAGCCCTAGGAGATAGCACTGTACGGCGTCGCCGCGCGTGCAGGCCTCCTGCGCCTCCAGGTAAGCACTCGCCGGTGCCGACGGAAGCGCGATCTGTCGCGCGTGAGGCGTGGTAGGCGGTGGGTTTATCGAGGCAGCGCATGCCCCCAGCAGCGTAACGCCGCCCAATACTGAAACGGCAGGGCCGAGCCCTCGCCGACTCTCGGCGCGTTGTCGACGCCAGATCAATAGAGCCGCCAAGCCCGCCAAAGCACCCACAAGCCAGTGCCCCGACGTCGCGCGAAAGCTGCGCCCGCCAACCAGATCGCAGGCGCAGCCTCGAGGCGCTGGCTGAGCAGTCGGCACTTGCCCAGCGGAGCGACCGTGCAAGCTTGCCGGATTACCTGACACGATGAACGATGCCCAATAATATGGATGTCGATACTTGGAGTCGCGTGCCAAGCTGAGTTGTACGTCGCGCAATGCTTCGGCCCGGCCGCGCCCATCGACCACCGCGCGGTAGTAGCCCTGCATCAGGCGCGACGTGGTTTCGTCGTCGATTTTCCACAAGCTCATCACTTGGGTTTGAGCACCCGCGATCAGCAGCGCACGCCTCAGGCCGTAGACGCCCTCGCCCCCCGTCGCCTCGCCGACGCCCGTCTCGCAAGCGCTCAGCACTACGAGCTCTGTACCGGTGAGATCCAACGAGAGCGCCTCTAGCGCCGTCAGAATACCATCGTTCGAACCGCGGTGGTGCTGGTTGGCGCCCGAAAAAGCCAAGCCAGAGCGAAGCATCGGCTCGTCGATGGTCCACTCTGCCGGGACGTTGCTAGCGGGCAACAGCTCGAGCCCCCGCGTCCTCGCGTTCACCACTGACGGCTTCGCGGCAAGGAAGAAGCCATGCGTTGCGACGTGCAAGATTTGTGGCGCCCGTAACCCGCGCAGCGCATCTTCCGACGCCGCAGCGTGGGTCAGAACCCTCGCGTTTGGCAGCAATCCGTGCAACGCTTGGGCTTCGCTCTCGGTGCCTGGCAGCGCGTCGAAGTGGGCCCGCGCTAGAATCGTGGCCCCTGTGGGATTGCCCCGCTCGCCAAAGTCCGGCGCTGCAACGATCACGGGCCCTTCACGTGGCGGCGTCGTATCACGCAAGCGGAGCAAATCTCGGCCCGAAGTGAGCTCAACCCAAGTGTGCTCTTCGACCGCATACCTGCCGTCGCCGTTCACCAGTGCCGCAAAAGGAACGAGGTTGAGAGACGCAGCGGGGGCAACGAAGACGACCTCGATGCCTTGCAGCAGCTGCGACGCCGGACCCAAGAGCACCTCGTACAACTGGGCTGCGACCGGACGTGGGTCGGTTCTCGGATCCGACAAGCTATTGCATAGCTTTTCTACCTCGGCGTCGAGCACGGCAGCAGGGCCAAGGTCGTGGAGCGTGACCCGACCTGTCGGCGTCAGCGTGAACAGCGCATAGCGCTCCGTGCTTTGCCCTGCGAGCGCCGAACTTGGCGTTTCACCCGTCCCCTCAACCCCTGAGCAATAGCGCACGTATTCGAGCAGCACTGCGGCGTCGGGCAGCGCCTGGGCTACCTCGCGCAGGCTCAACCCGACGCCCTGCGAGCCGTCTCCGGCGAGCGCTGACAGCTTACTCTCTGCCCCGATCACCATTTGCCGCAATTCATGCACACGAGCAGCGTATTGGTCGACGGTTGCTCCCGCTTCTGGGCCCTGGATATCCAGACTTGCCAGCTCGGCGCGCCGCAACGCCAGCGCCTGGAGCGTGCGCTGGTCGGAGTCTTCGGCTCGGCGCCGCAGCAGATCGACGGCGCGACTCACCCCTTCGAGTTCGCGCCCCTTGCGCAACGTCACCGCCTCGAGGGCCAGCCAGGGCTCGACGGCGTCCCCCTTCACGGCGCGTGCAACCAATTCATCGGTTTCGTGCGACCGCGCTTCGAGAAACGCAGCGACGGCCTCGGAGCTCGAGTGCGCCTCGAGCTCCCGCAGGACCTTTTCGTGCAAGAACAAAGCGCGCCGCAACGCGCTGGCGGCTTCGTCGACTTGCCCCGCTGACGCCAGTGCCAGCCCCAGTTCGTGAACCAGCGCCCCCAATAGCGGATGGCTCGGGAAAGACTTCTCGATCACCGACATTGCGTGCTTCAGATGCTCGACGCGCTGCGCAGGCTCCGCCACAGCCAGCAATCGTTCACTCGCTGCAATCCCTAGCGCATCCGCTCTCGACTCGTGCACTCCGAGGACGCTGTGGGCAAGCTTGCTTGCTCGAGCCGGGTCGCCCTCGGCCAGCGCAAGTTGGGCCTCCCGAAGCGCCGTCTCGAGCGCGGCGCTGTGCGGCGCGACCAGCGTCTCCCAGCCGCTCGACGCAGCGTGCAACGGCTCGCCAGCGCGCGACACGTTGCCCAATCCCAATTCCGCTGCTGCCAGCCGAGTCGCAAACTGGGCTTGCAACACTGGGCTCAGACCTTGGCCGTGGGCGAGACTCGCTTTGGCGAACGTCTCCGCCACGGCGTGTTCGTCCGCATCCTCGTGTAGTGCAGAAAGCTCGGCGTAAATCGGCGCCAGGGATGGCACGTTGCGACCAAGCTCGGCGCTGAGAGCATCGGCCGCGGTGAGCAAGTTCTGCTCCGCAAGAGTGGTCTCCCCCAGTACCCGTTGAACGTCCGCGAGTTCCACTCGCGCAAGGGCGAGCCGCGGATGCGTCCAGCCGAACACCGCGCGCTGCAGATCGAGCCCTCGTTCGAGGGCCGCGTGCGCAGCTTGCCATTCACCCCGCGCCGCCAGCACTCTCCCCAACGTGATCTGACGGTCAGCCTCCTCCAGTTCGCTTGCAGCTTGGGCAGCGACGCTCGCCTTCGCAAACTCACTGGCTTTGTCCAACTGTCCTGCTGCAAGGCTGATTTCCGCCATGACCCGCTGCAGCTGGCCGAACCCGGTCGCATTGGCGCTTTTGGTAGCCACGGCGGCCAACGATCTGGCGCGCTCCAGATCCCCGCGCAGACGCAAAATGTCTACCTCGCGCAGTTCGCACTGCTGCAGGATAGGTGACGCTTGGATCGCTGCACAACTGGAAGCGGCTGCCAGAGCCCCCTTCGTGTCTCCGGCATCGAGGGCCATGTCCGCCAAGCGCAGGTAGGCGTCCGCAACTTGTGCCGGGTCCCTGGAGTCGCGGGCGGTTGCGCGC
>DATAHU010000095.1:0-29960 GCA_036263015.1 Polyangiaceae bacterium | reverse complement strand
GAGCGTCACAATCATCGCGACGAACGCGGCCATTGCCAACCCGACGCCGATGCTCACAAACCACCACCACGAGGGTTTGCGCTTTGCAACCAAGCGCCACACCAAGCCCGTCAGCATCACGCCAACGAACACGACCACGCTGGGTCCGACGGTGATGATGACCACGATCTCGAAAATCGCACGCAAGCCGTCCGCGATCGCGTCGGACCAATCGCCGCCACCGGGCTCGAGGAGATAGGTCAAGAGTGCGTCATCTCCATCACGAAGTAATGAACCCTTCCGCCGCTCGGATGGCAGCGCACGATCTCGCTCCACTGAATTCGTAGC
Source organism: Polyangiaceae bacterium (assembly GCA_036263015.1). Lineage (GTDB taxonomy): Bacteria > Myxococcota_A > Polyangia > Polyangiales > Polyangiaceae > SZUA-265. The sequence goes on along the minus strand of DATAHU010000095.1, from coordinate 29,633 downwards.
TTGGCCTGCCGCGCCAATGCCTCGTAACCTGCGGTGGTTCGTGCAAATCGGCCACGGTCCATGAATGCCAAAGCATTGTTCAACCAGTAACCCGGCAGATACACCACGTCCAGGCTCACCGCGCGCACCAACTGCGACGCTCGCGACAGTTCACCCAGCACTTCGATCGCCTGGGCGTTGTCCAAATGATGCAACAATCCGACGAGCGCAACGTGGGTGATTCGTCTGGTGTCGAGCTCATTGGCCTCGAGGCGTCGGCACTCGAAGTCGACGCGAGAATTCGCTGTCCAGCGTATCTTTGCGGTCTCGATTGCGCGCGCGTCGGTGTCAACGCCAAGATACGATTCAAAACCAGACAAGTATCGCAGAGCATCACCCGTGCCGCAGCCGACATCGAGCACTCGCGAACCCCCGTCCACCTGCAACCGATCATAAGCTGGCGACATATCGATGCCGCCGACGACCCAAGGCCGGACGTGCTCGAAGATCCAGGGGTTGCCGAGCAGTTTGGCGAAAGGTGTCATCGTCGTTCCGGCGCGCCTGACTCAGCATTGGTCGATGATTTGCTCGATTCGTCGGAAGGCGCGTTGGACTCGAAATTCAGCTCCACGCGGCTGACGTAGAGCGGACGTCGCTTCACCTCTTCGTAGATTCGGCCCACGTACTCGCCGAGAATCCCCGTAATCAAGAGCTGAGCGGAAAAGCCGAACGCCACTGCGACGATGATCGCGGTCCAACCCGGGAGCACGATCTCTGGCAAAAAAATCTTGATCCCGACTGCGGTCACGCCGCCGAGCACGGCGATCAGAGCCAGGATCAACCCCAGCCAAGTAGCAAGGCGCAAGGGTACGATCGAGAACGAGGTGGCCCCGTCGCTGGCGAAGCGAAGCATGCGCCGTAGGGGGTACTTGGTCTCGCCCGCGTGGCGAGCGTCTCTATCATAAAGGACTGCCGTTTGCCTGAAGCCCACCCAAGAAACCATCCCGCGGACAAACCGATGTTGTTCACGTAGTGCGCGCAGTGTGAGCACTACCGCACGAACCATCAAGCGGAAGTCCCCAGTATCCACGGGCAGATTGACCCCTGTAACCGCGCGCATTAGGCGATAGAAGATCGCTGCAGTGCAACGTTTGAAAAAGCCCTCGCCGTGGCGGCGATTTCGCGTGCCGTAGACGACATCGTATCCCTCCTGGGCTTTGCCCAACATTTCGGGAATCACCTCTGGCGGATCTTGTAAGTCCGCGTCCATCAGCACCACATGATCACCTTCCGCGCGATCGAGGCCTGCCGTAACGGCCGCTTGGTGTCCGAAGTTCCGCGACAGCGCCAACACGCGAAATCGCGGTTCGACACGAGCAAACTCCGTGAGCAGATCGAGTGACGCGTCAGTTGAGCCGTCATCGATGAACAGCACCTCCCATGCGGGACCGACGTCAGGGAGTGCGTTCAATACCTCCAGCAAGCGACGGCGTAGTTCTTCGATGACCTCCTGTTCGTTGAACAAGGGGATCACAATCGAGAGCTTGGGACGCTGCGTGCGGGTCATGAGTGAATAATGGGAACCGGCTTGCGCGCTACCGTCATGGTTTGAGCCCCGAGTCCCAGCCATGATAGATGAGGCTCCAAGGGCCGCAGGGCTCGCAATGGTCGGGGGAAGAACACGATGTACTCGCTCCTTTCCACGATTAGGCCAGCCGCTTTTAGCCGCCGAGCGATCTCTGCCCGAGGTAACAAGATCGCGTCGTCGTCGAAGGGGCAGGTTTTTACCGCGTGAACCGTCAACGGGTTGTAGGGGTTGTGCTCGAACACGACGAGTTTGCCCCCGGATCTGAGTTTGCTGCCGGCGGTCGTGAGTAGGGCGTCTCGCTCGTTTGGCGGCACGTGATGCAAGACTCCGGAGAGTACCGCCGTTGCGAAATGCGCTACGGGGATTGCACCCGCCTCTTCGTAAAATCGAGCGCGGGGTGCCCGTTGTTTCGCCACCGCTAGGCTCTTGGGTGAAGGATCGAACCCGGCAACGTCCGCGAATGCGCTACAGAGCAGCTGGGTCAGCGTGCCGATGCCGCACCCGTAGTCGAGACAGGGTCCCGCACCAGCGATGCCTATGCGCCCTAGGCACGCCAGCTTGTATGCTGCGAAGTATTCGGGCGCTTCGCCACTCGCACGGATGTTCGCCCGCCACAAGCGCTCGTAGTCTTCGGCGTAGGCGTCGAACTTGGCTTCGGCGCGTTCACGCTCAGGCACGGGCACCTTATACCGCAGGTTCGTGATTTCGGGCAACCCGACCGGACGCACCCTCGCGCAGCTTCAGGCCGGCCTCGACCAACCAGGCCGTCAGCAACCAAATCATAGCCTCCACCATGTAACGGTAGCGTGCACACTCTCCGAGGGTGAACAGTACGCTGGGCGCGGCTACAAACACGATCTGAAACGCCAGGTAGCCCGCGAGCAACAGCCCTGGCTCGAGCCTCTGGCTCGGCGCTGAATCCCGAGCTCGGAAGTGCACGATCAGGTGTTTCGCAACTCGCCAGAAGACCCACACCAAGACCAAGGGCAGTGCGCAATAGAGACCAAAAGGGGCCACCAGAGGAATGGACTGGTGAAGGAGCCAGTTGTACGCATTTTCAAATCCACCCAGCACCCGGCGGTGTTGGGAGTGAGGCGAGCTCGCTTCCTTGTCTTTCGGATGCCAGTGCGTCGTGGGTTCGAAGAACTGAGGCAAGCTCTTGGTCAAGACATTGCGCAGATAATCGGCTGGACGCTCGCTCATGAACGTGGCGGCGTCTGCCTTCCGGCGCTTGTTTACCTCGAGGTACAAGCCGTGGTTGAAGTTGCCCGCTCCCACGCTCGGTCGTTCGAGTTCGTTGGTCGTCGGCCAGGGGAACGTCGGCAAGTCTGGCAGCAGCCCCAAGTAGTTCTTGGGCGGCGCAAATACGCTGATTTCGGAGAAGGGTGATAGCTTGCCCTGCAGCACCCATTGATGTTTGAGGGCGCGCGGCATTTGCGTCGTCGTGATGGCGACGATGTTGGCCCCGCCCCAGGAAGTCGCGCCGAAAACGCCGAAGACGACGTAGTTCTTGATGTAGAGCGAGGCCAACAACAGCACGGGGCCCACCGCGCCGACGAGCAGGTTCTTGCGGGACGCTTTGGGCAACAGCGGCAGCGTCAAAAGCACGATCAGCACCAACCAAACCAAATGGAACGTGCTGCGAATCCAGCCCAAGATGGCACCCGTAAGAAAACACCAAAACCAAGCGCGGGCGGTCTGTTTGCGCAAGCCTCGATACCAGAGCACAGAACTGAGACACAACAGCGCAGTGGAGGGGATCGTGTACAGGTAAAGATTCTCGAAGAATAGAGTGGGTGGCGCCAAACAGAACGCGAATGCCAAGCATAGGCGTGTCTTTCTACCTAGACCCAGGTATTTACCCAGCGCCAGCACCGAAAGGCACAGACACGCGCTGAACGCCGAGAGCAGTAGATGAGCCGCGCCAGGCACCAAGCTGTCGGGAAGGCGTAACAAGACGCCGGTGATCAAATCGAAGCCGGGAGGGAACGCGTGAAAGTAGAACACCGTGCGCAATAGGTCACGGCGCAGATCGGCGGGATCGCTCAGGAACATCCACGACAGGTCGAGATTGAAGCGTAAGCCCAGCGCGAGTAGCACGAGGCGCGACAAGACGAACCCGAGCGCGAGCAACGCGTAATCGCCACGCTCGCTGGCGAGCAATCTTCGAATCTGCAAACCGAGGCCTCTTGGCTCAGCCAAGTCGCGAGACTCCGCGTGTGCGGCCAAAGCGTTGCGCAGGCCGTCGAGTGCCGAGGATGCGATTCATCGTCGGCAGCGGTAGCACGGACCCGGCCGCGTTTTCACGAGCTGCGAGTGGGGTGGTGTCAGGGACGTTCATGCCGAACCGTAATGATCTTGTCTGCTTGGCCGTCCGCGGAAACTTGACCTGGCGGCTGTTGCGAGATGGCGCTAGCTTGCAACGGATGAACTTCACCGAACGCATCTGATCTCGGGCAACCCGCGTCTTGCGACGCAGCACGTTCGCGCTGCTCACGGTCTCGCTGATCGATGAGCTGTGGAGCGGCGTGGCTGTGGTTTCTGCGCCCGACGTGGAGCGCAGCTTCGAGCTCGACCACGGTGGCTACACGCTGTCGGTGTTCGCACTACCGCTGCTGCTTGGAGCGATCGTCGAAGCCGGCGCGGAGCTGATCGTCTATAGCTTGCCGCGCCGACGGGTGCTGTCGTGGAGTTACGTGGCGCTCAGCTTCTCGCTTGCGCTGTGTGCTTTGGCGCCGAGCGCTTGGTTGCTTGGTGTGGGTTTGGCGTTGGCGGGCGCAGCGAGCGGGGCGGCGGGGGCGGCCGCCGAAGCCGAGCTAGTGGCGACTCACGGCGCAGATCTCGATCGCGTGATGGCGCGCTGGATGGTCTTCGGCGGTGTCGGCGACATCATGAGCCCGGCTCTGATCGCTTTGGTGCTGGCGTTGCACGGCAGCTACAGCATGGGATTCGTCATCGTCTTGCTGTGTACGCTGTTGCAGTCGTTGCAGTTCGCTCGCACGGGCAGCACAGCCGAAGCGAACTACGAAGAATCGGAAGCGTCTGTTAGCTTGTTGCAAGCATTGCGCGAGAGTCTGAGCGACGTTCGCCTCTGGGCCTGGGTCACCGGCACGGCGCTGTGTACCCTGTTGGACGAGATCGTTGCCGCCTTGGCCGCGTTGCGCTTGCGCACCGATCTCGGCGCGAGTGAGGCCCAGGCCACGCTGTGTGTGGCAGCCTTCGCCGTTGGCGTCGTCCTGGGGGCCCTGCTCACCGAGCGCGTGGTCGTACGCTGGGGTTGGCGTCGTGTGTTGCTTGCGAGTTCGGGCGCTTGTGCATTGGCGCTTCCACTCGTGACCATCGCGCAGAGTATCAGTGGGATGACGGCAGGGCTGTTGGTGCTGGGAGCATGCGCCGCGCCTCACTATCCCTTGCTCTTGGCGCGCGCCTACGAATCTGCGCCCGGGCGCACCACGATCGTGAACGCCATGCAGCAGGTGTTCGTGATCCTGGAGCTGCTGTTGCCGCCCGCCTTGGGCGCATTGGCCGATCGACTCGGGCTGTCCGCTGCGATTGCTTTGCTGATGCTGCAACCTCTGGGCGTGTTCGGCTTGGCGCTTTGGGGAGGTGGACGAGCTCACGGGCCACCGCCCCAATGAGAATCAGCCCGCGAGTTGCGGCGCTGCTTCGAAATTGCCGTAGAGCGCTGCACCCTCTGGACCATTCGTCACGGCGTTGACCAGGTGTTCACCACCTACGAAACAGCCGCGCCAGGACTTGCCGATTCCGCCGAAGTGCTCATCGCGATCTCCACGCGAGCGGATGCGATTGATTCCGACCTTGAAGGCCCGGAGTTCGGCTGCCACACCCCGCGCGAAATGGATGTCGTCACTAGCGATGGAGGCGACCAATGCGCCACCAGATGCGTTGATCTCGGCCACGAGTTCCTCGCGCGTATCGACGACCACGATTGAATCCAGGGGTCCGAAAGGTTCTCGGTAGTACAAGGAAGCGCTGCGCGGAACGTTGAGCAGCAACGAGGGCGCGAAGTACGCACTCCGATCTTGCTCCGGAACGAAGAGCGAGTCGTCGAGCTTACCAGCGAACAGTGGAAAGGCCCCGAAGCGCACCGCTTCGTCCATCCACGCGCGCAGCTCCTCGGCCTTTTCTCGCCCGATCAGCGGCCCGATGTCGGGGGCATTGCTGTTGTTGCCATAGGTGAACAACGGGTTGCCCACGCGGATTGAGCTGACGATGGGTAAGTAGGTTGAGAGGAAATCCGGTAGCAGCCTGCGTTGTACCACGAAGCGTACGTACGCCGTACAGCGTTGCTTGGCGAAGTCGAAGCCTTTCTTCAGTTGCTCTCGCAGCGTCGTCCAATCGGAGAAATCCCAGACGCCGTAAGCGTTCACTCCTTCCATTTCCAACATGTAGCGCTTCGAGCTCGGGCGCAGCAGTTCTTCGACACGCCGCCCGCTATTGCGCCCGCCGACGAACGCAACGGCTTGCACCATCGGATGCGCAACGAGCACCTCGCCGAGAGTACCGCCCGCGCCGTTCACGAGCGACAGTGGCAGACCACAACGCCGCGCTAGCGCCGAGGCCAACGCCAAGGCCAAGCCTCCTCCCTTCGTGGGCGTCTTGGCGATCACCGAATTGCCCGCCAGGGCTTGAACCAACATGGCGTGGAACAAGACGGAGAAAGGATAGTTCCAGGAGGCGACGTTGGAGATCAGCCCGAGAGCGACTCGCGCCTCGAGCATGCTTTCAGCCTGCGAAAGATACCAACGCACGCCGTCCAGCATGCGGTCTACGTCGTTGGCGGCTTGGCTCTGTGTCTTGCCGATCTCCCACGTCAAGCACGCGATCAGCACTGGGCGCAGTGCGGTCAGCTCGTCGAGGCAGGCTTGGACGCGAGCAGCGCGCTCCGCCAGCGGCAACTTGCTCCAGCTCGCATGTTCATTTGAGGCAGACACAACCGCTTGTTCAGCTTGCGCCCGGTCCAACGCTGCCAGAGTGAGTAGTCGCGTGCCGTCCACGGGGCTGATGCACTCGAGCTCGAGGCGACCTGTCAGCCAAGCGCCAGCCACCAAGTTGTTGAGCTGGCCGTCCTTGCTGAACAACTCAGGAAACATGCTCTTGGCGCGATCGATCAGCGCCGGCCAGGTTACGTTTTCGGGAACCGTAGTCATGGGAGCGGCTCAAATGGAGAACGGCACTTCTGAAGTCAAGAAGGCGTGCGCCCACCCGAGCCACGCTGGGTTCGCCTACAGTCGTGGCGGACTGGCTTTCGGCGCTGAGTGGACATCGGCTCACAGGGCGGAGGCACACGCCTGACCGGGTCGGGTTAGGGCGGGTCTGGGGTGTCGGAGCGCGTGGAGGCAGATTTTTTCTGGATTCGGTTTGGGTGCACGTGAATCAGCGACCGATGCGAATTCATGCACTGGTTTGAACCGTTGGCTTTCGCATACTGGGCTCATGGATACGGGAACGCTGATTGACGCCTTGGTGCGCCAGACCACGGTGCTGATTGCCCAGTTGGCAACCGCGGGTGGCAATCGTGCGCACCTGGCTCACACCGCCAATCAAGTGTTCCTCGACCTCGTAGCTGCCTTACGTGAACAGGGGCTTGGGAGCAAGGTCATCGCCGATATGTTCGGCATGGCTCTGCGAACGTATCATCAGCGTGTACAGCGTTTGAGCGAGAGCCGAACCGAACGAGGGCGGACGTTGTGGGAAGCCGTTTTGGAATTCGTGACGCAGCGCGGTCCCGTTTCACGCGGAGAAGTCATGCGTCGCTTCAGTCAAGACGACGAAGTGGTACTGCGCAGCTTGCTCAAAGATTTGGTCGGCTCTGGCTTGATCTCGCGTAGCGGACGCGGGGATCACGTGCGTTATCAAGTCGCACTGAGCGAAGCGGTGCCCGCGGATTCGCCTGCTGAGACCTTGGCGGATCTGGTCTGCCTCACCGCGTATCGTCTGGCACCTGCGAGCGTTCGAGACGTCGCGGCGACTTTGTCGCTCGAACCGGAGCTGGTGCTTTCCGTGGTCGGCAAATTACTCGATCAGGGACGCTTGCGCCGTGCAGGTCTCGATGCGAGTGGTGAGCCTCGCTTCACGAGTGAAGGCTGTGTGATCCCTTTGGGCGAACAGCAAGGTTGGGAAATCGCCGTGTTCGATCACTATCAAGCCCTGGTGACGACTTTGTGTGCCAAATTGCGCAAGGGCAAGCAGCGCGCGAGCGCTGCCGATCTCACCGGAGGCAGCACCTTCAGCTACACGGTTTGGCAAGGTCACCCGCACTACGAAGAAGCCACGCAGTTCTTGGCCGAATTTCGCCGTCGCGGCGCAGCGCTTCGTGGTCGGATCGCCGACTACAACGAGCAACATGCGCCGGGCGATCATGCCGATCCAGGCGAACGCGTTCTGGACCAACGCGCCGTCAAAGTCTTGATTTACGCGGGACAGTCCGTAATCGAAGCGGATCTCGACGAACGAGCGCCCCAGTCGCCGGAGTCGAGTGATGATGACGAGGACGACGACGCGCTTGATGACGCGGGTTAGCCGTACCGCTTACGAGTAGAGTCTCGAGAAAGATTGTGCGTGCGACTGTAGCGACGGCTTCCGGCAATTCGGTTGACGGGTGGCCATCAGCCCCCTAAGGATAACGCGATGTCCTTTCGCACGATCGCCGTCGGCAGTCTTGGGCTGATGGTATTCGCTGGTTCGGGTTGCGGTCAGAGCTCCGATTCCGGTCAGGGTCAGAGCCCAGCCGTCAGCGGTCCGTCTGACAGTGTCTCGCAGGGACAGCCGACAGGGGTGCTGCCAACGACGCCCCAAAATAGCACGGTACAGACTAACGCCCCCACCAGCTCGAGTCCGGGGTCAGCGCCGGGTCCGAGCGTTACCGCGTCTGCCACGATGACGGGTTCGACACCAAAGCCCCCCGTCTCGCCGTCCGCGTCAACCAGCGTGACGCCTCAAGGGATGGGTGGAATGGGGGGAGGCATGAACGCGGGGGGTTCGCCCGAGCTCCCAACTCCCGAGCCCACTGGCACGAGCGTCGGCGGTGATTCGAATGGCGCAGGCGGCACCGGCGGAGGACCGAGCGCGAATCCCAGTTCGAGTTGCCCGATTGCGACGGGTGATACCCTGGCGCAATTGCTGAAGACGCGGCAGCCCGTGGCCCTAGCAAAGATCCCCGACGACGATTTCGATGGCGGATTCATCGTGCTCGAAGGGCCTCTCTGGGTCGACGACTCGCTGTATTTATCACAAATTAACATCACGACCGATGGTGTGCCGCCGCCGGCGCGCTTGATGCGCTTCAATCCCGATGCGGCCGCGCTCGAAGTCGTCGCGACGGACAGCGGCAGCAATGGGCTGCAACGTGCGCCGGATGGGAAAGTCGCGGCGGCCCGTCACAGTGACGGCAGCATCGCGTACATCACACTGGCCGCTAATCTGGCACCACAACCCATCGTCAGCCAGTACATGGGAGCCCGCTTCGACTCGCCGAATGATCTCGTCTTTCACCCCAATGGCACGCTGTTCTTCAGCGATCCCGATTGGCAAGCGCCCAAGCCGCCGCCGCAAAGCGTAGAGCGGCTCTATCGCTTGGCTCCAGGCGGCGAAGTGCAAGCGGTCGATGCCGCGCTCAACGCGCCGACCATCATTCAGAAGCCCAATGGCGTTGCCGTGACGCACGACGGGGCGACGCTGTACGTCGGCGGCAAGAACGGCCTGTTTCGATTCAGCCTGGATGCGGACGCGAACGTGATGGGTACGGGCGTGGAGCTCGAGATTGCGGGCACCGAGCTCACGGTCGCCAACGAAGAGGAGTACGTCGATGGGATCACCATCGACTGCGCCGAGAACATCTACTTTGCGTCAAACGGGAAGATCATAGTTCTCGACTCCCAGGAGAAGTATCTGGGTGAAATCGCCGTCCCTACGCCGACGGATCCCTCGAACATCGAGATCGGTGGTCCGAATGGCACCACCGCCTACATCACGACGAACCAGGGAGACACCCAGGAGAACAACGACGCGACCGCAGTGAAACCGTCGTTGTACGCTTACGATCTGAGCATGCCCTGAGAGCACCGAGTTGGGTGGGAGGCCCGCAAATTCACACGTGTGCCTGCGCCACCACACTCGGTCTCGGGCCAACCGAGGGGATCTCCCATGGGGCACCCCAAATCTCCGGGCACGCCAAGCAAGCGAGCCGTGGCATGTAACTTGCGATGTTGGCGAACTCATGCGTCATCGCTTACCGCGGAGAATGGGTGTTTGTAGCGCGTCAGCCGCGCTGGTCACGTTCTGTGCTTTGACGGCACACGCGGGCAAGTTGGACGAACTTCGCGAGCGCACCGATCACCCTTCGGACGACGGCTCCTCGAACGACGACGACAAGTCAGACGACGATGGCTGTAGCTGGCTTCAAGCGCTGTTCTCGAGCTGCCCGGGGCAGACGCAAATCCAGGAGACCGAAGAGGTCGAGACAACTGGCGGCGGGGGAGTGCCGTCCGCAGCCGACGTCGAACGGCAGCGCGAAGCGTTACTCATGGGGCACTACTTCTTGCCCTACCCCTACGCCTTCGGCAATCGCGGAAATTCCCTCGATCTGAAGCTGCGCCCCGATCTCGAAGCCAGCGAGTGCTCGGAGCCGGGTTACTGCTCCGAGTTATCGACGGTCGCCGTCTGCATCGATTCGACCTGCTACGCTCGTCCGGCGGATGGCTATGCCACGGCTCCCGAGCAACGGCAGCTGCGGAGCATGCAATTGCAGTTGTTTGCGGACCTTGGCCGTGACCACGATGGTCTGGTGCGTGGAACCCTGGGCGGCGTAGTGAGCACCACGATGGGGCTCGGACTCGACACGCGCTGGACCTATTGGGTCGAGACTCAACCCAACGAAACGGATTCACTGTGGTTGGGGGACGTAAACCTGCGCTGGGAGTTTCTGCAGACGCGTTTTCTGCAACTCGCCTTGGGGGCTGGGCCGCGCGCGCTCGTCGATGGAGCTGGCAGCAGCTGGGGCGCCAATGTCACCGGCGCGCTCGAGCTCTACCCGGTTCGACCACTCGTGCTGCGCGTCGAGGGGGACTTTGGTAACTTATCGCGAGCAGTGGCGTACGAGGGACAGGCCAGCCTCGGTGTAGAGCTGAACCGCGTCGAGCTTTACGCGGGGGCCAGCACGTTGCGCATCGATGGACTCAATTTCGACAGCTTGTTTGCCGGTGTGCGCGCGCATCTGTGAGATACGCCCCGAAACATTCCCAACACTCGTGACGACTCCCGGCGGCGCGCATACGGCGCTCGTTGTCTGGTTCACTTCGTGTTATTGGAGCATCCTCCGCGCTCTTCGATCGCTGTTGATCGTGCGAGCCGAGTGGAATGGTGGATGCACAAGTGCCGAAGAACATCGTCTTTTGCTCGGATGGAACCTGGTGCGGTCCGGCCCAGCCCGAAAATGAGTTCGACGTCGAAGCCGCCATAGAAGAAGCGCTATTGGGGGGACATGACGTCACCAACGTCGTCAAGCTCTTCGACAACCTGGCGGGAGAAGTCAGAAGCGAACCGGGTGTCGAGCAACGCAAGGAGCGAGAGAAAGTCTTGGTTGGCGTTGACGGCAGGGTCGAACAGATCAGCAAATACATCCACGGCGTGGGCGATTCGTCCAATCCGGTGATCAAAGTCTTGGGCGGGGTGTTCGGCTCGGGAGTGATCGCGCGCATCGTTCGAGGCTACACGTTCATCTCGCGCAACTACGATGTCGGGGATTCGATACAACTTTTGGGCTTCAGTCGTGGCGCTTATACCGCTCGTGCATTGGCCGGCATGATCTCCAATGTTGGGCTCCTCGATCGCAGTCACTACGATGTTGCCAACAAATCCGAGGCCTACCTGCGAGGCTATGCCGCGTGGATCCGATCCAAGAACGTCGTGTTTTCCGGTCGGGGGGGGAGCCTCCTGACTGCCGCGTATCGTTTCGTGGCAGACCTGTTCACTTACCCCAAGCTTCGCGACAAGGATCTATTGCCCAATGTTCCGATCTCCAGCGTTGCGGTTTGGGACACGGTTGGATCCCTTGGGTTACCCCAATACGTTCAGGGCAAGCGGCGAGATTGGTTCCGCTTCACGGATTGCAAGCTGAGCCCGAAGGTGGTGCGTGGCTATCATGCGATGGCACTCGACGAACGCCGGGTGGACTTTCCGGTGACGCGCTGGGAGCCGGATTCGCGCGCGGAAGAGGTTTGGTTCATCGGTTCGCATTCGGACGTCGGGGGAGGCAACGCCGTGGGGCAAGCGGCCCTCTCCGATCTCGCGCTGAATTGGATGATGACGAAGCTCGAGGGCCGAGGTGTGCAGTTCTCTGTGCCGCCCGTGCACGTGCCGCGGCTCGACGGGCAACAAAGCCCGTTTGCGACGCCGTGGGAGTCTCCGCCGTTCAATCTATTTGCGCCGAGCAGACGCACGCCCAAGCCGGGCGATCACTTTCACGAATCGCTCGAACGGCGTTGGCGCGCCTCGCCCGACTACCGCTCAGACTGGCCGAATTTGTTCGAACCAGCCTGACGCTGCCGTTGTGCAGTAATCCGCGCGCTTGCGAACGGCAGCTCAGCGCAGTTTATCGAAGGCCAAGCCGCTCGAGCCTTCGCCACGACCGACGCGCTTGCGACGCCCAATCCACAAGTGTGTCGAGCCGTCTTGCCAACGCGCAAGCTGGTAGCTGCGAGTGACGCGCGCTCCTTCGCGCGGCACTTCTTCCTCATACAGTTCGAGCCCTGATTTCGGATCGGGAACGAGGATGTTGCCCTTGGCGGCGACGGGTTGCTGGCTACCATCGGCGGCTAGGATACGCCCGCGTTTGAGCCGCAAGCCGTCCGCGTGTTTTACGGGCAATAGCGGGATCCAGTAGTCGGGGGGTTGGGTTGCAAGCCGATACAAGAGTCGGTCGCGCTGTGGATCCCCTTGGATCTCGGCAACGTCAGCCTGTTGCTCGAGTCGATTCAGGGGCTGTTCCGTCGCGCTCTCGACGATGCGCTCCACACCCCACGCGAGGTTGGCCATCTCGTCACGCAACAGGTGAACCTCTTCCAGGGGGCGGCTCTCGTGGGATGTCCAGTGCGAGGGGGCCAGCAAGAACAGGTTCGCGTCAGGGACGCTCGGCGTCGCCAAGCCACTCGGCTGGTTCGACAACTGGAACATGCGGAACGTCGCCGCACGTGTCCCCGATTCATTGGCTGAGCGGATCAGAAACTGCTCTCCGAAGGTGTTGCTGATGACCAGGGAACTGCTCTTGAACAGCGATCCCACCTCCAGCTCGAGCGGTAAGACGAACCAGTCATTGCCGTAGCTGATCGCGAACTCGATGAGCAGCATGCGGGCCAGGTCTTCGGGTCCGGCATCGATCGCTCCCAGATCGACCGACGCGTCTTCGAACTCCCAGAAGCGCACGGCGGGCATGCCTCTGTAACTGACCGGCGCAGGGATTAGGGTGGTCTTGATTGTCTTGCTAGGCGCATCGTTTACCGCGCCCAGAGCAGCCCCCTCGTTGACGTTGAAGTCTTGCCAGTCGAGGTGTCCACTGAAGTATTCGCGCGAAGAGAGCACCCGTTCACCCGACGCCATGTGCGAGCCGAGCGAAAACCCGTATTCCATGCGCTCCGGGAGCCACGCGCTCGCGGGCGCTGTCGCGCTGCCGGCAGTGCCCGGCTCGCTGAACAGGTGCTCGTACCAATCGAGCCAACTCGAGCCAGCTGACTGCACTTCGGCTACGTCTCCCGCTGCGATCGTCAGATTGGTCGGCAACGACGGCTTCGCGGGCGCAGTCGGTCGCAGCAGGGGCAACAGCTTGGTGTACAGTTTGCGACCGTCGGGCACGCGCGGCATCATCAAGTCGAGGTAGGCGACGCTTGCCGGGTCCAGTGCGTTGCGGTCGGCGCTGCTGAGCGCGCTGAACGCGAACTTCGTCTTGAACTGCGCGGCGTAGTCCGTCGACGTGGTTTGCCGTCCCAGGATCCGCAGAAAGTGTTGTCCCGCTTCGACAGCGAGTCTCAGCTTCTTCAGCGGAGTCTGCTCATCGCGGACCCGCTCACGCTCGACGAGCGCTTCCAGCGGTATTTGCGCACCGTCGTACGCCTGACCCGTCACCGGCGCGCTCAGACGCGCGCTCGGTGTGTAGCGCGTGAAGCGTGCACTTTCACCAGTGAAAGCAGCTTTGATGGGCGAGCCGTTGTCTTCACCTTGGAACTCACCGACTTGCCATTGTCGCGCCAAGAACCAGAGCGGATCGTAGACGCGTGCCTGCAGACCAGTATTCATGTTTGGGTTGCGGCACTGTGGCTCCAAGCGCAACCAGCTGTTGAGGGATGTCATGCTTCGACTCCTGAATGTCGGGTATTCACTTGAGGCTCGAGAAGTCTGTGGAGATGGTGTCTCCGGTCGGGTTGAATGCGAAGTAGGCGCCCGGTAAGTAGTGGCCCACCTCGTCCAGCGCTTCGGGGTCGACAGCGCGCAAGCGTGCCAAATCGAGCGCCTCGACTACGACTTGCTGCAATGAATGAACGGTCCAGCTTTGGTCGGGATCGGGGGGGATGGCCAAGAGGATGCACTGCGGTGGCGTCGCATCGGGCTGATCGTATTGAAACACGACCCCCGTGGTTTCCGTGGCATTCGGAACTACGGTCACCCATTCGTCGATCAGGACACCGGCCATCGGTTGCGCAACATCGACGCTGCCCGATTGGACGACCAGCGAGAACCTCGACGGGGACAACGCTTGACCCTTTGCCAACGGTAACCCAACCCAGCGATCTGCATCGCGATACGGCAGTTGCGCGACGCGCAAACGCATCTTCTCCCCAGTCTCGAGCGCCTCGGCATAGTTGAGGGTCGCGCTCAAGCGCGCCAGCCCTTCGCGCACGCGACTGAAGCGCGTCAGCCAAGTCACGACGTTGAGGCTATCGCCGTCCTGTACCTTGCGGCTATCGGCCAAGGCCTTGTTGAGCTCAGCGGCGTTCGCCGCCGTGAACGTCGGCAACACGACGAAGGCCTTGCCGAACACGACGCTCAGGCGCTCCAGGTGTTGCGAGCGCTTTTGATCGTCTGTCGCCGTATCTGGTTTGAACGCCGCTTTGAGCGCGTTCAGTCGATCGACGCGCGTCGTCACCTCGCGCAGGACCGATTGCGCTTGAACGACGAGTGTATCTCGCGCCGAGCTGGCATCTCCCGTGCGTGACAACGGAATCGTGCCCGCGATGCCAAAAGTCGATGAGCGCAAGATCACTTCGCGCAGCAGTTCGGTGGTGGTGGCGCCGTCCTGCAGGCGCTTCTGTAGATCCGCTTGTGCCAAGAGCAGTGCTTTTTCGGCGGCATCGGCGCGGGCCTGTAGCTCCGTCAAATTTACTGCGGGTACTTGATTCTGCTCAGGCGGCGCGAGATCACTGCCGTCGATGGCACGAGCTGCCGTTACTAGCTTGCGCGCACAGCGCAACAGCTCGAGAAACTCAGCGTAACTCACGTCGTTGACGGCCCAGTTGCTGCCCCGGTGCGGATTGACTCGCAGGGTGGCGTTGGGGTCCAAGCCGCCCGTCTTGCGAGCGATGGTGTACAGCAGCCGGTGTTCGAGTTCCGAGGGTAAACCGTCGCGTCCGCCCTCGGCGGCATAGATCAGATCGAGAGGCGCTAGTTTCAGCTCGCTGAGTTTGAGCTCTTTGGTAGCCGCCACGGCACCCTTGGCGTCGAGTTGTTCGATGACGCAACGCACTTTGGTGGGATTGCCGAGCAAGCGAGACACCCAGGCGTTGAGTTGCGGCTCCGCGTCAGCGCGATGAGACACGCTGGGCGTGCCCCATTCCGCGGCGACGGTCGCTGCGCCCCCGAACAACACCACCATGCGCTCCGTCAACGCTGCACCCGTGCGCGGCGTTTGAACGACGTGCAGCTCTGGCGGTGGCGCTTCGCCGCTGGCCACCGCGTCGAGTGTGCTCCCCGCGCGTAGCGGATTGCCTTGGATCGCTTGGTGTACACCTTCTGCAAGCAGAGCGTCGCTGACTGCGTCGACCGCGTCGTCCAATTGGTTGAGCGCCAGGACCAGGTTGCTGGCTTGTTGTTGCAATCGATTCGGATTCGGTGGTTTCTTGCAGCCAGTGAGCAGGCTGCCCACCTGGTTGAGCGCGGGCAAGCTCCTGTCGATGGCTCGCCATTTGCCATGCAATACCAGTCCGTCGACCACGTTGTTGGCCGCCACAGACTCCGTGGCCTGGTCCACGTTCTTGTCCAGCGTCGCGCTGAGCTTCTTTGCGACGAGCGGCGCAACGTCGCGGAAGCTCGCGATGAAATCCTGAAGTCCCGCGTCCTGCAAACGTCGCTCGAAGCGGTATCCAAACAACGCGCCGAGCGGTTGCCCAGCGCGCACTCCGTCGAGCAACCATTCTGCGAGGCGCACGCGTTCGGACGATAAATCGAGCGCCAATAGATCGGCTTTGCCGTCATCCGAATGCGTCAAGTGACCATTGCGGAGCACAGCGACCGTCGCAGCCTGCGCGAGCGAGGGGGTATGCGTGTAGCCGGGGTTGTTCGCGGGCAGCAACAACTCTGGGTCGTTTGGTGCAAGGCGAATCTTGGCGGCGCTGGGTGCGGGCTTCAAGTTCATGACCCAGCCATAGCCGCCGAGTAAGACGCCCGAGGGCGCGGCTTTGCGCATCTCAGCCAGACGCTTGCTCGCGAAGGCAGTGATCCACGCGTCCAAGCGGTGCGAGCACAGGTCGAGTGTGCCGGCCATCGAGCGCTGCAGCTTTGCGGCCTTCGTCGTCTGCAGATAGGTGAGGCTTTCGCGGAGCTCGAGCAATCTGGCAACCGCCGTTTGCGTGGCGGCATCGCTCGGGGCGGTCTTCAGCGTCGCCAAGAAGTGGCCGCAAGTATCGCCGCCTTGTGCCGTCAGTGGGCGAGCGAGTAGCTCCCAAACCGTCGGGATGGTGCCCGGCAGCGCGAGGTCGGCATCGAGCCCCAACATCTCTCGCGGCACCGTTGCACTGGGATCGAGCGCATAGAGGTTGGCAGCCGCGTTCCAGTATTCGAGCAGTAACGAGACGCGCAGGATCGAATAGAGTAGGCCGCGCGGTTTTCCGCCGCTGAACGTTTCATTGCGGAGAATTTGCGGGTCGGTCGTGTTCAGCAAGAGTTCGATGTAGTTGGGCGTCAGGGGTGAACTCTCGGTTTGCACCTGCTCTTGGACTGCCGGGCCCTTGAGCTGTGCGAACCAACCCGTGTACGTGGCGTGGGCCAAACGCGGGTCCCAGTCGAGGCCCACGGCACTCAGACTGGCCTTGGTCAGCTCGCGTTGCTTGGTCCACCACAGCGATTGATCGACGTGCACGAGCTGCGACAGGACGTTGCTCAAGGTGGCTTCGCCCATCAGGTGGCGGATGGCGTAGCCGCTCGAAACGCCGTCCATGCTCAAAATGTCGGTGAAATCCTTATCCGGATCGTCGCTGCGGCCCACGCGGGGTACTTGGAGCAAGTTGTTGCGCCATTGGTTGCGCAGGCGCAGCAAGAACATGCGAAGCTGCGTGTCGCGTGCGGCCGCGGCCTCTTCGCCCGTCTTCGGTTTCCAGTGGTTCAAAGAGGTAACCGGCAGCACACCGTAAGGCTGTTTGCCGACGCGCAGCGTGGGCAACGGCCCGGCAGCGCGAACGTGCTGGACGAAGAACTGACGCGCCCAGGTGCGATCGTCGCGCGTGAGCGGTGTGTTGCCCATTTGTTGGTCGAGGAAGTAGCCGAGCGTCGCTGGCCACAGCGCCCGGTTCATGTGCAGCGCATCGCTCGACTCCTTGATCGCCGCGTTCGCGACATGGCTCAGCGTTGCGGGAAAGTCTTTCGCCAGACCGAGTGCGCTCTGCATGGTATCGGCGTTCGACCCGTCGCCCGCGCGGATCGCAGCTTGTCCGAACTCTGCGGCGTAGGCGCGTTCCTCGGCGGGATCGCTCGAGCTGAAGCCAGAAGGCGCGTCGGGAGTGTTGTTCGAGGGGGTGCCCTGCAAGACGAAGCCAAGGCCGTCGGTGTAGTGATGCGCATCGAGCAGCGCCGCCAGATCTTTGGTTTGGTCAGGAGCATTGGTCGCAGCGCGAGTTCCGAGGGCTAGCAAGATGTCGAAGCCGCGCGCCGCTTGGTCGGTCGTTAGCTTGATGCGAACACCCATGCCGACGCGCTCGGCTTCGTCGAAATCGATCATCCACTTCATCCCGGGATCGATGGGTAGATCGGGATCGCCGAACGCCGTTGCTGCGGGATCAGGCCCCACGGCGAGCTGATCGGGAACGGGGTTGCCTGCCGCGTGGGCAACCAAGGTGTTGCCCGAGTAACCGAGGACGTGCCAACGCTTTGGCAGCACGCGCGTGACCGGTGCTTTGCTCCAGGCAGCGGCCTTCTTGGTCGGCGCAGGAAACTTCGGCGGTTTCGGCAAGGCCGCATCTAGGGCAAGCGTTTGCGTCGGACGATCGGCAGGGTTGGTGGGCGTGAGCGCGCGCGCAATCCAGGCGGCGCGCGTCCCGCCGAAGCGCTTCGCGAGGACGCGAAAGGCGGCCTTCTTGGCGTTCTCGTCATTGGCGGCGCGCCAAGTCTGCTCCCAATATGCTTTGCCCCAGGTTATCTCCCCAGAGGTGAGCTCGGGCTCGTGGGCGTCGATTTGGACCTTGTCCGGGTAGATGCGCACGCGTAACTCGACGCCGTCGGTCTGCGCGAAGAAGCGAGTCTCGAGCCGCACCGGCAGCAGCACGATGGGCTGATTGGTGCCGAACGAGAGGGCTTCGGTGAGATCCTGCGTCAGTGGGACGTCGGGCAAGATTGGGTTCGGATTGAAGAAGGCCATGGTGTTCTCGAGGGGCTACGCGATCAGGCGTGAGGCGCGGATCAACACGCGCACTGGCTTCTGTTTCGTGATTGAGGCCATGTGGGCCGAATTGCGGCCCCAAGTCGCTAGCCCCGAGGTTTTTGGTACCAGGTTTACGCTGCTGGTGTTCACGTAGGACAGCGCTTTCAGAGCCGCCGCGTTGGGCGCCAAGTGCGCCCAGTTCAAATCGTTCCAGGTTTGCAGCACGGGGATCGTTCCCGGCTCACCGGGACCGAACAAATCGTCGTCCAAGCCGAAGCGTGGTTCCGTGGGTTGCTGCTGCAGTACGAAGTACCAATTGCCGTCAGTGGTGAGCTTGGAGCGCGTGAGATCGAATCCCAGGAACGTCACATCGGGGTTGAGCGTGCCGCGAAACACGGGGTGGGCCTCTTCGAGCGGCTTGGAGAAATCAGCGCCGTTGGGCCGCAGCGCGTAGATGATTGTTCCGGGATAACGCTGCAACAGCGCGCCACGGATCAACAGTACGAGCTTGCCGCCAGCGCCCTTCGCGCTGCCTCCGAGCGCGTTGCTTCCCCAGGTGTGAATGGGCGGGATATCGAGGTTGTTTGGGCTCGGCGCCAACGGAGCCCAGAACTGTTGGAAGTAGGTGCCACGCTGGTCCGTTGGATAGCCGCGCCACAGCAATTCACGGCTCATTTCGGTATTCAACCCAACCATGAAGGCTTCGATGAACGCGGTATTCGTTTCGAGCAGTTTCACGGTTTCGGGTGGAACGAGCTCCAAGCCTGGGAACAGGTAGTCTTGCGACAAGTCACGCAGCGCTTCGTACATGGGTTGCGGGAACGTTGGGGCATCGAGCAGGGGTTCGAGTTCATCGCCGCTGCGCGACATCGGACTGGCCTGTGATAACCCACCGAGGACAGCCTGACTCACCGCGAGCGCGGGATTCAGACTGGCGAGCGCCGCTAGGCGCGTGCTGGCTGCGTTCAACAGGCCGCGCAGATCCCGGAACAACACCGTTTGGAACAAGGCGTTGAGCGCATCGACCTGCAATTTGCACGCGTTGTAAACCTCGGGCGTCGAGGTGCTTGGTTGGGGCGGAAACGGGCGCATCAGGCCACTAGCGCGATAGTTGGCCACCAACTCCGGGTAGCCTGCGCGCTGACGTTCCCAATGTGCGGGCGGTGCCTCGATCCAGATCAGGCCCTGCGCATTGATCAGACTGGCGAAGCGGTCCGTCACTTGATCGACCGTGACCGCGCCGCGCGTCTGAGCGGGTGTGGGCGTTGGCTGTGTATTCAAAACGCCAATCGTGGCGACGATGCCCGTCAGGTTCGCTTGCGTGTACTGTCGATTGATCGCGCCGCGTGGGCGGGAGAGCTTGCGCAAGGGCGTCGAGATCGCCGTCTCGGGTAGGAACGAGCTCTCGATCACTCTTCCCAGCATCACTTTGGTGCCTTGGCCCGCAGGCGGTTGCGCGATGGGGGTCGCCACCGCCTGCGCGTCGACGGCGATTCGCGCTCGCGCGGGTGCAACGACGCGCAAGAACGCTTCGGTTCCGAGGCGGCTGAAGGTCTTGACGTGATATTTGACGTTTACTGCGCGGCTCAACTGCGCTTGGCGCAAACGCTGATTGATGGCAACGATCTCACCCAGTTGTTCCCAGGCGGAGGCCATCAGCGCTTCTTGTTGCGCGTTGATTACCTGCGTTCCCAGGGCCGCCGTGGCGCGCTGACGCGGATCGAGGTTCAACTCGTTGAGCCAAGCGGGCGCGGGATAACTCGTGGCGTTCGTGCCAGGCGTCACTTCGTGCGTCGCGGCTTGCCAGGCGCCGTAGATGGGCGGCGCAATGCAGGGATCGCCCGTGCCGCCATCCTTCGTCGCGAGTTGCCACGGCGTGTTGAGGATCTGCTTCAGTCCGTTCTGGAAGGGCACGCGCACGGCGTCACTCCAGGCATCGGGCTTCTGATCCACGACGCGCAGGGCGCCTTCGAGTCCCAGCACCGTGCTCTCCGTCTTGGGCGGCGCGGGCTGCAGTGGAAATCCGGGATTGCCAATCTCGATAGGGCGTTTACCCACGGCCGGCGGTAACTCTCGCGGTTGCAGGCGGCGCACGAGTTCTTCGAAATCACCGCTGAGCCCCGTGCGAAAATCCCAGAAGTAATAGACGGGCAGGGTTACGTCCGTCGGCGCCTGAGCCCCGGACGTCCAGGCGGGAGCGAGCTTCTCGTCAGCGGCCACCGCTTGTCCCAAGCCCGCCTTGCGTCCGACCTCGAAGCTCGGCACGACGCAAGCCAAGTAATCGGTCATGGGCTCCAAGTGACGTGGGCAAATCAGGCGTGAGAGGTTCTTCGCGGGATCCCCTTCCAGCGCGCTCTTCAAGCTGGCCTTGGTTGCGCCCACGACTTGGGCGTGAGCCCACAAATGCGACTCGGCCAAGTTGGGCAACTCGCTAGCGACCGAAGCCGGACTCGTGATGTGCAGGACTGGTAACCCTCCACCGGTAGCTGGGCGCAACTCGATTCCGGCTTGCTTCTTCACCACCACGAGACACAGCCAAGGGCGCAGGCGACTTTGCGCGTCGGGCTTGAGCGGAGTGAACAGCCACGGAAAGTCGGGGCGGTCGAACTCGATGCAGGGAAAGTAGTTGGGCTCGAAATCGCTCGTACGCGCAGGCGGTTCGACGCGGATGATCTGTTGGGGATCGATTGCCGTGACGTCACCGGGACCGTACACGCGGACGTTCTGCGGCACTGGCGTCCCGTTGACGAAGACCTGCACCGGCAATGTGAGCACTGCCGCCGGGGTCGCCGAGAGCGTCTCCTTTGCACCATCGGGGAAGGTCGCTGTCGTGCCGGGCTGCACTTGGGGGAGAAAGATGTGATTTGCGGTGTCCGCCATCGAAATTCACCTCGAACAAGGGCGTGATCAGGGGTTGCGCACGGTCGTGCGACGCAGCATCAGCGTCTTTGCGAGCGCAGGGTTATCGCGCTTGGTGTTGGCCAAGACGCGGAAGGCTTCCGCGTAGGAAACGACTTTGCCGGCTTCGAGCCCCGGTGCGGGCTGTGCGGAGCCGTCCTCGCTCGAAGCAATTCCCCAGCGGGCTTTCAACAGCGCATTCTTGCCGCTGGGCGGAACGTAACGGGTCGCGACTGCAGTGCGGAGTTGGCTGCGCCCCGCGGCTCCGAACAGAACATAGCGATTGAGGAAATCCAGACTCGCCGGCAGTTTGGGTGCCGGCGTTGCCGGAGCATTCGGATCCTCGATGATCACCGACTCGTATTCGATGGCATCTTCCAAGATGTCACCGGCATTGGACGTGAACGTGAACGAGTCCAGCTTGAAGCTGACCCCCGCGTTCATGTTCTCGAACGACGGCGCGGTCAGCTTGTGTTCATCGTTCAGCTCGAGGAACTGTGCCGGCGCGAAGAAGTCTTGCAGCGGATCGAAGCCCGCGTCCGAACCGTTGAGCGTTACTCGCTTGATCTCGAACAAGCGCGCGTCGGCAGGGGTCGCATTGCCGAAGCGTGAGATCTCGAGATTCAGCGGAACCACGTTCTGCTTCACGGACAGTTTACCCAGCGGATGTAGCGGGATCGCGCTTCCGTCCGCCGGTTCGCGTAAGGTGACCATGCGCCGATTCTGATCCGCGAGCTGCCCGTTCCAATTGCGCACGTCGCGCAGCGCTGCCTGCAACTGCGAAAGCACGACGACGGGTGCGGGAGCCGGGGGCGGATCTCCCGCGATCAACGTCTTGTCGAAAGACTTGGTGAAGTCACACCACAGGATCTCGAAGCTGACTTCGCCGCGCACGTGCAGGGGGCGCGGCCCCGAGAGCTCCCCTTGGATCTGCGCCTTGAGCAGGTTGTGCGTCCCGCGCTTGATCTGGACCGAGGCGTGCAGGTCAGCCAAGAAGCTGAACGGATCGAATTGGATCAAGACGTCGAAGCCGACGTGGCCTTCGATGCCGAACCCCGCCACCGCAGCATAGAGATCGAGATTGGCGCCGAACTGCACCGTGTTCGACGTGATCGCAAAGTAACCCTCGAGGCGCAGTCTGAAGTCGTCACTGTTGGCGAAGCTGATCGCCAAACGCTCGAGCGCGGGCAACGCGGGTGGTGGCTTGAACGCCGGATGGAAGCCCCCGATGGACAAAGCGAAGATCGGCGCTGAGCCCCAATTCAAACGCAGCGCCATCGCACCGGTGATCGGGAACTTGCCGACGAGGCGTGAGTCAAACAGCACGGCGTCGAGCGAAATCGAGCTCTGGTCGAAATCGATCACGCCGAACGCGTTCATCTGCAGGCGCAATAGGTCGTGCTTCTCGGTCGGCATGATCGCCGACACGACGCCTAGAATCAGCAAACGGTGCCGCTTGCCGAGTTCGAGCACGAGCCCGAGGTTCATCGTCAATACGGCCGGCGTACCCCAGCAGATTTGTAGCGCTGGCCCGAACAGGTAGCTGCCTTCGAGCATCGGGAAGGCGTTGCTCAGGGTACCGAGGATGGCTGGTGCGTTCTTGACGACGTCCTTTGGGAACAGGATGTTCGAAAGCGCGTTGCTCCTGATCCCGTCGCGCAGGTACTCCTCGTTGCACGTGCGATTGATCGCGAGCAATCCGCCGATGCCCGTCAGGGTGAAGCCGAGGCCCAGCTGGATCGGTTGGAAGCCTTGCGCCGTGATCATGATCACGAACGAGAAGCCCTTGCTGCCGTCGGGTAACTTCGTCGTCACGAGGCCGATGGCCGTGAGCGTTGCGAAGTTGCGCACGGTTAGCTGAATGGCCCCGGCGTATTGTCCGTGCTCGGAGTCGAATGCCAGGAAGCCGCCGCCGCTGACGAACGGTGAATCGATCGCGATACCAGCGCCCGAGGGGGCCTTGAAGCCGAGCGAGATGTCGGCAAAGCCGAGGTTGCCGCCCCCTTTGTCCGGGAATGCAAGACGCGTCTGCAGGCCAATCCGCTCGATCTTGACGGCTACTGGTCCAAGGTTAGCCGTGAGCGAAACCGAAGCCTCGGCTTCGACCGTGGGACTCGCCGGATCCGATGAAGGCGCCATCCCGAGCGTGACTTGGTCCAGATCCACGGCGATGAAGCCCTTGCCGATCGGGATCTGCAAGCGCAGCGCCAGATCGGGCTTCGGTGCGCTCGACAGCGGCGGAAACCCGGTCGCAAAGCCACCCGAGCCCGATCCAGAACCAGAGCCCGTGCCGGCCGGCGCCTCACGCGCGATCGTGGTCGGAGTCGTTGGGCTCGGACTGCCCGAACCGCCCCCAGGGAGTCCTGAAGGTAAACTGGATCCCGCAGTGGGCCATTCGACGCCGCCCTCGGTGTAGAAGTGGCGCTCCGTCGACCAACCCGCGCCGAACGAGAACGGAACGCGCAGGCCGCCACTCGGGAGGATCTTGGCGAGGAACCCGTCTTGATCTTTGGTTTCGAGCACCAACGCACACCGGCGCGCTTGCGCTTTGAGTCCACCATTGTGGCCGTCGAAGCTGAACAGAAAGTCGAGCTCGCCGATTTCTAGCCGCGTGCCGTCGGAATGTGGCAACGCAAAAGAGACGTCCGCGGCGTTCGGGACACTGACGATGCCGACGTTCAACGGCAGATCCATTGGGCCGTCGGCCTTGATGTCGTTGAAGTCGAGGAACAACGAGAACGCGGGCTGCGCGCTGGCCTCGACTTTGAACTTCCAGCGCTCTCCGAGCGCGATTTCGACCGCGCCTTCGCCGCCCAACCCGAGCAGCAGCCCGGAGTGCTGGTTATCCGCCGCTGGCACGATCGCGGTCGTCAGCGTGACCGCGCCGCCCAACGCCGAGCCATCCGTCGGTTTGCCTGCCAGCGGGACCGCCACCGTGAGCATGCGCTCCGCGATCCGATCAGCGAGCGGATGGGGACTCAACGACAGATCATCGGGGAACGCCGCTTCCAACAACGCTTTGTTGACACGAGTCAACTCATCTCCGGTTGGCTTCTTGGCGGCTCGCGCTTCCAACAACTTCGGGAGTCGAACCTTCTTGAAGCGCGTTGCGTCGTACAGATTCGGATCTTGGAGCGCCTTGTTCATCGCGTCTGTCAACGCGGTTTGCAGCGCGTCGGAGGGCGGCGTGTTGATGTTGTATTGATCGAACAGCGTGCCTTGCGCGGAAGCGCCTTGCCTCAAGTACTGGGTGAGCGGATCACCGGGGAATTTGAACTTGTGCGCGAGATGCGCAACGTCCTTGAAGCTGAGCTTGAGGGCGGCCGTGTCCTCTGGGCCGTCCCAACCGTACATCGCGTCTCCCACGAACGACATCACGGTTCCGATCGTCGGGAAGATGCGCTCGGACGTGGCGCGGGCTTTCTCTTCGTTGGGTGACGAGAACAGCGCGTGGATGTGCGGGTAGGGGTTGAAGACGAACGTGATCGCCTTGCCCACTTTGGACAGAAACCGCCGGCCTTCGAGCTCGTCGTCGAGCAGATCGACGCCGTCTTCGACCATGACCGCGAGGGCCTGCACTACGAAGTACCAAGTTGGCAGATACAGCCGCGCGTAGTTGACCGCCAACAGGTCGAAAACGCGGTACACGATTTCGTCTGCCAACTGCGGGTTGTCGAGGTGTCGGTTGCGGATGATCGCGCGCACCGCTTCGTAGACGACCTTGACGTCGTTCAGCAGCGTGATGAACGCTTCCTTGTCCGGGTTGGCTTGGCTTCGGTACTTGCTGATGCTGTCGAGCTTGTCCGCCGGTAGATCGGGTTTGGGTAACGCGTCGCCCGAGCCGAGTCCCAAATCGTCGGCGATGGAGCGCCGGATGGCCTCGTCCTCGAGTTGTTCTTTGACCCAATCGATGAAGCCCGAGAGCTTGTCGCCGATGTTCTTGAAAGGTCCTGCCATGGTCGTGCCTCAGGAGTCCTTCGCGGGACGCGTCGGCGACGCGCCATCGTTGATGGTTGGAATTGGGCTCGAAAGATCGCGCAGCGGTGCCTCGTGTCGCGTAAAGGCTTGAGGCGCAGGGCGTTGTGTCAGATTCGTCGGATCGACTTGGATCGTGTAGAGCTCTTGGATCACGTACATGACGTCGGTGGACGTCGCGCCGTCCTTCTCTGCTCGCTTCTGGAACGTCACCAGTGACAACGCACTTCCGAAGAGGATTTGACGTGAGTTGCCTAGTCGATTGAGTTGACGGGCATGGCGCTCTACCACACGACGATAGCCCTCGAGATTGGGCGCTTTGATGTCCAAGTCCTTCTTGGCCGGATCCTCTGGAAACAGCGACGCAGGTTGCACCATCGTTGGTCGATCCTTGTCCAGGCGTGGGTCATGCAGCGGCTTGACCTGCCATGCCCAATCCGGCACTCGATTCAACGTGGCCCCATGCCAGCCGCGTGTCGGGATCATCACCGGCGACTTGTCGAGTTCGCCGCGCAGCTTTGCCGCGACCTTGGTATTGCTGGGGATGGTTACCGGATTCGGCGAGTTCTTGTTGAAGCCCAAGCGCTCGGCTCCGATGTTGCTACGAAGCAGTTTTTGACTGAAGCCGAGACTGCGATCGATGTGCACCACGGGATCGGGCATCACGTTCTTGAGCCCGCTCGAGATCAGTTGGACGAAGCGCGCTGGCTCGTTCACTAGCGCCGCGTCCTCGGCTTTGTTCTTGTACCAATAGCTCATGGCATTGGCCGCCGAATAGTGGACGTCTCCGGATAACAGCACGACGGGGCTGTAAGGTCGCAAACGCGCGAGCAAGTTCTCGAACAGCTTGGGATCGAAGGCCCAGGCTTCTACGGCATCGGGATTGGTGCCCAGCAAGTTCTTGGTGCCACGATCACCCTGTAGCGTGGAGGAGCCGTCTTTTGGCTCGCTGATCTTGTCGATGACCCGATCTTTCGCGTCGAACACCTTGAACAACAGGGGCGCAAACAGCTCGTCGAAGATCGGCGGCCCTACGACGGGCAGTGACGCGACGACGAACCACACTTGTCGATCCTTGGGATCGGGCTGATCGGGAATTTGCTCCTTTTGCGCGTCTAGACCGATGTTACCCGGCGGACTCACGCGCGAGGCGAACGCGCGCCGCGTGCGGCAGTCGAGCACCAACACTTGATGTTTCGGACCCGGCACCGTGTAGAACCACTTCAGCTTTGGATTCGTCTCGGCGAAGTGACCATCTGCCGCCTGCTGATTGCGCAAGTTCAGCCCGAGCAAGTCTTCGATCTGTGCGGCGGCCTTGCCCGCCGTTCGATCGGGGCCAGCCACACCTGTGGGCAAGAACTGCTTCGCAAAGTCGAGCAGCTGCTCCTGAGGCTGCTTCTCGCTGATGCCAGCGCGTGGTTCGAACTTCACGGGATCGTTGCCCCAGCCCTGAAATAGGCCATAGGCGAGCATCCCGTTGCGCACGACCGCGCTGCCGAGTGGCGACGCCATCACCCGATCGCGCCAGGCTTGATTGAGATACCAATCGTCGGTGATCTCGTGATCATCGAAGATCATGTAAGTCGGGACGTTGGCGAGCGCGCGTCGGACCTTGGGCAGCGTCCGATGAAACTCGACCAAGTTGGCCTTGTCCGCGTCGAAGTCTTCGACCGTGTACTCCCCAAACGTCAACTCCACGCCATCGGCTCGATGCGTGAGCAGATCGAGCAGCCGCTGCTCCTTCGGATCGCTCTTGGCCTTTTGCTTCAGCGCCGCCAGCGGCAGGTCGTTGCCGTCCTTATCGGGGTTGTAATCACTGCGCGGGGGTAACGTCGCCAGCTGATTGCCCCACAGTTCGTTACTCCAATAGAACAAGTACATGGCACAGAACTCTCCGAACGAGAGTACGTGGCTACTGCCGGCGCTCGTCGTCATCCCGGCCTCGTTGCGCACCAAGGGGCCGCGCCGTCCTGGTGGAAAGTGAACGAGATCCGCCGTTGCCGTCGAGACCTTGGACGTTTGAGCCGGGTCACTGAACGGCAATTGTTCGATCGGCAGTGGGGCTGTGTCTTTGGTCGTGCCAAACAAGTCCTTCACGGAGTTGTTCAACATGTAGATCAGCGGACGCGGCACTTCGTCGGCGTAGATTTGGTCACCCGTGAGGAACAGCTGATGGGGCCGCTTCAATGCCGAGTTGTACGTCTTGTCCTTGCTCAGCAGATCATCGAGCCACGCGAGCCCATCGGGATGCCCATTGTCGACGTCGCGGCAAGAGCCATGCACGAGTCGCAGATCCGTCAGCTCCTTTGGCGGCAGGAGTAGACAAGGTAGTAGATCCACTTCGTAGCCGAGGGCCAAGCGCTTGACGTTGTCCCCGTTGGGATCGGCATTGGGTGGGTCGTTTGCCAAGAGCCCCAACGTCTTCAACGTCTGCTTGGTCTGGCCTTGAACCGTCAATTCCAAGTCGTACGAGTACAAGCGTTCGGGTTGCAGCGTCTTTCCCGCGGGCAAGCGCAGCGTGACGACGGAGAGGTGCAAGCCATCCCCCACGCGCAGCGTCGAGGCACCGGGATCGGGACTGCGAAACCACTCCGTGCTGCTCGTCGCATCGGATACGGCTCGTTGATTCTCCCACAACACGAGCTTGACGTTGGCCGCCTTGCTCAGCGCGACCCAGACCGCCACCAAGTTCGGCTCGACGCGACGCAGAATAGGACCAGCAAGCACTAGCGGAAGGGCCACGCTTCGTTCTCCTCATCGCGGATGAGGAGTGACCTCATCGCCCCATGAATACTGACGGCCTCAGCCAGCGACGTGCCCCACGCCCTGACCCACGTGACGACCCTAGTCAGAGGAGGCGAGAATCGCAAGTCCAAAACAACACAGCGTTGACACTGCTCGCCAGCTGCATCATCTCATGGCCTCGTTGCGTGAAAGCTCCCACGCATTGCTCCCAATGGTGAACGCTGCGGCGCGAACACGTCGAGGCAATGGCTCGGCGTATCGATTGACACGCTGATCATTTGGGGGGCCGGGCCTCCAGATTACGCCGAAAAGCGAAGCTTCGGGACACTGGACGCGCTAGACCGACGCAACCCTGCGTTCCGCGTCAGGCGCCAGCGAGCTCGCGTGCAGGCTGCGCTGTGTTAACGCGCGGCAGCAACGACCGGATCAGACCAATTCGTCTACGGCTCGCGACGCCTGGTCGATCGCGACGTCCATGTACGCGCTCGCGCCCGCGTCCGAATTGGCAATGGCGTAGTTGCCCCAGGGTTTGCGCCCGATCACCCAAGGGCGTTCTGCCTCTTCCCACTCGGGATCGAAGAGCCGGTTCGGAATGAAGGCGTAGCCGTGCGCCCACCGATTGACAGTAACGGCGGCGATGTCGCGTTCAGCGTCGAAACCGAGTTCCGCGAACATGCGTCCAAGTTGCTGTCGCGCCTCCCGCTCGTACGTCTCGGGGGGCGTTGCCAGCAGCTCTGCCCGCCCCGCGCGGTTTTGATCCCGACGCGGCAGCCCCGGTTTGCACGGCACGCGCAACATGAACAACACGGCCGGCTCTTCGGGTTTGCTCGGAAATTGATAGCCCCCGAGGCTGACGGGGAAGTCGAGCGAAGTGAAGCTGTAAAACGATCCCGGCGACACGATCTGACGCAGCCCCAGGCGATGAAACGCCGTCCAGTCACGCAGCGCCACATGCGTGTAAACCAGCGGCATGCGCACGAGATAGCGCAGCGCAGCTTTCTGCGCTTGCGGCAGTTCGGGACACAAGTACGGAATCATCGCGTTGTAACACGCAAGCACGGCGTGTCGCGCTTTGACACGATGCAGGCGTTGCTGCTTCACGTAAACTACGCTCGCAAACTTGGATTGATCAGTGCCCAGCGCATGCGTGGCCTGCACGGCCGTGCTGTTGAGGCGAATGCGAACTCGTTGTGTTGGGACGTCGAGTTTAGAGTAGTCGGCCCGAGACAACACCACGTCGTGCATCGTGCTACCGGGAATCGCTTCAGGGATCAGCGCTCGCACCAACAAGCGCGCGATCGAGGCGTTGCCGTCGGGGAAATGATAGATGTAAGGCTCACTCGCTTCGGTTGGAGCCAACCCGAGTCCATCGAACCCGGGATACACGTGCGCGCCGTAGTCGTCGGTGCCGTGGTAGCAAGACCAGGCGGAAACCGCGTCGATCCCGACGGCGAACAAGTCATGCGGAAACGTCTGCAGCACCTTCAGCGTGTCTTCGTGCACGCCGCAGTGTTCGAGCAAGTACTGCGCGTAGCTCAGCTTGCGCAGCACTTGCTCCTTCTCGGTGAGCGAAAGTCCGGGCAAGTAATC
>DATAHU010000094.1:0-3885 GCA_036263015.1 Polyangiaceae bacterium | reverse complement strand
CGAGGGGCCCGAAGAAACGCGCGTCAGCATTCAGTGGGAGCCGTACGGAGAGGCTACCGCCCAGGAAGTCGCGACGTTCGTTGCAGCGCGCGCCGGCATGAGTCAAGGCTGGGGCGGATCGTTCGAGAAGCTCGAGGCGCTCCTGGCTGAGCTTTGAGCGCACGGATCGCGGGTCGCACTCTCGAAGTTGCGCGGCACTCGAGCGCTGCTCGGGCTGCGTGCTTCGAGGGCCCGCCCGAAAGCTGAACCGCCAAGAAGCGCAAAGCGTCGGGTTCTTCAGAGACCACCGATCTTGTAACCCGCACCGCGCACGGTCTCGATGGGGAACTCAGCTCCTAGCTTGGCGCGCAGCCGACGCACGTGGGTATCTACCGTGCGCCGGCCGCCCTCGTAGTTCTCGCGCCAGATGGTGCTCAGCAGTTGTTGGCGAGAAATTACCGTTCCGCGGTGTTGCCAGAGGTACTTCAACACTTCGAACTCCTTGTGCGTCAGCGCGACCCGATTTCCGCTACTCGAGACCTCGTGCGCTGCCCAGTCGACACTCACATTGGCCAACGATTCTCTCTGCGTGGCCGGGGAGGGCGGAGTCTTGTATCGCCGATCGAGCTCCAACAGTCGACTGTACAACTCCTCGGGCCGATAGGGGTGAACGATGAAGTCGTCGAATCCCCATTTCGGTTGGAACAAGTGAACGTGGCGCGAGGCGATCGCCAGGAGGGTTCCAACCTTGGAAAAACGCCGATCCTCGCGCAGCACACTGAGCACCAGTTGCGCGCATAGGGGGTCTTGTGGGGTTTCGATCAACAGCGCCGTCGCCGTCAGGGGTTCCTTCACGGACATAGTGGGGTCCGCCAGTGCGGTGTTCAGCCGTCGCGGTAACACCAGTGTGCTGAACGAGACCCATTGCGCTTCGAAATGCCCGACTCGGATTTCTGCGCGAAGATCGTGTGCTCTGAGCAGCGCCCAAAGACGCTGGCCGTCGGCGCGCGTAGCACCCAAGAGCGAGATGACCAGTTTGGCCTTTGCGTTGATCGGAAGGGCTTCTGGGTCAGGCTTTGCTGCGTGGGACACGGGCTGGGGGGTGACCTCGAGGGTCAGCACTCGTCAGGTCTCCGGTTGCGACGTGAATCTCAAGTAGGGCCGAATCGAGCGATATCCGGAAGGAAAGCGGCGTTGCAGCTCTGCGCTATCGGTGAGAGCCGGAACGATGACGACGTCGTCCCCGTCTTGCCAATCTGCCGGCGTCGCTACGCTGTGTCGATCGGTGAGTTGCAGCGAATCCAAGAGCCGCAGGATCTCGTCGAAGTTGCGCCCAGTGTTGGCGGGGTAGTGCAGTGTTGCGCGCACTCGTTTGGCCGGATCGATGAAGAACACCGAGCGAATGGTTTCGGTGTTTCCCGACTCCTGGTGGATTAGGTCATAGAGCGGGGCAATCACCCGTTCCGGATCGGCTACGATCGGGAACTCGATGCGCGCAGATTGAGTTCGTTCGATGTCGGTCAGCCAACGTTTGTGATCCGCCAGCGAATCTGTGCTCAGTGCCACGAGTTTCGTGTTGCGGCGCGAGAACTCGTGCACCAAATGTGCAGCCCGGCCCAGCTCGGTCGTACAAACGGGGGTGAAGTCAGCGGGGTGTGAGCACAAGATCCCCCAGCTATCTCCCAGCCACTGATGAAATGAGAGCGTGCCGAGGGTCGACTCGGCGCTGAAGTCGGGTGCGATGCTTCCGATGTGAAGAGCCAAGCTGATCTCCTTCTGACTCGCGAGGCGCGGCAAAGTCGCGGTGTCTCGTCGTGTGGACCAAAGGATAGTATAGTGGATCCTGGGGCGGCGCAACTGCCGAACTGCAGGGCGCTGCTTCAGCGCCCTAGACCGGCTGGGGCCAGACGAAATTCGACTCCAACGAGTAGGCTCAGATACTGATCCGTCGCTCCACCGGCGACGGATTGCACGAGCTCGGTAGTGCTGCCTGCTGCCAATGCGCTGCTCGGGTTGCTTCCGATTTCGACTGCATAACGCAGATAGTCCGCTTGCAGAAAGGCGCTCCAGGCGCGGTTCAGCGAGGCCCTCACGCTGACAGCGGACTCGAAACCCCAAGCGCTCGCGTTTGGGAACCAGCGTTGCTCCGTGAATTCACCAACTTCGCCCCCGAGATGCGGCCGACGCAGGGCCACCTCGGGTTCCAAGCTCCAGCCCGGCGCGAACGCTACCGAGACCGTCTTTGAGCCGACGGCTGTGTTCGAAGCTATCGCACGCCAGGGCAACTTGTCCGTTCTCCAGCAAGGTTTGGGCTCGACGAAACATCGCGCGTGCCTCCTGCGTTCCGTCCGAGGCGGGCGCGTCGGATGGTGTCGGCGACGCGGACACATCGTTGACACTCGGTGCTGGCTCAAGTGGCTCTGTGCGCGCATCTGCGGCGCGCGAGATCGCGCAAAGCGTCGCCAAGGCGAGGCAAAGAAGACGAAGCAGGCCCATTTCGACCGGGATAAGGTCGCATGAACTTCCGAGGTTCTTGGGCTACGACTAGGTAACGATACGACTCTCGGAATGTAACCTTTGGCGTCGAAGCTAGAGGACAACCGGCTCGAACACGGGGCGTCTCGAGCTGAAAAACAGCAGCAATGACCTTGCCGCGGCAGTGGATTGCTCGCTGGCGGCTAAAGCGACGGCTCGCTCGACCGTATTGAGCAAAGGGGCTCATGAATTCACGAAGTCAAGACACCATTGACCAGGTAGTGCACCGGTCAGTATCCGGGTTGTTCGAAGCCTACGGTGCACCGGTTGCGCCTACGGCCGCACCCCAAACCACGAGCGCTGACGAGGAGTGCAGCGAAATGGCCGGAGTGATCGGCTTCTGCGCTGAACAGCTCAGGGGCACGGTGGTCGTGACGACGACGGAGAAAGTCGTGTTAAGCACGTTGCCACGAGGGGTGAGCACGCCCGAGAGCAGCGATTGGTTGGGGGAGTTGTCCAATCAACTGCTCGGTCGCTTGAAGAATCAGCTCGGGGACTTCGGTATCATCTTGCAGGTGAGCACACCGGTGGTCTTGCTGGGCCCCAAGCTGCGCGTCTTTGGCAGCTCTTTGGATGGGGTCCGGGTTTACAAGTTTCAGCTCGCTGCCAGTGCATCGCAGCCAGTAACGGTCATGGTCGAGCTGCGCGCCAAGGATGATCTGATGCTCGAGCGCGTTGCCAATCAAGTGGCAAACGCCGTCGAAGGCACCGAGTTGTTTTTCTGATTCCGGGGGCGCTAACGATGGCTAGGACGATCTTGGTAGTGGACGACTCGCGGACCGTGCGCCAACAGGTAAGCAGCGCACTACAGGACGCTGGCTTCGAAGTGATCGAGGCGGCAGACGGCGTCGAAGGCCTAGATCAGTTGAACGCCCACTCCGAGGTGGCGGCGATAATTTGCGACATCAACATGCCTCGGATGAATGGCCTCGAGCTCGTGGAGTCGATCAAAGCGCGGACCGCAACCCTGCCGGTGGTGATGCTGACGACCGAGGGGCAGTCCGAGTTGATCCAACGCGCCAAGGCCGCCGGAGCGCGCGGCTGGATCGTCAAACCCTTCAAGCCAGACCTGCTAGTGTCTGCGGTTCGCAAACTGACGGCAGCACAGGCCTGATGAAGGCGACCGTGCGATCTGCCTAGCCGCGCCTTCACCGAGCCAACGAAGGGGGAGTGCGCTCAGCACAGCCCCGCTCGCGATTAAATTGTTTCGCCGGGAGTCACTCGAATTGCGGACACCGCTGCATTCGACGAGCGCATCACCACTCTGAGCGCGGAACTCGGCACCGACGCGTTGGCGAAAGACTCTCTGAAATGGCCAATCTCGTTCATGATCGAGCGCGCGGGTCGTTCGATGGTCCCGATCACGTTCCC
>DATAHU010000093.1:0-3528 GCA_036263015.1 Polyangiaceae bacterium | reverse complement strand
GCTGACGCGTTCGCCGTGGGCACTGGCGGAACCATCATTCACTTCGACGGTTCCGCTTGGACCGAGATGCAGAGCGGAACGACCGAGGAATTGAGCGACGTATGGGGCTTCGATGCCCACGACGTCGTGGTCGTAGGCGGATCGGAGCTGACCGAGCGGCACGTCGTCCTCAGATACGACGGTAACGAGTGGCAGACGGAGGTATCGGGTTCGCCTTTTGCCGTGCTCGGAGTCGATGGTAACCCAGAGGACGGCACGCTCTACGCGGTCGGAGCCGCCCGGCGCGGCAGCGACGACGTTGCGGCTGCCGTGCTCCACTTTGACGGCAAGGAGTGGAATCGCTCGGACCCCGGAATTGACGAGTTTCTGTGGGATGCGTTGGTCATACCTGACGGCGGATGTTTCGTCGTTGGCCCAGGCAACACGTTTGCACGCGTGAAGTAATGCGCTCTCTCATTCATGGTTCGGTGTTCGGCGAACGAAGTGCTGCCGAGCGTGGTTGGAAACTATGAGATACCGATCGCGTGGGTTTCGCCTTGTGCTGGTGGGACCACGTGTCCACCCTTGGACGATTGCAGTCGGTTCGACGAGCAACCGCCCGTCAGCGTTGCCGGCACCAAGACCGTGCTGAGTGTAAGCCTTTCGGCGTCAGGGCCCGCAGCAGTGTTTTCGCCGGGCCCTGAACAAGGCGCGTGTAGTCAGGCTATGGAGATCCCGGGTTCACTCACCGTCCGTAGCGAGGATGGTGCCGTCGATCTGAAGCGCGATGTCGTGATCTTCACCGCGTGCGGCAATGACCTCTTCGTTGGGCTGGCGGGACCTGCAAGTGAGTTGGGAGGAACTCTAGGAGCTGAGCTCGGCGATGACGTCGGTTCGGACTTGAAGTTCAGGGCCTCTCGCAGCGGTCGAGTGTCGATCGGCATCCAACTCGTGCGCTTGCTCGAAGACGCTCCAAGACCCATCACGCTGCAAGTCGAGATGCTGATGGGTGACAGCCCCTGTCCCCAATACGTCTCGCGTCAGGACGTGCTGGTCGGCAAAGAGTGAGGGACGCAACTAGCTGAATTTCAGCGCACCCATGCAACAAGTCTGAGAGATGAGTGTGTCAGGCTGGTCACTGCTGACGAAGTAGCTATGCTTGTCTCTTCAGCGTAGACGCCATGCTTCATACGACTGCGCCGACAATGCGAAAGGCCTTTGTCATGGCCTTGCTGGCGCTGAGCTGTGCCTCGCGCTCAGGCCAGGTGGAGAAGACCAGCGCCCGCGACAATACCGCGGCCGCGGACGCATCGTCGGATGTTGACCAATGCGTCGATGGCCAGGAGATTTGGGGAGCAGCAAGACTGGGCGCAGAGATTCCGCCCGACACGTGTCCCGCAGATTCAGAACCTGTCGCGGGCAAAGTTTGGCACGAGCGGTACCTTCATGACCATGAGGGAGCGACGCAGACCGTTGCCATTGTTCTAAAGGAGGGCGGCATTCCCGCTCGATGTTCACCCGCTGGGGGCTGCCCGCCGAGCAACGGTTGGCAAGCGCGCCAAGCGGCGAGCGAGCAACAGGTCCGATGTGTCCTCGAGCGAACGACGGGGGGCGATGCAAGTGGCTTCAGCGGGTTTTGGTACGACAAGCCGAAAGTAGAGTTCGGGCGGGCCACATCATCCGTCGGTAGGATCTTTCGTCTTACTCTCAGCTGGGATCAAGTCTGGATCGCTGCAGGCCATCCGTACGTCGCCCGGATCGAGCCCGTCCCTGGCGCCCAACACCAATGGCAGGGCCAGGCGCCGCCACCCATTCCGTGCAGCTGTCCGCGAGCTACCGAGGACTCGAGCGGGAAACTGACTGGGTTTGACCTCAACACCGATCCGGAGACGTTGTTGCGAGTCACCCTCCACCTCCGATCACAAGAGGATGTCGACGCGCGGCTGCAAGACGTCGCAGCGGCACCGTTTGCATCCATGGCACAGGCTATCGCCGCCGAACGTCGGATCTTTTGCGTCCAGCGTGCCCTCGACCAAATCATCACGGCTCCTCGTCTGAGCACAACGAGCGCAGCCGCGACTCTGCTGGGAACGTGGGGATTGCCGCCGTTTGGCGACTTACCAGTAGTCATCGAGGCGTTTGGCATCGAGCTATCGCGTCGTGAAGCAGTAGAAATCGCCAAGCACCCATTCGTGGCGCGCGTAGAGCTTGTTGGGCCATCCATACCGACGGATCCTGTGTCGCAGTGCCCACCCGATCTCGACGGTCCATTGGCAGTGCCGGACTGCACTGACAGTCGTGAAGATATCGAGGCAAAGATCAGTAGCGTCCTGTTGGATGCGCACACCGCCGACTGCACCGACCAGTACAGCGTTGCGGTCTCGGTGCGAGGCGGCGCCACGTACTGCCCGCTTCCGGAGTGTCCCGTCGACCCAGCACCGTGCCCCGAGCGCGATGCCTGGGAGAGCCGTTGGCAAGAGGAGAACATCCTCTCGCAGAAATGTGTGCGCCAAGCCCTGTACGCGATGGGCGCCGACATCGAAACCGAATCTAGTTTCATCAACGCGTTTTACACGCACCTCGACTGGTCACAGATCGAGTCACTCGCTGCCATGCCCGATGTCGAGACGATCAGTGAAAATGAGCTCCCTTGCGGACTGGTCATCCCCCTGCCGTAGCGCCTGCGTCTTAGCGAGCTGAGCTCGGCGATGACGTAAGTTCGGACTTGAAGTTTGTGATACGCTCCCGCGGTGTCAGTCCGTCGCTACGCTCCGAATCCGAGACTCGCCAGTCGAGTTGCGGCGATCGTCGTGGTCGAGAATGGGGGCGGCGAAGCGCCGGTGCTACCCGTTCCCGGCGCTGTGATGGGCGTGCAGTTTCGTGGACGCATTCACGCAGAGCAAGGTCCGTTGTCGCAAGCCGGCGTGACGGGCATTCAGTCCACCGTGCGACGCTTCGTTCATCCCGAGCCCACAGGTTCGGTGCTCGTGCGCTTTACGTCCCAGGGGGCAGCAAGCCTTGGGCTTCCTGCGGGAGAGCTCTTGGATCGAAGCGTGTCGTTGGACGACGTGGTGGGCCGCGCGCGGACTTCAGAGCTGAGCGAGCAGGTTTGCGAAGCGCAGGATGATCGCGCTCGTGTCCTCGCGGTCGAGCAGTTTTTGCTGGAGCTACCGTTCGCGAGTGATGCTCTCGTGATGCGCGCAACGGAGCTTCTCGCTCGAACAGACGCTCTGTCCGTCGCGGAGACCGCAGCAACGCTCGGAGTGAGTGAACGCCAGCTCGAGCGCCGCTTTCGAGACCGCGTGGGCGTGAGTCCAAAACAGTTTGCCCGTCTGGCTCGATTCGAGC
Source organism: Polyangiaceae bacterium (assembly GCA_036263015.1). Taxonomy (GTDB): domain Bacteria; phylum Myxococcota_A; class Polyangia; order Polyangiales; family Polyangiaceae; genus SZUA-265. The sequence continues at coordinate 201 of DATAHU010000093.1, read as the reverse complement.
GAGCGATGGTCGTGGCGAAAACTCAGCTGCCGGCAACCAGCTTGGGGCCTGACGATGCTTTGGACAGCCCCCCATCGCTGGCCACGATCGCGCAGCTTGCGGGATACTACGATCAGTCACATCTGGTGCGCGACGTGCGCGAGTTTGCGGGGGCAACGCCAAAGCAGCTGCTTTCGAGGTCGCGTTGAGATGTCGGGTTTT
>DATAHU010000092.1:0-24762 GCA_036263015.1 Polyangiaceae bacterium | reverse complement strand
CCGCCCGACCCCCAAGGCTTTCGGGGCCTAGCGCAACAGTGCGGAAGCGCCCCAGATCAGGAGGCCAATGACCCCGACCACGCTCAATACGCCAACCCAGACGCCGGCTTTGAAAATGCCCTGAATCACAGTGCAGCCGTTCATGAGCGCAACGCTGCCAAGCAAAAAGGCAGCGCTCAACAACAGGCGGTTCTGCTGCCGCCATCGGTCGATTCCAACGATTCGCTTCATGCCGCTTGCTTGTGCAGCTAGCGTGCCAAGCGGGCCCGCGGCAGAGTCTCCGCCAGGTTGTGCCGGCAGCTACCGCCCTTGCGGGCGCCGTCGTCACCGGCGTGAGCCTCGCAAATGCCGCACTGATGCGTTTTGCAACGCAAAGCTGCACGATCCTACAGTCAACAGCGGCGTCTAGCAGTGACCGCCACCCGTGCGCCGTTCGCGCAAGCTCGAAGACTCGACGACGCGCCACTTCCACACGCCTTCGATACCGTACTCGGTAGTAACCCGTAACAGCAACCATCGCCGTCAGATGAAGTTTCGTTGCTGGTCGTTTGCGTTTTGTTGCTGAGCCGCTTTTGGTTGCTGGGTCGTCGTGTGGCTAGCCCAAGTCGACGAGGGCGATTGTCAGGGACGAACCCTCCAGGGATTAGCCGGCCAGTGCCGTAAAGGGTTCGACTCATTCCCAAACAGAACGTTCGGAGCTTCGAACAGCTCGAAAACCCGGCACAAGCACGTAGTTCGAGCTTTTGTCAGGCACGAGAATAAGCTCAGAGCGTCATGACTCAATACTCTGGCACCCCGCTCGATGGCCTGCTCCGAATCGTCGTCGAGCAAGGCGGGGATAGACTGACGTGCAAGACGGGCCAAGAGCCCGTGGGGTCTACGGGTGATCGCGCTTTGCGGTTAACGGTTCCCGCGATGTCGAACTCGATGCTCCGCGCCCTGTGCGGCGAGATGGCGGCCGCGCACCAGGCGTCCGGCAGCGCCAATTCACACTTCGTGTACGACGCCAAAACGCTCGGGCAGTTCGACGTATTCCTGACGGGAGATCTGGGCGACGACGGAGTCGCCAGCTTGCGCGTGATGCGGCGGCCTGGGCAGAAACAAGAAACGTCCAAGGCTGCGACGCCCGAGCTCGGCGCTCAGCGCGTTTCCAAGAGCGTAGAGCCTCCGGTCGGCATCCCGACCCAGCGCGGCCCCGAGCGGCCCAAGCCGGCGCCGGTCGCCCCAGCCAGCGGCGCGGAGACGACCGGGGTCGCCCCGCTTCAGGGCGAGCAGCATCAGGCGGCGCTAGGCAGGGCGGACAGTTCACCCGGCACCCTGGAATCGGTACCGGGGTTGCTGGACTGGATCGGCAAAGCGATGGAGCTCGGGGCCAGCGATCTGCACCTGACACAGGGGCAAGCACCCGTCTTGCGCGTCGCGGGTAAACTACAGACGTTTCCCGGCCTGGTCACGGGACTGCGCGGTCTGCTGTCGGACCAGCAGTGGGGACAAGTAAACAGCGGACGCGCTTGCGACCTGGCGTTCAGTGTCGCCCACGATTGCCGGCTGCGCGTGAACGTGTTCTTGGCGGAGCAAGGCCTGTGCGCAGCGATCCGTCTGTTGAAGCGCCAAGTTCCCACGCTCGGCAGCTTGGGGTTGCCATCAGAGGTGCACGCGTTGGTCGGCGCGACGCAGGGCTTGGTGCTCGTGTGTGGCCCCACCGGGGCTGGCAAGAGCACGACGCTCGCCGCTCTGACCGAGAGCACTTTGCGCAACCGCTCGGCTTTGTGCATCACGCTCGAGGCGCCAATCGAGTACTTGCTCAGCGCCGACGGCAGCTTGCTCAGGCAGCGCGAAGTCGGAACCCACGTCGATAGCTTCGCCACGGGTCTGCGCGACGCTCTGCGTGAAGATCCGGACGTGATGTTGATCGGTGAGATGCGCGACGCCGACACCACGGCGCTGGCGCTGACTGCTGCAGAGACCGGTCACTTGGTGCTGAGCAGCCTGCACGCGCGCGGTGCGGTCGCTGCCGTCGAGCGCATCGTCGATCTGTACCCGGCGACCCAGCAACGCCAAGTTCGCGGTCAGCTCGCCTCTAGTTTGCGCGCGATCGTCAGCCAACGCCTGCTGCCGACCAGGGCCGGTACACGCATCCTCGCGACCGAAGTCATGACCAATGTGACCTCCGTGGCGCACCTGATCCGCGAGGGTAAGACGGAGCAGCTCCCGAGCGTGATCGCGTCGAGCAAAGAAGCCGGCATGTTGCCTTTAGAGCGTGATCTCGCGCGCTTGGTTTCGAGCGGCCAAGTCTCACGCAACGTTGCGCGCGCTGCCGCCACGGCGCCAGAGTTCTTCGATCAGCTGTGCAAGGGTTGAGCGCTCCGCGGCTCAGAAGGCAGGGCGGAACAAGTGCTCGCCGCGCCCGGGTGGGGTCACGAAGAGCTGCAGCGCGACCAGAGTGCGCGGCCCTTGGAAATAGCGTAACCGCAATTCGTGCTTGCCCTCGCTGAGATCGAGAGCGCCGCGCCGTGATAGGGGCGCGTGATTGCCGTCGTTGTCGATCACCAGCTGATCGTCGATCTGCAAGATCGAGCCGTCATCGGACGACAGACGGAAGTGATACAGCCCGCTGCGTTTGACGATGAAGCTTCCCGTATACAGAATCGCGAACCACTCGTTTTGGCCTGGTAAGCCGGGGAAACCGAGCTTGAAGCTGCGCGAGGGGATGTTGAAGGTGTCGGTGTAGATCTCTTTGATCGGCTGACAACGACCCAAGGACTTGATGCTCGGAGTGCCGACGGGGATCGGGCAGACTTGTCCGCGGAAGGCGCCGTGTTCACCTCCGAACAGCTCGGCATCCTTGTCGCTCATGCCGCCGAAGCCATGCCCATTGCCGCCTGGTCCGCCGCCGCTGCCGCTGCCGCTGCCAAAGTGTTTTGCCGGAGCAGCCTGTTTACCTGCCATAGCCACTGCTGCCACCGGCACGGTCGCGCTGGTGACGAACACGGGCTTGGGGCGCGGCTGACTCGGCACGGCGTCTGCGCTCGAATCGGCAGTCAGCAGTTGGTCGAGGGCGAACAGATCCTCCGGGGCGGGCTCGTCAGCCTGACCGTGCAGCAGACTGTCGGGCTTGTCGGGAGCCTCGGCGGCGCGAGGAACCACTTTCACCGGCGGGGCTTTCGGGGTCGGTTGGATGGCTGCGGGCTGACGGGCTTTGACCGGGCTCTCCCCGCTCGCTCGAGCCACGAGCCCAGGTTCGATGGTGCCCCCACCCGCATTAGCGGACGGCTTCACTTCCGGCTCCTGCAGATCGGGGGCGGCAACCAACTCCAGATCGGCGGGCACCAGCGACTCTACCGGGTTGGCGTTCGCGGGTGCACGCCGTGCGAGCAACAGTCCTGCACTGTGCAACCCCAACGCCAGCGCCAGCGCGACAGCCGAAGCGCGGACTCGCGAGCGTAGGACGGGCGGGGCCGAGGAAGAGAGCATGGGGAGAGTTAGCTAGGACGCCGAGCCCCCGAGATTTAGCTCACCCGAGCACGTCGCGCGCCATCCTGAGTTTGGGAAAAGGGGCCGAGCTCCAAAACGAATCGTGTATGGTCCGGGCCATGCCGTTTTGGTCAGCGCGATTCTCTCGCTCCTTGTCTTTGGCTTTCGCTGCAGGCCCCAAACATTCGCGGCGCGCGCGAATCGCATGGTTGGCGCTCGGTTTGTTGACGGTCGTCGGGTGTGCAACCGCGACCTTCGTCATCCAGCAATACCAAGGGGCTCCGCTGCCAGCGAATCGCATCGCGATCTTACGTATCCTGGGCGGAGGGGACTCGTTCATCGCGGCGCTGGACGGCGAACAGCTCGGGTTCAAACTCGACGATCCCCGAGATCGCATCCACGTCGAGATGCTACCCGGTCGTCACGAGATCAGCCTCGGGCAAGGCGACGAGGACCGCGTCGTGACGCGCGCGTTCCAAGCCCAAGTTGGGCATGTCTACCGCGCCGTGATCGTGCGCGACAAACTCGCGCGCGATGTTTACGGCCATCCCAATTGGACGGTCGGAGTGTTCGAGGTGGAGCCCGATAGCGACGAGCTGTTGCGGGACATCTCCGAAAACCCAGAGATGCCGCGACCGGCCAACTCTGCGGCAACGGCGGCAGCGACGAGCACCGCACCCGTGGCCAGCACGGCACCCGCGACGAGCACCAGCGCCGAACCGATCGCCCCGAGCGCGCCCAGCGCGAGCACTGCCGGACCCGCTGCCAGCGCGAGCGCTCCCAGTTCTAGCGCTCTGCCGACGCCCAGCGCACCGACTACGCCTGCCAGCGCGAGCAGCGCACCCGCAGCGCCAAGTGCTGCGCCAAGCGGTCCGGCCGCCACCAAGGCGATTCACCCGTGAGCAGCACCTTGGACGACGTGAAGCCCCGCGAAGTGTGGGCTTGGGCGATGTACGACTTTGCCAACTCTGGCTACACCACGGTGGTCATCACCGCGGTCTTCAATGCTTACTTCGTGTCGGTCGTCGCCGCCAAAGCGAGTTGGGCGACCTTCGCTTGGACGCTCGCCCTGTCGGTGAGTTATCTCCTGATCATCGTCAGCGCGCCGTTCGTGGGCGCGTTTGCCGACGCGCACGCGATCAAGAAGCGGCTCTTGTTGGTCACTACCGTAGGTTGCGTCGTGGGTACGGCGTTGCTCAGTTTGGTAGGTCCTGGTGACCTGGCGCTCGGCTGCGCCTTGATCGTGTTTTCGAATTTCTTCTTCGGTAGCGGCGAGAACATCGCGGCCGCGTTCCTGCCGGAACTCGCCAACAGCGGTTCACTCGGCAAAGTCTCCGCTTGGGGTTGGGCCCTCGGTTACATCGGTGGACTACTGACGCTCGCGCTGTGTCTCGGCTACGTGCTTTGGGCAAAGGCGCACGGACAAAGCGAAAGCGGTGCCGTCCCCGTCACGATGCTGATCACGGCCGGCATGTTCGCGATCGCGGCGACGCCGACGTTCCTGTTCTTGAAGGAGCGAGCCAAGCCCATCCAAGGCGGCGATCGGCAATACGCGGCGGCCTGGAAGCGCGTCAGCGAAACCTTTACCCATGCCCGCAAGTACCGCGATTTGATGCGCTTCTTGGGGTGCATCGTGCTGTATCAATCCGGGGTTCAAACGGTGATCGCGTTGGCAGCGATCTACGCGCAAGAGGCCATGCACTTCAGTACGCAAGACACGCTACTGTTGGTCTTGGTGGTGAACGTCACGGCCAGCATCGGAGCGGTGCTCTTCGGACAGTGGCAAGACCGTATCGGCCACAAGCTAACGCTGGCCATCACCCTTTGGGGTTGGTGTCTGATGGTGCTCATCGCTTGGGCCAGCCGTCAAGCAGCAGGCTTCTGGGTCGCGGCCAACCTAGCCGGCGTCTGCTTGGGCGCGAGCCAATCTGCCGGACGCGCCCTCGTCGGCTATTTGAGCCCCGCCGATCGTCACGGTGAGTTCTTTGGGTTGTGGGGTCTCGCAGTGAAGCTGGCGTCGATTCTGGGACCGATCACTTACGGCGCTGTCACTTGGATCAGTGGTAACGACCACCGGATCGCGATGCTCGTCACGGGAATGTTCTTCGTGCTCGGCTTACTGGTGCTGCGAGCCATCGATCTCGAGCGCGGACGTCGGGCAGCAGAGCTGCCTGCGTCTGCAGCGCAGGCTCACTGAATCGTGAAACCGCGGGTCAGCGTCGCGTCAGGGCCGCTGAACGCCGGGATCTTGGCGCCGCGGAAGACCATTTGTACGCAACTCGCCGTCGAAGTGCCTTGGAAGCGCGGCGTCAGCACGGACACCGACTTCACTTGGCCCGAGGAGCCGTAAGTGATCCGCACTTGGCCCGAACCCGTGGGGCCGCCCGACGGTTTACAGCGTGCTGCGCGCGCCGCCGCAGCGCTGAGCGCCTGACCCGCGGCGTTCTTGTCGAACGACGAGCCGCTCTGAGCGCCCGACTCGGCCTTGGCTTTGGCTGGCGCGGATGAACGAGTGCGCTCGGGTTCACTCTTGACCACGACGGGGGTCGGAGCGGCGGCTACGGGCCCGCGATCTGCAACTCCCGGCCTAGCCGCTTGGGGCTGATCCGCTGGCAGCGTTGCAGGCTCGGCCGCTCGCGGCTCAGCTGCGGCGCGAGGGGCATCAAGGGCGTTCGCGGCGGCCTGGCCCGCGGGATCCTGTGCCGTGGTATTCAGGTCGACCGTAGCGGTTTGCTGATCGAGATTCACGACCGGCTCAGCCGCACGAATCACGTCACCGCGAAATAGGATTGCGCCGAGCGTAGTCCCGACCAGTAGCGAGACCACGGTGGCGGTCAGGGTCCAAACGCCGACTCTGCGCACGCCTGCGATTTGCAGCGAGTAGGGCTCCCGGATCGTGAGCAACGACAACAGTGGTGCTGAGCCCTCGACGCCCCCTTGCTCGTTGATGATGACGCTGGGTGAACGCGTCGTGCGCTGCGGCGGCGTGGTCGTCGCGGTGTGGGGCAGTGACGGCAGTTGTTGGAACGCGTGAGGCGGAGATAGAGACGGCGGCGGTGGCAACGACGGCAGAGAGGCGCGTGAAGCCGGTGCACTCACCGAATTGCTCACCGAGCCCCCAGCCACCGAGCCCCCAGCCACCGAGCTCCCAGCCACCGAGACGCCGGTCGCAGGCGCCAACGGTAACTTGGAAAACGCACGCAAAGCCTGCGCCAACTCGGGCACCTCACCCAAGCGGGTCCAGCCGCTCAAGCCGTCACGCCAAACGGGCGTCGATTCCGACAAGGTACCGTCTTGGCAAAGATCGATGATCTGCGACGCGGACAGCTGCTCCTTCGTGCCATTGCCGCGACTAATGAACCAACGTTCCTCGCTCGGTGGAATGGACCGAGAGGAATCGTAGACCGCCGTCGGTTCGTCGGGATCGTTCCAGCTGTGCGTCGTCATGATGAGGTCTAAGGGCGCGAGTGCGTCTCGAAGACGCGCTACTGTCTTCACCTCAGCACGCTAGCCGCCGCCGTGCAGCCCCAAAAATACCTGGCCGCACGGCCGCAAGGGAACTCGTTCCTCGGCGATCGAAAAAGATCGCCGTGTGTGGGATACGCGGCACCCTGAGACACCGAGCGCGAAACGGTTTACACTCCACGCCCATGGACCTGGGACTATGGCGGTTCCTCGAAACGGTGACGCGCGAGCTCGGCGCGGCCGACGCTCGAATAGAGCTCGGTGGAGAGGCGCCAACGGATCCCAAACTGATTTGGGTGCGCATCCCACGCTCGGACGCGCGCCTGGTTGCGGTGTTTCGCGACGCTCCGGAAAGCCCGGCGGCCGCACAAGAAAAGCTCGTTCACTTGTCGCAAAGCTTCAGCGAGACCGTCGAACGCGCGACCGCGCCCATCAGCAGCTACCCGGCAGACGGGGCGACTGCGCGCGCCCGGCTCGACGCGGAACTCACCGCGCTGGCGACGCGAGCCGGTTCGGACTGCGCGTTCGTCTCGGATCTGAGCTCGCCCGTGATCTGGGGGGTGTCGTCGATCGTGACCCCGATCCGCGAGGTGACGAGTGAACACATCCAGCGTTGGGCCGAACAACTGCGCAGCGAACACCCCGATGACGTTCGTGGGGCTCACGGGCACGTATTGCGCCTCACGTTGAACGACGAGCGGGAGTGTCTGGCCAGGTTGCTGGGCGGACTTTACGTCGTGGTTCTCGTGTTCGGAGGCGCGCTTTCCGAGCCCGCCGGCGTCGGTGCACTGCTGCACGCAACTCAACGCATCGAACGGCTGATCGTCGCTCTGCCTCCGCTGGACCCGCCGCCGGGCGGTAAGGTGATACGTCTGCCCCCACGACTGCGCTGATGAGGGCCACGGCCGGCCACAGGCCCTAAATCGAACCGCAACGCGGACCCGAAGCCGTGAAGTGCGGACGGGACTCGCGGCCATGCGCGCGGCCGAGTAACGTGGGGCGCGCGCCACAGAGCGCCGTTCTCCCAGTCTTCGACATGCCTAGCACCAGTTTCGCGGCACCCGTGGGCGAGATCCTCGACGGGAAATTCAAGATCATGAAGGAGATCGGCCGCGGCGGTATGGCGACCGTTTACTCGGCGGAGAACGTCAGCATCGGTAAACAAGTCGCGGTCAAGATCCTCGCTTCCGAACTCGCGACGAGCCGCACGGTGACGGAGCGCTTCCTGCGTGAAGCGCGCGCAGCTGCCCGCATCCACAGTCCCTACATCTGCGAGGTTTACGACGTCGGTACGTACGACGATCGGCCTTTCATCGTGATGGAGCTCTTGCAAGGCGAGAGCTTGTACGATCGCTTGGCGCGCGAACGCATGTTGCCGATTGACGACACGCTGCGGATTGCGATTCAAACGGCGAAGGGCTTGAAGCGCGCGCACGAGTTGCATGTCGTGCATCGCGATCTGAAGCCCGAGAACATCTTTCTCACGCACGGCGATGACGGCGCATTGCAGACCAAGCTGGTCGATTTCGGGCTCGCGAAATTCTACGAGCCGCACCTTGATCCTGCCAACGCGCGCTTGACCAAAGAGGGCGCGCTGTTCGGCACGCCCGCATACATGAGTCCCGAACAAGCCAAGGCCAAGGGCAACGTCGACCAGCGTTCGGATCTGTGGGCCCTCGGTTGCATCGTGTTCGAGATGCTCACGGGGCGCACGGTTTGGGACGTCGAACAGGGCGTCGCGATGATCCTGGCTCAGATCGCGACCGCGCCTTTGCCGGAGCCACGCGCGTACCGCCCGGATCTGCCCTTCGAGTTCGACGCTTGGTTCGCCAAAGCATTGTCACGCAACGTCGACGAGCGCTTTCAAGACGCGGACGAGTTCGTGTTCGCCCTGCGCGCTGTACTGGCCCCGGCGGAGGCACTGCATCCCGGCGCGACCCCGCTCGGCGGACAGCCGCCAGCGTACTTGGCGCCCGAGCCCAGTGATCCCAACGCGGCGGGTTACGCCGTGGCTCCCCCACGCCCGGCGTCGCGTCCGCCCAGTCCACCCTGGTCGACGTCGCTGCCGCGCAAGACCCCAGAGCAACCCTTGGTCAGCGATGCCGCATTGCCCGCTCCAGGTAAACGCTTGAAGCGTTTCTGGGGCTACGCGGGCGCCGCCTTCGCCGTCGGTGCCACTCTGGGCGCGCTCGTTTATTCGGGGCTGTTCGAGCGACTGATCGGGCACAACGCCGACGTGGGCGCGGAAACGGGACCCTTTGCCCACGAGATCAGCGAAGCCCAAGGGCTGTTCGCAGAGGGCGAAGTCGAGCGCAGCATCGAGCTATTGCGCGTGGCCTTCGAAAAAGGTCAGGGCAAAGCCACGCGTTCACTTTTGGCGCACGCCTCGGTAGCGACCGAGAAGCCCGCTGGCGCCTGTGTGCTGACCGCGATCGGTCACCCGCGGCCGTTCGACAACACGACCGAGAGCTCTGCGCCTTGGTTGGTCGAGAGTTCACGCGGCCTGCTGGTGACCTGGGCCGATAAGGATCCGAGCTCGGACGCGACCCAAGCACGCTTGGCCGTCGTTGACGAAGCCCTGCGGCGGACCTCGGCCGTCAGCAACTTGAGTCCTGAAGCCGTCAGTGTGCGCGACCCGGAACTGTTGCCAGTGGGTGAACAGTTGGGGATCGCTTACTCGGATTTCGATGCGCCCAAAGCCGGCGCCTTCACGCGTTTGCTCGGTGCAGATGGCGCAATCACTGCCGCGCCGGAGCTGCTCAGCACCAGCATTGCCAAGCACCCTTACGGGCTGGCCGTCACGCCGGATACCGATGGCCAGTTCTGGGCGGTCTGGGTCGAGCCCAGCCGTGATCGCGTCTTCGATTTGGTGGTGGCCAAGCTCGACTCGAAGTTGCACGCGACGATGCCGCCCGTGGCGATCACGGGCTACGCGATCCCGCAAAAGGGCAAGACCCAAGCGGATAGACCAGCCATCGCCGTCACCGATCGCTTGCTGATCGTGAGTTATACGTTACGCCGCAACAGCAAGCAGCAGATGATGCTACTGCGGGTGGCCAAGGACAAACTCAAAGCCGGAGCCAGCGTCGTGCCGGACAACCGCGTCGCGGCCCCCGGTGACGAAGAGAGCGATCGCTTCCTCGGCCAAGTGCAGCCGTTGAGCGACGCCCCCGACAATCACGATCAGAGTGTGCTGCGCTGCACGCCCCACGGGAGCTGTTTCGTCGCCTGGGACGACGCGCAGAACGCCGGCTACGTGGCAAACATCGCCGAGGACGGCAGCATCGTCTGGCGCAAGAAGATGGCATCGGGCAGCGCGCGTCCCGGCCTGGAGTTGGTCGGCGATCATGGCATGCTGGCTTGGTACGAAAACAAGCACGTCTTGATCGCGCCGCTCGACAATGGCGGTTTCGGCGAAGGCTCACCCGTTGGGCGCATCAGCGCCGCGCTGCAACAACCGCCACCCGTACTCGTACCGGCCAAGAACAAACCCGGGCGCTGGTACGTAGCTTGGCGCGGTTACGAAGCGGCCGTCCAAGAACCCTTCATCGCCCGTGCGGACTGCAAGTGAACAACAAGGCCGAACCCGTCTCGAGTCGGGCGCCGAGCCACCTTCGGATCCCTTCGCGAAGCCGTATTCGCAATCAGCCATTGCTCGGTGCGCGCGTCAATTTGACGCCGATTGATCCCGCAGACGGGCCCGAGCTGTGGACGGTGGTCGATCGCTCACGCGATCACTTGGAGCAGTGGTTGCCTTGGGTCCCCTTCAACAGCACACCGAGCGCGAGTCAACGCTACGTCGATAGTTGTGCCGCTGATTGGGACGCGGGCAAGGCCGTTCGCCTCGGCATTCGCAGCGCGACCGGCGGAGAGCTCTTGGGCTTGGTCGGCCTCGATTGCTGCGTTCACATCCACAAAAGTTGTGAGCTCGGCTATTGGCTGGCAAAGGACGCGGCCGGACGCGGGCTGATGACGGAAGCCGCGAGCCTGTGCTTGGCGCTGGCCTTCGATGAGCTCGGGATCCATCGCGTGCGCTGCGCTGCCGCGACCCAGAACGAGCGCAGCTTGCGCGTGATTCGGCGGCTTGGTTTCCAGTTCGAGGGTGTTGCCAGACAAGCGGAACGCGTGCGTGGCGCGTGGTTCGATCACGCGGTATTTAGTCTGCTCTCGACTGATGCGCGGCCGTGGTGAATCGCTGGTGGTCCAACTGGAACCTATTTCGGCGCGGCCGCATGCCGTTCTCTGCCCTGGTGCCGGCGACGGTGGTCGTGTTCGGCCTGCTGGCAGCGCTCGCGATCGCGACGATCGGCGTCAATCAGCTGATCCGTCAAAACGATCGACGGGCAGCTTTGCGCAGCGAGCTGCTCGCCACGACGTTGGCTGAGCGCTTGACGTCGGTGCCGAGCGCAGCCCGCGAGGCCTTCGTGGAACGCGCCGCGATTCGTTCGGGCGCCGAGATCGTGCTCGTCAACGCCCAAGGCAGAATCCTGGTCGACGGCAGCGTAGGTCCCCCGCCCGAGGCAGGCATCAGCCAGCTGTTGGTCGTGCACGAAGGGGAAACCGAAACCAGCCTGGGTCGCTCGCGCTTTTCGGTCGCAAAACTGCCTCCGCCGCTGGCCGAGCTCAGCGTGATCGCGTTCGTCAGCGCGCCGCGGCAACCGCCGGGAATCGAGACCATGGTCAGCTCGGTGGCGGCTTACAGCGCGATCCTGATCGGTATCGCCGCGCTCGTCGCCTTTGCGTTAGCCCGAGACGTACACGCGGACGTCGTTTACTTGACGCGACGCATCCGCAACATGGCCAAGGCCGAGGCGGATCCGGCGGGCGCCACGGTGCCCGTGCGCACGATCGACGAAGTGGGCACGATGACCCAGTCGTTCAACGACTTGGTGCAGCGCTTCACCGAGGCCGAGAGCACGTATCGCGAAGATCTGCGCTTGGCGCTGAGCATCGAGCGCGATCGCAGTGCTTTCTTGGCCGCCCTGAGCCACGAACTGAAGACCCCGCTGAATGTCATTTTGGGCTTCACCGATGTGCTCTTGGCCGAGGTCGAAGGACCGCTGACCGAGGACCAGCGCGAGTGTCTGTCCACGGTACGCGATTCAGGTAACCACCTCAAAGCGCTGATCAAGGACATCTTGGATTTGTCGGCGCTCGAATCGGGCGAGATGACCCTGGCGCGCGATCTGACCAACATCTACATGATCGCCGATAGCGTGGTTGCCGAACACAAGATGGCCGCCCGCGAGAAGGGACTCGAACTGCGCTTGGTGGGCGAAGCGGCAGTGGCTTGGGCCGATCCCGTGCGCGTGCGCCAGATGGTGTCGAACTTGGTGGGCAACGCCGTCAAGTTCACCCAACACGGCTTCGTCGAGATCACCGTGAACCGGCGCGAGGGCGAGGCCTCGCTGTCGGTGAAGGATACGGGTCCGGGCATCGCCGTGCGCGACCAGAAAGCAATCTTCGACGATTTCTCGCAGGTCGGCGATATCAAGGCGCGCGGCGCGGGCACCGGGCTCGGGCTCGCGATCACGCGCCGCCTCGTGCGCATGCACGGCGGCAAAATCTCGCTCGCTAGTGAGCTCGGCAAGGGCGCCACCTTCACGATCACATTGCCCAGTGTGCAGAAGGGTCGTTCACGTTCGAAAGCGCGCATCAGTAACTTGCCGCCCAGGCCATCGAATCCGGGAGAGAAGACGTGACTCATCCCGATCGCTTGGTTCGACGCGTTTACCGCTGGCAGTTGGGCTTCTCGTTTGGCGCCGGCATCGGCTTGGCTTGGGCAGTGCCATTGCTGCTCCAGCTTTACACTCAGAACGACGAGTTGAGTTTCTGGCTGCTCGCGGGGGCCGCGCTGGGCGCCACATCGACGTCGATCGCGACCTGGTTCAGCCTGCGTCGTTACCGCTTCTTGTTGCAAGCGCTTTCGCTCGACCGCCGCGAAGGCACGACGACGCTCGAACCGAGTGCGGTCGCCAAGTTCGCCCACGAACCAGGGCGTTTGACGGGCTTGTGGCTGACCTTGCATTCACTGTCGCTGGGCGGCTTGTTGGTGCCGTTTCGCCCGACGCCGCTCGACTGGACCGCGGCTCTCAGCGTCGCCTTGCTCGCCACGTTGATGCTGGCAACCACGTGCTTGCCGATGCACGTGTTGATTCGACACGACTTCCTCGAAGTACTCGAGTTGGCGCCCGAGGCGCTGATGAAGAACGTGATCGCATACTATGACAAATCCTCGGCGACGCGCGGCCGCATCAATCGCCGGATTGTCGTCGCGGTCGCGACGCCCGTGTTGTTCGTCGCGCTCGGCTCGGCGTTGATTGTAAACGCCCACATGCGGCGCGACGACGAGAAGAGCCGCGAAGAGACGGCGCGAGTCTTGGCACGCGCTGCGCTCGAACTGCGCCCAGGCGGGGTCGATGGTTTGGAGCGCGCGCTCGCCCGCGCAGAACGCTTGGGCTTCCCGGCGCAGATCTCGTCTCCACAAGCGCGTTATGGCGTGATCCAGGAGCGCAGCGGGATTGCGGAACTGACGACGCCCCTGGATACGGGGAGCGCGACCGTGCGTTTCGATGCCTCGACCGTCGAGGTGATGAGCGTCGCGCCCGTGATCGTGAGTCTGCTCGCGACGATTGCCGCTGCCATCCTCGGTTACTTGCTCGGCAACTTGCTCAGTACCGATCTTTACTACGCCACGCGTGGCGTCCGTCTGCTTGGCGCGAGCCCTGCAGCGCGGCACCAACACACCGGCGTGCTACGAGCACCACAACTGAGGCTGATCGCGGATCTCGGTGCCGCCATCGACGCGCTCACTGCGCGCTTTGCGGTGTTTGCCCAAGCGCAAGAGAACGCGATCGACGCGCGTTCGGCTGCGGTGCGCGCACGCGGATTGTTTTTCGCCAGCGTCAGCCACGATCTCAAGGCACCGCTCAACTCGATCTTGGGGTTCACGCACGTGGTCGCGCAGCAGCCCCTCAGTCAAGGTCAGGAAGAGAGCCTCGAGGCGATTCATTCGCGTGCCCGCGAGCTGCTCGCGCTGATTGAAACGATCTTGGACGCCGCGCGCGTCGAAGAGGGACATCTGTCGCTGGTCACCGACGAGGTCAGCTTCAAGGAGCTGTTCGACCGCGCAATCGCGACCGCGCGGCAGTTGAGCTCGGGTTACGAAGCCCAGATCTTCGAGGAGATCGAGGACAACATCCCCCCGCTCTTGATCGATCGCATTCGCATCACGCGTGCGCTGGCAACGCTGATCGCGTACAGCATCAGGACCAATCAAGGGGGCAAGATGTGGATTCGCGCCGAGCGTGAATCCGAGTCATCCATGCGCATCGACGTGGATGTGCCCAAGCCAGGCCACCCCCCCACCGAACTCGAACGCATGCTGTCCCCCGCTACGGAACAACCCATGCGCGAGCACCGAGGACTGTCGCTCGGTTTGCGTTTGGCGCGCTCGGTCGTGAAGTTGCACAAGGGCTCGGTGCGGGTCGTCGATCGCGGCAAGAAGGGCGCCATGTTCTGCGTGCAGCTGCCCACGGCTGCCGCCCCGTTGCCAACCGCGAGCGCGCCTCTGCACAGTATCCCGGCGCCACCATCGAGCCGTCCGCCCTCCAGTCACCCGCCAGCGAGTCGCCCACCCCAGGGCCTGTCGCCGCAGAGTCTGCCGCCCGGCACGGCTCGACAGAGTCAGCCACCGTCGTTGCCGCCGAGCAGTTCGCTATCGCTGAACGTGCCCTCGATCCCACCTTCGAACCGCTACTCGGAACCTTCGTCACGCCCCTCGTATTCCCTACCGACCCAAGTCATGCCGCCCTGGGTCCCGGCACCCGTGACTTCGAAGCCACCATCGCGAGTGAGCTCTTTCGCCCCACCGGCGAAACCTGCGAAACGTCCAACCGCGGAAAGCGAGCCGAGAAATACAGGGAGCGAGGAATACGAAACCCTGCAGTCGATCCCGCGGCCGCCGCGCCTGCCCAGAGGGGGCCTTTCGATCCCCCAACCGGGAACGACCTGGGACGGGCCACGCGAGGAGATGCCGGAGGGGCCGTTCACTCACGAGACTCCCTCCGTCGATGTCGAGATACCCCAGAGCGATGCGCAGGCGGAAGAGCAAAGCCAAAGCGGGCGCGATCCCGGTTCACGGCCGGGCAGCTGAATCCTCCCCGCATGCGGCGCGCAGGCGTGCCCCAAGCGCGATTTCTCCGCTTCGGTAGGGGTGGCAAAGCTGTGGCAGAAAGGGTTTTGCTGATTTAGAACGAAGCCATGGAACTCGAAAAGATCGGCGATCGGATCCGGCAAAAGTACGGCGCTCTCGGTGAGAGCGCGTTCGAGAGACTCAAGGCTTGGTTGAGCGGTTCCTTCCCGTATGCGTTCGAAGACATGCTGCAGACGCACGTCAAAGAAGAACGCGTGGATTTGTTGTTCGACGCGTTTTGGCAGGTCTTGCCCTTCGGTACAGGCGGCCGCCGCGGACGCGTCGGTTACGGCTCGAACCGCTTCAACCCGACGACGTTGGCCATGACCGTGCAGGGTCACAGCGACTATCTGAAGAAGAAGTACCCCGATCGCAAACAGCTCGCGGTCGCGGTGGCGAACGACGTCCGCGTCTTCAACGACATCGCAGGCACGTACCGCTTCTTGGGCGAGAAGCACCCCATGCTCGGCGTGTCGTCGCGCTCGCTCGCGCGCTTGGCGTGTCAGATTTACGCGGCCAACGGCATCACTTCCTACATCGTGAGTCCGAACGATCCGAACGGCGTGCTCTCGACGCCAGAATTGGCGTTCTTGATCAGCCAAACTCCGGAAATCGTCGGCGGCGTAAACCTATCGGCATCCCACAATCCGCCCGACGACAACGGCATCAAGGTCTACGACGAATTCGGCAGCCAACCCATCGCGCCCGACGATCAACATTTGGTCGATACGATGGAGACGGCGACGGGGGTCAAGACCGTGCCATTCGAGACAGCACTGGCCGAGGGTCTAGTCCGTGACTTGCCGGCGAATTTCCGTGAGCTGTACCTGAGCGGCTACAAGCGCATGTTCGGCGATCTGGTCAAGAGCGTGAGCGCAGTGCCGATCACTTACACGCCGCTCTGCGGCGTGGGTTTACGCACCGCCGGTAACCTCCTGCAAGAACTCGGATTTCCAATCCACACCCCGAAGGATCAGGGCCCCGACGGCAGTTTTGCGCCAATCCCGTTCCGTGCACCGAATCCCGAAGTGCCGCAGTCGACACAGCCGGCGTGTGCCTACGCAGAGAGTGTCGGCTCGACCTTGGTGCTGTCGAGCGATCCCGATGCCGATCGCATCGGGATGGAAGCACGTCTGAAAGACGGCAGTTGGTACCACTTCGATGGCAACCAGATCGCCGCGATCCTGACCTACTTCTTGATGCTCGACCCACGCGGGCCGAAGCGCAAAGGTCTGGTGATCGAGACGCTCGTGACGACGAAGCTGCTGGGTAAGGTCGTGGAACTCGCCGGAGGGTCCGCGCTGGTCGACGATCTACTGGTGGGCTTCAAGTACGTGGCCGACGTGCTCAAGCGCTTGGAGCGTGGCGAAGGTTACCGCGGGCTACAGTTGCGCCCCGACCAGTTGGTGATCGCGGCCGAGGAAAGCCACGGCGCGCTGATGGATCACCGCATCCTGGACAAGGACGCGGCTCCCGCGAGTATGTACCTCGCTTGGCTGCATCAACAGCTGGTGGCCGAAGGCAAAACCCTACTCGACTATTACCACGGGATCATCGAGCACCTCGGTGGCTTCGACTGCATGAGCCGTTCGATCACCATGACCGGCGCCGAGGGCATGTTGCGCAAGAACAAGATCATGGCCTCGCTGCGTGAACGCCCCCCGACGAAGCTGCTCGGTCAAACCATCACGCGCTGGGTCGATTACTCCGACCAGAAGCAGTTTGGTCCTTTCGTCAGCGAGACCGACAAGACGCCGCGCGACGTACTGCAGTTCTTCACCGACTCGGTGGTGCTCACGGTGCGTCCGTCGGGAACCGAGCCGAAGCTCAAGCTGTATTGTCAACGCATCCCCACCAGCGCACCCAAACCCGGACAGGGCGGCATCGAGTTGCTCAAAGAGGCGCGCGACGAGGCGAACCGTGCGGCAGACGAGACGTACAACGTGCTGCTCGATCGCATCGACGTGAAGCTCGACACCACGACCTTGCTATTGCCGGACATCATCGATCTGAACGTCAAGCTGGCGTTCCAAGATCGCACCATCGGTGACCTAAAGAGCAAGGTTCAAGCCGACCAGGGCGATCTGAAGAGCCTGCTCGAATGGCTCGCCACCGACTGCAAAGCAATGACGCCCGGGACGAGCCCCCTGCCGGCGCTCAAATCCCCGGTGTCTCAGTTGCTCAAAGCCTGGGGAGCAACCGGCGCGACGCGTCTCGGTAAGGAGCTCATGTCCTGGGCTAACGGCAAAGCCTAGGAAGCCAGCTCTTGCCTACAGCTCGGAGAAGATGGTCGCGAGGCACTTCGCTAGTTTCACTTCGTCGTGCCTCAGAATTTCTGCGCCATCGTGGATCAGATTGCGCAGAATCACGCGACGGCCGCGCAGCGACTCGCTGTCCTTGATTTCGAGAAACTCCGAACGCTCTGTCTCGTAGCGCGCGAGCAGGCGACGGCTGGGACGCTGAGTATTGGCGACGATGACGTCGATCGGACGCTTGATGTGCCGCTCGATCTCGAACACGAAGTCTTCAATCGCGAAGCCGCCGGTCTCGCCGTACTTGGTCATGATGTTGGCGTTGTAGATGAGCTTCGCAGTTGAACGCGCAATCGCGCGCGCCACACCGGGCACCACCAAGTTGGGCACGATGCTCGTGAACAGATCGCCCGGCCCGAGCACGATCGCATCGGCTGCGCGAATGGCTTTCAAGACGGGCGCGTAAACCCGCACGCGCTCGCTGTGATGGGGCACGAGGTAAGTGCGGCGAATGCGTTGGTTCTGATCACCACGCACGTCGATGGCCGACTCGCCGAAGATCTGGCTGCCGTCCGTCAACTCGGCGACCAGCGTGGCGCGGTCGATCGTGACCGGCAGCACGCTCGCCGTGACACCTAGGATTTCCGCCAGGGCCGCGACCCCCTCCGGGAACTGGCCCGTGTATTGGGTGAGCGCTGTCAGCAGCAGGTTACCAGCATTGTGCCCACGCAAGCGCTTGTTTCCCTGAAAGCGACTGAGCAAGAGGTTTCGAGTTACCTCTTGGTGCGGCGACAACGCCAAGATGCATTTGAGGATGTCACCTGGAGGCAGCACCCCCATCTCGTCGCGAAGTCGACCCGTGCTACCCCCGCTGTCGACCATCGATACGATCGCGGTGATTTGCAGGCGCGGCACGTCCCGCAGCCCTGACAAGAGCACGAACTGCCCCGAGCCACCGCCGATGGTAACGACCCGTTTCGAGCCATTTGTCCGGGTACTTGCGACTCGTCCCAATGCGCCGGCTAGACTAAACCGCAAAAGCTCGATTGCGAGGGAAAAAAGCCGGGGGTGACAAGCGCCAAGGCGCTGGGTACAAGGGCTGCAATGGCCGACAACTCGCGCCCCGACTCGCTCCTTGCGGGCGACAAACGCCAGGATGACGAGCAGCTGGACCGCTTGTTCCGCCCGCAGTCCTTGGCGGACTTCATAGGTCAGCGGCGGCACACCGATAACCTGCGGGTCTACGTCGAGGCGGCCAAACGACGCGGGGAACCGCTCGATCACATCCTGCTTGCGGGTCCACCCGGCCTCGGCAAGACGACCCTGGCGCACATTCTCGCGAAGGAAATGGGCGTGCAGTTGCACATGACGAGCGGTCCCGCCGTCGATCACAAGGGCGCGCTCACGGGTCTGCTCACGCGCTGCTCGCGCGGCGATCTGCTGTTCATCGACGAGATCCACCGCTTGAGTCCGCCCGTGGAGGAGAGCCTGTACCCGGCGATCGAGGATTTTCGCGTCGACGTGATGACTGGTGAGGGCCCCTACGCCGAGAGCATCTCGGTCGACATCAAGCCGTTCACTCTAGTCGGCGCGACGACCCGCGCGGGCCTGTTGAGCAAACCCTTGCGTGATCGCTTTGGAGTAACGATACGCTTGGACTACTACCCGCCCGAAGATCTGCAGCGCATCGTAGAACGCAGCGCGCACTTGCTCGGGTTGTCGGCGGAAAAAGACGGCGCGTTCGAGCTCGCGCGACGTTCGCGCGGCACGCCGCGCATTGCCAACCGCTTGGTGCGTCGCGTGCGCGACTTTGCCGAGATCGAAGGCAATGGCACGATGACGAAGCAAATCGTGGAGCTGACTTGTGAGCGCTTGGAAGTCGATCCGGGCGGCCTCGACGAGATGGATCGACGCCTCTTGCAAGTGATCATCGAGCACTACGACGGAGGCCCTGTGGGCGTCGACACGCTGGCGGCCGCGCTCTCCGAACCGCGCGATACGATCGAGGACGTCTACGAGCCATACCTCTTGCAACAGGGGTTCATCGGCCGCACGCCGCGCGGACGCGTCGCAACGACGCGCGCTTATCAGCACATGGGTTATCCCACGCCGGATGGTTCCAAGCAGGGCAAGTTGTTCTGACAGCCGCGTTCGTGAACAGTCGCCGAGAGATTCTTGCATGCGAGTCCGCGCCGTCGCCGCCCCGAGCAATCAAAGCAATGCCATCGGCACGCTAGAGCTCGAGTGCGCGCCCCAAGGCTTGCGCCTCCTGCACCTGGGCATCGCGGGCTACCGCGAGGGCTACGCACCAGCGGCGCTCGCTAGTGGTTCAGAGTTACTGGTGCCGTGGCCACAAGTCGAAGAAGTCCGCGCCGGAGACAATCATGTGTTTCTGGTCTTGGCCCAGAGTACGACGCCCCACTCGCGATTGTGCCTCACCCACTTCAGTCAGGGTACCGATTTGCCCGAGCCCGAACGGCGACGGCGCAAGTTGATCATCGGCATCGCCACCTTGGCGCTGACCGTCAGCGTGACGCTCGCGATCGCGAGCCAATGGGCGACCTGGACAGCCAATAGCAGCCGCTGGACTGCACTGGGCATCGCTCTGCTGGCGGCTTTTGCGGTCTTGTTGCTGGGCGTCGTGGTCGGCATTCGCGTCGTCGGTAGAGGCCCGGATAGTGAACAGCTGCAGCAACAGTTCATCGCAGAGTTGAAGTTGTTCCGGCCCAAGCCAGTGAGTGTCGCGCCGCCCGCTGCGCCGCCCCGCGAAGATCCCGTGGAGCTAGCGGATCTGATCCGCGTAGTGCCGCGCTCGACCTTGGCCGTGATCATCGTTCTCACCGCGAGTTCACTCGCGGCCATCCTGACCACGACTTGGCTCTTGCGCGGCCCAGATGACGATCGCGAACGCCATTCCTCGTCGCACGGGCGCTCCGCACGTAACCTGAACCTGCAGGACGACGAAGACCTGCAGAGCGATGACGGCGAGGAACCAGAGGGTCCCGCTCGAAGAGCCGCCAAAGACGAGAATACGTCGGCTGCTCGCCCCGAACCTCGGGGCGCCGCTGCAGCGATATCGCCCAGCGGTAGCGTTTCGCCGGGTACCGCTGGAAGCGTAGCATCGCTCGCAACCCCTACCCCCGCCGACTCTAGCGCCGTCGGTGCCAACGCTGCTGGCGCCGCTGCAGCCCCCGCTGTCGTCGTCGCAGGTGAACCCTGCCGTTGCGAACGTCCCTCATCTGCACTCTGGGCGCTCGACTTTCCGCGCTTGAGCACCCTGCTGATCGCGCAACAATCGAGCACGCACAAAGAGCATCAGCACCTGGAGATCGAGCTGGCCGTGATCAACAACGGCAAGAAGACGCTCGACGAAGTTAATCTATCGGTACAATTCTACGAAGATGAAGGCAAGTCGGCCACGCGCTTGCGTCCGTTGCACTATCCGGGCGCGCTCGAGCCCGGCCAAGCCATCAAGTGGCACGTCGAGGCGCGCGGCACGAGCTTCGTCGTCAACAACCCCGTGCGCGACGTGTTGCCGCCCGATCCAACGGAGATGGCAACCCCCGATGCCTTCGCCGAGCTACTGAAAGCCAATCATCGACCAGTGCGTTTGCACGCAGCGATGATGTTGGCGTTTCTCGGCGATCCGCGCGCCAAGATGGGCGCGTTGAAACTGCGCGACGCGCTGTCCGAGCCGGAGATGCCTTATCTCGATCGCGTGCTCGCGACCCAAGGCAACCTGATCACCTGCGATTGGCGCACGAGCGCGCCCGCGCGCATTCGCGACGTGAGTGCCTGCGTCTTCAACATCAGCGGTAAACCCGTCGAGCACCCGGGCATCAAAGTGCGCGCACTGGACCGCGTGTTCGACTACCGCAATCCCGTAGCAGCGCCGCCCTTGGTGATCGCCGAGAAAGTTGCGCCGCTCACGGGAATCTTACCGCCGGCCCAAGGGGTTCGCGCGGTCGTCTCGCTCGACACCGATAACCCCGACGGCAAGCCCGCGGTCGCCTTCGAAGCCTTGGCTGACACCGCGGAACTGCTGTAAACCCGACGTATCAAGCCAGGATATCGCGAACGACCTCGCCGCTGATGTCGGTGAGCCGCTGATCGCGGCCGTCGCTGCGGAACGTCAACTGCGTGTGGTCGACCCCGCAAAGGTACAAGATCGTGGCGTGTAGATCGTGAATGTGGACGCCGTTCTCCACGACGTTGTAGGCGAAGTCATCCGTCGCGCCGTAGGTTAACCCCGGCTTGACCCCTGCGCCTGCGAGCAAAGTCGTGAAGCAGTACGGATGGTGATCGCGGCCGTGATCGGTGTCGGTGATGTCGCCTTGGCTGTAACAGGTGCGTCCAAACTCACCGCCCCAAACCACGAGCGTGTCGTCGAGTAGGCCGGTGCGCTTCAGATCGGTGATCAAGGCGGCCGTCGGCTGATCTACGTCACCACCGGCGATGCGGGTTTCCTTGGTCACGTTGTAGTGGTGGTCCCAACCGCGATGCAGCAACATCACACAGCGCACGTCACGCTCGAGCAAGCGCCGAGCGCGCAAGCAGTTGGCTGCATACGAGCCGGCTACGCGCGAATTGGGGCCGTACAAGTCGAAGACTTCGTCGGGCTCCTTGCTCACGTCGGCGAGCTCCACCATCGAGCTCTCCATCGCCAGCGCGACATCATAGGCCAAGTTGCGCTGCGGGATATCGGGGTCACCGGTATCTTTGAAGTGCAACTCGTTCAGGCCGCGCACTGCTTGAAACAACTTACCGCTGTCGCTCTGTGAGAGACCCAAGCCATCGTCCAGATACAACACCGGGCTGTCACCTGGGCGAAGCGCAACGCCTTGATGCGTGACCGGCAAGAACACCGAGCTCCAAAGTCGCTTGGACAGCGGCTGGACGAACTGCACGGCGCTCTGCGAGATCATCGTCACGAAGCTCGGCAAATTGGCGTTTGCCACCCCGAGTGCGTAGCTGATCCAAGCCCCGATGCTCGGCTTGCCTTGTAGCTGGTTACCCGTCAGCGCCAAGTTCGTCGCGGGATCGTGATTGACGGCTTCGGCGTAAGTCGAGTTGATCAAGCACAGGTCGTCAGCGATGCCGCCCAAGTACGGCACGGCTTCGCTCGCCCACATTCCTGATTGTCCGTACTGCTGAAAGCTCAAGAGTGAGTTGGCAACGCGCAATGCACCGCGTCCCGAGGTCATCGTCGTGATACGACGTCCCTGCTGCACAGAGTCGGGAAGCTCCGTGTTGCGCAGCTCGGCCAGTCCCGGCTTCGGATCGAACGTCTCGAGTTGCGAAGGGCCGCCACCCTGAAACAGGATGACGACGCGTTTGGCCTTCTGAGGGATCGTTTGAGCACTAGCCGGCCTCAACAGCGACTGGCCCCCGAAGCCCGCAACGAGGCCCGTAGCTCCAAGTCGTAACCAGTCACGTCGGTTCATGGATCGCATCGCTTACTCCTGCGTGATGGTCTCGCTGAGGTTGAACAGGACGCGCATCACCTGCGTCAACGCGGCGAGCTCGGGCGTCGTATCCGAGGATGCGGAATCACCCGTGAGCTGCAACGTCGCGACGGCAACGCTCTGAGCCGTCATGAGGTCGACTTGGTCCTGGTAGGTCTGCAATAGCAAATCGAGTTCGTCCGAATTCGGAACGCGGCTCGTCACGCTGCGGAACGCACTCACGATCGCCGTCTCCGGGTCGCCATCGGCGTCCGCCAAGCTGCGCTCGGCGAGCTTGCGCGCCGCCTCGATGAATTGGGGTCCGTTGAGCAGCGCCAGCGCTTGCGGCGGTGTGATGCTGAGCTCACGCGCGGCCAAAGAACGTTCGCGGTCTGCGGCATCGAACAGCGTCATGAAGGGAGGAGGCAGCGTCTTCTTCCAGAACGAGTAGACGCTACGCCGATACAAGCCGTCACCGGTGACCACGGGGTAGCTGATGTTGTGGCTTTCCCAGGATAACTCTTCCCACAAGCCGGCAGGCTGGTAAGGATACTGCGAAGGTCCGCCGAAGCGATCGACCAAGAGTCCGCTCACGGCGAGTGGCAGATCGCGCACCACCTCGGCTGGGAGGCGATAGTGCGGCCCGCGTGCGAACCAAGAGTTGTTCGGATCCGGGATCTCCTCGCTCGAGCCCGCCTCGACAATCGAGCTCTGGCGATAGGTGCTCGACATCACGATCAGCTTGTGGAGCGCTTTGACGTCCCAGCCCGAATCGATGAAATGTTGGGCCAACCAATCCAAAAGCCGCAGGTAGTCCGGAGCTGCAGTTTGCATCCCGAAGTTGTCGACCGAGGTCACCAGGCCTTTGCCAAAGTGATGCAACCAGAAGCGATTGGCCGTCACTCGTGCGGTCAACGGGTTATCGGGCATCACGATCCACTGCGCGAGCCCCAAGCGGTTGGCAGGAGCTCCGTCGGGGAACGGCGGCAAGAACTCCGGCGCCGCGCAATTCAACGGATCGCCGTAGGGTGAATCGTAGCGTCCAATCGCGAGCTGAAAGGTGTCGCGCTTGGGGTCCAGATCGCGCATCACGCGCACGTCCGGTTGCGTATCGAGCGCCGCACGATCTGCGCTCAGCTGATTGATCACGCCGGTGCGCGGTTCCGGCTCGGCTTGGAGCTCGGCGATCCGCGCGTCCAGAACCGGGGCGAGCGCCGTGGCCAGTGGACTCGCGACCTTCTCGGTCGGGGAGAAGTTGCTGGTCGGGCCGTTGTCCTGTTCGTCGATCGAGTTGAAGCAATCGTACAAGCGATAGAAGTCGAGCGACTTGATCGGGTCGTACTTGTGATCGTGACACTTGGCACAACCAAGCGTTAACCCGAGCCAGCCCTTGCCGAGCGTTTCCAAGCGATCGGTGACGTACTGATCGCGGAACTCGTCGTGCAAGAGGCCGTTCTCGCCTTGAATGGCGTGGTTGCGATTGAAGGCCGTTGCCAGGATGGTGTCTTCGTTGGCGTCGGGCAGCAGATCGC
The DNA here is from genome assembly GCA_036263015.1 of Polyangiaceae bacterium. Lineage (GTDB taxonomy): Bacteria > Myxococcota_A > Polyangia > Polyangiales > Polyangiaceae > SZUA-265. Next base: position 401 of record DATAHU010000092.1, on the reverse strand, counting down.
CCGCCATCTGCTGGATGGTGAAATCATCCCAGCGCATGTTCGAGTCGAACGCGCGCAGCACCCAATCGCGCCAGGGCCATGCCGGCCGATCGATGTCGTATTGGAAGCCATCGGTGTCCGAGTAGCGCGAGATATCGAGCCACTCGCTCGTCATCGTCTCGGCGTAAGCCTTCGACGCGAGCAAGCGATCGACGACCGCCTCATAGGCGGCATCGCTGTGGTCGGCGACGAACGCGTCGACCTCCGCGAGCGTCGGCGGCAGACCCGTCAAATCCAAGGTAACCCGACGCAACAACTTTTCGGGTTCCGCGACGGGCGATGGGTGCTGGCCAAGCGTGTGCAGGCGATCGAGGATGAAGGCGTCGATTTCGTTGTGCACCCAAGCCGCACCGTCGGGTACC
>DATAHU010000091.1:0-13179 GCA_036263015.1 Polyangiaceae bacterium | reverse complement strand
GTGATCTCCGCCGCCTCGTGTACGACCAACTGCCTGGCTCCGATCGCCAAGGTGATCGACGAAAACTTCGGTCTCGCGCGCGGTCTGATGACGACCGTTCACGCAACCACCGCAACCCAGAAGACCGTCGACGGAGTTTCGGGCAAAGACTGGCGCTTCGGCAGAGGCATTCTCGACAACATCATCCCTGCCGCCACGGGCGCGGCCCAGGCTGTCACCCGGGTGCTGCCGTCACTCGAAGGCAGACTCACGGGAATGTCGTTCCGAGTCCCAGTCTCGGACGTCTCGGTCGTCGACTTGACGTGTCAGCTCGAACGCAGTGCCAGCTACGCCGAGATTTGCGCGGCGATGAAGCGTGCAGCGCAGGGGCCGTTGCGAGGCGTGCTCGGCTACACCGAGGAAGAGCTCGTTTCGAGCGATCTGCGCGGCGAAACGTGCACTTCGGTGTTCGACGCCAAAGCCGGAATCCAGTTGGACCCCACGTTCGTCAAGTTGATTGCCTGGTACGACAACGAGTGGGGCTATTCGAGTAAACTGCTCGATCTGGCCGCATGCATGTGTGCTTGACGCGTAGTTGAGTCGTCAGACCGAGCAACCGCCCACGAGCTCAGTCTGCCACGTCGCCAGCGTGCGACGCGACCACGACGGTGTAGCCGTCTGGATCGGCCAACCAGAGTTCGCGATGCTGTGCATTGGGATTCATGTGCGGCTCCATCAGGATACGGGCTTTGAGTTTACGGGCGCGCTCGACGACGGCATCGAAGTCGTCGACTTCGAACCACAGCGCCACGCCGTTGCCCACGGGCTGCTTCGGATCACCGGGGTGGATGTGATGATGATCGACGTCCCAGGCGTGAAGCTGGAGGATCAAGCCATCGGTACCCCACTGGCTCTTGTGAAGTTTCGGATCGACCAAGCGATCGTATTCGCGGCCCCCGTGCGCGCTCCGACAGCCCAGCAAGCGCTGGTAGAACTTGCTCGAGACCTCGACGTCGCGGCATTCGATCAACGGCTGAGCGCGCATGCCGCCAAGCTAACTCGTCATGGACGGCAATGCACCGAGTTGCCGAGTGCCAAAGCGCAAGAGCTGCGGTCGCACGGGTTGGGTTACGCAAATTTGTCAGTCGGACTTTGCACGCATGCCGTGAAATGTGGCGGATATTCGTCGGCACGAGACGTGCAAGCGACCTCGTGTACGAACATGAAGCCCGCGCTTGCACCTGTGGCACCCCGATCCGTGGATTCTTCACCCGAAACCAGCATGGCAGTCGGCCCCGAGCGGGCCATTCACGAACTCGAGGAGTTCGTGGTGAAGCTAGAACTCGACGACTTGGGTGCAGCGTTGGTCGCTTGGCGCGATTTCGAGTCGCAAGTGCGTCAACAGCTCGCCTTCGAAGAACGCTTGCTGCTCCCGACGTTGGTCGAGGCAGACGCCGACGAAGGACGACGCTTGTTGGCTGAGCACGACGACATCCGAGCCGGTTTGGCGCGCTTGTCGAACAGCTTGAGAACGCGATTGCTTCGCGCCGAACACGTGCGAAGCTTCTGCAAGACACTCGAGCGTCACGCGAGCCAACACCGGGCGCGCTGCGCTTGGATCGAGTCTCACACGCGCCAGGACCCACAGCCCACGGATCGGCAGCGCCCGCTCTTTGGCGCAGCTCCCCCGCCCTCCTGATCACGGGGCGTCTGCCTCATGTCTCCCGAAGCTCTCTCATGACCAGCCAGACGCTGAGCGACGAGCTCTCGCCTCCCGAGTCTTCAGGCCAATGGCTGACCCGGGCCCGCCAGGGGGACGAGGTTGCGCTCGAGCTGTTGGTAGAGGAGTATGCGCCGCGGATTCTGCGGTTCAGTCGCAAACTCTGTCGCGACGAACAAGATGCGCAAGAGATCGTGCAGCAAACGTTGCTGAGCGTCGCGTCGCGGATTGGACAATTTCGCGGTGAGAGCAGCTTCTCCAGTTGGCTCTACTCGATCGCCCGAAGCCACTGCATCAAACTCAGAACGCGGGGAGATGCCGCGCGTTCGATCGAGTCGTTGGAGGATCACGAGCGCGAACTGGCCAGCGCCGGCGGCCAAGCACCCGACGAGCGGCTGGCGCGGGGTGAACTGGAGACGGCGCTGCAAGCGGCGCTCGCGGCGCTCGAGCCACAACAACGAGAAGTGCTCCTGCTCCGCGACGTCGAAGGCCTGAGCGCGCCCGAAGTGGCGCGTGCGCTGGGGTTGACCGTCGAGGCGGTGAAGAGCCGCTTGCACCGCGCGCGCAAGGCGCTGCAAAGCCGGCTCGGCCCTTGGCTCGAGCAAAACACAGCGAGCCCCGCCTGTCCCGACGTCGTCGAGTTGTTGTCCCGTCATCAAGAAGGCGATGTGACACCCGGCGTGTGTCGCGAGATGGAGGCGCATGTGGACCAGTGTCCCGATTGCGCCAAGCGCTGCCACTCCCTCAGACACACCTTGTCCTTGTGCAACGCATCGCCGCTGCCTGTGCTCAGCCCGGAGCTCAAGGCCGTCGTGCAGGCTCAAATTCGGCGCTCCCTGGGCCGTCAACGCGGTCCGCTCGAGCCGCAAGACTGATTGCCAGAGTCGGCGCGCCCGAACCGCGCCGAGGATTCTTTTCTGGCCGCGAATCCTTTCGCCTCGCACTGGCTCCAACCCCTTGGAGCCACTCATGCAGCCCAGCGAAAGTAACCCACGCGCGAGCGCCCACCGCACTAAGAGCGATCACCTTCTGCTAGACGTCCGCGGACCTGACGAATTCGCGACCGGGCATCTGCAGGATGCGTTGAACATCCCCGTCGACCAGCTCGCTCAACGCCTCGCCGAGCTCGGTCCGAAAAGTCGCCCGATCGGCGTCTACTGTCGAAGCGGCCGCCGCAGTGCCAGGGCCGTCGAACTGCTGCGTCGAGCGGGTTTCCAAACCGTGGTCGACCTCGGGGGCCAGCGTTGCGAACCAGCGCGCAGTTGATCGCTTTGACCAAGCACGCGGATTCAACCCTTCAATCGTTAACCCACTGAACACCCATGAAGATTCGCCAACTGTTCGACAACGAAACCTCGAGCTTCAGCTACTTGGTGATCGACGAAGCGCAACGCGAGGCGGTGATGATCGACCCCGTGCGAGAGCAACTCGATCGCGATCTGCGCTTGCTCGGCGAGCTCGACCTGAAACTGCGCTTCGTGCTCGAAACGCATGTGCATGCCGATCACGTCACCAGCGCAGCGATCCTGGCCGAGCGCACACAGGCTCGAACGGCAAGCTCACGTTTCGGCGCCGCCTGCGTGATGCGACAACTCACGGACGGCGAGCAGCTCGTCTTCGGAAACAGCGCGCTCGGCGTACTCGAGACGCCGGGTCACACGAAGGACAGCTTGAGCTTCTACGCTCCGGGTCACGTCTTCACGGGCGATGCGCTGTTCGTGCGTGGCACTGGCCGTACGGATTTTCAGAATGGAGACGCGGGCGCCCTCTACGATTCGATCGTCGGCAAGCTGTTCAGCTTGCCCGATGACACGCTGGTCTGGCCCGGACACGACTATCGCGGGCACGTGTGCTCGACGATTGGCGAGGAGCGGCGTCACAACCCGCGGCTCGCAGGCAAAACGCGCGATGAGTTTCGTTTGCTGATGGGTAAACTCGAGCTGCCCCCGCCCAAGCAGATCCAATTGGCCGTCCCTGCGAACCTCGCCTGCGGCAGAGAGCAGAACGAAAGAACCATGGCGGGCGCAGGTTGAGCCATGCTGCTTGGACTTTTCCTCGCACTGTTGGTCGGTCTTGCCCTAGGTCTATTCGGCGGCGGGGGCTCGATCCTGGCCGTCCCCATCCTGACCTATGTGGTGGGGGTGCCGCCGAAGACCGCCTTGGCCGCGTCGCTCCTGATCGTTGGGATCACTAGCGCCGTCGCGCTCGCGACACGAGTGAAGAGCGGATTGATCGAGCTGCGCGCCGGGCTCGGCTTCAGTCTTGCCGCGATGCTGGGCGCTTACGCGGGGGGACACCTTTCGCGCTTCGTGCCCGAGACTGGCTTGCTGTTTGGCTTCGACGTGGTGATGTCGTTCACGGCGCTCGCCATGCTTCGCGGCCGCAGCACGTCCAAGCGAAGCTCGGGCTTGTCTGCGCGGGGTCTGTTCAAGGTGAACATCGCGCTGTACGGGTTGGGCGTCGGCTTGGTCTCGGGAATGGTCGGAGCGGGCGGCGGTTTCTTGATCGTCCCTGCGCTGGTGCTGATCGGGCGCATGCCGATGCAGCGCGCCGTAGCGACGTCACTCTTGGTGATCACGTTGCAGTCGGGGGCGGGCTTCCTCGGACACTACGCAGACGTCGACGTGCCTTGGGCGATCGTGCTGCCCATGGCGCTGTGCGCCGCCCTCGGCAGCGTGCTCGGAAGCAAGCTGCTGGGTCGAGTCAATCCGCAATCGCTCCAACGCGGATTCGCCTGGTTCGTTCTGGCGACTGCGGTCGTGATGATCGTTCACCAAGCCGAACTGCTGCTGGCGACGAGTGCTTGGTACGACGCGGTGTTCGTCATTCGTTGGCCGTGGTGGTTGGGTGGCCTAGCAATCGCCCTCGTCGTTCTCGGTTTGCTGTTCACCACAAACACACAGCTAGGGGTGTCGACCGGCTACGGCGAGGTTTGCCGCTTGGGTTTCGACAGCTCGGCGCGACGCTCGTGGCGGCCTCGTTTCCTGCTCGGAATCGCGCTGGGTGGCTTGCTGGCCTCTATCGCCGCAGGCCATGCCCCCAGCTGGGCCATGGGCAGCCTGGATACTCTGGTCTCGACGCCCGCCTCCAAGCTCAGTCTGTTGTTTGGCTCTGGTCTATTGATGGGTACGGGTGCACGTTTGGCAGGTGGCTGCACCTCGGGCCACGGCATCGTGGGAATGGCGCTAGGTTCACGGGCGAGCATCTTGGCCACCAGCTTGTTCATGCTGGCGGGGCTACTGACGACGCAAGCCCTGTTGCATTATGGAGGACTCTGACTCGTGAATCGAATGCTCACGTTTGGTGTCTTGTTTGGCTTCGTTCTGAGCCGCGCAGGGGCAACGGATTACGACGCGATCTTCCAGATGTTCGCGTTGCGTCAGTTGCACCTGGTAGGAGTGATCGCTACGGCGATCGTCTGTTCGAGTTTCGTGTTTTGGCTGATTCGTCGACATTCACTCAAGACCATCACTGGAGAGCCGGTCGTGCTCGCCCCAAAGGGCATGAAGCCTGGCCTAGTGTTGGGAGGGTTGATGTTCGGCGCCGCTTGGGCACTGTCGGGGACTTGTCCCGGAACCGCGCTGGCGCAACTGGGCGAAGGCAAGTTTGCCGCGCTGGCCACAGTGGCAGGCATCGCCCTCTCCTCGGCGCTGACCGAAGCTTGGTTGGCGCGGGCAGAATCGAGGCGCGTCATGTCCGCCAGCTCCCGGACGACGCCGGCCTGACGCCGTCGCCACGCGCAAATCGTGCTGGTTGCCACAGCCTGGTCGCGCAGGGGGTGCGTGCCTCGAAACCCGGGAACCAAGCCAAATCGCGCTCCCGTCCGATGGAACGAGTCGTGCTTCAGCTCGAAGCATGAAGCACCTGACTCCGACGCGCACGCTGGTCGAAGGGACGGTCATCGAGCTGTTTCCCGATGATGACTACGGGGTGATCCTGACTCAGGATCAAAATGAAGTCCGCTTCCACCCCAATGACATGGCCAACAAGTCGTTTGCCGGGCTGCGGGTGGGATGCCCAGTGCGCTTCGTCCCCACGCCGACCCGTCGCGGCGAGCTCCGCGCTTAACGCATCGAGCCTCTGGGACCCCACGCTCCGCGCTGACGGTCAGGAGTTCACGAGGACCAGCGCCCCGGAAACGTGGCCCGTGCGCAGCCGTTCGAGCGCAACGTTCGCGTCCTCGAGCGGCAGCGGTGTCGTGTTGGTCACGACGTTCAAGCGCTGTGCCAGAGGTAAGAACTCTTCGCCGTCGGCGCGCGTCAGATTGGCAACGCTCTTGAGCGTGCGTTCACCCCACAACAGAGAGTAGTCGAACGCAGGGATCTGGGACATGTGAATGCCCGCAGTCACGACTGTTCCCCCCGGATGAACGGATCCGAGCGCCAAAGGAACGAGCGAGCCAACAGGTGCAAAGAGAATCGCCGCATCGAGCGGCTCGGGCGCAAGCTGGTCGGAGTAGCCCGCGCTGTGAACGCCCATCTCACGCGCAAACTTCAACGCGGCTTCGTCACCGGGTCGCACGAACGCATGCACCTCGCGCCCCTGTGCCAGCGCAACTTGAAGGATGATGTGAGCGGCTGCCCCGAAGCCATAGATGCCCAGGCGCTCGGCGGGGCCCGCAGCTTTCAGCGCGCGATAACCAATCAACCCAGCGCACAACAGGGGCGCGGCGTGCTCGTCGTCGAGCTCGGCTGGTAGTGGCAGACAATACCGAGCGTTGGCCACGGCGTAGTCGGCGTAGCCCCCATCCAACGTGTAGCCCGTGAACAGGGCGCGTTCACACAGGTTCTCGCGACCTTGCGCGCAAGCCCGACATTCGCCGCACGTAAACCCGAGCCACGGCACGCCAACGCGCTGCCCCACTTGCAGCCCATCGACCTGCGCACCCTGCGCCACGACCTCGCCCACGATCTCGTGACCTGGAACCAGTGGCAGTTTCGGATTCGCCAGGTCTCCGTCGATGACGTGCAAATCCGTTCTGCACACTCCGCACGCCCTGACTCTCAGCAGCACCTGGCCGGGCCCCGGCTCGGGCGCAGTACAGCGCTCCAGTCGCAAGGGCTCGCCCACGCCATGAAACCGCATCGTTCTTCCCGAAAGTGTCATGGACCTGCTCTCCCTAACTAGAACTGAAAACTGACGCCGGTCGTCACACCGAGTTCGATCACTCGACGGCTGGCGGAACCGACGCTGCCGCTTCGCGACGACACCAGTGCCGAACTTTGCCAGCGCGGACCGTCGCTCGGGCCCACGCTCAAGACCGCTTCGGCGTGCCGCCGTGCTTCGCGGACTGCGACGACGTCGTGAGTCGCGCCGTCCGCGTCGGGGCTGGACAACCCAAAGAGTCGTTCAGCGCCCAAGTCCACGGAAACCTCGGCCTCGGGCGTGATCCAACGCGCACGGGGCCCAAGCGCTACGCCCACGACGTGATTGTAGCCGTGGGCTTGCGCCACCATCGTCAGCCGCGCCGGCCCTTGTTCGGCCACGTAAGCCTCCTGGGCAAATGCACCAACGCCCCCGAACGCCCCGGCCACGACCAGATCGACTTCCAGGCGCTTGTCGCCGAAGAAGCGCCGAAAGCGAGTGAACCACGCGGGCGCTTCGAGCACGCAAAAAGGGTCTCGCGTGACGTCACCCGAATAGCGATGCGAATCGTAGTTGATGGCAACACCGAGACCCGATAGCCACTCAGAGCCGATCACGCCATAGGGGAACACGCGCCGTAGCTGTCTCGAGTGAACACCGATCGGAATCGTGCGCGCCGAAATGCGCGCCACGTCCAACCCCTGGGAGCCCGTGCGCACGGCGAGGCTCAGCTCCGCCAAGTTACCGTCGCTGAAGCTACTGTAGCCACTGCCTTCCTGCCCAAAGTGCCGGAGATTGACCACCTCACCGCGCGCAGCCAGCAGCATACCGCCCTCTTCGTGCTGACCACTCTGGGTGAACTGATTGGAGATCTGCAGATTGAAACTATGCTCGCCGATGCTCGAAAGCCCGTGGGCGTCGCAATACGGGCCGCGCGCGAGCTGAGCGTGATCGAAGTAGTCGTTGACGGCCTTCGGCGGCGCGAAGAAGGACCCCAAGATACGATTGGTGGTGGTGTCGCAACTGCGGTCGAAGAAGGAGCTCAACTGGATCAACGGCTCGCCGAAAGCAAAACCGCCGAGTGGCGTGACGAAGACGTCATTGATACTCACGCGCTCGCGAAACTCACCCACCAGTTCCCACAACGCCGAGCTCATGAAGGCCGTGAGCAACGCGGAGCCAACGCCCACATGGTTGGCACGAGCAACTGCGTAATAGAGGGCGCCCGACCCCGGATGCGACAGGAAGTTGGTGTTGAAGTAGTTGTCGTCCAGTGCGTAGCCATCGCCGATCAGCTTGCGCTCGAGCGTCGACCAACTGTATCCGAATTCCCAATCGACCGAGTTGACGCTCTTCTCCGAGAAGTAGTAGCCAGATCCGGCGAGCAAGACCCCAAGTTCTTCTAACGACAAGCGAAACCAATTGGCGTGCGCTGGCTGCACGTATTTGAACGCGAGATCGGGCGGCTCGTTTGCAGCGACCAGCTCGGGGCCCTTAGAAGTCGCAGGTGCGGGCGCAGTCGGTTCCGCTCGCAGCGTTTGAGCATCGAGCAGAAGTACACACGAGCTTACGACGGCGACGAACAACCCACGCCAAGGCCGCGGGTCGAGGCTCCGCTCGACTACCGCCCACGGATTCACAGCGTACCCGCGACGCCCACTGTCCAACCATGCTCGATCGGAGCAAAGACCGGACTCATCCGAAATGCCGAAGTTGGTTCATCCGGTGCACGCACCTCGGGCTTCATGCCGCTGGTGGCCCACCATGAAACCGCCAACCCCGCCGTGCTGCCGAGCGCTGCGGCAGCGAGCCCACCGCGCGCACTGTTGTCGCTGCCCGTCGCCAAGAGATAACTGCTCACCCCGAGCAAACACCCCGCAAGCCCCCCAAGGTCGACGAAACGCACTCGGGCCACGCTGGGACTCAGGTCGGGTCCGAACGCGATCGCTGCACCGAGGCCCAAGTTGTAGGCGAGCGCACCCGCTGCAAACGCGGTTTCGTTGCGCCGCTCTCCATCGCGCAAGGCGGCCGCGCCCATACTCGCAACGAAGCCGGGCCACAGTGAAGCCGATGCCGCAAACGAGACTCGACCCGGGGTCGGTTCGCGCCACGCACCCAGCAAGCCGCCGGTGAGACCGCCGAGTGTCGCCCCCGCCCACAGGACGGTCGAAACGGTCGGTGCCTTCCAACGCGAGTCGTCATCGCGTCGAGTCGCGGCCGCGTGCTGGTAACCAACGAGCCAAGCTCCCTCCCCGACCCCCAAGAACATGCCGGCTGCGATCGACTGCGGTACGCCCAAGCGGAAAGGCCGGTAGTCATCCGCGACCGCAACGCCTCCGACCGCGGCCGAAGTGATCACCACGAACGGGATCACCGCAGTCGCCAAGTTCTTCGGTTGAACCTGAAGCGCCAACCAAGCGCTGGTGCCGAAACCATAGGCGAAGGCAGTGGTGTACAGCAGCGACAGCTCGTCGGACGTGCGCAAGTGGCCCATGACTGGGCGTCGCGCCTCGTAAGCGACACGCGCGCGAGCGACCTTGGCCATCTCTTCTGCGACGGCGCGATCCTCCGTTGTCTTGGCCGTCTTTGCGAGCGCATCGAACTCGCCGGCGGCGCGCCCTTCCTCGCCTTGCACCAGCAGCTCTTGCGCGCGCTCGTAACGCTCGTGCCAGGTTTCTTCAGCCGCCGCTGCTGGCGTGCCGAACGACAGCCCCACAGACACGACGCTAGCTGCCAACAACGCTCGATAGCTCATGACCATCACCTCGTCAGTACCGAACTCCGACCCCAAAACCCACAGCCGATTCGGCTCTGTGATAACTCGCCGCATTCGCCGATCCCGACCTGGAGCGCTGCTCGGCAAACAACTGCAAACGAACCGCGGCGGGCGCTGGCGTCCAACTCAAGGTCTGCTCGAGGACTCGCTCGGTGTCGCTCAAGTGGCAGTGCAGTTTCTCACCGGGTGTGTCCGGCGCACCAAAGGCTTGAAACTGCATGCGTCCGGCAAGTTCGAGTCCGCGCCACGCCAGTGCCAAGGACGCCTGTCCGGCCCCGCCCAGACCGAAGTAGTAGCCTTCGAGCTGAGTGACTTGGGGTAACACGCTCGGCTCCGGCAAGCGCTCCGGGCTGCCGGCAAGGCCGTCGAGCGCGAAGCTGCGGACACCGCCGAAAGCGGGACCCGCCTCGACGTAGGAGTCCAGAGTGAACCCGCCACGGCGCACGCGATGGGATAACACCCACTCCAGCGGGCGGACCGCCGCGATGTAGTCCTTGGACCCGGGCTCCGCACGCCGATAGTCGTGTATCCCGTACTGGAAGCCCACTCCGAGCCCCATTACTCCGCCGCCACCGACCGGTCCACCGCGGCGGTAGCGCACGTCCCGAAACGCCAACCCGACCAAGACCGCACGCGTGTCGAGTCGCAACTGGTCGACCCCTCGCGCGCCGAGGCCGAGGTCGAGTCCCATGCCCGACGCATTGCCCTCGTGGAACCACTCGCTGAGCTGGCCCTGATCGTCGAACGGCGCGAAATGCGCGATGCGCTCGCCGAGCCGCAGGCGCAGCGTAGAGTACTCGGCCCGCTCCGCCGACGGAAAAACTGCCGCATAGGCAGCGCCCAAGTCGAAACGATGTTCCTCGCGCTGTGGTAGCCCGCCCGCTTCGCCCTCGGCAGCCGCACCATCGAGCAAATCGTTGAAGCTCTTGAACGGTCCGAACAACACGCCGAGCGCGCGATTGGTGAAGGTGCGCGGTGCGCGGTCGAAGTAACTGCCGAGCTGAAAAGTGGACTCACCGATCGCAATGCCCGCCAGCGGCGTAACGATACTGTCGTTGAGACTCACGATGGATGAGATCTCGCCAAACATCTCCCAAAAAAACGAGCCCAAAAATGCGGCACCCGTAGCGCGCAAGACGGAACCGTTGTTCGAGCGAATCGAGAGGTAGTAACCCGATCCCCCGAGCGGATGACCAATGAAGTTCGTGCCGAAACGGTTGATGTCGGGGCCAAACGCGGCGCCAGTGATCTTGTCGTGAAAGGTTTGCCAATTGTAGTCGAGTTGCCAGTTCGGCACCACCGTGGACGTCGTGACGTAGTAAGCTTCGCCCAGCAGAAATACGGTGCCGAGCTCGAGCGCTGCACGGAGCGCATGATACTGGGGTTCGGCGGCGCTCGACGGCTCGTCCGCTGCTGCAGTCTCGTTCACCTTCTGCGACGAAGCGGGTTGAATGACGTCGACGGTCGCGCTGGGCTCGGTTTGAGCGTGAGCCAGCCTCGGCAGCGTCAGGGCACTCAGCACTAGGCCACAGGCGAGCGCGCAGCGCGGACCCGCAATCGGGATTGAATGAGCTTCGACGTGTCTTGTCATGGGTGAACGCACTCATCCAAGACCAAGCACGCGCTGCGCAGGGCTGAGCGAAACGCCGGCTTCGACGACCGGCAATAGGCTTTGCAGCTGCTCTTGCTCGAGCGTCTCGTGTTCGATCAATGCGGTAGCCAGAGCCTCGACTCGACCGCGATGTGCCTCGAGTTCCGCCTCGGCCCGAGTCAATGCTTGCGACATGAGCCGGCGCACCTCGGCCTCGATCAGCTCCTGTGTAACAGCGCCCAGGGCATTGTTCGTAGCGATGTTCTGACCGAGGAATGGGTGCTCGACGTGCTGCTCGTAATGCACCGGACCCAACTTGGGACTCATTCCGTAATTGGCAACCATGCGCCCGGCGATCTTCATGGCTTCCTGCAGGTCGTTCTCGGCGCCGCTCGAAATACTGCCCAGCAGCCGCCGTTCGCAGGCGTAACCTCCCAACAGCACAGCCAGACGCGTCTGCAACTGGTCCTCTGTGAGCAGGTGCCGATCGTTCACCGGCACTTGCTGCGTCGCCCCGAGCGCCATTCCCCGAGGTAGGATGCTCACTCGCTTGACCGGAGCGGAAGGATCGCAAAACCGTGCCACGATGGTGTGGCCCGCTTCATGGTACGCGACGCGACGCTTCTCGTCGGGGTCGAGCTTTGCTTCGCGAGGATCGCCCAACACGATCTTGTCGAACGCCACTGCGAAGTCCGAAGCCGTAATCAGCTCAGCGTTGCGGCGCGTCGCGTGCAATGCCGCTTCGTTCACCAGGTTAGCCAAGTCCGCGCCGGAGAACCCTGGCGTATTCTGCGCCAACTGTTCGATCACGACGTCGGGACCCAGCGGTTTGCCTCGCGTGTGAACGAGCAGGATCGCCTTGCGTGCCCCGGTTTCGGGCCGATCGACCATCACTCTGCGGTCGAAGCGTCCAGGCCGGAGCAACGCGGGATCCAAGACGTCGGGACGATTGGTGGCTGCCAGCACGATGGTCATGTCGTTGCGATTGAAGCCGTCCATCTCCGACAGCAACTGATTGAGGGTCTGCTCGCGCTCGTCGTGCCCTCCGCCCAAGCCTGTGCCGCGCGAGCGTCCCACGGCATCGATCTCGTCGATGAACACAATAGCCGGGGCACTGCGCTTGGCCTCCGCGAACAATTCGCGGACCCGCGCCGCGCCCACACCGACGAACATTTCTATGAACTCGGAGGCGCTGATGCTGAAGAACGGGACCCCAGATTCGCCCGCCACGGCACGCGCCAACAAGGTCTTGCCCGTGCCGGGCGGTCCCACGAGCAGCACTCCGCGAGGGATCTTTCCCCCCAACCGACGAAAGTGTTCGGGCTCCTTCAAAAATTGGACGATCTCCTCGAGATCGCGCTTGGCCGCCTTGAGGCCCGCCACATCGTCGAAGGTGACCTGTACCGAGCTGGACTTCTCGAACCGGTGAGGCTTCGCCTTGGTGATCGCTCCAAGTCCCGTTTGGCCGATCATCGCCTGCGTGCGACGCGCCAGAAAGTACCAGACGCCGCCAATCAACAACCACGGCAGGATCGCGAGTGCAACTTGGAGTCCGAAGGGTTGTTGATCGATCACCACACGAATCGCGACCCCTTTGTCCTGGAGCAGTGGCAACAGTCTTGCGTCCTCGAGCGGCGTCACGGCTCGGAACAACTTGACGTGGCTTCCTTGGAAGTCCTGCTCTTGGTCGAGTTCGGCTTCGAGGGCTCGGTCTCGCAAGACCACGCTGTGCACATGACCTTGCTCGATCCACTGACGAGCCGTCGAGTAATCTACCTCCGGGTAAAGCCGTCCCTGCAAATGAGATTGCCAGAACCACAAACCGCCCAACAGCGACGCCAGCAACAGCGACGTGACCCACGATCCTTTGCCCTGACCGCTCGCTGACGTCGGGCGCGGGGCGTCGGACGCTGAGGATTCCTTGCGCTTGGACTCCGGGGGCAGTGCGACCATGGTGCCCGCCCTTGTGCAACCTTCGATCCAAGAGGGCGAAGCCCAGGTCGAGCAATCAAAATACCTCGAATCCGA
>DATAHU010000090.1:0-65753 GCA_036263015.1 Polyangiaceae bacterium | reverse complement strand
GCTGCTCGAACCCGTCGGCTTTGCGATGGATCGCAAGATGCTACTGACGATCAAGGGGCGGTGTGAACATAGCCTCGTGGCTGCGTGAGTAGGGTTCACACGCCGAGGGGCTTGAGAGTGCGCTCGAAGCTTGCTGTTTTGGCTGCGTTGGCTCCAGCGGCGTTCTTGTTCATGGTCGGGATGTTCGTTGCAGGCATCCCCACCGCTTGGGTTTGCAATCGAATGGGGAAGACGCGATGAGCGAAGCGTGGGTAACGTTGATCGTGGGTGGGTTGTTCGGGTGGGCAGCGTGTTGTCACGTAGGCACCTAGTGTCCTGAACGCGAAGTTCGTAGCGAAATTGCTGCGGCACCAGGGTTGGTGCAGCCGCCGCAATTTCGCGCTGCAAGGCCTTCTTTTCGTTCGAGGCAGCGCGTGTTTCATTCGTCCCGAACTACTCGTTCGGGACACTAGGTTCGCGTGGGCGATAGTTGCGCCGAAGGGATCATTCGGCGAAAGCCTTGCGCGTCGTGGGCTCGGCCGCTGAAGGAGCTCGGGGCGATTGCGCTTCGGCGCGCCCAACAGGGCCTGGCTCGCAAGTTGCTAAGGCTCGTCATCAGTTCGAGTCGAGATTGTTACCTAGGAGACCGTTCCCATGACCAAGCCCATCAACACGTTACAATCGACCAAAGAGATGATCGCCGCACTGCGTCTGGCGCGGGACGAGGCGCGAGTCCAATTGCACTTGTTGTCGCTCGACGCGCGCGAGCGCTGGGATGCCCTCGAAGCGCAACTGATACAAGTGGAGACGCGCTTGCAGCAAGGGCTCGAGCAGATCACGGAGAATGGTCTGGAAACGATGTCTCGCAAAGTCGAAGAGCTGATCGAGCGCGTGCGGCGCCTGCTGCGGGAAACGCGGACGGGCGCCGTGCAAGGGCCACCCGCGGGTTCGGCTGAGGCGAAATAAGGGGTGTCAAAGCCCTTCAGCGCTCTTGCGTTCGAGCAAGCTAGCTTGGACTATCGAAGTCGATGTGCCTCGCCATTCCCGGTCGAGTCGTTCGCTTCGTAGAAGCCGAGCTGCCCACTGCCGAAGTCGCGTTCGGGGCCATTCTCAAACCGATCTGCTTGGCCTTGGTCCCCGAGGTGCAGGTCGGTGACTTCGTCTTGGCACACGTCGGGTTCGCGATAACGCGTCTCGACGAGCTCGAGGCTCAGCGCACACTTGCTGCGCTGGGTGAACTGGGTGACTTGACGGTCTTGAACCAGGGGTCGAAGTCGTGAAATACGTCGCGGAGTTTCGCGATCGAGATTCGAGTCTGCGTCTGGCAGAGCAGATCCACGCTACGGTAACCCGGCCCTGGCGCATCATGGAAATATGCGGAGGCCAGACGCATTCCATCCTGCGCTCCGGCATCCCACAATTGCTGCCCCCGAGCTTGGAGTTGATCCACGGCCCCGGCTGTCCTGTCTGCGTTACCCCGGAGCAGCGAATCGATGAAGCCATCGCCGTCGCGCATCAGCCCGATCGGGTGCTGTGTAGCTTCGGCGACATGCTGCGCGTGCCAGGCACGAGCCAAAGCCTGCTCGAGGCGCGAGCCTTGGGTGCGCACGTGCAAATGGTGACGAGCCCCCTCGACGCGGTCGAACTGGCAAAGCAACACCCGGACAAGCAGTTCGTGTTCTTCGCGGTTGGCTTCGAGACGACCGCGCCTGCGACGGCAGTCGCGCTCAAGCATGCCCGCGCGGCAGCCCTGCCAAACTTCCAGGTGCTGATTGCCCACGTCCGCGTGCCGCCCGCTTTGGAAGTCTTACTCGGCGATCCCGACTGCGCGGTGAATGGACTGTTGGCAGCGGGGCATGTGTGCAGCGTGATGGGCACTAGCGAATACGAGCCACTCGCAGAACGCTTTGGGCTGCCGATAGCGGTAACTGGGTTCGAACCGGTCGACATCCTGCAAGGCGTGCTGGCCTGCGTGAAGATGCTGGAGCAGGGGCAGCACCGGGTCGAGAACCACTACGCACGTGTCGTACGCGAGCAAGGTAACCCGGTTGCGCGAGCGCTGGTCGATGAAGTGTTCGAGGTTACCGATCTGCCGTGGCGTGGCTTTGGCACGATCCCTTGCGGCGGTTTGCGTCTCGGGCCCGCGTACGCCCAGTTCGAGGCCAAGCCGACACTGCCTGCATTGGTGCGCGCGCAGCCTTCGCGGCTCGTCTGCCAGAGCGCGCTGGTCTTGGCCGGCAGGATCCGCCCGCCGCAATGTCCCGCTTTTGGTAAGCAGTGCACACCGAGCACTCCGCTCGGGGCGCCGATGGTCTCGAGTGAGGGCGCGTGTGCTGCTTACTTCCGGCATGCCCCCATGACTCAGATGGCGGAGCCGTGAATCAGAGGGCACCAACGGGTCCGTATTGCCCGCGCCCTGGCCCGAGCGCCGTGGTGCAGCTACGTCACGGTGCTGGCGGAGTCGAAGCTCAATCCTTGATCGAGGGCTTGTTCCGCTCGGCCTTCGATGCTGCTGCCCAGAAGCTCGATGCCGATGCTTCGGAAATCAACCCCGACTCCGCGCTCTTGGTCGACGGACTGCGTCACGACAGTGCGCTGCTCGAACTCGGCACGAATCGGGTCGCATTCACCACTGACGGCTACGTCGTGACGCCGTTGTTCTTCGACGGCGGCAGCATCGGCAAGCTTGCCGTGTGCGGGACGTGTAACGACCTGGCGATGCTGGGCGCTGAACCGAAATGGCTGAGCGCGGCGTTCGTCCTCGAAGAAGGTTTAGCTTTGGAGACTCTGGCTCGTGTGATAGCTGAGCTCACCCAGAGCGCAGTCGCAGCCAAAGTGCGGATCGTGGCGGGTGACACCAAGGTCGTCGAGCGTGGTAAAGGCGATGGCGTTTACATCACGACGACAGGGCTTGGGCTGATGCGTGCTCCAAGCATTTGGTCACCCAAGGCAATCCAGGAGGGTGACGCGATTGTCGTCAGTGGCGATCTCGGTCGTCACGGCAGCGCGGTTTTGTGCGCACGCGAAGGGCTTGGCGCAAAAGGGTTACCACCCTCCGATTGCGCTAACCTGTGGCCGGCAGTCGCGTCGCTGATCGACGCGCGGGCCGAGATCCATTGTTTGCGCGATCTGACGCGTGGCGGACTGGGAGCCGCGCTGCTCGAGTTGTCCCAGGCGGCGGGCGTGCTGATGGAGATCGACGAGACCGCGCTGCCGGTGTGTGCACAGGTTCGCGACTTCTGCGAGCTGTTGGGACTCGACCCCATCTACGTCGCGTGTGAGGGGCGCTTCGTCGCAGTCGTAGCGCCAAGCAGCGTCGATGAGACGCTGGCGGCGCTGAGTGATTGCTCGATTGGGGAGCCAAAGCTCGTCGGTCGGGTGAGAAATCGCCAAGCGCGCGGTGCGGTTCACTCGAGGAGCGCGTACGGCACGTTGCGCCCCATCGACGTGGGCGGCGCCGAGCAGTTGCCGCGGATATGTTGAACGTTCAAAGGGCGATGCCGGAGCATGAATACTCCTCAGTTTCGAAGTGTCTTGGGTGGCTTCTTCCGTCCCCGCAGCGTAGCTGTGGTCGGCGCCAGTGATCGCGAAGGTTCAGTCGGTAGACAGGTATTCGAAAATCTTCTGAGCGCGGGCTTCGACGGCGCGATCTATCCGATTAACCACCGGCACGCCTCGGTGCTCGGGCATGCGACCTACGCCCGAGTCTGCGATGTCCCGGGCGCCATCGATCTGTGCGTCGTTGCCGTGCCGAAGCAAGGCGTTCGTGCGGTCTTGGGCGATTGCATCGCCAAAGGCGTTCAGTTCGTGTTGGTGATGTCGGCTGGCTTTGGTGAACAAGGGCCAGAGGGGCTCGCGCTGCAAAATGAGCTGATCGAGGTGGCCCGCGCTCATCAAGTGCGAATCATTGGGCCCAATTGCCTAGGATTGCTGATTCCGACGCTGGGCTTGAATGCGAGTTTCAGTAAGGCCACTCCTAGTCCTGGCCGTCTGGCGCTGGTCTCGCAGTCAGGGGCGCTCTGCACGGCGATTCTCGATTGGGCGGAGCTCACGCGGGTTGGATTTTCGGCGGTGGTCTCGCTCGGCAACGCAGCGGACGTCGAGTTCGGCGAACTGCTCGACGAACTCGCGCTCGACGTGCACACCAAGAGCATTCTTTTGTACATCGAAGGACTGCACGACGCGCGGCGCTTTCTGTCTGGATTGCGCGCAGCTGCGCGCATGAAACCCGTGGTGATCCTCAAGGCTGGACGGCATGCGGCGGCCATAGCTGCAGCAAGTTCACATTCGGGTGCGCTTGCCAGCGCCGACGATGTCTTCGACGCCGCGCTTGCGCGCGCAGGCGCCGTGCGCGCGCACAGCATCGGTCAGTTGTTCGCCGTCGCTGAGCTGTTGGCATCGGGGCGTCGACTCGAGGGCGCGGGGCTCGACGGGGAGGGGCTCGCGATTGTGACCAACGCTGGCGGCCCTGCAGTGATGGCCTGCGATCGCGCTGCCGATCTGCAGTTGGAGTTGGCGAACATCGGTGAGAGCAGCCGCGGGCGATTGCGCGAAGCATTGCCGGCCGCAGCGGTCGTCAGAAATCCCATCGACATCCTTGGAGACGCGACGCCCGAGAGATATCGCGCGGCGCTCGAGATCGTTGGAAGCGATCCCGCGGTGAAAGCCACGCTGGCGCTGCTGACACCGCAAGCAATGACCAATCCGACCGAAGTGGCGGCGAGCATCGCGTCTTCTGCGTCTAGTTCATCTGCGGTGATGCTCGCGTGCCTGATGGGCGGGCAACAGGTGTTGGCAGGACGGCAGTTGCTCCACGAACGCCACGTCCCGCAATTCAATACACCCGAAGCCGCCATCGAGGCGTTGTCTTGCCTCGACCAGTTTCGACGCAATCAGCAATTGTTGTTGCAACTGCCGGGCCCGGCGACTTTTGGGATCGAGCCCGACCTGAGTTTGGCTCGCAGCATCGTTTCGCGGGCGATCGAGTTGGAGCAGCCGTGGCTCGATGCGCCGCAAACGCGCGCGCTCTTGGGCGCATTTCACATCCCAGTGCTGCCGCTGGTGCTCGCCAGCTCCGTCGAGCATGCCCAGCAGGCCGCGCAGCAGATGGGTTATCCTGTTGCGCTGAAGATCTCAGCCCTGGGTATCGTACACAAGACAGAAGTCGGCGGAGTCTTGCTCGATATCGGGTCGGACGCCGCGCTGCGAACTGGTTTCGAGCAGCTGCGTGAGCGCGCCTTGGCGCGCGTGTCAGCAGAGCAATTTGCTGGCGTGATCGTCGAGCCGATGTGTCGTCGTTCGCACGGACGTGAACTGCTGCTCGGAGTGTTCACCGATCCCACCTTCGGTCCCGTGCTCACGTTCGGCGCCGGCGGTGTCGAGGTGGAGCTATTGCGGGATCGCGCCGTCGAGTTACCACCGCTCAGTCACGAGCTTGCGCGCTCGCTCGTGCAACGCACTGCCATCGCGCGCAGACTCGCGGCTTACCGCGGCAAACCAGCGGCAGATCTCCAGGCGGTGTGTGACGTGCTCGTTCGCTTGTCCGAGCTCGTGTGTGCCTTGCCCGAAGTCGTCGAACTGGACATCAACCCGTTGATCGCAGATCCCTCGGGCGTGGTCGCGCTCGATGCGCGGGTGCGGGTTCGGCAGAGCACTGGTTTGGGCGCGCGCCACGATCATTTGGCGTTGAGCCCTTACCCGCACGAACTCGTCAAGCGCGTCCAGGTGAAGGAAACGCGGGTCACGCTCCGCCCGATCCGCCCCGAGGACGCTGAGATGGAAGCGAAGTTCGTCAAAACGCTTGCGCCCGACGCGCGCTATCATCGCTTCATGTTGACGATCCGAGAGCTCAGCCCGGCGCTGCTCGCCCGGCTCACTCAGATCGACTACGACAGAGAGATGGCGTTCGTCGCCACCGTGGAAACCGCGGCGGGTGAATTGGAGATTGGGGTCGCGCGTTACCACACCAATCCCGATGGGCTCTCATGCGAGTTCGCGATTGTCGTGGCCGATGAATGGCTGGGCAAGGGGATCGGCAGGTCGTTGATGCGCGAGCTGATGCAGCGCGCGGCTGCTCGCGGCTTGCAGACCATGCGCGGCACAGTGATGCTCGACAACCACGCGATGGTTGCCTTCGTGAAGAGCTTGGGTTTCAGCGTCGCTCGCTCGAGCACCCTCGACGAATTCGTCGCGAGCCGCGAGCTCAGCGACTTCTTGCCGAGCTAGGGCAGCGCGCGGGTTGAAACGCAGCTACGTGGACTTGCGCGCTGACGAAAGCGAGGAACCGGCTGTGTTGTTCTGCGCAACGCAGGGAAGCGACTTCTGACGCGCTTTGACCCCTTCAAGGCGGATCAATCGGCGTCAACCGATAGAAGATGTGCACCGTGATGTTGTCCGGTTGCGGCAGTGCGGGGATGAGCGGTTCGCTTGGCTTCAAACCCGGATCGTCGTGTTCGAGCTTGCCGCCTTCGACCTTCAACGGCAGCGCCTTGTAGGTTACGCGGGATCCGTTCAGCGTGCCCTTGACGATCGGAATGCTGAAGCTGCCAAAGGTTTCCTTGGATTTGGTCACTTTGGGTCCTTCGTGGGTCGGCAGCCCGCCGTAGCCGTATTTCGAGCGTCGGACCGAGGTTTTGGTTTGGCGGTTCACTTGCTTGGAAGTGCTCGTGGGCCTGATTTCGAAGTCGAGGTCATAGGTCTTTGCGGCGTCGTCGAGCACTAGCGTCGCGGTGCCGCCGCTTGCGTCCTTGCCCTTGCCTTTCCAAGTATTGGCAACAGACTTGGCTTCGAAGGAATCGGCTTCGCCCGGATCTTTGAGGTAGCTCGAGACCTGGCTGTTCACCTCGACGTCGAGTGGGATCGAGGTCGCGTCGCTTGGAGTCCAGCGTACGGGACCCGATAGCTGGGCCAAGGCCTGCAGCAGCGCGAGCTGTTCCGGGCTCAAGTGCGCTAGCTGATCGGGGGTCAGCTTCGAGAGCTCGGCCATCTGTGATTGGGCGGCGGTCGACGGTAACTGCACTTGGCGCGTCAGATCGATGGTTCCCTTGTACCTCTGCAAGATGTCCCAGGAGTGGTGGCTCAGTTCGTCCGCCTGGTGTTTACCAGTGCCAGTGACCGTCACGTCGAAGTTCAGTCGCCAGCCGATTGGCTCCTCGCAGGGGCACTGCAGCGTGGCTGTTTCGGCGTCGAGTTCATCGGCTTTCTTGCGCGCGTCACTGCGAATTTGCGCTACTTCTTTTGCGAGTTGGGCACCGAGCGCCGCCGCGGCCTTCTTGCGGGCAGCGTTTATATCTTTGCCGCAACCGGTGAACCTCATGGATTGTGCGCGGCCATTGGCCACAGCCACCAATGCGTCGACGTCCGAGGCATGCTGCGGCTCGTGCGAACGAATCTTGCCCTCCACGACCTTCCACTCTTTGGCGCACTTCGAATTCGCGCTTGCGCCGTGCTGCCAATCGAGCGCAGTGATCGCATGCTTGGCACTCAGATGAAAGTCGATACCGGCGAAGGCAACGCAAACCTGCTTGCTCGAGCTGCTCGGTTCGGGCTCCTCGTGGAAGGTTATCTCGTTGACCGCTTCTTTGTCGTCTGCCTGCTTGGCTCCGATGAACAGCGTGGACCTGGTCACCGCCCACTTGCCTGGGTTCTTCGTGCCGTTGGCCTCGGTAACGCCGGTGGTCTGTTGGCGCTTTACGAGTTCTGTGCACTTGCCACCCTTTACGACGTCGTAGCTCCAAGGGCTCGGCCCTGCTGCCGAGAGCCGCGCAACGAGCAACACCATCAGCAGGATCGAAGCTCTGAGGCTGTACATCGTGATCTCCGTGCGTCCAAAGGCTCGAGCATTGCGAGCGCGAAATCGGGCGTCGTGTCTGGGGCAATCGACCGATACGCCGCCGAGTCTAGCAATCTGCCCGGCAAACTGATCGCTCGAAGCAGGGCTTGGCAGTCTCAGCACCGACTCAGGGGGCCCCTGCAGTTTCGAGCGGGCGACGGAAATGAGCGCGACTTTGCCTTGTTCAGTTCAAGGTATTTCGGCTTTGGCGCCGGTCCGGTCACGCGCCCCATCAGCGACTGCTGACGACCTCGTGACGGCACAAGGGGCCGCGATGCGGTAGGGCAATCTGTGGCACGGCGGTGAATCCCATCACTCGATTTGATGGGGTCACCAGTCAAAACGACGCTGTCGTCTGCTGGTCCACTGGGTTTCGACCGTGAGGAACATGCATGCGCGCAACGGAGTTGGATCATCGCGAATTGCTGGAGCTGGATCCAGACGGCGGCGTCGCGCGTTTCGCTGGGCAGCGGGTGCTCCTGCTCGATGCCGTCGCGATGGGACTCTTGCGTAAGTACCTCGTCGAGAACTTCGGACTCAGCGCTGCGCGTTCGGTTTTGACGCAGTTCGGCTTTGCGCATGGTTGGCGCATGGCAGAGGCGATGCGCGCGACGTTTCAATGGGACGACGCAGAGGCCTGGCGCGCCGCTGGTTTGCGCATCCTCACTCAGCAAGGATTGTTTCGCGTAGATGGCGTCAACTCGGACCCCTTGTCCAAAGAGGGCTCGACCCTGCTTTCGTCCTACGAAGCAGAACAGCATCTGTTGCACTTCGGTTTGGACGAGTCCCCGATGTGCTGGACCATCACAGGCCTGATAAGCGGGTACGTGAGCCGGGTGGTCGGCAGCGAGATTTATGTCCTCGAGGATCGCTGCATCGGTAAAGGCGACGCTGCTTGCCACTTGATCGGCCGCACACGAGAACAATGGGGCGACGAACGCGCGGAGGAGCTGCGGTTCTTCGAGGCCAAGCGCTTGCGTGAATGCCTCGATGTGTCGCTGTGTCGGGTTACCGATACGCTGAAACTTGCCGAACGCAAGTTGCGAGCGCATCGCAGGGCTTTGGTGCGTGTGCTTCCGGATGCGGATACGCCGCTCGGCATGGTGGCTCGCAGTTTGCTGATGCGCCAACTGCTAGACTTGACGAGACGTGTGGCCCGGGTCGACTCGACCGTGTTAATCACGGGCGAGAGCGGCGTCGGCAAAGAGCGCATTGCGCGCTTGGTGCACGAGGAATCCAGCCGCGGGGCAGGGCCCTTCATCGGGGTCAACTGCGGCGCGATCAGCGAATCCTTGCTCGAAAGTGAACTCTTTGGCCATGCGCGTGGGGCGTTCACGGGGGCGAGTCAAGATCGCGCTGGCGTGTTCGAAGCCGCCAACGGAGGCACGCTGTTGCTCGACGAGATTGGCGAAGTCTCGCCAGCGATGCAGGTGAAGTTGTTGCGCGTGTTGCAGGAGCGTGAGGTGCGCCGGGTGGGCGAGAGTAGAGCACGTCGCATCGACGTGCGCGTCGTGGCCGCTACCAACCGCGATCTCGCGGTGGGGGTCTCTGGTGGAGTGTTTCGCCAAGACCTCTACTATCGACTCAAGGTCGTGGAACTGCGCGTGCCGTCGTTGCGCAATCGTCGCGAGGATATCGTACCTCTTGGGCGGATCTTGTTGGCCACTGCCGCCCAGCGCATGCACCGAAAAGTATCGTCGCTGGCGTCGAACGCTGCCGATCAGTTGCTGCGCTACGAATGGCCGGGCAACGTGCGCGAGCTCGAGAATGCGATGGAGCGCGCAGTAGCGCTCGCTCACGGTGAGCGCGTAGAACTCGAAGACTTGCCGGAGGAAGTGCGTGGAGCGCTGCCCACCGCCCTGGCTTCATCGGGTGCCGTTCAGCCGCTCGAGAGCATCGAAAAGGCCTACATCTTGGCCGTGCTCGAGCTCAATGGTCACAATCAGACGCGCACCGCCGAACAACTGCGCATTGGCTCGGCAACGCTGTATCGAAAACTCAAGCGTTATGGCTTGATTGAACCCCGAACGCCGCGCGCTTGACCCCGTCTGAACTCATCAGGCGCCAGGGTACCCGAGCAGGGCCGGATCTCCGCTAAGGTCCATCGATTCGACGCACGGGTCCATCAAATCGATGGGCGCAACGAAACTGCGAGCGCACTTTGTCGTGAGCGTAGAGACTTGGCTCGTAAAATGCTTCACGGCGTGCGTGTCGGCAAAGGCTCAGCTATCGGTCACTACTCGTCAAAAGTCGAAACTCCCAAAAAGAATGAATAGGCGAATATTGGCTGGGAATTTGAGTCCCGCCACGGACGATGCATTGCTACGCCGCGCCTTCGAGCCGTTCGGCGTTTTGGACTACGCGAAGGTCGTCGTCGATCGATTGACGGGCAAGTCCAGGGGCTTCGGCTTCGTCCGATTCATCGATGCGAAATCTGTCGAGCCCGCGGTTCGTCAAATGAACGGTGCAGTGTTGGACGGACGAGTCCTGACGATCGTGGTGTCCCGCACGGCAGCGGGCGGAGGAGAGTAGCTCAATCAGAATGAAAGAGCTCTGGTGCAACGATCGAGGTCCAGCAGCTCAGGCATGAGGATTGCTTGGTAGTTGGGGCAATGACCCCAATACAGCGTGATGCTCCCACCCGCTCGCTACTGGCGTTCGTTCGACACATCAATCAAGTCCGGGACGCCATCGTTGCTCCTCCCACGGATCCGCCCTGTTCGGTCGTCGCAGATCAACCGGGCACGCTCTGCGAAGAGCTCCCTTTGCACGAGCAAGCTCAGATCGTCGCTGCCGGGGTGAGTTCGCTGTCCGACTTCTCGTTGGTCTTTCGGCGAGGCAACGAGTGTGAGGCCTCGACGCCGCAGAGCTCGGAAAAACGGTGAGGCTCGGTAGGGCGCGTTTCGTCAGAGCCGTCAACAAACCCAGACACGCGCAAAGAGTCGCTTTGCTGCTGACCTCACCCGACGGCAGCGCCTCGAGCAGCGCGTTGCCCGACGCGCGCTCGGGCGCGGCGCTGGCCATCCCCGAGCAGCCCGCAGACATCGTTGCACCTCCGAAAGCTAACCCGTTGCGCAGCATGGCGCTGATCGGAGCGTTGTTGCCTAGGCCCTGCGCCGTCGCAGCATTTGGCACCGAGTTGGTGCGGGCGATCTGCAGCGAGTTCTCGGCCCTCGACTGTTTCGGGATGGCGCTGAGCGACCCTGCTTCCGAGTACGAATATCCGCCGACGGTGCGCTACGTATTACGCGTCGACGACGTCTCGGGTTATCGCCGCGCGGCGGCTTTTCTGGCCGCCAATGCCGTTGATGTCGTGAGTCTGCAATACGAACACAGCGTTTTCGGTGCAGACCCCGAGCTGAAGCTCCTCGAGCTGCTGCGTGGGCTCCCCATGCCGATCGTCACCACCTTGCATGCCGTCTCGACAAATCCCGGTGCGCGCCAGAAGCAGCTGATCTCAGAAATCATCGCGCTTTCGGAGCGGGTGGTGGTGATGAGTTTACAGGCGGCAACGTCGCTGCGAGCGCAGTACCAACTTTCGGAGAACAAGATCGACACAATCCCGTATGGCGTGATTGCTCCCCAGGATGGTCGGCGAGACAAACGCAAGTTGGGCTTTGGGGGCCGCGTCGTATTGTTCACTTGCGGGGCGTTCAGATCCGACAACGGCATGGACGCGTTAATCGACGCGTTGCCCGAGATCGCGCAGGCAATTCCCAATGTTTTGCTGATCGTGTTGGGAGAACCCGACATTCATACGAAGGCGCTGCCCGGCGAATCACAGCGCCTCGTGCTGGAGGGCCGCGTTCATCGTCTGCGCATGTCCGGGCATGTGGTGTTCTTCGACCGCTTCGTGGGTCAGTATGAGCTGCCTGAATTGATGTCCGTGGCAGACGTGTACGTCAGCCCTTTTCGCGAGCCCGAATCATCCGGCCCGGCAACGTTGGCGTACGCGCTGGCGTGCGGCAAGGTGACGGTCTCGACTCCCGATCCTCATGCGCAAGAGTTGCTGGCCGAACAGCGCGGTGTTCTGCTGCCCTCCGGAGACGCGAGGGTCATCGCCCGGGCGGTCATCACTCTGTGTATGGACGACGTCGGGCGTCAGGCCATCGCCTCGCGCGCGGCCAGTTACGGGGCAACAATGTTCTGGCCGGAGGTGTCGCGCCGTTACGTCGATGCGTTCACTCGTGCTAGTCAGGAGTTTGCGTGCCGTGTGAACGGCCCGTAAATCGAACACGATTTCACAGCACGACAGCGAAGAGGAATTTTGACATTAGGTATGATCCAAACCGCGGTGACGGCACAAGCCGTCGCCCAACTATCGCCGCTCTACTCGTTTAGCCGTGAGGCACTACTCGCGCGTGGGGTTGCAGAGATAGGTGAGGCGTGGGCGCGCCATGTCGTGCTTTGCCTCCACGATCGTCACCGCTGTGCTTCGGGGGCTTGGTCGGGCACGCTAGGCGAAGCGCGGCTGCGGGCGGCCACGATGCTCGAGCCCTGGCTCTGGTCCCGCGGAAGAGTGCAATGCCAGCCCGTCGAGCTCGCCTATGCGGCTTTCGAAATCAATCACGCGGCACGTCGCACCTGGGCAGAAATCCGCGACGCTAGCAGGACATCGGGCGGACTCAATCCCAACGAGCGCTGACGACCCAGAAGCGCAAAGGGGCTCTCCGAGAGATCCATCGTTTTGATGGATCACTAACTCAGATTGACCGATGCGACGTGATGCGGAGCGTGATTTCACGCCCTCTTCGTGTTGGCCCGGAAACTGCTAGAGCCATTGGCAGGCTGCTCGTCGAGCAGCCTGCCAGCTCGTGTTCCGCGATGCTGCTCGTTGAAGGTTTATCCCGATGACAATCTCGAATATGAAGCCAGGCCCCCAATACGACGCGCAATCCGCCGAGATCGGTAACGTCAGCACGACGTTGGAAGGTGTGACGTACACGGGTTTCTATCGCGTGCGTGCGCAGGGTAAGGGCAAACAGCGCTATCACGTCACGGCCGACAAACGAGTGACGGTCGACTACAAGGGGCAGACCAAATACACGTCGGTGGGCATGCGCGGCTTGCAGTGGACGGCAGAGGCCCTGCTGTCTGAACTAGTGTCGGCTTCGGAGCGGAACCAGCCCGCCAGCGGCTTCATCTTGGCGAGGAGCTAACTCGGTCATGACCACCATCAGTCGATTGTTTGCAAGCAATCTCAGCGGGCTCACGAGCGATGATACCTTGCGCGGCGCATTCGAGCGTTTCGGCGCCGTCACCCACGCGCGAGTCGTGATCAACCGCGGTACCGGCGAATCTCGTGGCTTTGGCTTCGTCTCGTTCGCGAATGCTGAAAATGCCGCGTCGGCGCTGCGCGAGATGAGCGGCGTCACCTTGGACGGCAACGTGATCTCGGTCGCCGAAGCCAGACCCCGCGACCAGACCGAACGTTGAGATCGACCTTGCCGAGGGCTACCACCATGCAGATCCGCCTGGGTTACGAGTTGGTTTACGCGCTGCCAAAACAGACGCCGATGATCCTGATGCTCAATGTTCACTACTCACGGGTAGCGGACCTCGTGTCGCCCGATCACATTCTGACTTCGCCTTCCACGCCAATGCAGGGCTATCGAGACAGCTTTGGCAATTGGTGCACCAGGCTCGTGGCTCCCGCCGGGTCGCTGAGGATCTCGTCCCAAGCGGTGATCAACGACACGGGTGCGCCTGAACCCGCGTACCCAAACGCTGCGCAATGGCCCGTGGAGCAGCTACCCGCAGAGACGCTACCGTTCTTGCTGGGCAGCAGATATTGTGAAACCGATCGCATGACGGAGTTGGCCTGGCGTTTGTTCGAGCACGTGCCCGCGGGTTGGGCGCGTGTGCAAGCCATCTGCGACTTCGTGCACAACCACATCACGTTTGGTTACGAGCACGCGAGCCCAACCAAGACCGCGTGGGATGTCTTCAATCAACCCAAAGGTGTCTGTCGCGACTTCACCCATCTGGCGATCACGTTCTGTCGTTGCATGAACATTCCGGCTCGCTACTGCACCGGCTACTTGGGGGACATCGGGGTGCCCGCCGCACCAGCGCCGATGGACTTCGCTGGCTGGTTCGAGGCATTCCTGGGCGGCGCCTGGCACACCTTCGATCCGCGAAACAACGCCCGCCGTATCGGTCGCGTCCTGATCGCTCAAGGCCGAGATGCCGCGGATGTTCCGATCAGCTTGACGTTCGGCCCAAACCAACTCAGCAGCTTTCGGGTGATCACCGAAGAGCTTACGCCGAGTTGATCGAGCGCTCGCGAGGCAGGCGGCTAGTAATACAACTTGAACGTGCCGCTCACGTGCAGCAGTGACAGCATGTAGAGCGTGCCATCGTAATAGCGCCACTGGCCGGTGGGGATTTGCGCCGACCAGATCTTGTCGATGAAGGGCTTGCCAGATTGCGCCGGCAGGCCGAAGGCTAACAGCGAGTTACACGAAAACTGCGCCGCCGAATTGTCGCCGTGGCTGCTCATGTACTGACCGAACGCGGGGGCATACGTGTCGGTCTGCCACGGATCGACGCCGAAGAAGTTGGCGTCCATCATGATGTTCATCACGCAGCGTTTGGCGTCCGAACCCGCGCCCCCTTGGGCAGCGCCCGTGAACGAGGACTGGTCCGGAATGACTCCGTTCGAATCGGCTGCCGCTTGGAAGAACTTGCGACCTGCGTCAACGGCCGCGGTCCAGAAGTCCGAGTTGTCCGTGTCGAAACAGGCCCACACTTGATAGAACGCCGGCAGCACGTACGAGCCATCGGTATTGTTCGAACTCGAGACGAACTTGACGATGTGATACATCTCGTTGAAGTACTTCGTCCGAATCAAGTCGAGCACCCAATGGGCCTCGCTCGCATAGTCGAACTTGCCCGCGTCGCCCCAACGATTGTGGGCGAAGATTAGCGCAGTGGCCATGTACTCTTCGCCGTCGGGGGCACCGCCGCTGGAGCTCTTGGAACCGCTCGTCGAGCACTTCCACGAGATCTCTCCAGTACCGTTGGCCATGTGGTTCTTGACCCAACTCCACAGGCGATCGAACTCCGTCTGCTTGTCCAGTTGGACAGCCGTCATCATGCCGTAGGACATGCCTTCGGTGCGCACGTCGTTGTTGCCGGTATCCGTGACGTACGACTCGTCGCTACCTGGCCCGTCGTAGTACACCGTGTTGTTGTTCGACGGATTGTAGAGCTGGTTCCACGCGGCCTGAACCTTCGCGTCGCTCTCCTCCTGCGAGTGACCGCCGACGGTGACCAACAGGTTGGGATATTCGGTGGGCGCCATACAGCCGGGTGCAACCGGGCCCGCATCCATGGCGGGGGCGGGCGTCGTGGTGTCGCCGCCGGCATCGCCGGCGCCGCCCTGGCTACTTTGCGGGGCGCCTCCGCTAGTCTCGGTGGGTTCACCCGGCGTGGCGGGTGAACTGCCGCCTCCTGAACCGCCCGCGCCGCTGTTGGGGCTTTGATTGGGTCCGCCGCCACCACCAGCGGGAATCTCGGGTCCTGTGCTGGTCGCAGGCGAAACCGCCGGATTGCTGTGGCTTGGGTTGGGCGTAGAGTTGGTGCCGCCAGTGATCGGCGAAGGCGCGGGGTTGCCGCCATTGGGCTGTCCGACAGGGCCGCCGATTGTAGGCGAGCTTGGGCCGTTCGAGTTCGGTGCAGGTGGCATCGACGCGCTCGTCGTCGCAGCCCCTGCCGTAGTGCTAGCCGCCAAGTTGTCCTGGCCTTGGTCGCTGTTGGAACCGCAACCCAATGACCAAATTGATACCACGAGGCTAACGGTTGAGATCTGTACCTTGCGCAAGACGGCACACTCCGACGTGACGGGTCAAAAGCAGACTTCAACCTTACGCAATCGGTAAAAGTCTCACCCTGGGTTGGATGAGTCGTCTTACTGCGTGGCTGAGGTTCTCTGATCTGCTGCAATAGAGCGGGTCTCGAGTTTTCAGACCGCTCTCAGCGCAGTGAGCCCCAACGCCCCAAACCGTCCATGATTTGAGCGTCCCCAACACGTGCCCCCGCGGACTGGCAGCGCACGGTGACAATTGGTGGAACCTTTGGGCTTGAGTGAAATTGGGCGACGCATGGCTCGGCCTCGTGCGATCCCAGTCGCTCGAGGGGATGACGATTTTGTCGCCTGTACGAAAGAGCCAAGATCGCTAGCCGAAATCGGGACGCGTCATCCGACGCCGTCAGGAACGAGTGGAATAGAGTCGATGAGAAGCAAACGAACACTAAGGTTGGGGTTGTTGTGCACGAGCTTGTCGCTGGCCGGTTGTACCGGCTCGGACGGAACTTCGAACGGAGAGGGCGCGCTCACAACGGATGCGACCTCGAGCACGGCATCGCCTGTAGTTGGGGCGAGCTCGCCAGGCGCTGCAATCAATCCTCAGCCATCCGGTGGATCGTCCACTCCGAACGCGGCGTCCAGCCCGACCACCACCCCGGGTAACCCGACGAATTCGAGCAGCGCTCCCAACACCAACCCGGCAATGCAGCCCGGGGGCGGCGTAAACCCGTCGACCACACCGCCGCCTGCGACGAGTAGCACAGGCGATGCCCACGGAGCTCCAAGCAATAGCAGTTCTGGGGGGACGCCCTCGACGACTACGCCTTCTACTGGCTCCGGCGCAGCAGGTGGTCCTGGAAGCATGCCGCAGACAGGCGGAGCTGGAGGCTCGGGACCAAGCGTCGGCACGACGGGTGGTGACTCCGGTCTCGGGGGAGAAGCGGGAGCTGGCGGAGGCGCTCAGGGGCCAGCAGGCGATGCCACAGAGCCGAGCACTGGTTGCGGCAAACAGCGAACACTCCAAGACGGCAACCACATGATCATGAGCGGCGGCAATAACCGCAGCTACTATCTGCAGGTTCCAAGTGGCTACGACAACTCTCAGCCCTACCGTTTGATCTTCATGTTCCACTGGAACTACGGATCAATCGACGCCATCGTTCATCCGCCGGATCAAGATCACAATACCGACGATCCTTTCTACGGTTTGGGTCAGCTCGCAGGTGACTCGTCCATCTTCGTTGTTCCTCAGGGCTTAACGGATACCGGTGGCGCGGGTTGGGCAAACCCCAACGACCGCGACGTGAACTTCACCGACGACATGTTGAGCGAAGTCTCGAACGACTTGTGCGTCGACTCGTCTCGAGTGTTCACGATGGGGTTCAGTTACGGTGGCGCGATGTCCTACAAGTTGGCTTGTGTCCGCGCAGACACGTTCCGCGCCGCGCTCGTCTACGAGCCAGGACCCGTGAGCGGAAACAACAACGCCGAATGCACTACCCCGATCGCATTCTTCCACTCCCACAGCGTCGACGATCCCACGTTCAAATACTCGGACATCGGGCTGCCGATCTTGAATGTCTTCACTGCGCTCAACGGCTGCACTGCGATGACCCCGCCCCAGCCCGATACCAATGGGCACAGCTGCGTCTCGTACGAGGGGTGCTCGGTCCCAACGCGCTTCTGCAACTTCGGCAGCGGCGAGGGGAACCCGCACAACACGAGTCTCAAAGGACATTACCCATCCCCCAAAGACCCAGGGCAAAGCACGAGTTGGGTGCCCGACGAAGCCTGGAACTTCATCAAACAATTCTGAATCGAACGGCTTGAGCGCTTGCCCCGTCAGCCCCTCGGACTTTCGGCGGGGCCCGCGCCGCTGGGAAGTGTAGCTTCTGCGCTGATCACGATCTTGTCAGCGCAGAAGCCATCCTCCGAGGCCCAAACGCTCACCACGTGGCTGCCTGTCGTGGTGACGCTGAGCGTCTGCTGGCGCCAACCAAACACGCCCGCTGCATCGTCGAAGTCGTAGACGGGTGCCGCGCTGTCGTCGACGCCTACAAAGCACGAATCCGAACCACCGCCGCCGCTTCCCGCATCCCCTTTGAGGTTCAAATAGAACGTCCCGGTGCTCGTGAAGTTGACCCTGAACGACAGCTCGGGTGCGTATCCAACCGGGGTGGTCCATTGATAACCGTACTCGGGGTTGACGCGCATGCACTCGCCACCCGAAGCGAGCGCATCGCTCGTGAGCTCCCAGGTGTGCTGTGAACCATTCGCGGCTAGCTCGTGATAGTGCTCCGCTTCGAAGACCACCGTCCCGTCGCTCATTTGAAATGTCGGCAGGACGCAGTTCGGGGCGTTGTCAACCAACGATTCTTCTGGAGGTTCACACGCATCGCAAATGCGATCCAGGGTCGCGCTGGGCGTGTTCGTGACGTACTGCAGCGGCGCGGCGCACGTCGCCCAGAGCGTGCAGCTCGGCGCGTCTTCCGTGTTGCTGAAGGATCCGAGGGAGCAGTCTTCACACACCCGGTCGGCGACGCTCGAACCCGGCTCCGCCGCGTAGGTCCCGAGTGCGCAGACTTTCCAGGGGCTGCAACTCTCGGCGTTGATTGCGGTGCTGAATTCGCCATCGGCACATGGGGCACATTGACGATCGGTCAACGCGTCGCCGGCCGTGTCGATGTGTTCACCTTGTGCACACGGCGTCTTGGGTGAGCACGGAGTTGCGGGATCGCCGTCGTCGTCCCAAGTATCTTCGGCGCAGTGCACGGCCTCGGCCTTTGCGCCTGCGCAATAGTCGCCGGGCTCGCAGGGCTCGCAACTCGCCGGCTCCGAGCCGTCGTCCTCGAGCGGCGTGACACGCACGCTGCCGGGTGCGCATTCGCCCTCCGCCACACAAGCGCCGAGGTTCAGTCCATCGCTAGAGGTGTTCACTGGGCACGGACTACACTCGCGATCCTTCACTGCGCTTCCCACGGCGCTCACGTAGCTGCCCGATTGGCAATTGCTCCACAGTGTGCAGCTCTCGACGTCATTGCTCTGGCTGAAACTACCGGCGGGGCAACCCGCACACTCGGCGTCCTGGGTGTCGCTGCCAGGCGAAACTTGGAACGTGCCCGGCTCGCAACTTCTCAGCGTCGTGCAGCGTGCGGCGTCCGGGCCCGCGCTGAAGGAGCCATCGGCGCAAGCGTCGCACTGGCGATCGACCAACGCCGAGCCGGCTTCGGCGATATAGTCTCCAGCAGGGCACTGCGTAAACTTGCGACAAGGGGTGCTTGGATCCGCGTCGTGATCCCAAGTGCCGTCAGCGCAGCTTCGCGCCCGCTCGGCGCCCCCCGCGCAATACTGCCCGGCTTTACACGCCCGACACGCGGTGGCTCCAGCATCCGGCTGATCCGGGATGAACTCTTCGCCGGCAGCGCAGGGACCGCCCTGCAAACAATCCTGGCTGCCCGAGCCCGCGTCACCCTCGCCGCAGTAGGGGGCGCAGACTCGGTCCGCGCTGGGCGTTGGGGGGCGCAGCTCAGCCTCGGAGATCCTGCACGGCGTCCAGGCTTCACAGGAGCTCTGGTTCGGCGAGTCGCTGTATGTCTCGGCCGGACACGGTGCGCAGATTCGGTCGGCGCGGTCACTTCCGGCGGCAATTACGTATTGTCCCGCCGCGCAGAAAGCCCAGGCCTGACAGGGGGTACTGGGGTCCTGGTCATGGTCCCAAGTATTCGGTGCGCACAGGCTCGGCGTGCTGGTGCTCGGATCACTGGCGCTCGGACTACAGGGGGCGCCACCCTTGCAAGATCCGCACGTCTGCGCCGAACCGGAATCCGTCGAAATTTCGTAACGGCGGCCGTTACAATTTCCAGCGTCGGGTGCCGCGCTGCTCGAATGGGGCTCTTGGCGCTCGAGTCCATCGAGTTTCTCGCTCAGATCCGAGGTACAGGCGCCGGCACCTAGAGCCAAGACCAGACAAAAGCCGACCGAGGGCAAACGACGCGCACTTCGCACGGGACTATATGCCCACGACGCGCTCACGGGATCAATTGTGCTTCGACGAACGAGTACAAAGATCTGACCGACGTGAAAGCAGGGTTTCGAAGTGCCAGGCGCGCGCCGCGTCGCAACTGCAGCGCCGCAGGTTTACGCATCTCTCAAAATTCTCTCGGCCCATTCCAAACACTGATTTGCCGCCCCGGCGGCCAGCTGCTTTTCGGGAGTTCACTGTAGCGAAGCCGCAAGATGACAGCAGGATCGCTACTACGACAAAAGGCGCGACGTCAGCGAATGGAGCAGAGTAGGGGCGACAGTTTTGTCACCTGCACATGGGAGGTCATGAAGCTAGCGCATTGGGAGTTAACCGCGCGACACTCATCAGCCGAAGGGCCACGATCATGAATCATATCGAAACGCAAGAGACTCCCTACAAGACGCTGGCCTCGCTCGCCCTACTGGTAGTCATGCTCCCTGGTTGCGGCAGCGACGCACCGAAGACCGATTCCGTCGCCGCATCGAATACCGTGGCGCCGACAACTCCACAGTCGCCGGGGAACGGTGGAACTACATCCCCGACGACCGGGGGAACCACTTCGGCTTCGAGTACGGTGAAGCCGGGCGTCACCGATACTCCCGGGCCGAAACCTACCACACCGGTGCCGGCTAGCATGCCGCCCGCCGCAACCACGCCGGGGGGCGCGAATTCACCCGGCGCCATGAACGGGCAGGGCGGCGCAGACAACGGCCCCACCAACGGTAGTGGCGGTTCGGGCCCACAGGGAGGGGGGAACTCGCAGCCAGGGCCCGTCGATCCCGGTCCAACGCCTGGTCCCGGATCGATGACGGGTAGCGGCGGCGCCGGTGGTTCGGGAGCCGAACCGACTGGGGGCGGTGATGGCGGCGGGGAAGCTGGCGGGGCAGCCAGCGGTCCGATGACGCCTGCCTCCGGCTCGACCGACGACGTCGTGCCGAGCGCTGGTTGCGGAATGACAGCTCCGGCGAGCATGCGCTACAGCATCGACGTCGACGGCGAGATGCGTGAGTACATTCTACGCGTTCCGGACAACTACGATGCCAACAAGCCCTATCGCTTGGTGTTCACCTGGCACCCGTGGGGTGGTTCGGCGCAGCAGGTGGCGGGCAATGGCCCCAACGGGTACTACGGCCTGGTCCAAGCATCCGGCGGCGAGGTGATTCTCGTGTCGCCCGAGGGTCAAGACTTCGGGGGCAACGGGCTCGGATGGGGCAACGAGAACGGCAAGGACATCGCATTCCTGCGCGCCATGCTCGATCTCTTCGATACCGAGTTGTGCTTCGACCACAACCGCACGTTCTCGACTGGGTTCAGCTTCGGCGGCATGATGTCGAACGCCGTTGCATGTTCGGGCCTAGCCCGAGCAGTGGCGCCAATGGCCGGCAACTCCACCGTGAGCGGCTGCGAAAATGGATCGACCCCGGTTGCCTATATGGGCTTCCACGGCACCAGCGACTCAGTCGTGGACATCTCGGGTGGCCGTGCGGCGCGCGATGAAATGGTAAAGCGCAACGGTTGTGGAGCCGAGATCGCCTCGGACTCGAATTGGTGTGATCTTGCGGGAGACAACTTCCAACCCTGCGAATGCAAGACCTATGACGGGTGTAAGGACGGCTATCCCGTCACCTGGTGCGAGTACAAAGGAGACCACATGGTTGCTCCCAACTCAGGACAGACCATCTGGGACTTCTTCGCTGGATTCTGAAAGGGTCTCCCCAGAGAGTCCTCGATAGCCGTAGCACGGGCGAGGGGGGCTGCCGTTCGAGCAGCCCCTCCCGCTCCTGTGATGCCATCAGAACGCAGGCACGCCGGGTGAACTCGTGCTGAGATAGATTTGGTCGTAGTAGCCCGCCGCCGCTGGGCCTACGCAATTGATCCGAACGACCGCGCTGTCGGAATCAGAGGTGGCCACTCCGGATCCTTGGATCCAGTTGTTGGTATTGAATGATTGGGTCGCGCTGGCGCCGCTACCGACAGTGTCCGTGCAGGCGGTTCCAACGGGCGCGAAGAAGATATTGCAAACGGCCGTTCCCGCCGAGCCTGCGCCGCCGCTGGATTTGAATCGAAAGCCGAAATAGTAGTCGGTAGTTGGTTGCGCTGTCACACATTGCGTGACCGAGGCCGCGAGCGCGTTGATCAGGATCGAGCCAGAGCCCGAGCACTGGTCCACGTCTTCGTTGGCTTGATAAGTCGCGCCTCCGTTCAAGATCCATGAGTCGGTGGAACCGTTGAAACCGGGATTCGCCAGCTTGTTCCAGGAGCTCTTGGTTCGGCAGCCACAGCCGCCACTGCCGTCGCAATATTGGTTCGTTCCGCAGCTGGTCGTGTTCGATGCAGGCGTTCCCCCGCCGCACATGCCATTGGACTGACAACTCTCGCCAGTCAAGCACGCGTTGTCGTCGTCACAGCTGCCCGACTTGACTACCGGTGCCGGACACCCTGTGGCGGGTATACAGGCTGCAACTGTGTGACATTGGTCAGCTCCGTCGCACTCAACGCTACTGCCGCCGCCGCAAGACCCATTGGCTTGGCACTTTTCCCCGGTGGTGCACTCGTTGTCATCGTCGCAGGACGTCCCGGTCATGGCCACGCAGGATCCGGAATCCGCCGAACACGACGTGCATCCGCCGCACGCAACACCCGAAGCTTCCCACTCGCCGTCTGCATTGCAGACTTGTGGCTGCTGATCGTCGCAGCCCTTTTCGTTGGGCGTGCACGCGCCAGCGCATGCACCGCTGTCCGAGTCACAAACGTAGTCGCAAGTCGTCGGTGTGGACCAAGCCAGGCACCCATTGGCGTCGGCGACGCAGGTCTGCAGTTGGCGTCCATTGCAGCTGCCTGCATCGACACTCGGGCACTCGTCGTTACAGACCAAGCACTCGGTCTCTGAGCTACAGGTACCGGATGAACAGGCCTTCGGTGCTGACCACACGAGACAACCCTGTTCATCCGCGACGCATTCGCTGGAACCGCCGTCCGTGCAAGTCGCATCTCCGACTGAGCACTCATCGTCACATTCGGTGCACGCCGTCGCGGTCGTGCACGCACCGGTGTCGCAGGCCAGGCCGGCACCCCAGTTGAAACAGCCCATCGCGTCCTGCTCGCAGCGCGACAGTTGGCCATCGGTGCAGCGTGCTTGGCCCATCGCGCACTGGTCATCACATTCGAAACAGGTCGACTCATCTGCGCACTGGTCCGTCGCGCACGGCTCTGGTGCCAGCCAACTCGAACACCCATCTGCTCCTTCGCCGCAGGTTTGCAGTTTGCCGTCCGAGCACTTCGTCGTGTCGAGTGCACACGCATCGCTGCAGACCGCGCACTCGACGTCATCTTTGCAGCTGCCCTCTGCGCAAGGTGTGGCTGCGCTCCACGTCCAGCAGCCTGCGACCTGCGCACATGTTTTGACCTCGCCGCCCGCGCAAAGGGTTTGGCCCGACGTACACTCGTTGCAGTCAGTGTCTGTCCCGTCCTCGGTGCTGCTGGGTCCAGCGGTCGTCGTCCCGCTGGGTACCGCGTAGGGGCCGCTCGTCGTGTTTCCGGGACCCGTGTGTTCACCGGGACCGTGAGTGGAGGCCGCGTCGCTTTCGGTCGTGCCGTCGTCGCGCTCGGACTCGTACCCCGACTTGCCGCCGTCCGTGTCGTTTGCCATTTGGTCCACGGAGCCCATCGTGC
Organism: Polyangiaceae bacterium; assembly: GCA_036263015.1. Taxonomy (GTDB): domain Bacteria; phylum Myxococcota_A; class Polyangia; order Polyangiales; family Polyangiaceae; genus SZUA-265. The sequence goes on along the minus strand of DATAHU010000090.1, from coordinate 42,437 downwards.
CGTTCGCAAAATCGGGGCGATCGCCGCTGCAGCTCACGGCAGCTATACAAGTCAAAAGAAACTGCGAGTTTATGCGAGATTTCATGTGCATCCGGTGCCCTCGTGCGCCCACAACTCCCGATTGAGTAGTCCCGGGGCTGTGGATGCAGTGACGTGAGCGACCTGCTTCCGTCTCCGAAAGTTCGATCCCCCAGGGCTCGGTGTGTCACCTGCCGACGAGGTTGACGTCACGCGCCGACGACAAATCTGACACTAGGCCGACTGCGCACTGATCGGTTTCGATGGCCCCGGCGCGCAGTCCGATTCGCTGTTCGCCAATCTCGACGACGATGCGTCGTATTTCCAACTTTTCGGTCACCGCTCACGAGTAAGAGCCACAGTCATGTCGGCAAGCCTCAAGCACCTTTCGCCCGTGAAGTGCGCTATCGCCATGTTGGCTCTGGGTGAACTGGTGACCGCCTGCGCCTCGAGCAACCAGCCGGGGGCGCGAACCGCAGGATCACCGGGCAAAGGTGCGCTCGGCGCGACTAGCCCTTCCATGCGCGAAAGCGAATACACAAACCCCGTGCTGCCGGGCTTTCATCCGGATCCAAGTGTTTGTCGCGTCGGTCAAGACTACTACCTGGCCACCAGCAGCTTCGAGTACTTCCCTGGAGTACCGATCCACAAGAGCCGCGATCTCGTCCACTGGCAATTGGTGGGCTACGCACTGACGCGGCCGAATCAGTTGCCGCTGCAAGGGCAAAAGAGTTCGAAAGGGATTTTCGCGCCGACCCTACGCTACCACGACGGGTTGTTCTATCTGATCACCACCAACATCGAAGGCGGCGGGATCTTCTATGTGCACACTCGCGATCCGGGGCAAGAGTGGTCTGACCCGGTGTGGGTGCACGAAAAGCAATGGGGCATGGATCCGTCGTTGTTGTTCGATGACGACGGCCGGGTTTACTACACGCGGCATGGCGGAGGTGAACACGGAGGCATCTATCAGGCCGAGATCGACTTGATCAACGGTCAATTGATGGAAGAGCCGCGCTTGATCTGGTCGGGTACTGGTGGGATCTGGCCCGAAGGGCCGCACCTGTATCACGTTGGGCAGTACTACTACCTGCTGATTTCCGAGGGCGGTACTTCGTACGATCACCGACTGACGTTGGCGCGGGCCCAAACGCCTTGGGGTCCATTCGAAGCAGCCCCGAACAACCCAATTCTGACGCACGCGAACCTGCCGGACTTGCCGCTGCAGGCTACCGGTCACGGGGATTTGGTGCAGACCCCCGGGGGTTCGTGGTGGATGATCTTACTCGGCATTCGACCGATTGGGCACATGCACCACTTGGGACGCGAGACGTTGCTTGCTCCGGTAACCTGGAACAAGCAGGATTGGCTTGAAGTGAACAATGGTCAGCCACTGCAGTTGCAGATGTCGGCCGCGAATCTGCCGAGCCCGGTGCGTTGGCCCGAGGTCGCTGCGCGCGACGAATTCGACGGTCCAGGACTGGCCCCCGAGTGGAACTTCCTGCGCGGCCCGGCGCTGGGACTATGGGCTATCGACGAACGCCCCGGCTACTTGCGGCTGCGCGGCAACCAATTCACGCTGCGCGATGTTGCGACACCCGCGTTCGTCGGACGGCGCCAACAACATTTGCACATGCGGGCCACGACCGAGCTGGAATTCACGTCACACAGTGAGAAGCAACAGGCGGGGCTAGTAGTTCGGCAAGACGATAGCAATCACTACCTGCTCGTGGTGTTGGGCGAACCACGACGAGTCGAATTGCGCAGCGTGATGGGGGGCTACGAACAGATCATAGGGTCGGTGCTCGTCAGCGACGGGCCGGTTCAACTGCGGGTCGAAGCAACGCCAGAGAACTATGAGTTCGTGGTTCAAGATCGCGCGGGTTGGCACAAGGTCGGAAGCGGCGAAACTCGCGGTCTGGCCTCGGAGAAGGACATGAGCTTCACCGGTGCGATGATTGGCCTTTACGCGAGTTCGGGCGGCGTCGAGCCGATGCCTGCCGCGGACTTTGCATGGTTCGAATACACGCCGCTTGGACCGTGACGGCATTTTTGTCGACGGAAACGGCCGCGTCGCGGGACAGCTCAGTGAAATGCCTGCGGAGTCCAGAGTCTGGCCGCGCCGTCACTCGCGCGCGCTATTGGTACGGCGATCCAATGTAAACCCGGCTCAGGCAGCGCTCGGCCGTTGCCGCTCGTTCGAGCACGCCTTGCCATTGCTGGTGATCGCCGTCACGGCTTGTTCGCAGCCGGTTGCGACCGGAGATTCGGCATCGAGCTCAGCCTCGCAGACCAGTATCGCCCCAGGCGCGTTCAGCGCGCCGTCGAACGCAACCATGTCGTCGATGGATGTTGGTGCGAGCCCGAGTAGCGTTCCTAGTGCGAGCCCTGTTCCCAGTCCGAGTATCGAACCGGATCCGACAGGGCACGTCGTTGGCGAGCCAGGTGGCGGCGTGTCCCCAGCAGCTGGCCCGACCACTTCTAGCCCTAGCGTGCCCGATGCTTCGAGCACGAGCCTCGGGGCAGGGGGAAGTCCAGGAAGTGAACCTACTGCCGCAACCACTTCCAACCCATCGAGCGCGCTGCCGACGGACCCGGAAGTATCGGACGCAGGCGCTGCCTCCACAGGCAGCACGGATGCCGGTGCCGCGCCGGCACCTGCCTTGGGGGCAACGCCGCCGATGGGGTGGAACTCTTGGAATACCTTCGGCGGCAATCTCGATGAAGATTTGATCAAGGGGGTGGCCGACGCCATGACCCAGAACGGAATGAGGGACGCTGGCTACCAGTACGTCAATCTCGACGATGGTTGGATGAACGGTCGCGACGCCGATGGCAAGCTGCGTTGGGATAACAAGAAGTTCCCGTCTGGATTGCCGGCGCTTGCAGACTACGTTCACGGTCTCGGGTTAAAGATTGGCATCTACCAATCCGCCAACAATCGCACGTGTCTCGGCATCTACGGCGGGTACGCAGCTGACGTCGCGGTCGGGAGCCTTGGTCACGAACAACAAGACGCCGAAACGTTTGCCGACTGGGGGATGGATTACTTGAAGTACGATTTGTGCGCTGGCAGCCGCCAGTCGCTCAGCGCAATGGGCGAGGCCATCCGAGCTCTGCCTCGGCCGCTGTTGTACAGCATCAATCCTGGCAACGGGCAAAGCGATCTCGACCCGCCGAAGGCTGGATGGGACATGCTCGGGGTGGCGAACGTCTGGCGCATTGGCTTCGACATCGGGCCCAACTGGGACGCCGTGATTCGGCTCGTCGACGAGAACGCGGAGCTGTATTCCTTCGCAGGCCCCGGGGGCTTCAATGATCCCGACATGCTCGAAGTGGGCAAGCTGGCAAGCGTGGACGAGGACCGGGCGCACTTTGCGCTTTGGGCGATCATGGCCGCACCGTTAATCGCTGGCAATGACATCCGCGCGATGAGCGACACCACGCGAGAGATCCTGACCAATTCTGAGATCATCCAAGTGGATCAAGATCCGCTGGGCCTTCAGGGCCGAATCGTGGCCTCGCCCGCGCGAGAGCTACAAGTCTGGGCCAAGACCTTGAGCGGTAGCGACGTGCGCGCCGTAGTTCTTTTCAACCGCGGCAGCGCGTCTGCGTCAATCGCTGTATCCTGGTCCGATCTGCAGTTGCCTCAGCGCCCCGCTCAGGTCCGGGATCTCTACCAGCAAGCGGATCTGGGAAGCTTCGACGACGGATACACGGCGAGCGCCGTTCCGGCGCACGGCGTCGTGATGCTGCGCATCGAGAGCTCTCCCTGACGTTTGTGTCTACGCCCAGTCCGCAGTTCGATGTTGCTGTTCACTTATAGCATCGTCAGAGTGCTGCGGTTGGGCTGATGCGTTCGCGGGTATACGTTGAGGGGTAACGACCTTGGAGTCGCTGGTGCAAGTATGCCTCAGCATGAGAGATGCGACGCGCTGCCCGTGCAAGTGGCAAATTTGTCATCCTCTGTTCGGCAGCACGAATCCAAATTGCCTCCACGATCCGAACCCGAGTGAATTCTCAATCGACGAGTATCAACCCGGTGGTGAATGAAACTGCAATCCTGGTAATCAACCAAGGACTGACGAGACGGGAATGGGAATACCCACCGTTGCAGGAGAACAGCAATGTCTACACACCAGGTTTTTCAACGTGCGATACTCCGGAGCAATCGCCCTGTCGCTCCGAACGGCATGTCCCGCACCGGCCCAGCCCGCGTCTTGAGCGTCTGCGCGTTGGCGCTATTTTCGGCGAGCTGTGACGACGCCTCGGACCCGAGTTCTTCGGATACGACCGCCGTGACGTCGGCCTCTACTAGCGGATCGCCGAGTAACGTGGGGCCTGGCCCCGCCGAGAGTTCAAGCGATAGTGGCGGCGCAGTAGTGCCCGGTGGAGTCGGAAACCCCAGCGTGAGCGTTGGGGGCACGCCGCCGAGCAACACGTCAGCCATGACGGGAGGGGCAATCCCAAGTGCCCCTCCCTCTGAAAGTGCAGCACCAGCCAATACGTCTGGTGCTGATCCAAATGGCCCGGCTGCAGGCGCCGGAGGAACACCTGGCCAAAGCAACAGCAGCCCTGATTCCACGGGCCCGACTGCGGGTTCCAGCGAAACGCCTGGCGAAAGCAACAGTGGGGGCGCTGGCGGGATTGCTGGTGCGTCACCAACCGGCGTTAGCGCAGGCGGAGAATCCGGCTCCGGTGGCTCCGGGCCAGCCGCTGGCGTCTCCGACGATGCCACCATCGTTCCCGATCCGGGCTGGGCTTGCGGCATGGCCGACGGCATTCCGTCGCCGACACAAGGCGAACTGGCCTTCAGCATTACCCTCGAGATCAGCGCCGAGCACGAAGTTGGTAATACGCCGTACGGTTATCGCCGTCTGCTCGACGTGAGTGGTGGCGCGATTGCCGGGGATCGTCTCGAAGGCTCCGTACTCACGGGAGGTCTCGAGTACGAACTAACCCTGTCGAACGGTGTGATGGAATATCAAGGAATCAACATCCTCGAAACCAGCGACGGCTCGCGCATCTACGTGCGCAGCTGCGGCGTTGCTGCCGACGGGGACTCCAAGGCCCGCGTCATTCCAGATTTCGAAGCCACCAAGAGCGGAAGCTATGCGTTCCTCAATACGGGCAAATGGGTTGCGACTCGCGAGGTGAAGGACGGAGTCATGACACTGGACGTTTATGATGTCTCGAGCGTGACGTTGGGGGAGCCGCACGTGGAGATCAAAAAGCCCGACGGGGTCCCCCCGCAGCCATGGGAATGCAACATGAACACCGGCGGCCAAGGGCCCCAAGTGTTGACCGAGAACGTTACCCTGGGAGGATCGTTCTCCATTCCCGACGCCAAATATGGCGCTCGCAACATCATCCCCATCACCGGCGGGACCACCACGGGCAAAGTCACCGGCAAGATCCTCAACGGAGGCGCCGATTACCAACTCTCTGGTTCATTGGACGCCTGGTACACGCTCGCCCCTGACAACGGTGAATTCATCCTGGTGAGGAATTGCGGCGCGACAGGTGGCTTGATCCCATGGTTCGAAGCTGCCGTCGACGGAGAGTTCGACTTCCTCAACACCCAAGCCTATCTGAGCTCCGCGCCCGGCGTGGGCGGTGGAGGCGTGAGCATTACCTTCTACGAACGACAGTGAGGTCCGTAGAACCGCGCAGTCGTGGGCTTGCCTGTCGGCAAGCTCACAACGGGTGAACGCCGGCCACACAGGGCCGGCGCACCAAACCAACGAACGACCCGACTCCCGATCAATTCTGCTTGATGTAAAGCATGCAGAGAGGCACCGGTGTCCCGTCAGTGGGACTAGTGCAGGTGCCGGGACCTTGCACCACAGGGTACTGTACCAAGCCTGGCGCCAATTGAACCGTGAAGACAGTCCCGTTCAAATCATAGGTGCCGGTTACGCTATCGCCGACGGGAAGATAGGTTCCCGTTCCCGAGCCGAAAGTGATTTGAAAGTGATTTAGATCACTGTCGTACGTCTGGACCGTCCAATCCGACGACCAATCGTTGGCGACCGACGTGAACTTCATCGTAGCGTCGGTGATCGTCAGGATGTGAGGGGGATCCGATGGCCCTAAGTATACCCATGATCCATCTGCTTCGAATGGCGGCTTGGGCTCAGGGTTCGAGTCATTCGTGCCGCATGCTGCAAGTGCCGAGATCGCGATCGCAACCGTCCCAGCACGACAAAGGATCCTCATCGATTCGTTTCCTGGAAGCCAACCCAATTTCATGTTTACCCCTAGCGCGCAATGCGCGGGGCTGCCGCAGAGCGGGTGGACGAGTCCCCACTCGCTCTGCGAGATTCAAACGCGATTATTGGGCAAGGCAGTCTTTGACCAACTCCGACCAGATCAGGTCGCCGACATGCTCCCCGCCCGACTCCGTCGGGTGCAGGCCGTCCTGGGTATCTCCATCGACCCACACGGGCCTCAGATCCAGCCAGTGGCAAACCGGTGCCGTCGACGCTTCGCACACGGCTTGCATATTCGGCATCGTGCTGTCGAGGCAAGCCTTGAGCGAGGCGTTCGAACCTGGGGGAGCGCCTGGTTCAGGGTAGCGCGTATAAACGACGTCCTTCACACCAGCCGTTGCCATTTGGCCCAAGAGGGTTTCAAAAGTATCCGCACAAGTCGAGCAGGTCGAGCCGCCCGTCAAACAGTCGATACCGCCGCCGTCCATGATCACGAGCTTCACGGCTGCCCCGCCCTGAGTGGCGGCGCTCCACTCCGTGGTCGCGATGTAGTTCATGTTCTGTCCGCTAACGGCCACGTTGCGGTAGCTGTCGCTCGCACCAAGAGAGCCGGCCGCTCTGGCGTCATCCTGAAGTCGGTTTTGGATGTACTGGGGAGCGATCGCGTAGAAGGACTCTCCCATGATCACGACCTCGGAGGCCTTGGTCTCGCCCTTCGTGCAGGAGCCCGACGGCTGATCAGGTCCGGGTCCTGCGCCACCGGTCGCACTGCTCATCCCGCCGTCACCCTGATCAGAACCGCCCTGACCCATGTCGCTCGGACCGCCACCCGCGCCGGGACCAGGACCAAATCCTCCGCCCGGGCCAGTCGTGCTGGTCATGGGTGAGCTACTGGTCGTGGGTACACTGCTGGTCGTAGTCGTGGGATCCGTCTTGGGTCCCTCGTTGGTCGTAGGCGTGGGATTGCTCGTGGGGACCGTGCTGGTCGTGGCCGGGCCACCTGTCGTAGTCGTGCCACCCGTCGTAGTCATGCCACCCGTCGTCGGCACGGGGTTGGTCGGAGGTACCGTGTTGGTCGTGGGTACCGTGTTGGTCGTGGGCACGCCCATGGTCGTGGGCACGCCACTGGTCGTCGGCACGCCATTGCTGCTGCTGTCGACGGTTGCGCTGGTCGTGTTGGAACCAAGGGTATCCGGAGTCGGCGATTCATTGCCGCAGCCGACCAAACCGAGTGCAAAGGCCGCTATCCACGGCGCGGCGCTCGTGACTCCTCGGCCATCACGCCGCACCGGCGTGCACTGTTGCGCGGAAAGCCGCTCTGAACGACGTGTGTTGGGGATCTGATTCGACATCGGCGAGACCTGCTCCTGTAAGGGGACTAAACATCTACTATAGTAGCTATGAGGTGTCGAGATAGGCAGCTTCTATCGTGCGCAGGCTCTGAATTTTCGCCGTCGCGCTGCATTCTGTGACGTTGGCAGGGTCAGCGCTCGGAGCGAGTCTTGATATACTATAATAGTCGTTGCCGGGTGTAGCGAAGCCGCGCGGATTAGCGATCTCCCGAGAACCTGGCGCGCCGGCAAAAGCCCGCGAAGCGTTCCCGTTTGTGTCAACGCGCTGGACGGTGTCGCGCGCGCGCGTAGAGCGACGAAGCAACGCCCATCAAGCCGTTGGGCAAAAACAGCACGGCCAAGATCAGCATTGCGGCGTACACCGCGTACGAGAGAATCGCAGGCGCCGTTGGTGGCATTCTGCCCAATGTGGCCAGGCGGCTCAAAAGGTGCACGAGCAGCATGACCGCTGCGCTTCCGACCACGCCACCGAACAACGTACCGAGGCCCCCGATCGCAGCCATCACGACGTAACCGATGGAGAGCAACACCGGGAACGAACCTGGCGCGATGTAACCGATCTGAAAAGCGTAGATGCCACCGGCGAGACCCGCGATTGCTGCAGACAGCGCGAAAACCGCGAGCTTGTAGCGCCCGACCGGCACTGCCGAGGCCGCTGCGCCCGCTTCGCTGCTCGACAGCGCCCGGATCGCTCGGCCAGGCCGCGAGTCTAGCAAGTTGTTCACCAACAGCATGACGCCCAGCAGCGTCAAGCAGGCCAGGAAGGCGTAGTCGCGGAGCGAATCGAAGGCGATAGGGCCAACCGCGAGGGGTGGAATCCCCTGCAGCCCAACGTCGCCCCCGGCTATCGACATCTCACCGATGACGGAGAGGAAGATGAGGTGTGTTGCGAGGGTGGCGAACGCCAAGTGATGGCCGCGCAAGGTGAGCATCGGCACCCCGACCAGTAAAGCCAACAGAGCAGCAACCAGTGGCGCGGCGGCGAGCGCCAAGACGCTCGGACAGCCCTGGGTCGCGAGGACCCCCGCCGTGTAAGCGCCGCAGGCGTAGAACGCGCCTTGACCCAAGGATACTTGTCCCGCGTAACCCATCAACAGGCAGACACCAACCGTGACTACTGCCGTGAGCAGAAACAAAACGTAGAGGGGCAACGAACCCGCATCGAGTAGTGCTGCCAAGAGCAGCAGACCAACCGACAGCGCAGCAAAAGCGTACCGTCCCATCACTCCTCCGACATCCGAGCGCTCGGACTGCGCAGGCTTTGCACTACGACGATCACGACCGTGAGCAGCAACGCGAAGGCGCTTTGGTAAGAAGCTTTCGCATAGCCCGCGACCAAAGATTCAGCAACACCCAGGCCAATCCCACCACCCAGCGCGTACAAGGGACGCTTCAAGCCGGCCATGATTGCTGCCGCAAAGCCATTCACGAAGAACAACACATCGGTATCGTAGGACACCGGCGACATGGGTGTTAATAATACGCCGGCAACTCCGCCCAACGCACCGCCGAGGGCGAAGCCACACAACGACATGCCAACGACATTGATGCCGACCAATCGAGCAGCGTAGGGGTTCGAGGCGCAAGCGCTCAAGGCCTTACCCAGATAGGTCAGTTCGAAGAAGGCGTCGAGCAGTCCGAACACGAGCAACGTGATGACGACGATCAGCGCATACTGTTTTGGCAGCTCGACTCCCGCCAATTCGAACGAGCCCGTGAGCCCAGCGAAAGAGCGCGGTTGGTCACCCCAAAGCAATATCTCGACGGCGTAGCCGAAGATCGAGAGTCCGAGGCTCGCGATCAACGATGCTTGAGGACTCGTTCCAGGCTTGCCGATCGTGACCACACCCGCAACCACGCCAAGCAGCGCCGCAACCAGCACCGTCAGCAGCTCGGCCAAGCCGTGGGGTACGCCGGCGCCGAGCAAGGTGGCCGCCAAGAACGCCGCTGCCACGGCAAACGTACCCTGTGCCAGGTTAACGACGCGGGTCACGCGATAAATGATGATCAGGCCGCTCGCCAGCAAGGCGAAGCCACAACCCACGGCGATGCCGTGCACGACGTACGAAACGAACGCGCTCAAGCCGGGACCCTATCCGCCGCACCCAGATAAACGTCACTGAGCACGCCACTGTCGATCAGCTCTCGCGGCGTTCCGCTGGCGGCGAGTCGGCCCGCGTCGAGCACGTAAGCTCGCGTGCACAAGCTGAAAGCCAAGCGCGCGCTCTGCTCGACGAGCAGCACCGCTAGGCCGCGCTCACGATTGAGCTCGCCCAGTACACGGATCAAGGTGCGAGCGACGATGGGTGCCAATCCCAACGACATTTCGTCGATCGCCATCACATCGGGCTGCCCCATCAGGCCGCGACCGATCGCGACCATTTGCTGCTGCCCGCCGGATAGGCTACCGGCGCGCTGCTTGCGAGTGCGCTCGAGCTCGGGAAGAATCCGATAGATCCATGCCGTTTCGCGGTCGCGAACGCGGTACGCTCCGAGTCGCAAGTTGTCGTCGACACTCAGATCGGGGAACAGCTGACGTCCCTCTGGAACGTGCGCGAAGCGCCCGCGGATGCGGATCTGTCCAGCGGCGGGACGCACCACGGCCGACAGCGCATTGAGCAACGTCGTCTTGCCGGCGCCGTTGGCTCCGACCAAAGCTACGGGTTCCCCCGGACTCACTGCCAGTGAAACTCCGTCGAGGGCAGTCGCGCCTCCGTACTTGACGATCAGATTCTGTACTTCAATCACGTTCATGCGGTCTCGGCGGTGCCCAAGTAAGCGCTCACCACTTTGGGATCGTTTCGAATCACCGCTGGGGAGTCGTCCGCGATCACCTTGCCCAGGTTCAACACGGTGATTCGATCGGACAGGCGTGTGACCAACGGCACATCGTGTTCCACGAGAAGAATCGTCAAACCGCGCGCCCGCAAACGCTCGATCAGTTCGGCAAAGCGCTCACGCTCGTGGTCTCGAAGCCCTGATGCGGGTTCATCCAAGAGCAGCAGGCATGGATCAGAGGCTAGCGCTCGCGCAAGTTGCAGCGAGCGTTGTTGACCAAGCGGCAACGCTTCGGCAGGACGCTCTGCCAGACCCGCAAGTCCAACTTCGTCTAGCAGTTTCGTTGCCAAAGCGCGCGTGAGCTCGTCTTCTCGGCGTGCCAGAGGTAAACGCAGCGCACCCGCAAAGAAACCGTGCCGCGTCGAGCGGTGCGCTCCGAGCATGACGTTCTCCAGCACGCTCATGTTCTTGAAGATGGCGGCATGCTGATGCACGATAGCGACGCCCAGTGCAGCTCGCTCGTGAGCTGCAAGGCCGTCGAGGGGTTGGTTGTCGAGTAACAATCGCCCAGAGTCCGCGCGGAGGTGCCCGGCTATCAGATGGAAGAGCGTGGACTTGCCCGCGCCGTTTGGCCCGATGATTCCGCGCAGCTCTCCTTCGGGTACGCTGAAGCTCACGTCTTCGAGCGCATAGACGCCACCGAATCGTCGGCTGAGCCCTTCGACGCGCAACATGCGGACTACTGTGCGCTTACTGCGCGCACCAGCTGGTCCTTGGCCCAAGGAGCTGGGACGAACTTACCGCCATTTACGACGTTGACCGACAAGTAATCACGCGACAATCCTGAGTGGTCGGCTGCGGAATAGCGATAAGTACCGTTCGGCGTCATGAGCGTCAGCTGCTCGATCGCGTCGCGGATCTTGTTTCGATCCACGCTGCCCGACTTCTTGATCGCTTCGAAAAGCAGCAAGCTCGCGCTGTAGCCGTCTTGAGCGAACTGGGGCGGGGGATAGCCGAACTTCTGGCTGAAGGGCGTCGCCATCTCTGCGATGACTTTCTTCTGGGCACTGTCTGGCAAGTGTTCACCCACCACGCCAATCGAGCTCATCACCGTCACGCCCTCGGCAGCTTCACCCACCGGTTCCAGCCACAGTTTGCTCGCTTGAGACGGCGTCATGAACAAGGGAATCGTGGGCTTGGTTGCCGCGTACTGCTTGGCCACCGTCACGCCAGAAGGGCCAGTGCCCCAAAACAAGAACGCTTGCGCGCCAGAATCCTTGATGTGCGTGAAGATCGGGCTGAAATCGGCAGTCGTGGTTTCGAACACCTCATCCTTGACGATCTCGACGCCGTACTTGGCGGCCAGGGCCTTGGTGGCATTGTATCCCGACACGGCATAGGCGCCCTTGCTATCGTGCGCGATTGCGATCTTGCTGATCTTCTGGGCCTGCATGTACTCGAGGTAGCGTTCTGCAAACGCGGCCGAGAGCGCCGGGATGACGAACACGAAGCGCTTGATCGGTTGGACCTGCTCCTCGGCGGGGGTGAGCGACAAGTAAGGAATACCGTCGCGCTCTGCGAATGGCAGCGTGGCCAGCGCCGAGTTGGAGAAAGCCGAACCGATCACCGCAACGACGTTCAACGCCTTGAGCTCGTTGTACGCGAGCACAGATTGGTCGGGTAAGGTTTGGTCATCCCGAGTTTCGAGCGTGAGCTTCTTGCCGATCAAGCCGCCTTGAGCGTTTACTTGATCCACCGCAAGCTCCACCGCTTTCTTGTCCTCGCTGCCCAAGGCTGAGAACTTGCCAGTGAGCGAGGCGATGAGTCCGATTCGGATCGTATCGGTATTGGCGGCATTGCTCGCGCTAGCTGCCGCCTCGGATTCGCTCTTCTGCTTGTCGCTCTGACAAGCGAACACGTTCAGAGTCAGCATCACACCGAGAACCAAACGGCGGGTCATATGCATGGGCTTTCGCTCCTTGTAGGCCTGAATTTTTGGACCGTCGCGGTCCTTGTCCAACCGCGTGCGTGGGGCGATTCCCTTTCCGCGCCCGGCCAATCGAGAACTCTTATAGTACACATCAGAGCCTCCGCGCAAAATCAAACTTCGCGTCGCGCCCAAGTAATCCGAGGGAGTCGACTCAAGAAAAGCACAGCGCCAAGGTGCAGTTTTGGGTTTACACGGGCGGGCCCCTCGAATGTACGAGGAGTACTATAGTAGATTCGATTTGCTGGCGAGTGCGGCTGCAGATTGCCGCGCCCGACTCGGGGTCTAGTGAGAGCCAGCAATGCTTAGATGGTTGGAACGCGGTCAGGGAGAGACAAAAACGTCGCTACCTATCGCGCGCACGACCCGGAGCGTGTCGAAGCGCTGCTTCAGCGAGGCAGATATGGCCCGATCGCGGCATACCAGACGTCACTCATGAAGCCGTAGCCGCGTCGCTCGGGTGCACGTTGTCGGACGCAAGATCGGCGAGGGGCATACCGCTCATGTCGGCGCTCGGCAGCGGGCATCGTCGTCATCGCGAGCGACGCGTGCTCGTTGCCGCGTTCGACGGCCCAGGCCGGGTTGCTCGTTCGGCGCCGAGCAGGCATCCATGGCACTCGTCGATTTGGGGTCTTCCGCACAGAGCCGTTGCGAGTGTCAGGCGAAATCTTCAGTGTCGATCTCGGCCTGGGTTGAGGCCGCGTAGCGCGCACCTGTGACCGTGTGTTGATTGACGAGCGCGTCGAGACGTTCGAGCTGGCCAGGGTCCAACGATAACTCGGACGCTCGCAAGTCCTCGAGCAGGTGAGCGATGGACGTGGTGCCGGGGATTGGGATCACATGATCGCCCCGATGCAGGATCCAGGACAATGCGAGCTGCGCGACGCTGCAACCGAGTCGCGCGGCCTCTAGGCGCAGGCCATCGAGTAGCGGGAGGTTCTTGGCATAGGCGTCCGCGCCAAAACGCGGCATTTGCCGACGGATGTCCTTGCTCTCGAACCTGCTCGGGTCGGGCGGTGTGTCGCTGAAGAAGCCTCTGCCGAGCGGACTGAAGGCAACGAACGCGATCCCGAGCTCGCGGCAGGCCTCGAGCGTGCCCAGCTCTGGGTTGCGCGTCCAAAGTGAATACTCACTCTGCAATGCAGTCAGCGGGTGAACTGCGTGCGCTCGCCGCAACGTGGCGACCGAAACCTCGGACACCCCGAGCCCGCGCACTTTGCCTTCGTCCACCAACCGCGACATGGCCCCGATCGAGTCCTCCACCGGCACCCCATTTTGCAGGTCGACGCGGTGCAAGTAGTAGAGATCGATGACATCGACCCCGAGTCGCTCGAGGCTGGCCTCGCAATCTCTTCGGATCGCCGAGGGACGGCCATCAATTACACGTCTCACGCCGTCGGGAAAGGGGACGCCGGTCATCCCGCCTTTGCTCGCGAGAATGATCCGGGAGCGGTATGGGGCCAGCACACGTCCCACGAGTCGTTCGTTCGCGCCGAAGCCGTACAGAGCGGCCGTGTCGAAGTAGGTTACACCCCGCGCGACTGCCTCGAGCAGCAAGCGTTCCGCGAGCTCTGGACTCGGCATAGCTCCGTAAGCATGACTCAAACTCATGCAGCCCAGCCCGATCTCGGCTACGGTCAGTGAACCCAAGTGTCGCGTCTTCATTGGTATCGTGCCTAATTGCGCCAGCGGTCGCTCGAGTGCGTACCATGCTTCGTGAGCTCCCAAGTTGCGTTCGAGAGACAGCGAGCGCCAGGGCCGAGTGCTGCGGCTTCCGCGTTTGTCGAACATTCCTTCGTGCAGACTCCGCAGTAGCAGCCGACCCCAAAGCCGCAATCGCTATCGCAACACTTCAGAAAGTTGGTTTCGCTGCCCAGCGGCGCTGCTGAGTCGGGAGTGCAGCAGGTGAGCGCAACACTGTCGCGGTGCAAAACAGCCCACGCCAGGAGATCCAAGCGCAAGGTTGCTCCCCGGGCGAAAGCAACCGTTGGTTGGCAGTGGTCATCGTCGGGAACCATGCGGGCTCGAAGCCGGGCGAAGGGGTGGCAGAATTGTCGCTAGTTCAATCGCCACACGAATGCGAGTCTGCACCAGCGTCGAGCGGCCGAGCCCCGGCACCGCCCCACTCGCGGAGTCCGCAGTAACTTACGGTCTCGGCTCGCTCGGCGCGATTTCGCGGAAATTGAAGCTCAGCTCGGCGGAGCGGCTCCAGGTAGAGACGCTTCATCGGAGTTGTCGCTCCAACTCGTGTAACACGTCGTAGCAAGGAAACACTTGCGCAACGCTGGCCTCAGGTTCACGCGCTTCGAGGATTGCGCTGATGAATTCGCGATCCTGAAGCTCGATGCCGTTCAGCGATGCCGCGACTTTGGAGACATCGATCTGGTTGTCCTTGCCATCGAACAGATCATCGTAGCGGGCGACGTATGTGCCACTGTCGCCGATGTAACGGAAGAACGTGCCGAGCGGACCATCGTTGTTGAACGACAAGCTCAGCGTGCAAATGGCACCATTGGCCGCCAAGAGCTGGATGCTCATGTCCATCGCGATCCCGAGCGTCGGATGAATCGGTCCTTGGATGGCATTGGCTTTCACGATCGGGCTTCGCGCTTGGTGCGCGAATAGATCCACCGTGTGGGCCGCGTGATGCCAGAGCAGGTGGTCCGTCCAACTGCGTGGTTGCCCGAGCGCGTTGATGTTCGTGCGTCGGAAGAAGTACGTTTGCACGTTCAAGTGCTGCAGATTGAATTCGCCTGCGAGGATGCGCTTTCGAACCCAAAGATGACTGGGATTGAAACGACGCGTGTGGCCGCACATCGCGACTTTGCCGCTGGCATTGGCCGCCGCCAGAACGGCTTTGCCGTCTTCGAGTTTGTCGCACAGTGGGATCTCGACCTGCACGTGCTTTCCCGCTGCCAGACACGCAATCGCCTGAGCGGCATGCATTTGCGTCGGGGTACACAGGATTACTGCGTCAACCTCGGCTGATTCGAGGACCTCGGCCAAGTTCGTCGTGGCGTGAGCGATCCCATACTTGCGCGCGATCTCGCGCGTCTTGTCCAGCTCGCGGCTCACCAGCGAGACGACTTTCACGCCATCGATGAGCTGCAGCGCATCCAAGTGTTTGATGCCGAAAGCTCCGGCACCCGCTAGGGCCACGTTGATGGTCATGGGTTTACTTCCTCCAATATGAGATTGCCGACCGCGGTATTGCTCGCGGGGACGTGGTAGAAGCGGTGCTTCAGCTTCGGTTTCGGGCCTCCGGCGGCATCGGCCATCGCCCCACGCGCGATCAGCCACATCACGAGCTCGATGCCCTCGCTACCCGCTTCGCGCACGTACTCGAGGTGAGGTGTCTGTGCGAGTCCCTCGGGATCTGCGATCAAGCGATCCAAGAAACGATTGTCCCAATCGCTGTTTATCAGACCCGCGCGCGGCCCTTGCAATTGGTGGCTCATGCCGCCGGTACCCCAAACCTGCACGTCGAGACGCTCGCCGTAGCCTTCGACCGCGCGCCTGAGCGCCTTACCGAGTTCGAAACAGCGTCGTCCAGAGGGTGCAGGGTAGAGCACGACGTTCACAGCGAACGGAATCACGCGGCAAGGCCATGCCTCGGGGGTGCCACACATCAGGCTGAGTGGGACGGTCAGTCCATGATCGACGTCGAGCTTGCTCGCGATGGTCAGGTCGAAGTCGTCTTGGATCAGGCTCTGCGCGATGTGCCACGCAAGTTCGGGATGTCCGAAGACCTTGGGTACCGGTCTCGGGCCCCAACCCTCATCCGCCGGCGCGAACTCGGCCGCCGTGCCTAGAGCAAAAGTGGGGATCAAGTCGAGGCTGAAGGCGCTGGCGTGATCGTTGTAAACGAGGATCACCACATCGGGCGTGTGCTCTGTGAACCAGCGACGCGCAGGTTCGTAGCCCCGAAACAAAGGCTGCCAATACTCTTCCTGCGTTTTCGAATGGTCGATGGCGGCGCCGATTGCTGGCACATGGCTGGTGTAGACGGAAGCCGTGACGCGAGCCATGTCAATGATCCCAGCCGGGTTTGCCGTCGCCTTGAGGCTGTCGATGCGCTTGCGCGTCACCCTCTTCGCCGATCGCGCGGTTGCCTTCGGGTGAACGACCGCCGCCCAACATCATGCCGCGGTATTGCTCCTCGGTCAGGCCCGTCATGCTGGCCGCCATCTGCTGGAAACTCTTGCCGTCGGTTGCACCAATCTTGGCGAGAAAGTAGATGTTGCCGCCACTGGCGATCGCCTTGTTCAGATCACGATCGAGCACCGCGTGTTTTTGCTCCTCGGTCATCGGCCACTCGTCGAGGTAGGCGCGCTCGTTCGCTTTGAAGCGCTCGCGGTTTCGTGCCTGCATGAGGCTCATGCAGAATTGGTTCAGCCAATAGCCTTTGCGCGCTTGCTCAGCATCGAAGATCGTCGTGCCAGGGATTTCCTGATAGGGCTTCTGCAACCCGACGGAAGACTCCTCGGGCCAGTACAGCTGCATGGGGTTGGTGACGAGCAGCTGCCGCTGGAGCTCTCGGGTTACCGCGATGAGTGGGATGAAGTCGACGAGCAAGCCGTCGTCGGGCATGTGCTGCTTCAAGTTCGGGTGCGGCCAGTCCGTACCCCACAGCACGCGATCCGGGAACTCTTCGACCACGCGCCGCGCGAAGGGGATGACGTCGCGGTACGGTAGCCGTTCACCTTCTAGTGCCGGAGGTCCCCGATGCGACAGCCGCTCGGGGCAACTCACCTTGGTCCAAATGTTTTCGTGTTCGCGCAGCAACCGCAGAAACAACTCGAATTCGGGGCCGTCCACTGGTTGGGCAACATCGGGTCTGCCGAGGTGATCGACCACGACTCGCGTTGGCAGCTCGCTGAAGAACCCCCAAAGCTCTGGCAGATCTGGCGCTTCGAAGTAAACAACCACATGCCAACCCAGTGCGTGGATGCGCTTTGCGATCTCCTGCAGCTCCTCACGCGGCGTGAAGTCCACCAGGCGTTTGACGAAGTTGAAGCGGACGCCGCGCACGCCGGCGCTGTGTAGCGCTTCGAGGTCTGCGTCGCTGATCGTGCGGTGAACGCTTGCAACGCCGCGCGCCCGGCCACGACTCGCACGGCAAGCATCGACCAATGCCCGATTGTCCGTGCCGTGACACGTCGCTTGCACGATGACATTGCGCTCGAAGCCGAGCCGATCGCGCAACGCGAAGAGTTTGGCTTTGCCCGCGTCGCACGGCGTGTACTTGCGCTCGGGTGCGTACGGAAAGTCTGCACCGGGACCAAACACGTGACAATGCGCGTCCACTGCGCCGGCCGGTAACTTGAAGCGAGGCACGCTGGGCCGCGGGTGGAAGTCGAGCCAGCCTGGTGTCTTTTCGAAACTCGTCATGCTCGCTCCTGTCTCACTTGCCCGAGGTGTTCGAGCATGCGGTCCGCCTCGACTCGCCAGTCAGGGCTACGAGCGAAGCCGTGGCTACCGCGCGCGCCAAACACACCTTGGTCGGACAGCTCAGCGATTGTGCGTTGTCGCTCGGCTGTGCTGGCGGCGCTCAGCGGCACGAGTTGTGCCTCGGCCACGCTGCGCGCTGCTTCTTGCATCTCTTCGGCACGCCGACTTCCGTGTTCGATCACTCGCTGGAAGAAGTACGTCGCTTGAGCGCCCCAATCCACGCCCGGGAACGTCTCCTGCAGTGAGTCGATCACTGCGTTCTCGACCCCGTGGTAACGTGCGGCAGTGAAGCTCTCGATCAAGAGCGCCTCCAGCCCCTTGATCACGACGCTGCGACACATCTTGGTGGCGCTGGCCACGCCCAGTCGATCGCTCGCTACGCGCACCGCAAATCCGAGACTCGTCATCACAGGCAACAGTGCGAGGGCATCGGGGCCGCCCAACAACATCGGCACCTTGATGCGGTGGGGGGGAACCGACGTCATCACCGCGGCCTCGACGTAGCGACCGCCGCCGTTCACGATCTGTTCACTGGCCGCGACTTTGGTCCCGGGCGATGCCGAGTTGAGGTCGAGGAAGAAGCTGCCCTTGGGTAACGAACCAGAGCAAGCTCGAGCGGCCGCCAGGGTCTGATTGGCGGTGACCGCACTGAGCACGAGCTCCGCTCGAGCAACGGCATTGGCGTGCGACGCGCCAAGTTCGACGCCCTGCTCGCGCGCGTGTTCGCGCATCTTTGCACCCTTGTCGGACTCGAGTTGGGTATCGAACGCCGTCACGGCGTGACCGGACGCGCAGAGATCCTCTGCGAGGATGCGCCCGACCTCTCCGTAACCAATCAAAGCAATGCGCATTAGTCGATGTACCTGAGTCCGGCGGCGGCCAGCGCCGCGCGCATCTTGTACATGTCGAGTCCAAGCACGCCGGCAGCCAGCTTTGCTCGCTTCTCGGTCTCGTTGGCTTCACGTTTCTGGGCGGCCGCAAGGGTAGCGGCTGCGAGTAAACGGGGTACGCAGACCACACCGTCGTCGTCCGCGACGATCACGTCACCGGGATGCACGAGTGCGCCGGCGCAGACGACCGGCACATTCACTGAACCGAGCGTGGCTTTGACAGTGCCCTTGGCGCTGATGTAGCGACTCCACACCGGGAATCTCATTTCGGTCAAGGTTGCGACATCGCGACAGCCAGCGTCGATGATCAGGGCGCGTGCACCACGCGCCTTGAACGAGGTAGCCAGCAGATCGCCAAAAAAACCGTCACTGCACTGCGCCGTCACTGCCGCGACCACGACGTCACCCGGTCGGATCTGTTCAGCCGCCACGTGCAGCATCCAGTTGTCACCCGGTTGCATCAGCACCGTGACCGCCGTTCCCGACAATTGAGCGCCAGAATAGATGGGCCGCAGGTTGGGCGTCATCAGCCCGACTCGACCCATGGCTTCGTGAACCGTGGCGCTGCCGAAGGCGGCGAGCTGGTCCGAAACCTCGGCGGGGGTCCGCAAAATGTTGCGATAAACGACTCCGATCTCGTACATGGCTAGCGGCCTTTCTTGCGCAGGACGGCGTCGAGGCGGGGATAAACTCGACGCGCGTTGTGCTCGTACACCTGCTGTTTTTGCTGCTCGGTCAGCTGTAGCGTTGCTTCGATGTAACGCTTGGTGTCGTCGTAGTTGTTGCCGGTCTCTGGATCGACACCGCGCACGGCGCCGATCATCTCGCTCGCAAACAAGATGTTCTCGGGCGGGATGACCTTGGTCAGAAGATCGATTCCCGGTTGATGATAGACGCAGGTGTCGAAGAACACGTTGCTCAGCAGGTGCTCTTTGAGCAGAGGCTTCTTCAATTCCTGAGCCAAGCCACGATAGCGCCCCCAATGATACGGCGCTGCGCCGCCACCATGAGGAATGACGAAACGCAAGCTCGGAAAGTCTTTGAACAGATCACCCTGCAGCAACTGCATGAACGCGGTCGTGTCGGCGTTGATGTAGTGAGCCCCCGTCGTGTGAAAGCACGCGTTGCAGCTCGTGCTCACGTGAATCATCGCAGGGATGTCGTACTCGACCATCTGCTCGTAAATCGGGTACCAGTAACGATCGGTGAGTGGCGGCGACGTCCAGTGGCCGCCCGACGGATCGGGATTGAGGTTGAGCGCAACGGCGCCAAATTCCTCGACACAACGGCGCAGTTCGGGGATGCACGTTTCAATGGGTACACCCGGGCTCTGGGGCAGCATTGCTGCGGGAATGAAGTGATCCGGATAGAGACTGCTGACGCGATGGCAAAGCTCATTGCAGATCGCGGCCCAGGCGGACGAGACCTCGAAGTCTCCGATGTGATGAGCCATGAAGCTCGCGCGAGGGCTGAAGACCGTGAGGTCCAACCCACGCTCGCGCATCTGCTTCAACTGATTGGTCTCAATCGTTTCTCTGAGCTCGTCGTCCGTGATTCGTAGCTCCGACCCGAGAGGCCGCGCTCCCGAATTGGAGAGTGAGGCAATCTGTCGGTTGCGCCAAAGCTCGAGCGCTTTGGGTGCGGTCGTGTAATGGCCGTGGACGTCGATGATCATTGCTGACTCCTGGGGTGTTGGTTCAGCGCCTCAGCCTCGGGAGCGCACCACGCCTGGCCAAAGTCGAGCGGTAGCCCGACGTAGTTCTCCGCTAGCGTGTGCGCCGCGTGCTCGGAGTGGAACAGGTAATCGAGTTCCGCGTCCTGCAATCGGGCCCCAATCGCCCCTTGTTCAGGGAATTGATGGAGCAGGGAAGTGAACCACCACGAAAAGCGCTCGGCGCGCCAGACGCGGCTGAGACAGCGCTCGGAATACGAGTCGAGGCCTGCGTCGCTCGCCTCCTGGTAGTGCTCGATTAACGCCGTGGCGAGGTACTTGACGTCGGTCGTTGCGAGGTTCAATCCCTTCGCCCCGGTCGGCGGCACGATGTGACCCGCGTCTCCAGCCAGAAACATCGTTCCGAAGCGCAATGGCTCGGCTACGAAGCTGCGCAGCGGTGCGATACTTTTTTCGATGGAGGGTCCCGTGATCAACGCTTCACGGCCCGCGTCGTCGAGGCGCAGACGCAGTTCGTGCCAGAACGCGTCGTCGGACCAGTTTTCGACTTTGTCGCTCAGCGGGACTTGCAGATAGTAGCGACTGCGCGTGTGACTGCGCATCGAGCAAAGCGCAAAGCCGCGCGAACTGTTGGCGTAGATCAGCTCGTGCGACACGGGCGGGGTATCCGAGAGCAGCCCCAGCCACCCGAACGGGTAAACCTTCTCGTATTCCTTGATCGCTCGTGTGGGAACACTGCTTCGACACACGCCGTGAAAGCCATCGCAACCCGCGATGAAGTCAGCGCTCAGTTCGTGATTCACGCCCGCGGCTTGGTAGGTGACCTTGGGGCGCGAGCCATCGAAGTCGTGCACTTGCACGTCGGTCGCTTCGTAGACGGTCGTTAGCCCTGCTTGCTTGCGCGCGTCCATCAAGTCGCGCGTGAGCTCCGTCTGGCCGTAGACCATGACGGACTTGCCCTGTGTGAGTCGCTTCATGTCGATGCGGTGGCGCCGATTGCGCCAGAGCACTTCGAAGCCCTCGTGCACCAAGCCTTCGCGATGCATGCGTTGGCCGACGCCAAGCTCGTCCAACACGTCGACCGAGACTTGCTCCAGCACGCCCGCGCGGATACGACCGAGCACATGCTCGCCAGTTTGACGTTCTAGGATTACAGCGTCGATGCCAGACTTTGCGAGCAGCTGCCCGAGCAGCAGTCCCGAAGGCCCCGCACCGATGATTGCGACTTGGGTTCGAGCCTTGGTGGTCATAGCGCCATTCGGGAGACGGTTGTGGCGTGACAGGCTCAGGCGGCCTGCATGCCGTGGAGCTGCTTGGCAATCAGGGTGTCAGCCGAGGCCAGGAACGCGAGCAGTTGATTGGCCATTCGAGGTGAACGCGTCGTCGTCGTCAGCGCTGCCGAAAAGGTCGTGACGATCCGGACGGGTTCGGGGAGCATGCCGAGCAGTTCGATGCCTTCGAGCCTGAAGAGCTCCGGATACTGTTGGAAGCCGAGCTCCACTTCACCGCTCGCGACCAAGCTGCCTACGGCAACCCCTGGCGCTGGAACGACGATTCGGTCTTTGATTTGAAGAGCGATGCCCCAGCGTTCGAACAGCCGAGTGAGCTCGGCACCACTCGGTCCCGTCGAAATTCCAATGCTGTGGGCGTTCAGCACGGCTTCTCGCAAGGCATCTTCGTTGCGGATGTCTGGCTTGTCGCAGCCGCTACGAACCGCGACAGCAACCTCGGATCGAACCAGGTCCACGACGCTGTCCCTCGCGAGGTGCCCCTCATTCACCAATTTGTCGATCGCATCTCGCGCCAGCACGGCGAAGTCGAACGCTTCGCCCGTTCGAATCCGATTGGCGGCATCGACACCGCCAACCGACTCGAAAACGATCTCGCTTGCGGTTCTCGTTTCATAGGCGCGCAGCAGCTCGGCCAGCACGGCTTTCGTCGCCATCGACGAGATACCGCGGAGCGCGATTCGATCACGGGTGAGCGAGCTGCCGTTCGACATGAATCAAGGATCGGCGAGTGTGATTCCCAAGTACGCCATGTTGGAGTCCTGGGTGATGCCTGGGACCATCGGCGCTCCAGGCAGGTACGTGCTGCCATGCCTGAAACCGAGCGCTACGCGCGCATACCAGGCGGCAACGTTGTAACTCACCTGTGCATCGATCAAGGTCGAGGCCTTGGCGCCAGGTGACGGATCGATCGCGCTCTGGTAGCGGATCGTGCCGCGGATCTTGCCGATGCCGATCGGCTTCGGCATCAGGTAACCGAGCGAGGCTACCCAGTAGCTGCGCCAGCGTTGATAGTCACCTTGGAAGGACGAGACCTGGCCCACGGCGGAGACCGTCCCGGCGCTACCCAGGATCTTCTCGACGTTGACGTCCCCGGTTACCGAGCTGAAGTCATCGGTGAGCGGAACCACCGGGGGCATACCGGCTGCTGGGGGCGCGACGGGTTGCACCGAGCCGGCTGCTTGGTACTGAGCGCCTACGCCGAACGAGACCAGGTCCTTCGTGCCGAAGTAGGTGGTGCGCTGGTAGAAGGCCGGTTCGGGACTCAGCAGGCTGAGCTGCAGGCGTCCGGTGAACAAGGGTTTCAGTGCTGGGTCATGGAGCTGGAACGCGCCGACGTAATACTTGAAGTGTCCGTCGAAAGGCGCACCCCAAACCGTTACACCGACGTCGCGACCCTGGGGTCCGGCCTTCGGCAGCGCCGGGGCACCGACCAATGGGAAGAAACCTGGATAGAAGAACTCGTCGAGGCCCCACGGTCCGCCGGGCGTGAAGCGATCCGCTTGAACCAGCATGCGTCCCGCATAGATGTTGAACTCCTTCAGCGGCTCGAACTTCGCGATCACGTCGAGCGGGGCAAAGGTGGCCGTGTTGGGTGAACCCGGTTTGCCGGGATAAGCGAAAGTGATCGCAAACTGCCAGGCGAAATAGCGGTGCACCTGGCCGTTCATGTAGAGGTCGCCCTCCAGCATCTGGCCAAGGCCGTCCATCTTCGACGGGTCCTTCGCGCTTTGAGCCATCAGCGCCGTGCGCAGGCGGGCGCCATAGTCGATGTTCGGGATCGCAGGCGGAAACGCAGGCGGCACCGAGCGCATCGGTGGTGCTTCACCATCGGGGATCAAGGACTCGGGCGGGGGCGGTGGGGGTCCCCCAGGCGCTGCTGGGCCAGCAGCACCAGGCGGTGCAGCGGTTTGAGCGTGCAGCGCGCCTCCCGAAAACAGCAGCGCCGCGCTCAGCGCACTGGCGAGCATGAAGGAAGAGATCCGTTGAGAGAATCGAAGCATTGATGACGCCTCCCTAGCCTGACGATGAACACGCACGAAAGTCGAGTAGCGCTCTCGGTTCTCTTATAATAGAACCTGCGCGACGAATCTTATAAGAGATCTGAACGAGCCGTGTCCAGACGCCAAAAGGGGCTATGCCGCTGTGCTACGCAAAAAAACACAGCGAGTCGCACCAGGAATTTTCAGCTAGGACTGCCGATTGAGGTGTACTATAGTAGTTCGCGTTGACTGCTTGCGTTAGCCCGTCGAAGATGGGCGGCACCCGAGCCCAACGAATCAAGCTGTCCTCGCATGTCCGTTAACCAAGATCCAGCACCGATGTTTGCTCCAGTCGGAGTCCTGGTCGAGCGACGTGCGGATGGGGCATGCCTGGTGCGCTGCGAGCAGCCGCTCGCCGAGCCGGCGCGTTGTGTTGGGGCGTATTTGGAGCACTGGGCGCAGGCAGCGCCGGAACGCGCGTTTTTGGTGGAGCGTGCGCGCGACGGCCACTGGCGAGAGCTGAGTTACGGGCAAGCGTTGCAGCGGGTGTACTCGGTCGCGGCCTGGCTCCTGGAGCAGCGTCTGTCGGAAGAACGCCCCGTCGCCATTCTCTCCGAGAACAGCATCGAGCACGCGCTACTCAGCTTGGCTTGTTTACATGTTGGGATCCCGGTAGCCCCAATCTCACCGGCCTATTCCTTGCTGTCCAAGGACTTCGGCAAGCTGAAAGCCTGCATTGGATTGCTTCGCCCCGGCGTCATCTACGTGGCGGACGAGACCAGGTTCCGGGAGGCGTTGAACGCCATCGCCGAGTTGCACGATGCCGAGATCGTCGTGGCGACGGACTCCCCAGGCAGTGCCCGCGTTCGTGGCTTCGACACGTTGATGTCGACGCACGCCCACGCTAGCGCCGTCTCGTCGGTGTTTGCCGCGTTGACCCCCGACAGCATCGCGAAATTCCTGTTTACCTCGGGTTCGACGGGTGAGCCCAAGGCGGTGATCAACACGCAGCGAATGCTGTGCTCGAACCAACGGGCGATCGCTCAGATTTGGCCGTTCATCCAACGCACGCCCGTGCTGCTCGACTGGCTGCCGTGGCACCATACTTTCGGTGGCAATCACAACTTCAACGTGGTGCTGGCGAACGGGGGCACCCTCTACATCGACGGCGGTCGACCCCTGCCGCGCGAATTCGAGCAGACGCTCGCCAATCTGGCCGAAGTCTCTCCCACGGTCTTCTTCAACGTGCCGCGCGCATACGAAATGTTGGTCGCCGCGTTGCGCAGTGATCCGGTGCTGCGTACCAAGTTCTTCAGTCGGCTCGAGCTAATCTTCTATGCGGCTGCCAGTTTGCCGCAGCACCTGTGGGAGGCGCTCGAGAGCCTTTCGCTCGAAACACTCGGGCGCAAGTTGCCGATGGTCTCTTCTTGGGGGCTGACGGAGACTTCGCCGGCGCTCACCAATTGTTACTCGAGCCCTGCGCGCTCGGGCGTGGTGGGGCTGCCGCTGCCGGGTTCCGAGCTCAAGCTCAGCCCCAACGGCGACAAACTCGAGGCGCGGGTCAAAGGACCCAACGTCACGCCCGGCTATTGGCGAAGGCCCGATCTCACCGCTTCGGCTTTCGATGCGGAGGGTTATCTCGTGACGGGCGATGCCTTGCGCTTCGTCGACGGGTCCAAGCCAGAGCTTGGTCTGTTCTTCGACGGTCGAGTGGGGGAAGACTTCAAGTTGAGCACTGGGACTCGGGTCAGCGTCGGGACACTGCGGCTCGAGGCGATCGCGGCACTCGGGCCAATCGCGCAGGACGTGGTCGTAACGGGTCACGACCGAAACGAGATCGGATTGCTGATCTTTCCGAATCTCGAGGCGTGCCGCCGGCTGTGCGAACACGGCCAAGCTGATGTCGTGCCGGTTTCCGAGCTCGTCCAACAGCCGGCGATACGAGCTCAAATCGAGCGCGGTTTGGCGGCACTGAAAGCCAAAGGGAAGGGTTCTTCCACCTACGCAACACGTGCCCTCGTGCTCACGGAACCTCCTTCCGTGGACGCGGGGGAGATCACCGACAAGGGCTACATCAACCAGCGCGCGGTCCTCACTCGGCGGGCGGCCCGCGTGGCGGACTTGTACCGGAGTGCGCAGGGAATCGAGATCGTGGCATTGCCCCGGGAGAGCTCTGCGCCTTCGCCCGCAAAGGGTATGCACGATGCCAAGTGACACCAGGACGGGCCCGCCGGGCTCGGTTAGAAGGGCTGCGGACGAGGGCCCGAGAAACGGTGAGCGCAACTACGGGCTGCCGAAAGGGCTTCTAGTGCAGCCTTCTAGTGCTACGCATGCGCCCATCGCGATGAGCACTCGACGAAAAACGAAGCAGGCCAAGAAGAAGACGACCCGCGCTGCCCGTGCACCTGGCCGTCCATCTGAGCTCGATAGCCTCAGTTCACCCGCTCCCCAAACGGCAGACGAACTCGGCGCGGCCGAGAGCACTTTGCATCTGCGTCTGGGTCAACGCGTGCGGGCGGCGCGCGAGCAGCGCTTCATGACGCGCAAGCAGCTTTCGCAACAATCGGGGATCTCGCTTGCGTATCTGGCAAGGGTTGAGAGCGGAACCGGCAACATCTCGCTTGCGCTGCTGCATCAGCTGGGCCTCGCATTGGGCTTGCCGATTGCGAGTTTCCTCACTCCGGAGGAACCGCTGGGTGCTGACTTCTCCATGATCGTGGAGTTTCTGAAGCGGCAACCCCCAGAGCGCCTCGCGCAGATCCGTAGAGCGTTGTCCGAGCGACGTGACGCGGGGCGCATCGCACTCGTCGGTATTCGCGGAGTCGGGAAATCGACGCTCGGCCCGATGTTGGCGGAGCGCCTTGGGGTTCCGTTCGTCGAGCTGAATCGCGAAATCGAGAAGAAAGCCAAGCTACGCGTAGACGAAATCCACACCGTCTATGGTCAGCGTGGCTATCGCCGCCTCGAGCGAGAGTGCTTGGACCGAATCATTGCCGAATATCCCCGTGTCGTCCTGGCGACGGGTGGCGGCATCGTCGCCGAAGCCGCCACCTACGAACTGCTGCTCGCATCGTTTTATACGATCTGGCTCAAAGCCATGCCGCAGATCATGTTCGAGCGCGTGCTCGGACAGCACGATGCCCGGATTGCGAGTGCGGGCATGCAACGCGAAGCGATCGACAACATCACGCGAACCCTCGAGGCTCGGCGTCACCTGTATGAACTAGCGCACGCTACCTACGACACTTCGGGGGAATCGATCGAGCAGGTCGTTGCCGACTTGCTCGAGCTGCGTCCGCTTGCGAAAAGTGAACGGGGGGCCAAGGGTCGGCGCGAAGAGTTGGAAATCTGGAGTCCAAGATGAGTAGTGCAGCCCTAGTCAAACTCGGCAAGGTCAATCAGATAGCGGTGTTGGCGGTGAACAATCCACCGGTCAACACGTTGAATGCAGCGGTTCGAAGTGAGCTGCATGCCGCCTTGGACGAGTTGGCTGGGTACAGTGACGTCACTGCGCTGCTGTTGTGTTGTGAGGGACGCACGTTTTTTTCGGGCGCGGACATCAGCGAGTTCGCGGGACCCCCGCAGGAGCTCGAGTACCGGCGTTTGTTTGCTCGCATCGAGGATCTCGCGATGCCGGTCGTGGTCGCGATGCACGGCACCGTGATGGGTGGCGGGCTCGAGATCGCGTTGGCGGGTCACTATCGCGTCGCGGCTCCCGCGACACGCTTCAGCTTCCCCGAGGTCACGCTGGGGATCATTCCGGGCGCTGGCGGAACGCAGCGCATGCCGCGGCTGATCGGCGTCGACCGCACACTCGAAATGATCATCGAGGCCAAGCCCGTGGATACGGCAACCGCCGTGCAATGGGGCTTCTTGGACTCGATCGTGTCGGGCGATCTGCGGATTGGCGCCGTCGACTACGCGCAGGCGCTCGTCAGAGACGGCAAAGGACCGCGTCGAACTCGGGAGCTGCGGGTCGATCCTGGCAGCGCGAGCGAAACCAATGGTGGACGCTTCGAGGCTCGCGCAAAGAAGCTGTACCCCAATCGCGGCGCAGCGCTGACGGCGATCCAAGCCGTGCGTGCCAGTACGGAGCTGCCCTTCGAGGCGGGGCTCGAGCTCGAGACCCAACTCGTCAACGAGGCCAAAGTCAGTCCCGAAGCGCGAGGGTCAGTGCACGTTTTCTTCGCAGAGCGAGACTCGCGCAAGATCCCCGATCTCCCGGCGGACGCACAGGAGCGGCCCATCCGCGCGGCAGGCGTAGTGGGTGGCGGCACCATGGGCGCTGGCATCGCGCTGTGCTTTGCCAACGCGGGTATCCCCGTGACGGTGCTCGATACGTCGCGTGAAGCCCTCGACCGGTGCACGGCCGGCATCGATGCCTTGCTCGAATCCCGCGTGCAACGGGGGCGCATGACGGCGGCCGAGAAGTCGCAGCAGCAAGCGTTGATCTCGGGCACGCTCGACTACGCGTCGTTGGCCGAGGCGGACATCATCATCGAAGCCGTGTTCGAGGACAAACGGCTCAAACAAGAAGTGTTCAAGCGCCTCGACGCGGTGGCCAAACCCGGCGCGATTCTGGGCACCAATACCTCGACGCTCGACATCGCCGAGATCGCGAGTGTTACCTCGCGGCCCGCAGACGTGATCGGCACGCACTTCTTTTCACCGGCCAACGTGATGCCGCTGCTCGAGCTGGTTCGCACCGAAGCCACCTCTGCCTCGGCGATCAAAACGCTCATGGCGTTGTCCAAGCCGTTGCGCAAGACGCCGGTGCTGGCCAAGGTTTGCTACGGCTTCATCGGCAATCGCATGATGGAGGGGTATGCGCGGGAAGCCGAGCGCATGGTGCTCGAGGGCGCCACGCCCCGGCAAGTCGACGGCGCGCTCGAGAACTGGGGCATGGCGATGGGCATCTTGGCGGTCTTCGACATGGCCGGGGTCGACATCGGCGTCAAAATTCACCGCGAGAACGCCGACCGTTATCCGCCCGATCCCTCGTACTACCAGTCCGATTTCGCGCTGTTCGAGGCTGGCCGTTTGGGACAGAAGAACGGACGCGGTTACTATCGCTACGAGCCGGGGGACCGCACGCGCCACGACGATCCAGAAGCCCTGGCGATCTTCAAGGCCCGAGCACAGCGCTTGGGTATCCAGCCGCGGGATCTCTCCGAGCAAGAGATCATCGAGCGCTGTTTGTACCCGCTGATGAACGAAGGCATTCGCATTCTCCACGAGGGCATTGCGATTCGCTCGAGTGACGTCGACGTGGTTTGGACCTTGGGTTATGGCTTCCCTCGCTACCGTGGCGGGCCGTTGTTCTATGCCGACGCAATCGGGCTTCCGACGTTGCTCGAGGGCATGCTGAAGTACCGTAAGCTATTCGGTCCGATGCATTGGCAGCCCGCCGAGTTGCTGTTCGAGCTCGTGGAAAAAGGCATGTCGCTAGCCGACTGGGAACGCACGCGGCGTTGAGACCAGAAGCGAAGGATTTTGGCTATGCAGCTCGACCAATTGATCGCGATCGATGTGCACACGCACGCCGAAGTCTCCTGCCGACAGGAGCCCGATGAGGCTTGGAAGCCCTACGAGGAAGCCTCGGCGAAGTACTTCAAGGCCGGCACCAAACGCCCAACGATCGCCGAGACCATCGCTTACTACCGCGAGCGCAAAATCGGACTGGTGATGTTCACCGTCGATTCGGAGTTTCAGCTCGGCGTGCGACGCATTCCCAACGAGGAAGTGGCGGATGCGGCGAAAGAGAATAGCGACATGATGATCGCCTTCGCCAGCATCGATCCGCACAAGGGCAAGATGGGCGTTCGCGAGGCGCGTAAGCTACTGGATGCCGGGGTGATCAAGGGCTTCAAGTTTCACCCGACGACGCAGGGTTTCTATCCGAACGATCGCATGGCGTATCCGCTCTACGAGGTGATCGCCGAACACAAGTTACCCGCGATCTTTCACACCGGTCACAGTGGGATCGGTACGGGCATGCCCGGTGGTGGCGGATTGCGACTGAAGTACTCGAACCCGATCCACTTGGACGACGTCGCGGCGGATTTTCCGGACATGACCATCATCCTCGCGCACCCCTCGTGGCCGTGGCAGGACGAGGCGCTCTCGGTGTGTCTGCACAAACCCAACGTGTACATCGATCTTTCGGGCTGGTCCCCGAAGTACTTTCCGCCGGAGCTCGTTCGCTACGCCAATACGCAGCTCAAACACAAGATGCTGTTCGGCTCTGACTATCCGTTGATCACGCCCGATCGCTGGATCAGCGATTTTCGGGAAGCGGGCTTCAAGCCCGAGGTGCACGATCTGATCTTGAAACAGAACGCGATTCGGGCGCTGCGCCTCGATCAGACGTAAGACACGGTCTCACTCGGATTCGGGCGCGGCGCGATGGGCGTCGATGCCCATGGTTCAGGCCGGGAGAATTTTCCCATTTCGAATCGAGTTCGAGCCGCGCTTCGTTACGAACCGATGAGCCAAGTACAATGCCACGCGCGTCTGGATCGAACGACGGCGTGAACCCGGTCGCCTAACGCGACGCTGTGCGGTGCCGCCAGAACGAACACTGGTTGAAACGGAGATCCATCGGCATGCGTGTTGGAATAGCAATGGTTTTGGGCTTGGTCGCGCTGGGGGTTTGCAAAGAGGCGCGCGCCACGGTCAGCGCTGAAATGTATACCAGCCAGACGCACCAATACGGGCGTTTTGCCGCGCGAGTCCAATTTGCTCCAGGATCTGGGGTCGTGAGCTCGTTCTTTCTGTGGAAGGACGGCTCAGAGATGGATGGCGTGTTCTGGAACGAGCTCGATATCGAAAAGGTAGAATCGACGTGCCGCATGGAAACCAACGCCATGTATGGAGATCCGGAACAGGGGCACCCGCAGCGATTCGAGTCGGCTGCGGATCTCTGCGGTCAATTCCACGTCTACGCTTACGAGTGGACGCCCGAGTACATCGCGTGGAGTGTCGACGGCACGGAAATCAGACGTGAGACGGGCGAAACTGCGACGGCTTTCAGCGAGAACGCGACGGACGGTGTGCAGATCCGTTTCAACGTCTGGCCCGGCGACGACACTTTCGGCGGTGACTTCGATCCCAGCATCCTGCCGGTGTACGAATACGTCGACTGGGTCGAGTACTCTGCGTACGTCGACGGTGCGTTCCAAGTCGAGTGGCGTGACGATTTCGACGGTACAGCCCTCGGCTCGGATTGGCTCACGGGCTCTTGGGATTCACCCAAAGGGTTATCCACGCACGCGGCATCGAATGCAGGCGTCATGGGTGGTTACGCCGTGCTCGGATTGACTTCGGACGAAGCGCCGGGCCTCACCGGCGCGAGTCCTCCGCCCAGTGATCCGACACCCGCAGCCAGCTCGACGTCTCCTGCGCCCAGCGATTCCATGCCCGCGCCCAGCTCGACGTCCCCTGCGCCAATCGATACCGCCGTGACTGCGCCGTCCGCCACCACTAGCGGTACCAGCGTAACGCCTGTGACCCCGCCGGCCTCCGACTCCGACGACGGCAAAGGAGGCTGTCAGCTGTCTCGGCTGGGCGCGGGCGGTGGCAATGCTTCGACCCGCGGGGCTGCCTTGATGGCTGCGCTCGGTTTGGCGAGTCTGCTGCGCGTCCGACGAAGAGCCGCTCAGCATTCGTGACGTCGGTGCCGCGAGCGGGTCGAACTCTCGATCACCCTCGTCGCCCATCGCGCGACTCGGTCTTCGACGGTTGCGACCCGCTTCGGGCCAATCAACTCACTGCGCCATCAGGCTGTTCTGTTCGACCTCGACGCGGTTGTCGCTGCAGAACTTGCAGTCGGCGCCGTAAAAGTATTTGCGGCTTTCGGTGTCGCCCATCAGGTGAGTCCGAAACCATGCAGCTGCCATCGAGAGTGAGACTCCCGAAGCGCCCTGGTACACCCAGCTTCCGTGATCCGAGTCGAGTTCTTTGATGAAGAAGGCTGGCTGATCCGTAACCGTGAGAAACGTATCTTTGACACCGTCGCAATCCACCGTCTTGTCTTTGCCGCCGCAGAAGAACAGCATCGGCGTATGAACTCCGCTGAGTGCACGCGTCCCGCAAATCGCAGCGAGCGCTTTGTAGCGAGGCTCTGAGGCGGACATGCAAGTCGACATCGCGCCGTAAGAGTGGCCGAGCTGACCGATGTTGGCGGTGTCGAGGCGGTGGTAGTAGGGGCTGCTCGGATCCTCGGTTTGCTCGAGTATCCAATCTAGGCCGGCGATGGTCGGCAGAGGATCACCCTCGGCCGTGGCAGTGCTCAGCGATGCGACGACGACGAAGCCGTGCGACGCCAGGTGCTTCATCAGCGGCAAGTACTGTCCACACCATTTGTTCGCGCCCGAGTCGACCACGCAATCGGGGGGGTTCGGTTCGGGGTTATCGGTGTAGCCGTTCGCCCAAATCAGGATCGGGTGACAGTACCCACTCTGAGCGAGGTTCGCGGGGCGGTAGACGTTGAAGCGCTGCTGTTGATCACCATAGATCGGATCGGGCACGACGCCCGCCAAGGGTCCCACCCCTTTGTCGGCCGCAACCTCGAAGGGTCCCGCGCTCGTGGGATTGGCACCCGGAATCGGATCGCCGACGCAGTTGTTGGGCACTACGCCAGTGCCAGGCGTGCTGCTGTCCGAGCCACCCGCTGCGCCACTTTGAGGACCCGCTCCCGCCGCTGCCGTCTGACCACCGGCGCCGGGCGTGGCGCCGGTTTGATTGTTCCCACCGCTTCCGCCCGCGGCGCTGCTGGCTTCTGTTTGGGGCCCGCCAGTCGCGGGTGCGCCTCCGGTCGCGCCAGCGTTTGTCTCGCTCGCAGATGCTCCAGGTCCCATGGGGCTCGTTTGCGTGGCGCTCGTGGGGTTGGACGCGTTCGGACTCGGACTCGTCGTGGTCGCAGCGCCAGTGCTCGGCGCGGAGCTCGTCGGGCCAGTGACCGCTACGGACGGTTTTGGGTTAATGGTCGACGGAGTCGTGGACGAACCAACTCCCGCCGTCGGGGGCGTGGAGGGTTCCGTCGTCAGCGACGCCGCCGGGTCGAGTTGCGTGGTTTGCGCGTCACCTTTGGAGTCAGAGGCGCAGCCGAGCGACAAGGCGAAGCTCAGACTCACGAGGCACGAGTGAAGGGGGGTAAAGTGCTGCGGCATTCGGGTTCCTCGGCGCATCAGAACTGGGAGAAGAACTTCCAGGACTCTTGGGGGATCCAGTTCGAGTTGCTGCCTGGATCATTGTCGATGTTCGTGTGCCCACCGGCGAAGGTGCACACCTTGGTTGGGTGGGTGGGATCACAGCCGTCGAAGTCGACGCAAATGTGCGCCCCTTGTTGCCAGGTCGGTATCTCGTCCGGCACGCTGCAGCCGTTGTCCGTCCCGTGTTCGATCGCGATGAACTTCGAGCCCTGTGTGGTGCTGTTGCCGTTGATCCAAGGACACGTGGTGTCGGTCATACCGGTGGTCTGCATCCAAGCGATCGGCTCGTGCGTCTTGGGCGGCACGTAGATGTTGTAGTTGGCCGGCGCGATGCCCACCGCCGCGCGAATGTCTTTCTGATGATTCACCGAGAGCGAATAGGTGATCATGCCGCCAAAGCTGAAGCCGGTGGCAAAGACGCGCGTCACGTCGATGCACAGGCTCTCCTTCACGTAGCCCAAGATGTCGTCGAACAGCGCGTGGTCTTTCTCCTGCCAGGTATCGCCATCTGCTTGCGGCGCCACGAAGATCGCGGGCTCACCTGCGGCCTGGGCGAGCGGCTTGAGGAAGTAATAGTCCTGATCGCGGACCGCCTCCGACGTGCTGCCAATCCAATGCGACGTGTAGAACAAGCGGTACGGCTTGCTCGAGTCGTAGTCGGCAGGGATGTCGATGATGTAGCTTCGCTCTTGTCCGCTACTGGTGATCGTGTGCTTGCCCGTCATCACCGCGGCAGGTTGGCCGCAGCCGGCGCTCGGGACCGGGTCGTTGCCGAAGGGCAGTGCGCTCATGGGAGCTGCGCCAGCATCGGCACTCGTGGCGCCACCGACGTTTGCAGAGCCCGCAGTGCTCACCGTCGGAGCCCCGCTCATGCCTCCGAGCCCCGCCGACTCCATGCCTCCCTGAGCTTGCGTCGCGCCACCGCCCGCGCCGCCCGTTGGCGTCGTCGGGCTGGGACCGCTCGGCGCGTTGCTCGTCGTAGGGACGGTTGCGGGTGAACTCGACGCGCTGGCTGGTCCCAGCGCGTTGGGCGTCGTGGGGGCGCCGTTGGCCGGGGCAGAGATCGCGGGTTTGGTGCCGACGCCGTTCGGTGTCACAGGCGTCGCTGGGGGCGGGCTGCTCGCAGGACCCGAAGTAGGGCCGCTCGGCAGAGCCGCGGGATTGGCCATGTTGGAGCCATCGCTGGGTGCGATGGACGCTTGCGACTCGGCGTCCGAGTTCCCCGCGTTCGTCGAGCAAGCGCTCAACAGTGCGGCCTGCGCGCCCACGACGAGGGCCACGCGCTTCAATGGAGCGCTGCGTCGATGGGGGACGGGATGCCGAGGACGGAGAAGATTCGACGGATTGCTCATGGTGCTCTGCCGCGCTTTTCTGGAAGCGTGAGCGCGCGACCAGGGGCGCTGCCCGTATGACAGCTCTAGGCGAGCGTTCTTGCAGCACTGTCGTTCGAGTTCTCAATCCGTCGCGCAAACGTAGGTCGCTGCGATCTCGCGGCAGCGACACCAAAAGGTTGAAGCGAGGCGCGCCGAACCCCTGGCTCGCGCTCGTCGAGGGGCTAAACGCCCCGCCATCGCGCGCTGCTGAACGAACCGCGCCGGACTTCGTGGGATGAGCCGTCAGGGTCGAGCTTCACTCGACCCCAACCAAAGATCCCAGCCCTCAACTGTGACGGTTCAGCGAGAGGTCGTAATCACTGAGAGGTCGTAACGCGGGCGAGGGGGAACTCCACTTTGCCTTGGCCGCCGGCTGCTTCCACCACCAGCTTCACCTCGAGCAGGTTGCCGAGGTTCCAACCTTGGTCCGCCCAGACCTTGAAGTGATCCGAGACGGTGATCGTTCCACAGCGCTTACCTTCCAGGCGGATGCTGTAGAACTGGTCCCAGCTCCCAGCGCCACCGCAGCGGTCACCCCCGGTGCCCGAGGTGTGCCGATGCACCAAGTTATAGGTGCCGCCGTCGACGTCAGCGGTGCCGACGGGGCGATCGCCCGTGTTGAACGGCATCTGATGGAACGAGTCTTCGACGATGTACCACTCGATACAGGGGTTGGTCGACCAACCATACACGCCGATGTACGAGTAGTTGCCGGCGCTGCCAGACTTGTTCCAAACGTAGTCGGCCTTGATGGTGCCGTATTCGGTGTACTTCTTGCCGGAGTTGCCCCACTCGAAGCCCAAGCGACCCAGGTAATCTCCTGAGTTGTTCCACGACGCGACGAAGGCGGTGACACCTTCGTAAGTCGTCAGCGTGCCGGGGCTGCCGTTGGTCCAAAGTTGCCAAGCGAGGTTGTCGGAGCCGCCTTGAGCGTAGGTGTTCGTGTTGTCCTTGGCACCCGAGGTCGGCATCATCGCGTCGCAATCGATCTCCGCCGTGGTTTCGCCGCCGCCAGCGCCCGCGGCACCTCCAGCGCCGGCGCTGCCGCTCATGCCACCTGCGCCGGCAGAACCCATCGTGGGCCCCGCGCCTGCGCCACCGGCACTCGTGCTGCTGCTGCTCGCGGCGGGGCTGTCAGTGGGTGAACACGTCCAGGTCGAGTCGGTTCCGCATTCACAAGAGCGACCGCTGCGCATGCACGTCTCGGTATCGGCGCTCGGATTACAGGCGCTACCGGTTTGGATGCCTGCGGTGCACGTCGAATTGCCGCCGGGGGTCTGGGTCGGGGTGCTGCTCGGGCCAGGACTGACCGTGCTGGTCACGCTCGGGGCGCTAGTGTTGCTAGGCGATCCGGGCGAGGTCGGGACCGGAGCCGGGGGCAGTGCATTCGGTGTTGGGGGGGTCCCAGTCGTCGAATTGCTTGCTGGCGTGTTGCTCGGTTGGGGAGTGTTCGGCCCCGAGGGGATTGGGGTGGGACCGGGCAGAATCGGGCTCTGCGTGCCGGTCGCGCTTGCCGTGGGAGAGGCGTCGCTTGGCGCAACCGACGCGGTCGCGAATGTCGATGGCCCCTCATCCTCGGTGGCGCACCCGACCAACGAGGCGAGTTGCGCGCCGAGAACCAGGGTCAGTTGCGTGCGCTGCCAGCTGGGTCGACGGGGGAGCTGACGACCAAGACGAATGAGATGCGAGAGATTACTCATGTGCTTGCTGCACTGCCGTTCCGAGAGCTGATCTGTCACGCAATCCGGCGTGTTGCGAGTCCGCAGCAGCAGCACCAGAAGGTTGAAGCTCGGCGCGCCGAAACGCACCAGCAAGGGTCAGTCCGCAAGCCGAACGTGGGATCGCGATTCGCTGAGCGGGACCCCATGGGCCGCTTCGAACCGTTAGCCCGCGGTGCCTAGCTGGAGCTCTTTGGAGCTGCCGCGAGCTTCCTCCACAAAATATGCGCACAAGTATTTCTGTCGATATTTCGACGGTGCTGTGCGCGAGCCAGAGCTGGTGAAGGTCCTCGGCACCGTCGGGACCCTCGAGGGCGGCCACGCGTGTTAAGTCGAAGGACGCAGCGCGGCCAAGAGCAGGTCTAGATTTTCGAAGCGCAGATGAGCCGAGTCGAGTGGTACGCGCGTCTGCGCTAATCGATGGCGCGAAGCGGGTCGCTCAGGGCGACAATCTGCGGCGCGGCGAGAACACTGATTCGAACGGAGATCTCATGCGTGTTTGGACGGCAATGGTTTTTGGCTTGTTCGCCCTGGCTCTTGCCAAACAGGCGCAGGCTACGGTCAGCGCTGAAATGTATACCAGCAGCGCGCACCAGTACGGGCGCTTTTCAGCGCGAATCCAATTTGCGCCGGGTTCCGGGGTCGTGAGCTCGTTCTTTCTGTGGAAGGACGGTTCAGAGATGGATGGCGTCTTCTGGAACGAGCTGGACATCGAAAAGCTAGAGTCCGTCTGCCGCGTGGAGACCAACGCGCTCTACGGCGATCCAGAACAGGGGCACTCGCAGCGACTCGAATCGGCTGCGGACCTCTGCGGTCAATTCCACGTCTACACTTACGAGTGGACGCCCGAGTACATCGCCTGGACCCTTGACGGCGCCGAGATCAGACGCGAGACGGGCGAGACGGCCACGGCCTTCAGCCAGAACGCGACGGAGGGCATGCAGCTGCGGTTCAACGTGTGGCCCGGCGACAATACCTTCGGCGGTGACTTCGATCCCAGCATCTTGCCCGTGTACGAGTACATCGACTGGGTCGAATACTCTTCGTACGCCAACGGCGCCTTCCAAGTCGAATGGCGCGACGACTTTACCGACGCAACCCTCGGCTCCCGCTGGCTCACTGCTTCGTGGGATTCCCCAAAAGGGTTATCCACGCACGCCGCGTCGAACGCTGGGATCCTGGACGGTTACGCCGTGCTCGCGTTGACCCCGGATCAAGCGCCAGGCATCGGCGGAGCGAACCCCCCTCCGAATGACGCCACGCCAGATCCAAGCTCGACGTCCACCGTCCCAACGATGCCCACGGGATCTGCGCCCGACGTGCCAGTGAGTCCAAGCGCGGAGCCCACTGCGACCACCCCGAGCTCTACGGCACCCGACGTGGCACCGAGCACGCCCGAGCCGAGCTCGACACCAGGCCCAGCGCCAGAGACGGGTGGCGCACCGTCCGTTCCGGATCCCGCACCCTCGCCAGGCGGCTCGACGGCGCCAGCCGGGACCCCTGCCGCGCCGGAGGCAACGCCCGCCGCGACGCCAGCCGCGATGCCCGCAGCAACGCCTGCAGCTATGCCCGGCGCGACGCCAGCGGGCTCGGTCGTACCCTCGGCGAATCCCGCGAGCCCCGCCCCCTCGCTGAGCAGTAGCGGGCCCAGCGTTACACCGGCGATCGCGACGGACACGGGGGCTGATGACGACAAAGGCGGTTGCGAGCTGTCCAGGTCGGGTGGCAAAGCGCCGAGCGGCTCAACTCACCGCTCGATCCTGATCGCAGCGCTGGCCCTGTTCGTTTGGCGCTCGGCGCGCAGCGGACCGCAAAAAAGAAAAGCCCACCAAGGTTTGGACCTTGGTGGGCGTTGAAGGGCACAGGGGCCTAAGAGGGGGGGGGACGGCCCCTGTGCGAACAGCTCGCGCACGTTAGCGCTGTTTGGGGATTAAGCAGTAACTGTGCCAAGTGGACAGTTAACCAATTACGGGGACTTGGCGGAGCGTTTGGGCGATCGGCATCGCAGGATCGGAAACCAAGGGTTCCGTTTTCGCCAGCTGAGTGCGCAGGGGAGGCGGCCCCAAGCGCACCCGTGGCTCGAGACGCGGGTGCGGCTGGTCGCACCTACTGAGCGCTGAGTGATTCGTAACGTTGCCAGGACACGCCGTCGTGGCTGCTTCGCAAGCAGTGTGAACCTGCGGCGACGAATATCCCGTCGCCGAACGCGAGTTCCGTGAAAGTCGCCTCTGCCGCGTCATCGGCCTCGATGAGGGGCCCCTCCTCGTTGACTCCGAAGCGGTAGGCGAGACGCGGTCGTCGCTAGCCCCTCGCCCGCCAGCAGTAGGAACACCCTCAAACGTGTGATTCTGCGAGATATGGATCCCGATTTCGCCGTTACGGCGGCAGCCTGCTCAAGGCGCGCTCATTGATTGCGGGTTACGAACCTTCGGCGGATCGGGACGATAAGACCAGTCGCGGTCGAGCGACTCGTGTGCCGGCGTTTGGGACCGCACGGCTCGGCTCAACGGCTCGTACAACAGAGCTGCGCCAGTAACGATCAGCGTCAGACTCAGCCACGACAAGCGGCGCCAGAAGCGCATCGACTGCATTCGGTTAGCGACCATCCGGTCGAGCGATTCTGCCTGTGACGCTTCCTTCACGACCTGCGGTGGCAGGTCGATCCCCAAAACGACGTTGTCCTCGCGGCAGAACACGCAGCTGACGAGGGCGGTATCGGGACCGACCGCCAAGGGCGCGCCGCAATTGCGGCAGCAAACTCCATCCTCGCTCGTGCGCACTGCGTGAAAGGTTGCGACGACGAGGCCGAACGCGCGGCGATGCACCACCTGCCCAACGACGCGAAAGCACAAACCCAAGGTCGCCGCAGCGGTGCTGACGAACACGACGCCGACGTCGCGCCAACTGAACACGTCGCGCGATTGAAAGAACTCGGACACGAACACGCTCGCCGCTGGCCAACCGAGCACCAGCGGCACGACCGCCGCTGCAAAGCCCAGGTTTACGCTGCGCGCCGTAGGCCAGTGCGCTAGAGCTCCGAGTGCGCTGCGCGTTTGCGCACGCGCTTGGGCCAATTCTCTGACCTGCTGCACTTCACGGCGTAGGTTAGCGGGCATTTCCGTTTGCGCGCCGCAGTGACGACACTTCACGTATTCCGACTCGCTCGGCACCAGCGGCGCGCCACATTCCGCGCAACCTGGTACGGCAGATCCCGTCCCCAGTGGGCGGGCCGGCGCGCGACCCAGCTTCCAGCCCTGGGCCAGCGTGCAAAGTGTCGTCGCAAGGTTGGCGAGCGAAACACTCTCGTCGGCCTGGTCGCTCACAACCTCGATGTCTCGAGCCAAGAGGAGCCGAGTCTGCGCCCGTGGTGCGGGGTGCACCAGCTTGGGTGGGGTTATCACGAGTTCACTCCAAGCAAGCACTCGAGCGTCGTGCATGCCGCCATCGATGCTCAATCCGGAGCCATCCAAAATGACGTCGCTGGCGCGTTGTCGTCTGGCCGACGAAGGCAGGGTCACGAGTGCACCGAACCAGAGCGCGATCAACACTCCGCACACGACTGCAACCCACAGGGGCAACACCGAGCCGATGAAGATCGGCGCTGATCCCAAGAATCCCAGAATGCCGATCCCGAGCGCGAGATCCGCGGGCGAAGCACCCGTAGCGAGCGGTAAGCGAATGGGGTGCTCGATCAGCATCGACGATTCTCGAAGACTCCGGGGGACCAAGCGCGGAAGAAAGGCGAGACAACGTCCGCACCCGGGCCTCACTGTAACAACGAACCCGGCCCAACCGCGCCGCAAAACGCGCCGAGGGGCAGAGGGGAGGGGCAGAGCAGTGAACCTGAGCGGCCGTGAACCAAAGAGCGTCGCTGCAGTCGCGGACATGGGTCGTGATGGCTCGACAGCTCTCGAGCGATCTCGACGAACGAGCGCAGCGCCGCAGAACTTTGGGCACGGCTTGGGTATTGGAGGAAGAAGCCGGGCAGTGCAGAGCGATGAACAGTGATGGCCGCCTTTCGCGAAGGGCGACAGTGGCGCGTTCGAACAGCTCGAACGCTGGCCGTGCTCAGTCGCGGTCTTGCGCCGCCAGCACACTGTAAAGACCTGATACAGCAGCTGATCCTTCCGTTGCACCCGCGTCGGCAAGATACGATTCGCCCGCCTTCGCGAGCGCCAATGCATCAAGGGAGGTGCAAAGGCTCGGTCGAATCATGGTTTGCTCCGCCCTACACGCGTCGGCTCTGCTGCCGCTTTCTTGCTCCGCTTGGGCTTTGTTTTTTTGTCTCTTCTTTCACGGGTAACGTTTCGACGAAGGCGCGTGCGAGGCGCAGCCAA
Organism: Polyangiaceae bacterium; assembly: GCA_036263015.1. Classification (GTDB taxonomy): domain Bacteria; phylum Myxococcota_A; class Polyangia; order Polyangiales; family Polyangiaceae; genus SZUA-265. Next base: position 2,166 of record DATAHU010000090.1, on the reverse strand, counting down.
CTTTTGACATTCCGGGCGTTGAGCGGGTCTGTGACCCACACGTAGTCCTTCAGCATTCGGCCTCTCATGACCATCTGCTGCGCGCCACGAGATAACGCTTCCGACAAGCCGACCTCGCCGACGCGTACGAGCAGACCACGGTCCGATGACGCCGCCACCATGTTGCCGTTGAGCATGAAGCCTAGCCCTCCGAACATCTTGACCTCGCGCACATGGCTGGCGTCCGCCAAGGCGGCCCTGACGTGCGTTACGACCTTCTCGTCAATTGCCATCCGACACCTCTCGCTGTAGTTGCTGCTGCAGCAGTTCGAGCGCACCGCGCCAGCCCTGCGCATGGCGCTGATCTGCATCCACTCGCCCAAACCCGTCGTGGCGCACGATTAACTCCGTCAGCGAAGCATGCGCCACCAGCTGAACGCTGACTTGCGAATCGATCCCCGCGTGCTCATCGGGCGGCTCGATCAACCACGAGAACACGATCTGCACTGGGGCTTCGATGAGCTTGAAGGTGCCACCCACTCGCGTTCGCTGACCGTCGGGACGTTCGTACGAGAAGCGGTAACCTCCACCGGGGCGGAAGTCGAACTGTAGAACCGTCAGCTCGAGGTCCGCCGATGGGCGCAACCATTGGGCGACCAGCGCTGGGTCGGCAAACGCGGCGAAGACCTTGGCCGCTGGTGCGTTCAGCATTCGGCGGACCTCGACGCTTGCGTTTGCAAGGCTCATCGTCCCGTCACCTTCAACAGCTGTTCGAGCTGGTCCAGCGCCCCTGTCCAGAACGCCCGGTGGCGGGCAATCCAGTTGCTTGCCTCATCCAGCGCTTCGCGCCGTAGACGGAATAGATGAACACGCCCATCGATCTCGCGTTCGACGAGGCGCGCGTTCTCGAGCACTTTGAGGTGGCGCGAGATGGTGGGCTGGGCGGAGCTGAAGCTGGCTCCGAGTTCGCTGGCGCTGCGCGTCTTGCCTTCGCTCAGAGCTTGGATCATCGAGCGTCGCGTCGAATCCGCAAGCGCCTGAAAAGTCCTGTCGAGCGCGGCCTCAGAATACATAGCCAATTGGCTATATGTAAATCCCGCCGAAGTCAACGGGCTGCGAACCAGCCCCGAGCCCCGCAAAGTCAAACGCCGTCGAACGGGCTCGCTCGAAGACCCGAAAGCGAATTGCAGGCACCGAAGGTGCATAGCGAGGGTTCGGATCCCCCGAGGCACCGACAAAACCAAAAAGCCACCCTGATGGGGTGGCTTTAGGTTTTGCGGAGCGCCAATCTCTTGGAGCGGGAGAAGGGATTTGAACCCTCGACGTCAACCTTGGCAAGGTTGCACTCTACCACTGAGTTACTCCCGCAAGGGGGAGCGGATTGGTATCGCCTTGGGGCGGGGGAGTCAAGCCAAAATCATCAACGAGGCCGGGGCCGAAACTTCGTCGTCTCAGCGCATGAAAGCTTATCGGCAAAGCCCCGCAAATGCGCCGTAAATGGCTGCGCCCGACGCGTCGGACTCCGGGTGCCACTGCAGGCCAATCAAGAGTCCGCGCTCGAAGCTCTCGATCAAACCGTCTGGCGCGCGAGCGGTCACTTGCAACCCGTTTCCGATCTCACTCACCGCTTGCCGGTGGTTCGAATTGACGACCTCTGGGGGCGTGGCTCCCCAAAGCGCACTCGGCTGGCCCGCGACGAGCGCGTGTCGCGTGAAGTTCCCCGAGCCTCCATGCCCGAGGGCTCCGGGGTGCTCGCTCGACAAATCGCGGTACAAGGTTCCGCCGAACTCGAGGTTCATGAGCTGCATGCCGTAGCAAATGCCGAGCACGGGTCGACCCGCGGCCCCGAATGCAGCGAGCAGCGCCCGATCCCAACGCACGCGCTGGAGCTCTTCCGCGGGTCCCAGCGTCACGGGTTCCAGCGTTGTGGCGTCCGCCCCCGCCGCTTTGAGCGTCCCTGAGTCGCACCAAGCGTCGAGTTCCGGCCTTGTGCTTGGCAGGTCGTCACCGCCAGTGATGATCAGGCCATCGACCAGCGCGAGAGCACGCTCCGGAGTGTTGTCCGGTGACAGCAAGACGGGATCTGCGCCGGCTTCGGCGACTCTTCGGCAGTACGCGCGGCTGACGTACAGGTAGTCGTGACCCGGGCGCCAACGCTTGCCCGGGTCGAGACACACCGTTATCCCG
>DATAHU010000089.1:0-23004 GCA_036263015.1 Polyangiaceae bacterium | reverse complement strand
CAGGCCGTCGATTCCGAACGGGAAGAGCAAACCGACTTCACCCCCCACCGCGAGCCGCAACTCGGGACGCGCGGGCTCCTGGGTAGTCGGAACAGCAGCCAGAGGCTCGGCCGCTGCTAACTCGACACGGCTATCAACGGTAAGCCAAGCCGTCGCGACGAGTACTACTCGCAGAAATCTTCGGTTCATCGCTGCTCCTTGGCGAAGTGGTCGAAGAAGCGCACCAGCCGAGACAAGGCGTGATTGCGAATGCCATCACGCTCGGAGAAAATCTCGTGAAAGGCCGAGGGGTAAACGATGCGTTGACAGCGGGGCGCCGCGTCGCAGTAGTGCTCCTCACTGTCTTCCAAAACGACGTCGTCCGAGCCGGCCTCGAGGATCAACGTGGGGGTGTCGGACTCATCACCGAGCTCGACCAAGTGCGAGTCCGCGGTAAAGGCTTCGCACAGCCAGCGGTAACTTACGCCACCAAGACGAATCGCGGGATGCGCCGCGTAGAGTTCCTGCTTCAGGCTGTAGCGCACCTTGGAGTGACTGACGTCGTTGCCCTCGAAGGGCTCGGCCTCATAGTCCCCCTGCCCTGGCGCGTAGGCCTCGCCGTTGCCCGCGGAACAACTCGTGATCGCGAGATCGGCCGCAATGCCTGCGGGAAACGCTCCCGTGTCGACGCCGATCATGGGTGATGAAAGCGCCACCGCGTCGAAGCGACCGGGGTGCTTGTAGACGTGCATCAACGAGATCGCGCCACCCATCGAGTGCGCCATCAAGAACAAGTGCTCATGCGGGGCCCGCGCTTGAACGACCTTGGTGACGAACGTCTCGAGATCCGCAACATAGTCAGAGAAATACTCTACGTAGCCAATGTCGGAATTGTCGAGCATGCGCTCGGACTCTCCCTGCCCGCGCGGATCAATCGCGTAGACGGAGTACCCGAGCGAGTTCAAATCCAAGAACGTCTCGGCGTGCTTGCGTATCGGCTCAGTGCGCCCAGGCACGAACACGATCGCGCCCAGCTCACCCTCGACGGGGAACGCACGGTAGTGAATCGAAACGCCCGCGACGCCGTCGAAGTGCCCGTCCTTGCCTGCTGCATAGGCGTCCGCGATCTCTGCCTGCCGATCGCGCAACGTGTCCTCGGCGCTGAAATCACTTGGCGCCGGTTGGGATGCAGCGTCCAAGTCGATCGGCGCCTGCTTCTCGGGGTTGCCGCAGCCCACGAGCGCGAAGCACACGAACCACAGCCACGACGGGTACAGCGCACAGCCCCTGCGGCCCTTGCCGCACACCAGCGCGGGATCGTTCATCGGGCGCCATTTGTTTCAGCAAACCCGTCTCGTGGCAATGGTTAACTCCCGAGGCCGATCAGTGGGCGACATAGCGCCCGGTGGACCCTCACTCGCTGGTCGCGAGAGAGCGGCGGCTCGTTGCCCGCGCAAGCGTCTTTGGTTCGCTCGGTGCGTTCTCATCCGAATTAGGATGGCTCCTGAATTGGGGTCGAGCGCGGCGAGCCGTTTGCAGACCAATCCCAGAAGCGCCCGACGCGGCCCACCACAATGACCGCGTCCCTGCGAGCACCCCGCCCAATGTGCGTCCGATAAAAAGAGCAATCGCGCGGAATCCTGCACGACGACTCAGCCCAAAACGTGCCCCAGCGCTCGGCATTGCCCAAGCGCGTCGTTTTGCTTTGCTTTTCTTGGCACGCGCACGGCAAAGCTCGGGCGTGGAGATCATCATCGGCCTCATATTCGGGTCCGTCGCGTGGATCGTGCTGCGCTACGGAGTCAGTGGTTTCTTCGTGTTGGGTCCCAACGAGCGGGGCGTGCTGTGCAGCTTCGGGCGAGCCGAGCGCGTCGATAACCTAACGACACTACAAGATCCGGTTGCAGCGATGCTCGGCCCCGAGGAACGCGAACGCTACGCGTATCCGCAAGTGCGCGTCGTGCAACCCGGGTTCCATTGGCGGCTGCCCTGGCAAACGGTGCACCGCGCATCGCTCGCCACCGCCACGATCTCGATCGCGTACGATCCGGAAGATCCGAGCGCCAACTACGGCGGGCAATGGATCGAAGCGGTGACCAAAGATCAACTCAACACCGGGCTGCGCGGTCAGCTCCGTTACACGCTGTCCGAGCGCAACCTCTACGCCTATCTGTTCGGTGTGAGCAACCCGGTGGCCCACGTGATGGGTTACTTCATTTCGGTGCTGCGCAATCGCATCGCAAACTTCGAAGCCCCGCGTGTAGCGGCCAGCGCAGACGAAGTCGCGGTCGACGCGATGGGCGGCGTGCAAGGTATCTCGATCAACGATCTGCGCAAGAATCTGCGCGAGCTGAACGAACACATGAACGTCGATTGCGCGCAGGCGGCGGCGCGCTACGGCATCAGCCTCGACGCGGCGCTGATCACGAGCATCGATCCACCCGCGGACGTCGATTCCGCGCTGGCCGCCATCAACACGGCCCACAACCACGTCTCGAGCGAGATCAGCTTGGCGCAAGCCGCTGCCGACCAACGCATCGTGCAGTCGCGGCGCGCCGTCGAGATCGAAACGCTGAACGCGCAAGCCGAGGTCCAGCCGCTGCTTGCTCTGGCTGAACAGCTGCGCGAGCTGGGTGGCGTGGGCGGGCCGGGAGCGGTCGAGGCCTACGTGCGCAACACCAAGATCCCACTGCACAGACAAGCGCGTAGCGTGCTGGTGCACGGCGGCAGCACCCAGGAGGGCAAGTAACATGTTCTCGTTCGAGCTGCTTGGCCTAGGCTTGATGCTTGGCTTCTTCGCCATCCCGATCGCACTATTTTGGGCGCGCTTCTTTTCCTTCTACGTGATTGTCAGAGAAGGAGAGGCCGTCGTCTTCGAACTGTTCGGCAACGTGCGCATGGTGCTGACGGAGCCAGGGCTCTACTCGCCCTGGGCGACCATGGGCCCGTTGGCGGCGCTGATCCCGATCTTCGGCAAGCGGCAGATCGTAGACATGCGCCTCGATCAATCCTACCTGCGCAGTCTGCCCGTGAACTCCGAAGAAGGCGCCCCGATGGGCATCGGCGTGTGGTGCGAGATGAAGGTCAGCGATCCGGTCGCCTACCTGTACAAGAATACCAACCCCAAAGGTTCACTGCGCGCCAACATCTCCAACGCGACGGTGCGCTGCTTGAGCAACATGAAGCTCGTCGAGATGCTCGAAGAGCGACACGCGATGAGCCGCACGGTGCGCGAAGAAGTCTCGCGCGAGTCGCGGCAATGGGGTTACCTCGTGGGCAGCGTCTACGTGCGCAAGGTGCATTTCCGAGACGTCGGCATGATCTCGCAAATCGAACAGAAGGTCGTCAATCGACTGCGCCAAGTGACGGCCGCGATTCAGCAAGAGGGCACCAACCGCGTCAACGTGATCCGCTCTGCGGCGGAGCGCGAAGCCGCCATCGAATTCGCAAAGGCCGCTGCCACGCGCCCACGCATCGTGGGCGGAGCGTTGAGTCAGATCGTACAGAGTCCGGCGATTGCGAGCGCGATGTTCGAGGTGCTCGAAACCCAGGCAGCACTGCAAAGTCCAAGGCTCTCGCTGGACATCGTCCCCGAAGGGACGCCAATCTGGTACGGCGTGGCAAACGCCAACCCGTCGCTCCCCCGTTGAGCAGAGCTCTTTTCGACTCGGTGCTCAGCGGCGCCCAAACACGAACATTCCAAGTAATCAACGAACGAGCGGGTGCGCGGCGTCCCAGTGCAGAAGTTGAAGATTGAGCAGGGCAACGCGTTCCGGCGGCTCTGAGGCAGCCACAATCGCGCGAATCTCACGGTACACCTCGCCGAGCAAAGCGCGGATCCGCTCGAGATCAGCAGTGGCGGCTGACATCACGTTGTAAGCAAACAGATCGCCCTTGCGCGGCTCTGCTGCGCGCTGCGCGGCGACCCGTGCCCAGTGCGCCTTGAGCGCATGAAGTGCTCCTTTGCCGCCACGCGTGTCGACGGTCAGGGGCTTCAGCTCGGCATAGCGGGTCCCATTCCAGCGCACGAGACCGGCTTGGTCGAGCAGATCCAAACAGCGTCGGATTTCGGGCTCACTCAGACCCAGCAGCTGCGAGATCCAGCTCGCCTCGTGCTGGGCCAATGCCGCGTAACTAGGAGTCTCCAGAGCCCGCAAGATCGCCTCCGTCCAAGGTGCGTCGAAGGCGAGTTGCTTGGCGGCGTGGGCCGCCCGATAGCGCATCGCGAGCGCGGGGACCTGCTCAATCTCGACCAGCTCCGCGACCCAATCTTGGACTCGGCCCGTGCTCGCATCCACCAACTCGAGGAACTGCGGTAGTCGCGGCAGTGACTCTTCGTGCTCGAGCGGGCAGTCGGGCGTGAAACGGGCAAACGCCAGTTTTTTCCGTCTGGCGACACCTGTAGCGTCCGGCTTTGGCCCTGGTTGCTACAAGCTGAGTGGTCCTGGGTTGGTAACCTGAAACGATGGCCACGAAATGATGGCATTGCCCTGGGGCCCGAAGCCCGTGAGCACGGCGTTCGCTCGACAGGCCTCGATGGCGGCATCCAAGAACGAGGGATCGGAGTTCAGAGATCCGGCCTCCGAGGTCACCAAGAAGGCCTCGTTCATGGCAGATCCAATGCAGTGGCAAGTCCAGCTGACGTCGTGGGGGTCGCAGGCGACGCTCAAGTCAGCGCCCACCGACAGCGTAGTGTCCCCAACTTGGACCGACTGAAAGCAGTACGCGGTCGAGTTGGCCCGCTCCCCAGTCAGCGTCGAGTCGACGACCGTACACGTGAGTTCACCATTCGCATGTACCTGGTCTGGCTGACTCAGGCAAAGTCGTTTCGGTCCCTCGCAAGACAGTGAGCCGTCTACGGTTGGAATGTAAAACCCCCAGCCGGAATCGGGAGCCGTCGAGCAGTCGCAACTGGTCCTGGTGCGGTCGGGATTCAATGCGCAACTGACGGATGTAGAGCTGACGTCGATCAGCGCATAGCCAGCGTCCGTGCCGTCCACGCGCAAGCCGCAGTTCACGGTCGTCTGGCAGCTCCCTGCTGACTCGGCTACTTGCTCCCTGGCGCACTCCCGTTCCAAAGATCCTCGATTCGGGTCTTCGCTCGCAGCACACAGCTCAGGATTGGGGTGACACTGCCCCGTCCCATCGAAGTCGAAGTCGACATAGCTGTTCCCGACCGCAGACGGGCAAACGCAGCGGACCAATCCGCTAGCGTCCACCTCGCACGACATTGAATCAATCCACGATTCTGACGCGACGAGTTGATCGGTGACCGCATAGCTCTGTGTGCACTGCAGGCTCGTGTAACATCCTGTGTCCTGCTGAACCGTTTCGCCGACTGTTCGGCATGAGTGCTGCAGTTCGGGGAAATGGCTGGACGTGCAGAGGAGCGTCGTCTGCTTGCAGCTCTCGCTGGAAGGAGGCTGGTCGATGTTGAAAGCTCGCTCGCTACCCGTCGAGGCCGAGCAATTGCAATTGCCAACGCCTTGTTCGTCCGTCGTGCACTCCGTCACCCACCACGCGTCGCCACAGCGTACTTCGTAGCGACAGCGATCCGCAGAGTCGGAAGTGGCCGCGGTGCAATCCTCGAATTCACCTGGCGGCGTCGGTTCGGGCAGAAACGGTGAGCCGTCCACCGCCACGGACGCCGAAGGCGGCGTGCCCAGTGGTTGCGGCACGGGCGCCGCAGCGGGCGCGAGCGGGACCTGTGGGAGCGGCGCGGGAGCGTCTGCCGGGGATACGGCCATAGGTCTGTCTGCAGCCGGAAGATTAACGCCCACGGGCCGCGTCTCTTGCGGTTCAGGCGGCGGCGCGCCGCTGCCCGACCGTCGCGCGGGATCCCACTCGCCACTCGAATCGAGGGGTGTTCGCCCGCCGCAGGAAACGAGCAACGCCGCGCTGGCCAGTAGAAGCGACGTGACCATGCCGCGCGGACTTGGCGGCTGCTGTTTGGTGTTCACGGGGGTTGCGGGTTGGACCTTCGAGATATTGGGTATTGGCCCGGACCCTCAAACGTCGAGCGGCTGCGTCTCCACGCTCCACTCGCTCTGAGTTCGACAGACGCGCACCAAAGAGTACTCCGGCACCTCCAGCCAGGTAGCAGCGTCTCGAGTCAGTGGCTCCGACGCGACGATGATCGAATCGTGATCATCGATGCCCCCACGCATCTTCCACTCGCCATCGTGGAAGCCGTAGTCGTGGCCGAAAGTGTACCACAAGCTGAGATAGTTCAAGTTGGCATGATTAATGTTCTCTGGATAACACCCGAAGTCGAAGGTGAAGCGTGTGGCGACCAAGTCGTTGCCGTCGCAGAGGAACAGATTGACCGAAGAAGAAGTGTCGATCCCACACTGTTCGCGCACCTCGCGGATGATGCCGAGCGCGCGGCGCACGGCCTCGATGATCTCGTCCGCCGTGAGATCGTGCGTTGGATCCTCGACCTGTGACATCACCAAAGCGTAGATCCATTCGCTGTCGGTCGTGCCGCGAATGCGGGCGGCGATCTCGCGTTTGATGTGAGGCAGGAGCTCGAACTTCATCTCTTCGAAGCGCGCCAGATCTCCGTTGTGGGCCATGGCCAAACGGTATCCGTCGTAGCGGAACGGGTGTTGGTTGTGTGCACCGACAGTCGAACCGGGACTCCCGTAGGAAACCCCGCGCACGTGTGCGAGCAAACAACTCGCCCGCAACTTGCGCGAGAGCGAGCGCAAGTTGTTGTCGAACAGAGGCATCCCCGCAGTGCGGTATTCGAAAGGCGTGTCCCGATCGAAAGAGCCGAGATCCCAAGCGGCCATGCCGAAGCCAGCCAAGCTGAGCAAGTTCAGCATCTGCGGATCGTAAGCTTGTCGAATCAAGGAGCTATCGGAGCGAAACAAGAACTCCTCGAGCACCACGGGCTGCCCGAGATAAGCAAGCACTCGACACATGCGACGAGTCTACCTCCTACGGCGCCGGATCCGAAAGCGCCGGATCCAAAAGCCTGCGCGACCCTATGCGGCGCGACGCGGCATCATTTCGTTGCGTGTGTCCCTCGAACGACGCTACGACTTGTGAGGAGTAGCCGCGGCCCCAATCCAAACGCTCGAGGGCCAGGTAGTCAGGTGTGTTCAAAGCTTACAGGTTCCAGCTGAAAGAAGCGTGCATTCAGCGCGCGTAGCTCTGCTCCCAAGGAAACGTAATCGCCGATGGATCGTGAGAACTTCTTAGCGAGCGTGCCTTTGTTCGCGGGACTGACGCCTTCGGAATTCGAGGACATGATGCGTCTCGCCGAGCCGTTTTCTTTCGAACCTGGACATCTGGTGTTTGCCCAAGGGATGCAGGCCGATGGCATGTACCTGCTCGAGAGGGGCAAAATTCAGCTTTGGGCGCGGCTACTGGGGGAAGACGAGATAGCACTAGCCCAGATCGGGTCAGGCGGGGTGTTGGGCGAATTCTCACTGATCGATCGCGGACCCCGGTCTGCATCTGCGGAGGTCATCGAGCTCGCACAGGGGTACTTTTTTGGTAATCGACATTTCGAGTTATTGCGTGCAGATCGGCGGCCCGCGACGCTGAAGATGATGCGCCAGTTGCGCTCCGTCCTGTGTCAGCGGCTGCGCGCTGCATTCGCTCAGTTGGGAGCTTCTCCACCAGCGTTCTACGAACACACTCAAAGCCTTTCGGGCCCACTCAGCCGAGCTGCACCGAAGCCATCCGCCAATGCGGTCGCGCCTGGACGGCTGCGGCTGTTGCCATTTTTTTCAGCGTTCAGCGATGGCGAAATCGCCGCGCTGCTCGAGCGTTCGACCGTCATGGACTTGCTGCGCGGACACATGCTCGGCAGCGAGGGCGACGAGGGTCGTTCGATGTTCGTCACCATTCGCGGCGCCGTCGAAGTGACGGTCGGCTCCGAACTGGGACGACGGCGCTTGGCGATCGTAGGGCCTGGGAAATTGTGCGGTCAGATCGCGGCATTGGACGGTGGCAAACGCGAAGCGGGCTTGGCCGTGCGCGAGAACGCCGTCATCTTGGAAATCCCGGGTTCGATCGTCGGTGAGCTTTTGGCCGCAGACAGCGGCCTTGGTTTCAAGTTCTCCAACGCCATCCACGCCACGCTGATCGACTCGTTGCGCGCCGCCAACCGCACGTTGCTCAATCATTCCGCAATGGGAAGAGATGCGCGACGCAAGAAACGTACCCCTAGCCTCCTTCCTTGTTGAGAGTCACTGCTCTCACGAACCCGGGTCAGCGCCGGTAGTCTTTTCAAGGCGTCACGTGAACGCCGAGCAGAGCCTCCTGTTTCGCGGTTGACACTGGAGTGTTTGCAGCAGAACATCATCGCGTGAGGCAACCTTCCTACGCGTATGGGGTGCCGAACTCGCCCCTGCTTGGTCAAACCATCGGCGAGACGTTGCGGCAGATGGTCGAGAAACAACCGGACTCGATGGCGCTCGTGGTGCGTCATCAACGCTACCGGGCCACGTATCGACAGCTTTGGGTGCAGACCACCGTCGCCGCCAAGGCTCTGCTAGGCCACGGTGTTCAACGGGGTGACCGCGTTGCCGTCTGGGCGCCAAACCGCTTCGAGTGGTCCATTCTGCAATTCGCGACCGCGCGCATCGGGGCGATACTGGTGTGCGTAAACCCGGGCTATTCACCCGAAGGCGTCGAGCACGCCATGGCGCTTTCCGGCACCAGCCTGCTGTTCACCGCGGCCACGTTCGAAGGTAAAAGCTTACCGTCGATCATCGGGGACGCGCGCGCCCGACTGCCTGAACTGCGACAGGTTTACGAGCTCGATACTCAATGGGTCGCGTTCTTGCAGTTCGCAGGACAAACCAGTGACGAGCAATTGGCGGAGCGCGAGAGCCAAATTCAATTCGACGATCCCGTGAACATCCAGTTCACCTCTGGCAGTACCGGCCGCCCCAAGGGTGTGCTGCTCACGCATTTTGGCTTGGTGAACAACGCGCGCTCGATTGGCGGGCGCATGCAGCTCACGTCGGAGGATCGCACGGTCTGTCCCGCGCAGTACTTCCACATCATGTGCAACACGCTGGGCATGCTCGCGTGCGTCACCCACGGCGCCTGCATGTGCATCCCGTCCGAAGTGTACGACCCGATTTCGACGCTGGAGTTGATCCAGAAGGTGAAGGCAACGGCCTACGTCGCGGTGCCCACGATGTACATCGGCGTACTGAATCACCCGCGTTTCAAAGAGTTCGACGTTTCGAGTCTGCGCACGGGCATCATGGCCGGAGCGCCATGCCCGATTGAGGTCATGCGCCGGGTGGAGACCGAACTGCACATGCCACAAGTCACGATCTGCTATGGCATGACGGAGACGTCACCGGTCGCCTGCCAAACTCGGATCGATGCGCCGACGTTGAAGCGCGTCGAGACCGTGGGTGAAGTGCACCCCCACGTCGAGATCAAGATCGTGGATTTGCAGACAGGCGCGATCGTCCCGCGCGGCACGCCGGGAGAATTCTGCACGCGCGGCTATTCACTGATGTTGGGTTACTGGCGTAATCCCGAGGCCACACAGAAGTCCATCGATGCTGCGCGCTGGATGCACACTGGTGATTTGGCGGTGATGGACGACGACGGCTTCGTGCAGGTCAAGGGTCGGATCAAGGAGATCGTGCTGAAGGACGGTCAGATCATCTTCCCGCGAGACATCGAAGAAGTCGTGTTCCGTCATCCAGCAGTGGCCGACGTGCAGGTCTTTGCCGTGCCCGACAAGCAGCGGGGCCAGGAGATCATGGCCTGGGTGCGCTGTCGTCCCGGGCAAACGACGACCGAGGCAGAGTTGCAGGACCTGTGCGCTCAGCAACTGAAGCCAGAGCAGTTCCCGCGCTACTGGCGTTTCGTGGACGCTTTCCCCACCAACATGGCTGGCAAGAACGTCAAATACATGATGCAAGAGCAGGTTGCGGCAGAGGGCGGTCCCCGCTGAGCCCGCGATCCGTAGAGAGGTTCGCCAATGATCCAATTCAACAGTAGTGGTGTTGAGATAACTGCTAGTCCCGCGCGCTTGCTAGAAGCGAAAGCCGAGTTCGAGAAGCGCCGGATGTTGCATTTGCCAGGTCTGCTCTCACCAGAGCTGGCGGCGAGCATCAAGGCAGGGCTCGAGCGCGATGGTTTCGAGGAGCCACCCGCACTCGACTCCAGTTCACCCGATGCAGTTTATCGCGGCGCCTATCAGGGCGGAAAGGTGGGCCAAGACTTGCAGCCTGGCGACACGGCGCGCGTGATCAAAGAGCGCACGAACGATCCCCGGCTCTTGGAGTTCGTAGCCATGATGACTGGCTCGCCGCCGCTGCAGCGCTGCATTGGTCGAGTCTTTCGGTTGTTCCCGATGGCAGACGATTTGCCTTGGCACACCGACGCCGAGGGTGGGCGCTTGGCAGACCTGATCATCAATTTGAACGCGGTGCCGCACGCAGGGGGCTTGTTTCAAATGCGCGAAGCTGCGAGCCAGCAGATCTTCAACGAGGTCGGTGAGACCGCGTTTGGTGACGGTTTGCTGATCCGTATCTCTCCAACGATTGAGCACCATTACAAGGCCATCACCGGCACAGTGCCGAAGGTGACGTTCTCTGGTTGGTTCGTCCCCAAGTCCGTCTGAACACGTACTGAGGTCTAGTGTCTGATTTCTCCGAGAGCGACGCGCCACCCTTGTCGCTGGGCTCGAGCCAGTTTCAAACCGCGGTTCCGAGCATGCCGGGCAAGCCGCCCGCCGAGCTGTGGTCCTTGGTGCGCGGCAAGGCGCGCACCAACAGTGTAGCGGGTGAACGCCCTCTAGATGGCTCGGTCCTCGAAGACGGCTTGTCGATGGTCACCCTGCTGGCCGAGGCGCCGCCGCGCACGACGCACAGCGTGGCGATCAAGCGCAGCAGCCCGATGTCGTTCTCGGTGCGCGCCATGCTCGAGGATCGCGACTTTGGCCGACGCTTCGATGTTACCAGCCTCGACCTTGGGGCGATTTCGGATCGGCTGCCGAAGCTCGAATGTCCTGTTGGAGCCGTCGAGTTCTTGGCCGACGACAGCTCATTCGAGGACTTGAGCTTCAGCGTCGATTGTCTGTTGCAACATCGAAAGCAATTGCTCTCGTATTCGATCGACTCCGCCAAGCCGCGTCGTGACGTGCTGGTTCTCGGCGCAGGTCCTGGTGGGCTGATGGCTGCCATCGAGCTCAGCCTGCGCAATCATAGAGTCGTCGTCTGCGAGCAGCGTGAAGTCTACACGCGCAACCGCTTCATCGGCGTCTACAAGCAGGTCGCGCATCTGATGGCGTCACTGGGCATGCCCGAGCGCATGACCTACGACTTCACCCATTACCGCGGTAAGCGCGGCTTGATGTTGGCTGATATTCAAACCTTCTTGCACGCAGTCGCGCTCAAGCTCGGCGTAGTCATCTACACCGGCGCCGTCGTGCGTGAGGTAAACGCACAGGCGTTGCGGCGTGGCGAGTTCGAGCTTCAACGTTACACGCGCGGCGCGGCGGCTGGAGCCGATGCAGCGGCCGCCATCGGCATGACGCGTTGGCACTACGACACGGTGTCGCGGGTGCGCTCCGGCGTGTCCATTCGCTTCGATACGGTGCTCGAAGCCACCGGGGGTCGCTCGGGTCTGCGCGAGTTGTTGGTAGGCCCCGAAAATGTCGTCTCGTTGCGCACGGTCGGGCGCGATGCGGCACTGCGCGATCCGACCTTGAACTCCTACTTCGACGATCCGACCGACCACTGCGCTCAATTCGTCGAATCGGACTACGGCTGCCCGCCGAACATCCGAGCCGAGTTCTCGAACCTACTGCGGGCGGACGACGCGGCACGCATTCCCGACGAATTACCCGGTCTAGTCTCGAATGTCGACGCGTCGATCATCTTGAAGCCGGTGGAAGCCACGCAACGCAGCCCCGGCGTGGGCGCGCGCATCGGCGACCGGGAGCTCGACATTCCGCGCGATTGGGTGCTCGTGCGCTGTCCGCTGCCCGATCGCACGTTGACCCGCTACCAAATCGAAGGACCGTTACCCCAGAGCTTCGAGTTTGGAGGGAAACGCGTCGCCACCAAGGACTACTTGGGCGCGCTCAATCCTGTGAGTTTGTTGGTGAGACTCTTGTACGCGATGGGCGTACCCTTCGACGCCGTCGATCGCCAGCGTTTGGTGGAGTTCTACACGCAAGAAAACTCCCAAGGGGATGCCAGCGACATCGTAGCAGCGTTCGTGGGGACGTTTCGCGGACTGCGCCTTGGAGGTAAACAACCGATCTGGTGCGGACGAGTCCACGGCAGCGAAAAGCTCGAATACGGCATCATCGGTGAAGCGCTGCAGAACGCTTGGTATCGCTTTGGCGTCGGTGTAGACGATACCTTCGCCGGTGCGGCTCAGTTTGCGGCGGGTCTCGAGCTGCAAGGCGAGGCGAAACAAGCGCACGTGCAAATCTTCGAGCGCGTGATGATGGCGCGCAGTGTGCAGGTGCTTTACCACTTGTATTTGGTCCAACAGAACACCGACCAGGGGGTCGTGGGTCCGGTATTGACCGAGTGCTACATCGATCGTCGCTACCGCGCCGATCAGGCAGAAGCCCGGCTGCGCGAAGAAGGCCGGCAAGCCGCGGGCATGTTGGCAGCGTTGAGCGATCTGCAGCAAGGTGCTGCGCCAGGCGCGAAGCGTGAAGAGTCGGCTGGACTGCTAGAGGCCGCGTTGGAACACCGTCGCGATTTGTGCTGCCGCAGCGTGATTGGGCTATTGGGCTCGCTGGACTACGATCCAAAGGCTCTCGAACCCGCACGTCAAGTCATGCGCATCGGCAGTTCGGGGTGGCGAACCAAAGTCTACGAGCTACTGAAGGACGGTTTGGCGCCGGCGCACTCGGAGCTGTTGGCGGTCCTCGCCAAGCACCCGATGAGCAATGCAGTGGAGCGTTCGCGGGAGGAGCGCTTGGTAGAGCTCGGGATGGGTCGCTACGACTGGGCCAGTCCCTGGGTTCGCGCGTGCGCCCTCAGTGCGTTAGGTCCCGATGCGCTGTCGGCTCACGACGTGCTGTTGCGTGCCACGCTCGAAAGCGACCGCCTGGTTGCAGATACCGCCAGCGCCGTGCTCGCGCGGCGTCGCGCTGACAGCGTGCCGCCCGGAACGCGTCCGCATCCGCTGATCGACAAAGTCATCTTGTTGAAGGAAGTGAGCATCTTCAGCAGCATCGCCCACGAAGAGCTTGCTGGCGTCGCCAATCTGTTGATGGAAGTCCGTGTCGCAAGAGGTGAACAGATTGTGACGGCGGGTGAACTAGGCGATTGCCTGTACGTGATTGCGGCAGGAAGGGTTCGTGTTCACGATCAGGGCCGCACATTGGCTGAGCTCAGCAAGAGCCAGTTTTTCGGTGAGCTTTCGCTGCTCGACGCCGAACCACGCTCGGCGAGCGTGGTCGCGCTCGAAGAGACGCGGCTCTTGAAGCTCGGGCAGGACGACTTCTATGCGCTGATGGCTGATCGGCCTCAGATCTTGCACGCCATCAACCGCGGGCTGTGTCAAATGGTTCGCAGCATGCTCCGAACTTAGAGCGGGTCTAAGGGCCTCAAAAACTCGAGACCCGCGACCAGTGCAACCGGTGAGCGATCGAAAAAACGCTGGCCCAAGCGAGGAAAAACCTCCCGCACGCACGGTTCGGCGCCGCCATGCGCCGTTGTCGTTCGAGGGCGGGCTACGTTGGCGGCAGCCACTGGTATTGTTCGCGGACGACGATGCCTTCCTTGCCGTAGTTGAGGGCGCTCACCTCTGCCACGTAGTCGCTGCAACGGAACGTAACTTCGACGCGCGCCAAGCGTTGCGCATCCAAATACTGGGTCGTCGGCGTGCCCACTCGGGAGGTCACCGGCCCGACGCTGTTTTCGAGCTCTCTAGTGCGGGCCGCGACGTGCGCCAAGGCGGCCTCGCTGCTGCGACCGCGATACTGAGCGTCGAGCGCGACCAAGCGCTTGGCTGCGTCAAACTGGAGATACAAGTCACGGACTATGGCGCCGGCGATCTCATCGGCCAGCGCCAAATCCGCGCAGCGCAACACGGTGTCTTCTCGTTCACTGCTGCAGGTTATCGAGTGCGCCGTGAGCCAGGCATCCGCGTCTTCGCGCCGCGTGATGCCGAGTTGAAAGGCAAGCGCCGGGGTGGCTTTTGCGGCCTGCGAACCCCGCCGCTGTTTGAGCTGCGCGACGCGATACGCCTCGCCATCCTTTGCCGACACTTCGTTGAGCACCGGGCAACCTTGCGCCCCGAGCAACAGGACCAACAAGGGGCGCGCCACTGGCAGGTGCGCCAGTCCGATGAGCGTGGTCACGCCCAACGCGGAGCCAATGACCCACAGAGCGATTCGACGCCAGCGACGCGCGCTCCCTTTGGGGAGCGCGCGCAGAGGTTCTTCCACGCTCGTCATTGGGCGTCACCCTAGTTCAACCGACTGCGCGCTTGGACCGGGCTCAGCCGCCGTCGGTGCTGGCGTCCAGCATGCCAGCGTCGGTCATCCCGGCGTCGCTCATGCCAGCATCGCCCATGGCGCACTGCCCTCCCGTGATCGCGTCGGAATCGCTCTCGACGATGTCCGGCTCCATGCCGAGCAGTGCGGGCGCCGCTGCTGTGATGTCCGATTCCTCGATTCCAGCGGCAGTCAGGCCTTTGGCCATGTCGTCGAGCAGAGCAACGAAATCGCCATGACTGAGACCCATGCCCATGTGCGCGTCCTTCATGCTACGGCAAACCTCACCCTGCGAATCGACCGAGCCGTCGTAGACCATGCCGGGACAGCCAAAGAGCCATCCGACTTGGTTGACCATGCAGTCACCGATGTGTGAAAGCTTGTCATTCGGGAGCGGCGCAAAGAAGCCGTTGACGCGACAGTCGGCAGAGATCGCTCCGAAGATGCTCCCGACGATCGCCGGCAAGGCGTCCGGACCCCCGTACTTTTCGCAAAGGGTCGTCACCGCGGCGTCGCCCGCACTTGCGTCGGGCATGCCGGAATCCGTGGCGGCGTCGCTCGACGTGCTCGCATCGCCCGCGCCGGAATCACCGCTCGGCGTGCTGGCGTCGGGTAAACTCATGCCCGAATCCTCGCTCTGGCTCGGACCCACCGTCGTATCGTCGCCACTCGAACCGGAGTCCACCATCTCGCTGGTCGTTGGCTCGGGCGCCGGAGTGTCATCAGCGCCAGACCCGGAATCGGTGAGCGTGTTGCCCGAATCGGGCATCGTCGTCATGTCGTCACTGCTGTCGTCCCCGCAACCCAGCGCAAGCGCGCAGAGTAGCGAGTAGGCAACTGCAGACGAGCCAAAGTTACGGGTCAGTCGAGTGGATCTCATTGGTTATCATCCTTGTAAGCAGTGGACTCTGGCCGAGGCGAGCTGTTTACCCCAAGCCGCCGCGGCGGGGCCCAGCATAACTCGATCCGGAGCGCAGGGTCCAGTGACGTCCTCCAAAGCGCAACGCCCCGAGGGCGGTGCTACCGCCACATAGAAAAGCGGCTCACGGCGTCGGTCCAGGGTTCGTGGGAGGTTCTTCGGCTAGGTCACCCGCACGCCGAGCAAAGCGCTGTTTTCGAGCGCCTCGGTGCGGGTGACAACTTTACGTCGCGGCAACGAGCCGTAGCCAGGCGGGCGCCGGGTTCGGGTGTCGAAACCGCGTCGCTTGCAAGACGCTGCGCGCCGCCGAGCTGTGACTGACTGACACAAGCCAGTTCGCTGGGCGCTGCCGCGTCTCGGGGCTGCATTGACGTAATTCAGCGAACGGCGGGCAGGCACCTAGTTGGCACTCCGCCCGCCTTCGAATCAGCGGGCGTCAAATCAGGCGCATGACGCGTTGAATCAGCGGTCGAGTCGGAAACGGGATGACCCACGAGGTGGCCTCGACTTCGATCGATTTACCATCGGGACGGATATGGTTGAAAGTGAACGGCGCACTGAAGTTCTCGGTCGCGACTTGCGCATACACGCGGCGGATGTTCTCCCGCTCGTCGGGCCCATGAATCTCCCAGACGGGGCGGCTCACGAGTTCGCTCGCTGGGTAACCGAGCAGCTCGACGGCGAGACGATTCGCCAAGCGCACGAGCCCCGTCTCTTTGTCGATCAACAACATCGGTGCGGCCGCCAGATCGACGATCGTCAAGAAGTCCCCCACTTGCGTCGCGACCCGCTCCACGGCGCGGGAGTGTGCCCGCGACATCTCGGCGCGTTCCCAGCGGAAGTGATCGATCTCGGTCCGCGGCACTATCGGCGTTATCGGACAGGGTTTGCCGTCTTCGAGCGCGACCATCGTCACGAAAGAGCTATTGGTGTGGCGCGTAACGCCGCGCTGCAAGTCTTTGGCTTCGACGCGAACCCCGATCTGCATCGAGGTCCGGCCCGTGTAGTTGACTTGCGCGTGCATCGAGAGCAACTCCCCGACACGCACCGGATGCTTGAACAGCATGCGGTCCACCGAGAGCGTCACACAGTACTTGCCCGAGTAGTTGCAAGCGCAGGCGTACGCGATTTCGTCGACCAGCCGCAGGATGTGGCCACCGTGCACGTTACCGGAAAAGTTGGCGAGCTCCGGCGTCATCAAGGTCACGGTGCTCAAGCGGGAGTCTTCGGGTGAACGGGAGAGTTCAAGCGCCATCGGCCGACTCTATGGCCCGCCTGCCACGGCGTCCATCGTTCCAGGCGGTGCCCTTTGCCGACTTCGTCGCGTCGCCCCGAGGAAACCCCGAGGGTTGGGCGGGGTGAGAGCGCGGCGTGCATTTTTTCGCGCGAGCAGTGCGGGGCATTGAAGAAATCCTGCCCCCTGGGCGCGTGACGCGGTGACAATCCAGGGTGCGCACGGCCACTGCTCCGTGAGCCATTGCAAACCTGGAGATCGGCCTTGTCGACCGCTGTCGTTACGCAGCCTGCTTTTTTGGACCAACCGAGCACCGAGACACTCAGATTGAGACACCAACGTGCCGGCCGGGTGCGGCCTCTGCGGCTGATCCGTGAGCAAGGTGTCTTTCGTTGCGAGGCACTTTCGTGATCCAGGCACCACTCCGAAATATTCTTTCGCTCGCCGCTGCCCAACGCCTACGAGCAAAACGTCGCCGTTCGCCACAGCTGCACCGTGAGTTGGCCCGCGGCATCGGCGCGCTGATGCTCGGCGTCTGCTCGTTGCTCGCGTGTGGCCGAACGGCGCCCGATCCGCTGGGTACGAACGTCACGTTCGAGGCAGGTCCCGGCGACGCAGACGTTACCGGGTCGGAGTTAACTCGGAGGGATGCTGCTGTAGTAACGACGCCGGCAGCGCCGGTCCCCGCGCCGAACACCCCGGGGCCGCGAACCGATGCGGGTGGCCCCGCCGCACCCACTACGTCCCCAGCGAGCAGCGATTCCTCGTCCGGCGCGGATCAGCTCGACGCTGCAGCCGACGCGGGTGACGCGAGCGTCATTTCGTGCCCAACGCAGCAGACGGCGTGCGGCGCTGAATGCCGTGACACGGCCAACGACCCCACCAACTGTGGCCAGTGCGGCCACGCCTGCAACGCCGGAGAAGCCTGTAGTGCGGGGCAATGCGGCTGCGCGGACCCCACGCAACAGGCCTGTGACGGCGTGTGCACCTTCCTCGCGCAAGATCCGAGCAACTGCGGGGCTTGTGGCGTCGAGTGCACGCTGGGTAAAGCTTGCAACGACGGCGCGTGCACTTGCGCGGCCGGCACGAGCCTGTGTGATGGTCTGTGTCGCTCGTTGGAGGCCGACCCGAACAACTGTGGGGCGTGCAACGCGCAATGCACGGGCGACGTGCCCTATTGCGATCTGGGTCTATGCGCGGCGACGTGCACAGGGACGCGCCAAGCCTGCGGCTTCTCCTGCGTCGACATCAACGCCGACTCGCAGAATTGTGGCAGCTGCGGCAATGCGTGTTCGGGTGGCCAGGCCTGCTTCGACGGAGAGTGCGCTTGCCCAGCTGGGTTTACGGACTGCAACGGCTTGTGCGCCGGGCTGGATACCGATTCGAGCAACTGCGGTGGCTGCGGCAAAGCCTGCACCGACGACGAAAGCTGCGCCGCGGGTAGCTGCGTGTGTGGCGCGGGCAAGAGCGACTGCGGTCAGGGCTGCGTCGACACCCACGACGACCCTGAGCACTGCGGCGCTTGTGATCAAGCTTGCGACGAAAACTCAGTGTGTGCCGATGGTGAATGTAGGACCAGCTGCCCGAGCGGGCAGACTGCTTGCGATCGACGCTGCGTCGACGTCGACACCGACGAGGGCAACTGCGGCGCTTGCGGCAAAGCCTGTGCAGCGGATGAACAGTGCCAGGCCGGGTCTTGTGAGTGTGCAGCGGACGCACTGAGCTGCAGCGGAGTTTGCACCGCCGTAGACAGCGATCCGCGCGACTGCGGGGCGTGCGGAGTCGTGTGCACCGCGCGCGAGACTTGCGAAGATGGCGCGTGCGCGTGTCAGGACGGTGCCTCGTGCGACGGCCAATGCGTGGACCTCGAATCGAATCCCGCACACTGTGGCGACTGCGCGACCACTTGCCCTGCCCCAGAAGTATGCGCGGCGGGTCAATGTGCCGGCATGTGTCCGCCAGAGCTGAGCGACTGCTCTGGAGCTTGCGTCGATCTCGAGACGAATGTCGACAACTGCGGCGGCTGTGGCATAGCGTGTGACTCGGGCTTCGACTGTGTCGCTGGGGCATGCAGCTGCCCGCTCGGCGCCACGTCGTGCGACGATCGCTGTGTAAACCTAGAGCAAGACAACGCCAACTGTGGGGCGTGCGCTCGCGCCTGCGAGGGCGGAAAGGCGTGCAGCCAAGGACTGTGCTTGTGCCCCTCGGGCACGCGGGATTGCGGTGGCGTGTGCGTGGCCGTCGCGAGCGACACCCAGAATTGCGGTGGCTGCGGGGTAATTTGCGCTGCCGGACAGGCGTGTGTCTCGGGCTCGTGCGCTTGCGCTGCAGGCTCCACCGAATGCGACGGCGGGTGCGTCGATACGCAGTGGGATCACGACAACTGCGGGACGTGCGGCAACGACTGTGGCAGTGGGCAGGCTTGTGTCAGGGGTGAGTGCGGTTGCACGAGCCCCCTGACGGCGTGCAACGACGATTGCGTCGACATCTTGAATGATGCGGCAAACTGTGGCGCTTGTGGACGCGCGTGCGGCGCTGGGCAGGCCTGTGTGTCCGGTGCTTGTGAGTGTCCGCCGCGTCAAACCTTCTGCAACGGCGCCTGCGTCGATACCAACGCGAGCCACGACAACTGCGGCGCTTGCGGGCAAGCCTGTAGCGCCGATCAGGTTTGCACCCGCAACCGTTGCAGCGACAACTGCCTGCGCGGGCAAACCTTGTGTGATGACGGCGAGTGCGCGAGCTTGGATCGCAATCCGGGTCACTGTGGCTCGTGCGACAACGCTTGCAGTGTTCGCGAAATGTGCATGCGCGGCGAGTGCGTGTGCGATCGGACCTCGCTGGCTTGTGACGGCGCTTGCATCGATCCGTTGAACGATCCGAGCAATTGCGGAGCGTGCGGCAACGCCTGCAGCTCGAACCAAGCGTGCATTGGCGGCGAGTGCGGTTGCGCGACGGGTCAGTTGTTGTGCGACGGTCATTGCTACGAGCCAGACGATCCGCGCAACTGCGGGCAATGCGGGCAGAGCTGCGGAGCCGGCGAACAGTGCAATGACGGGCAGTGCGAATGCCCGTCGGACCGCAGTGTCTGCGACGGCAACTGCGTCGATACGGACAGCGATCCGAAGAACTGCGGCAGCTGCGGAACGCAGTGTTCACTTGGTGCCAACTGCAACAATGGGCAATGTCTGTGCCCCGGAGAAACCAACCTGTGCGGAGTGGAATGCGTGAACGTGCTGAACGATCCGCAGAACTGCGGTGGCTGCGGTCATCGCTGTTCGGCGGGAGAGAACTGCACCAACGGCGTTTGCGAATGAAGTCCGGCAGCGACGTGATCACCGGCAGCGACGTGATCAGGCGCCTCCCAGCACCGCGTTGCGGCTGGCTTTCGACGGTCGTCCTCGAAATGTGCAGTCAAACTGCGAGGTCGGTGTCGTTTGCGTGACACGCTTCGGCGCTAACTGGCGCTACTTGCGCTGAGTGCGCGGGGACCTCCTCTTCTATGGCTGCTCGATCTGTGGCACGACTGTTCAGCCATGAAACGCAATGCTCTCCCCCTCTCGCTCAGCGCTCGCCTCTCTGTGTTACTCGCGAGCAGCGCTCTTGGCGCTGTTGCGTGCTCGAGCAATTCGAACGACTCGGATACCGGCGCGGACGGGGTGACCAGCACGACGCCGACCAGCACGACGCCCAGCGTGCAGAGCACCGGTACCCCTGCGGTCGCAAGCACGCCCGCGCAGCCGACGACCACGACGGCTAACCCGCCACCCACCAAGCCAGTTGCTACCCCTCCGGCAGCGTCGCCGATGAACCCCACCCCGGTGCCCACGACGATGACGAGCACGCCCCCGGGCGGCACCGGCACTGGCAGCATGCCCACGACGCCCACCCCAGCCAGCTCGCCCGCAGGCGAAGGCGGCGGCGGTTCTACCCCCCCGGGTCCGGGTTCGAGCGCCCCGATGGGCACGGGCGGCGGCAGCGACACGCCGATGGGCACCGGCGGCGGCAGCGACACGCCCGACGGCATGGGCGGTATGCCTGACCTGGGCATGGGCGGCGGGGCTGCAATGCCGTCGAGTGACGAAGACGTAAACCCGATGCCCTCAGACTTCACCTGCATCGGTGATTGGCAGAAGGTCCAAGGCTTCCGCATCACGAATTTGCTCGGCCACACCGACGAGGCGGTCGCAGTCGCGATGAAGGGCGACGGTGATTACCCGGTGGGCACCCTGATTCAGCACTTGCCCACCGAAGCCATGGTCAAGCACAAGGCCGGCTTCTCCGCGGACACCCGCGACTGGGAATTCTTCCAGCTGTCGGTTGCCAACGACGGCACCGTCACGATCACCAATCACGGCGCGACGAACGTGATGACCATGGGCAACACCTGCGCGAGCTGCCACTCGGAAGCGCCCGCGAAATACGACTTCGTCCTGAACAACTACCAATTCTACGACATGGTCAAGCTCGACTTCGACTTCATGGATGACTTCCTCCAGATGCAGATCGACGCGGATCCTCGCTGTAAGTAACAGCCAGCAAAGGTTCTACCGCGTGGGTTTACCTCACGCCTACACGGCGCACTCCAGGCTGTTGGCCCGACGAGTCGGGCGTCGTGATGTTCTGCTCCCGGCACTTTCTGCATCGAAACGCCTCCGAGACGGCAGGGGCATTCCCAATCGACCTCTGACGTGCCGCTGGCACTGCAGTGCGCGTCGTTAGCCAACGCACATCGACGCATCGGTGCACACTGGATTGGAGTGCGGGTAACGATCGCTGTTGCGCGTCAGGTAACCAACTCCACACTTGAAGTCCGTGTCCCCCGTCACTCGAGAATCCGCTAGCGAATTGTATTCAGGTCAACCCATCCTACAGAACGAGTACGTCTCGCTTTGGTACCACGCGCCCTACCGCATGGTTCACCATGAGATGCACAAGATTCCGTCGTCTGAGGCGTTCAGGGGGTTGCTGCTCAGAGGCGCGGAGCTCGTCGAGCAACACGGCGCGACCAAATGGCTATCAGACGACAGGCAAAACACGGTCGTACGGGAGCCCGATGCGGAATGGGCAGATACCGTATGGGCGCCGCGGGTGCTCAAGGCGGGTTTTATGTTTTGGTGCATCGTGTTACCCACGGCAGCAATCGGGAAACTCAACATGCGGCGCTTTGCGGGTGAATATCGCAAACGCGGCCTCACGGCAAACGTCGTCGATGATCCCGCAGCCGCCTTCGCGTGGCTGATTCAGCAGTAGCTATGATCGCCTGATCGTTGTGTCTCGAACAAGCAGAGGTCTGAAATGTCCAACTGGCAATGGAGTTACTCACGTTGGGTCGGCGTCAAATACGGCCCTGTGCCGGTAGGCGCTATCGTCGTCGTGCTTGGCTACGTCGCTTACGCCGTCGCGAAGTGATCCGAGAGCGGATCCGAGAGCCGCTCCAGGGCGTTGCCTGCGAGCTCAGTCGCAGGCGCTGTAGCTCACGTCACCAATCTGCAGGACCCCGTCGCTGAGGCTGACCGTGTAAACTGCGGACTCGCCTTCGTCCGTCACGGTGCGCAGCGAGTTACCACTCAACGTGTAGCGCCCCTCCTCGACTTGGGGCTCCACGGCCGCTTCGGGCATGCTCACCAGGTACGTCCAACGGTAGCTCCCGTCGGCATAGAGCACGAGTGTCTTCGAAGAACGACTGTCGAGCGTGGCTGACCAGCAGCCCTGAAACGCTTCGACGCTTTGGATTTGTCCGCTCGGCTCACTCGCGGGGGCAGCAGCAGAATCACTGGTCGGCTTCGGCAAATGAGCCGTCGCCACGATCGCGTCGAGGCTTTTACGGATCGTCGCTGCGTTGGCCGTCGCGTACCGCGCTTCTACGGCATAGACTCGAGCACCAACTCGGATCAGCGTCACGTAGATCTCGACCCCCGACACTTGCCCAATCAGTTGAACTCCGCAGTACTCTCCCAGTGAGAAGCTTCGAGACGTGGAACGGGTTAACGGAGAGCCACTTGCCAGCAGGCCGGCCTCGAAGCCAGCCTTCTTCAGCAGCAAATCGCTCACCGCGTCGGAAGCCATCAAAAGGATGATGCCGCTCGGTCCGGTGAGCGGCGTTTTGAGCTGGACGAACGGTGTTTCGTCCGCTCCTGTGCGGATGCCGCTCTGCCAGCCCTTGGGGACCAGGAGAGTGACGCCAGTTGCAGCGACGCTCATTTTGGTTCCCGAAATCTGGGAGGAACTCTTGAACGCAGCACCTCCGCACTTGGCGGTCGGGGCCGCCCAAAGCGGTCCGGCGAAGCTGCACGCGAGCATCAACGAGGCGAAAAACAGCAGTCGAGTCAGTCGGTTCATGGGTACCCCGGGGTCGGCAACGGCAGAGATCTGGTGCATTGACTACGCTGCGCCAGCGCGATCATTCCTTACAAAGCATTG
>DATAHU010000088.1:0-38422 GCA_036263015.1 Polyangiaceae bacterium | reverse complement strand
TCGACTATTCGACGGCAATCTCTACCGTCAACGGCTCTGTGCGACACTCACTGTCGCGATAATAGCGGATTCGCACTCCCAGTGCCCCAGTTGGCTCGCGGCTCTCGATACTTGGGATCAATTGCATTCCCGCATCGCGGCTGGCATCGCTATCCTCGCCTGCATCGCCCTCGCTGTCCGCACGCTCACAACTTGGCGCGCTGAGCTTCCCGACCTCAATGTATTCGCGTGCGATCAACGGCGCGTAGAAGTCTGAGGGATCCCCCGCGGGAAATTCCTCACACCCGCCAACATCGCAACCGAGCGAAAGGTGGCAGTCTGAACTGAGCGTGCCGTCTAGATAATGCGCTGCCAGATTCAAATTGAACGCCTCTGGACGCTCATCGCGAAGCAACACCCACGCATCCCCCGATCGCTGAACGAGTTGCGGATTTCGCTCGCAACGCTCGAGCCACACATGATCTAGGGCCTTCAAGTTTACGGTGTCGCCTTCCAAGGTTGCTCGAAAGCGGGCGAGCCCAGCGTCGGACGAGCCGGGCTTCGCGCCGCTGTCGCCGGGGCCAGAGTCCGATAGCTGCTCGTCGTTGCCTGAATCTCCAGACTCGGAGGGGGCGCCCGTGTCGTGACTGGCGTCCGTGTCGTGACTGGCGCCCTTGTCCTGATTGACGCCCGTGTCGTCGCCGTTCGATTCCTTTGATGTGCACGCGGCAGAAACCGCCAGCAGAACCGTCAGCGCGCCATGCCGCCAGAGTAACGTTGTAAGCAAGAGATTTTTCATAGAGGTCTCAATGTAGTTTGTCGGCAAGCCCGGTGCCAGCTGAAGAGCATTCGCTAAAATGCACCCCGCACCGTCCAGTGTTTCACTGCGTTGCCCGCCTCAGGTCCTCACCTCGTGCGAATCGCGACGGGTGGTTTGTAACGGATTAACAACCACCCGCTGGCTTCTGTGGTGCGAGCGGTGCAACTCAGATCGGATGCATCCCGATGTCATCCCAGACGTCAACGCAGCCCACTGGCGTTTCGGGGTATGCGTCCGGACAGACCGATCCGATTTCCAGGCAGGGGCCCAAAGGATGCATTTCGGGGCACGCGGCTTGGGCCGGGAGGCGGCAAGGGCAGTCAGGACCTGCTGGGGGCGCCTGCCTCTTCCGAAGCGTCGCCGGAATTCTCGGCTCGGCGTCGCGCGGGATTGAGGGCCCAAGTGACGTGGGCTCAGCGGTCGTGGACTGAGCCGTCGTAGGCTCTGCAATCATGGATTCGGCGTGATCTGCGCTGGGCACCCCACCCGACCACCACGGACGCAGCCTTCGGCGCATCGCTCAGTGTGTGCGAAGCGGCCCTTGCAGGTAAGCGTTCGAATCACCGACTCGCAACGCGTCGTTGATACTTTCCGATAGGGCCATTGCCGACACGGGCTTGTGCACGAGTTGGTAAATCCCGACGGCTTTGAGCTCCTGGGGTGAGTGCTCACCTGCGAACCCAGTCATCAGGAGGATCGGTAGCTGTGGGGCTTTGGCATGGACTACGCGTGCTAAATCAACACCCGATACGTTCGGCATCGTGAGATCGGTGATCAGCGCTCGCGCCGTGTTCTGGTAGTGTTCGAAGTCGCTCAACGCTACGCGCGGATCCGAGAAAGACTTGACGGTGTAGCCGAGACGCTGCAGCAGACCCGAAATCGATCGACAGAGCATCTCTTCATCGTCCACCAGTATGATCAGCTCCCCATTTCCCCGGCTCAGGTGAGGGCTCGGTTCTCCGATTTCGTGCAGCTCGGCTTCGTACTGTGGCAAGTACACACAGAACGTCGTGCCTTGGCCCACCGTGCTTTGCACCGTGATCGCGCCTTCGTATTCTCGTACGATGCCGTGCGCGACTGACAGTCCGAGCCCTGTGCCTGCGCCGGGTGCACGCGTCGTGAAGAATGGCTCGAAGAGGCGTTTCTGCGTCTCGGGCGTCATACCTACGCCCGTGTCCTGTACCGTGATGCGCGCATAGCGTCGCGGCGTGAGTGCCGGATGAGCGCTCGCCATCGCTTGGTCGACCACGACCGCTTCCAACCGCACGCTGAGCTTGCCTTTGTTGCCCGCCATGGCTTGCGCGGCATTGGTACACAAATTCATGACGACTTGATGAATCAGCGTTGGATCTCCCAAGACGATCGGGATGGAGGGATCTGTGTGAACGTCGAGCTCCACCGATGTCGGTAGCACCGTGCGAACGAGCGCCAACGCCTCGAGCACTGGCGCCTCGAGCGAGATTGCGCGCCGTGGCTGCTGAGGCTGTTTGCGGCTGAACGTCAAAATTTGCCGCACCAGGTTCGCGGCACGTTCCGCCGCTTGCGACAGCAGCGCCGCGTGCGATTGGACTTGAACGGGATCTTCCGCGTCGAGCTTGATCAGATCCGTACAAGCAAGGATCGCCGCCAAGATGTTGTTGAAGTCGTGCGCGATCCCCCCTGCGAGCGTGCCAAGGGCTTCGAGCTTCTGGGATTGGCGCAAGTGCCGCTCGAGGTCGGCGCGAGCCCGCTCCGAGCGCAATTGAGCCGTCACGTCGCGGACGATCAAGATGAAGCCAGTGCGTTCGCCCAAATCTAGCGACTCCGCAGACAGCAAGCATTCGCGGGTGATGCCGCTGGGCGTTTGCGTCACTACCGGAAAGTCACGGAGCGAACCCTGTTCGATCAAAAGCGCGCCAGCTCGAGCCCGCTCCTCAGGATCGGCGAGCAAACCGAAATCGAAGGACGAACGCCCGAGCACCTCTTCGCGGGTACGGCCAAACAGGCGTACGAATCCGTCATTGACTTCGAGCAAACGACTGCTGCCAGCCTCCACGATCGCAAGCGCATCGGGACTGGCTTGGAACGCTTTGGCAAAGCGCTGCTCTGACGCGGCCAGTGCCAGCTTGTTGGCATGGCTTTCCGTCACGTCGTCCGCGTAAGTGATGATGTAAGGGTTGCTCGTCGTGCGGACCAGTTCACTGTTGACGATCAACTCCAGCGTCGTTCCGTCACGGCGATTGGCGGTGACCGGCACGTCGCGCACGAAACCCTGTTGGACCAAACGATTGAAGGTGCGTTCTCGGTCCTCGAAGCGTTTCCAAATCTCGAGCTCGGTGGCAGTCTTACCGACTGCCTGCTCGCGCGTGTGACCGAACGTGCGCTCGAACGCCCTGTTCACCTCGAGCAAACGTCCCGTTTGCAAGTCGGTGATCCCGATGGCGTGGGGACTAGCGTCGAACACGTGCCGAAAGTGCGCCTCGACGTGCGTACGGCTTGCCGCATCGTCCAGCGCATTGCAGAAGCTGGCGAGGAAGAGCTCCGTCGCGCCCAAGTGCAGACGACTGAACATCAGGTCGACCGCGATCTCGGTCCCGTCCTTGCCGCGCAGTGCTTGTCTCGCGTGCACGAGCGGCGCTCGTGGCTCGGGGCGAGCAGCGGCGCTCGTGCCGAGGTCGCGATATTCCTGTTGGAAGCGCTCGCTCACGAGCTCGTCGAACGCTAGCCCTGCGAGCTCGGCGCGGCTGCGCTGCGTGAGGTCTTCGGCGGCGCGGTTGGCATACACGACGCGCAGTGCCGCATCCAATACCAACAGCGCGTGCGGCTGGACTTCGAAGAGCGTGTCGAGTGCGCCGTGAACCGCTGCCGAAGCCTCCGGGGCGCGTGCTTGCTCACCGGACATCGTTCCCACTTCACTGGCCATTGCGCGTCACGCTTCCACGTCGGGTGCGGTCTCCTGCCCCTTGCGCGGCAAGCTTGCCACAACTCTTGGGCAGACTGCCCAAAAAGTCTGCGAGGCTGTGACCGAAGCGCGTACGGCGCGTCGTCGTAGGCGTCCAAGAGACGCGAAGCAGTCAGCGCCATTCCAAGAGAAAGTCCGCGTCACAAGCGCTGTGAGCGCGCACCTTGACCGAGCCGGTGTGACCGAAGTTGCGAATCGCGCCCTCGAAGACGCCGACTTGATACGCCGTCGGGAAGTTCCAAATCGATCGTAATAGGATAACGGCGCGCCCTGGTTCGATCAGCGCCAGTTGTGCATCGCCGGGGTCGAGGCAACGCCGATAGGCCTGTGATACGAGCCCCAGCGTCGACTGAAGATCTCGTCCTGCCAGGGCAAACAGAACCTTGCCGGCCAAGCTGGAGGCCAAGATGCCGAAGCCGCGCTCACCAACACGGCGTATGCCCTCGGCGACACTTGCGGAGGGGTGAGCCGCGCGCGCGACGAGCGCGACGCTGCGCATGTACTCGACCAACGGGTAGTCGCCGAATGCGGAATAGCGCCCGTGGGGTAATTCAATCGACGCCGCCTCGGCGAGCTTGTAAAGGTCATTGTAGAACATGCCCTTGACCTTCGCGTCTGGAGGTACCGCGGACAGCTGTTTCTCCACGTCAAACGGAGCGTGCCAATTCGTGGACGTGAATCCAGTCAGCGAAACACTCTGGGCCTGTGCGGGCGTGGAAGACTCCGAACTCATAGCGAGTCATGCTACGGCCCTTTTACGCATCGCCTTCAGTCGAGCGATTTTCGTCGGTCCGCGCCTTACACACGACTGCATCCCACACGCACCTTGCGCCCGAGGAACCCTTTGGGGGCGTCAGCCTCGGCGCGGGGTGAAACTCGTGGTGGTTCGCGTCGCGGGGCTGGGCCCAAGGTACCGAGCGTGGCAGGCTATGCGCGCGAAGGGGTGACGGCAGAAATGAAGCGACGAAGTCATTGGGACCCTAGCATCGAGCCAAGAGCGGGTCTCGAGGCCTGCCGCCGATGCAAAGAACGCCCGCCCCAGGTTTTGAGACCCGCCCTGAAGCGCTTTGGCTGGGTTTACCCACTGGCACTAGCCTTCGTTGGTGCGGCTTGCACGGAAGCAACGGAGCGCCCCAACTCGATGCTGCTCTCGGATTCGGGCAGCGACGTTGGGTCACCGGTGGCATCCCTACGCCCGGTGGACACGGCGCCGACGAGCCCCTTGGACGCGAGCCTGCTGCCGAGCGGTTCTTCCGTAGGCAGTCTTCAGTCGGCTAGTCCTACAATGGCTACTGCCTCGCTGGCAGACGGAGGATCACAGACCGCGAGCGAGACGAATGCCGATGGCTCGGCCAGAACCTCAGCGCTCGAAAGCGCCGTCGACCCACCCCAAACAGGGACTCTGGCGCCTTCGGCTCAACCTGGGCCGAGCTCTGATTCGGGCCTGGACCTGGAAGCCGACGTTGCCCCGTCGAATCACGCCGCCGGGGCGACACTCGCCGACGCAGGGCGCCCTGAAGGTGAACAGCGTTTCGACATATCCATCCTGATCCGTCCCTTTGACGAGGGCCTCGATGCAAGCTTGAAGTTCTCCGTCATGACTCCCGACTGCACGTGCCCTCAAGCCGTGCTGGCTGGGTCGTGCACTTTCGAAACCGATACAGACTACTGCGACTGTACAAGTCCTTGGACTTGCGCCTCGTCATTGCGCGTCGAGCGAGCGGGCAGGGTGCTCGCTGAAGAGGCAGTGGGGGCCGATCCGAGTTGGGGTTATGAGATGCGAGTTCCCGAGTTGCTCGACGGTTCCGAAAACGTGCTGGTGATCGAGGGCTGCCCCGAGACCCTTCGGGAGACCTTTGCGGTAACCCCGGCGGCAAGTGTCGAGAACGTCGTGGTGCAGGCGGGTCCCCTGGGCTGCGAAGTTAGCTGGCAAGCGACGCCACACCCAGACTTGGTCAAGGTGAGCCTCAGCGATTTGTTCGAATGGGAAACCTGCGTGGTCCCGGGTTCACAGGCCAGCCAAGTCCTCGACCTCAACGTCGCGTGCAACGATGAAGTGGTCGCACTCTTTACGTACGACAAGCCGCTCGATACGCCAACGCCGTTTGGCAAGCTCCAAGTGCTCGTCGGGCAATAGGCTGGGCGGGGCCCATCAGGGTGACTAGGGAGCTGGCGCTGCCTTTGCGGGAAGTCGACTCTCTTGGGTACCGTAGATCCGGGTAGTGGTCCGAGTAACCAGCGCTGCGGTGATGGGCCCAAGCGAACGCGGGGCAGGCACCTAGGTCATCAGGCCCTGCCAGTCTGGCGCGAAAGCACTCGCCCGGCGGGGCGTTTTCACCCTTTGTTTCGAGCAAGCTCCAATTCGCGCTCTACCCTATCGGGGGACCAAGCCCCCTCGTGCAGCGAGTATAACAGGCGACTGGTAAACACTTTGCCTTCGATGACTTCCGGCATCTCCGGGTAGCGCGCTACAAAGGTACCCTTGTCTGCGCCTTTGCGCGCCGCAACCCAAGCAGGCTTGGCCCCAGTCGTTGTAAACCACTCAGCGATACGTTCGATGTCCTGTTCCGCCTCCATGCGTCCAACGATCTTGGTGCTGCAATTACCGAACACGTTGTAATCGACCGAGCGAGGGCTCTGCGTGCATAGCAAACAGCCCACCCCGTATTTGCGCCCTTGGGTGAATAGTCGGATCAAGGGATCCTTGGCCGCCGGCTTGCGTCCGCCTGCCGGGATGTAGTCGCGTGCTTCGTCGAGGTAGAAGAGCAAGTTGGGCCGCCCCGTAGTTGCGTCCAAGCTCGTGACCATCCAACGATAGATCTCTGCAGCCAAAGCTGCCAAAAAGAAGTGCTTCTGATCGTCGTCCGTCAGGGCGTTGAGGTAGATCACATTGAGTGGTGTCTTGCCAGGCGTAGTTGGCCGCACGAAGGCGTCCAAGTCGAGCGGCGTACCCTCGCTGAACAGGTTCTTGCCCGGCCCCACCACGAACGTGTTCAGCTTGCGCGCGAGTTTCTCGCGCTCGATCTTCTTCAGCACGTGATCGGGCTCGTGAGGCAAAGGTACCTCGTCGACGTGAGAAATCGCATCGACGACATCACGCAGTGTGAGACTTGGTGCCTGACGCAGTGCACCCAGTAGCAAGTACAGGAACGTGCGCTGCGAGTCCTCCTCACCTCCAACTTTCGCCAGACTGACGAGATTCGCCGCCACCGCCTGCAGCATCGAATCGCTTTCCTCTCTGCGGCGCTCGGGTCGTTCGATGCGCGCGAGATCTGCGTCTGAGGGTAAACGGATCGGATCCAGACAGAGCCGAGCCCCGTGAGACGTACCCGGAGTCCAGATCCTTGTTTCAACGCGTTCACGATATTCCGCATAGCGCTCTTGGTCGCCGTTTTGAAACTGCTCAGCTTCCCGAGCGCGAAGGAACTGCACCAGGTCTCCTTGCGGATCGATCGCGACGACGGGAACACCTGCGCGCACCACTTCTTCGACCAGACACTTTGCAGCCCAAGTTTTGCCGCTACCCGCAGCACCTACGATCGCGACGTGCGTGTTGATTGTGTTCACCGGTAGCACGACTGGGCTGCCGTCCTTGCTACGACCCAAGAACAATCCAGGTTCCACTGCGGAGTTGGGCGCCTGGGTCGTCGCGATTGGTGCGCTGCCGGGTTTACCCGCAGGCAGTGGCGGTGCGGGAGATGGGGCGCTGGACGGGGCTTCGATTTCATCGAGTTGGGCGTCGAGCTCGGAATCGAGCTCGGCATCCGAAGGCCAGGTCTCAGCAACAGGGAGTGCCAGTGGTGAATATACCGTTACTTCCGGTGTCGGCGCCTTTTGTCCCAACTCTTCCCAGCGCTTGTCGTACTCACCGTCGAGCTTCGGGCCGAGCCGACGTTCGCATTCTCCGCCCCGATTCCATTTGCAGCCGGCGCACCAAGCCGGGTTGCCACGCGGCTTCAACCCGGTTTGCGTTGTTTCGTCGTATGTTGACCAGCCCACCATGCTGGCTAGGTGCGTGTAAACCTTATGCCGCTCCGCGTAGACGTCGGGCCACTTGCGCTCGAGCAAATGGCGCTTCGGATATAGGTAGAAGACGCAGGCCGCTGGCTGTGTCCCATGCTGGTGGTGGTGCATCAAGGCATAGGCAAAGACCTGAAAGAGATCCTTGTTAGGGTGGTCCGCCGGAATCAACTTGTAGTCGATGATCCGGTGCCCAGAGATGCGCCAGTCGTAAAAGACGTAGTCCACGGCTCCCGTCACGTGCGCTTCGTGACCGTCGCCCACGCGAAAGGTCACGTCCACGCGCTGCCGGCGATCGCCGAAGATCTGCTCTTTGACTTCTTTCGCGGTTGTATTTCGCGACAACGCGTAGTTGACCATCTCCGCGAGTTCGGCGAAGTAGGCCTGCAGAGTCGAGATCAACGTTTGACGCAGAGCAACGCTGCGGGTCGCGAGCTTACGCAGATCGATGCACTGGGTGTTGGCGAAACGCAGGAAGGCTTGCTTCAGCGGTTCGACCCCCTCCGAAGTTTCGAGCGCGAGCTGGATCTCGGGGGCGTGGGCAGCGCGGCGATTGAACTTCTCGATCACTCGGTGAAAGAGCGCGCCTCCTCCCGCTTGGGCTTCGCTGCCGGTAGACCAGACCAAGGTCGACTTAGGAGTGGCCCAGCCTTGCTGACGGGCGCGCACCACGTCGAAATAGTGGATCCGCGGACAGATCGCCGCAGTACGGACTTGGCTGACGGTGAAGTGATGCAGGGTCATCGCCTACGCCGTGCGCAATTGCAGAAAGAGGTCGTCGTTCACCGCGTCCACGTACAGTTCTTTTTCCTGGTGCATGTGATTGGCCGCCAGCTTGACCAGGTTCCAAACCGAGACAAATGCGTCGTTCGATTGCGACGTCCGCTCCAGAATGGTCTTGGCCATCTCGCGAGCCGTCATACCCAGGGCTAATGCTAGCTCGCCCTTGATCTGAACTCGAACCTGTTTCTCCCGCTCCTTGTCGACCACCCCTGAAGGACTCGTAGGCTCGCGCTCCTCCGTCAACAACAAGCGCAGGAGGGGATGGTTGATGAAGAGCTCGAGTCGGTGCATCGACGCTCTACACTCTGCTTCGGTGATCGGTCGATATTCGCTGGGCTCGTTCTCGACGTCCAAATCGCCAACTCGTGCCGCCCCAAGCACGCTACTGAGCGCGTCGAGCTGCGCGTGGTCGCCGAAACTGAGCTTGGCGTGCTCGAAGCGCCCATTGCCTTTCAGTTCTTCATAGTGCCTGAGTCCGACGACACCTGGTCGCAGAGGGCGACGCTCTTCATCAGTGACGAGGATCTGATGCTCCGGGGCTGGATGGTCTGCCTTGAGCCGTTTCAACGCATTGGTCGCACTTAGAGCGTTGTCACTGGTGAAGAATATCAGGCCATTGTTGACTACCTCGCCACTCACGCCCTTCTCCGTCACCCAGAGATCGTAGGTACTCGCCTTCGCTTTGCCAACGCGACCAACGCTCCTGATCGTGTAGTTCGCCTCGCCGATGCACAGCGTCAGGAGCGTGTGGGTGAGAGTCGCAAGGTTATCGGCGTCTGGAGGAAGGCGCGCCGGATTGAGTTTGCGCTGGTTGAAGGCCTCGATCACTTTCAGCCGCACGAGCTCGTCAATGCGTTCCTCCAAAGGACGACCCACGATCCGGACCTTCTCGACATTTTCGCCTTTGCCGAGCTGCTTGAGCCAGGTCTCCTCACCCAGCTCACTCAAGCGCTCCTGTTCCCCGTCCCATGCATCGCGGGCCGCACGGATCGCGTCACGGGGGCGGGTCTCGATTAGTTTGCCGTAGTGCTTCTTCCACCACTCACTCGACAGCGGCGCCAAGTCGTCGTGCTTGCGCGCCTTTGCAACAGACTTTACCTCCGCGAACGGCTCTGAGAATTGCGCGACGCGCCCCTGCACGATCTCGCGCGCCTGCTTAATCGAGATCGGCTTCAACTCAATCTCGGCCTGCGCGATTCTGTCGTAGGCAGCGGCAGAAATCACGGAGTTCTTCCTGAAAATCTGAATCGAGTCCCAAACGCCGGAAACAATCACCACCAAGTTGTGGCCGTTGTCTATTGCGGCATGCAGGAAGCCAAACAGCGCCTTGACCCGGTCTTCGGATAAGTTGTCCACTTGATCAAGGCAGAGCACGAAAGGTCGCTTGGCGCAGGCGCAGAGTCTGCAAAGCACGTCGAACACCCGCTGAACCGCGACGTCGTCCGGAATGCAGGCACCATCCTCGCTGTTGACGCGCAAGCCGATGCTACGGGCCCGCTCCGGTTCGATGACTTCTCCCGACAGCCATTGGACAGCGGCCAATGCTAGGACTTCCGCAGCTTCCTCTGCCAGGTTGGCACCCATTGCGTGTTCTAGGTAACGGATGAACACCGGCATCACGAGCTGGTCGGGATCGATCTCGTGCCCAATTTCCGTGAGGATCTCTTTACGTGCGTTGAGATTCGGGACCTTGCGTTTGGCCCCTTTGCTCCTCGAATCCAAGCGCGCCCCGATTGCCAGATTGATCAACTTGTAAAGATCGGAGTCGGCAAAGTTGGCGGGCCGGAATCCCGCCAGCTCGTTGACGGTTGCATGCAAAAGGTAACGAGCTGTGCGCTCGGGCGAGGAGAGGATGTTGTGCAAGTAGACTGCCGTCGCATTACCCTCCTCGTTGGCCCAACGAAACAGGCGCGCGAGCACGTGGCTCTTTCCGACTCCGGCTTGCCCCGTCAGCAGAATGCCGTGAGTTTGTCCCGACCGTCGCACTTCGTTGATGCGCCTGATGAGTTTCTTGAACTGATCGTCGTGGATCGCACCGACGTCAGCCAAGGCGCGCTGCGTCGCTTGCGTTACTCGGTCCTGGGTGAACGGATTCGTGTTCGCCACATGACGCGCAAAGTCCTCTGCTGTAACGCTCTCCAAGTTGCTCATGCGTCCCTCCGCGCTACGTAGACCAATAAACGCGATTGCTCGGTGATGCCGGCATCCAAGATATCTTTGGGCACTGTCTCGTGACGGCCCTCGGCGGGGCTCAAGGTAAATACCCAATCACGTCGCAGATCGTTCAGCGCCTCGTCGAATCGCTCGCGCGATGTATCGGGCAACTCTGTACGCAAATCTCTCAGACTCACGTACGACCCCATGTCACTTTGCTCGCGGAGACGATCGAAAGCGGCGAGCAGTCGCGCTTTGAGGTCAGGGTCGACCGCGTTCGATACCGCAAAAGACGACGGTTGAGTCTGCATTGGATCGACATGGTGACCGTTTCTCGACGCTGCTGCAGCGCCGGATCGCGTCTTGTGATCCGAGGCACCAGCAGGAACGCTGGGAACGCCCACGATGTCAGCGAGTAGAAACAGCTTGTGTTGCCCGCCGAGCTTGAGTGCGCCGACGCCCTCGGGCAACGAACGAGTACCTAGTGCAAGGCTCCAGTGCTCCTCAAATGCGCCATGCAGAGGTTTCGGCAGTTTCTTGATCAAGGCTGCGAGCGCAACAGCGTGATCCTTCTTGCTTCGCACCGTCCCGATCAGGGCGACAAGCAACCTGGGCTCTTGGGCTAACAGGAACGCGTCGCCCGGCAGAACGGCCCACACCTGCTCTTGGTCGCTGGGTACCTTTGCGTTCGGCAATGAAAGTGCGCATTCGAAGTCACCCGGTGCTTTGGCCAGCTGTTTGACTTGCGCCGCCGAAAGCTGCGCACCACCTACCAGGCTCGCCAAGGTCATTGGATAGTTACCCGCCGCCTTGGCGCGTTCGAGCGCCCCTCTGGTCGCTGAACGAAGTGCCTCATTGGCCTGGGCCTTGAGCTCGTGCTTGCTCGGCTTCTTGGCTGCGCCCGAACTCGGCTTCTTGCTCGACGCCGCGGCCACACTGCCTTTCGGACTCTTGCCGGACCCTTTTGCCTTTGCGTTCATCCGCTCTGACTCCCTCCGCGCAAATACCCAATGCAATTTGGACGCGACATTACCGCTCATTGCGCAAGTCGAACAGTCACAAAGCCCAGGCGCCCGGGAGTCACGGGATCTGGCGAGGATCGCGATCGAAAGCCGATCCTTTTCGGGTCGCACGTTGGCTCGAACTACCGCAAATTCGTTCAACGTCCGTGTGGGAGGGTCGCGGTCACGAGAGCACACCGGCGAAGGCAATATTCAGTCACAATGGTGCTGATGGGATAACACCGTGTGATTGGGCGGAGACTGTCTCGCAACAAGTGAACTGACCAGCGTAGACGCAACCATCGACGCGCTGAGCACTGCACGACCCGAAGAGCGCCCCGATGCGCGCGACGCGACGCCCAACGCAGGCTCGGCCCCAAACGCTATCTCCAGGTCCGGCTCCCTCTAGCCAAAGCGTTGGGCGCTGGACCCGAGATACGACGCTCGAGATTTGTAGCCACATCCGGCATCGCAGATGAAAAAAACAGGCGGCGCACGTTGGGAGAGACTGGCAACATCATCTGATGCGGTACGAAATGCGGGGCCTCGGTTGGTTTTGGTTGCCGATGGCTTGCTGGTTGTTCGGTTGCGGTGAGCCTAGCGCCTCCAACTGTGAAGTTGCAGACTCGCCAGAGCCGCTCGAACTCTTACAGACTGAAGTGAAGTGCAGCGTCTACGACTATCGAATCGAAACCGATCCAGGCGCGGCGAACTACGGCCAGTTGCCGTGCCGCGCGCTGTCGCTCAAGGGCTATTTCGAAACCTGCAATTGCGATGAGCTTGGGTTCACCAGTGTGAACCCCGAGGACGCTGAGGTCGTCGCGGCGCACTTGGCGTTCGGCGACGCACCCGATCCCGCGTGTGAAGCGTGGCCTCCCTGTGTATGTGAGTTCAAGCAGTTCACCGGCGAAGACTTGGAGCAGTGCCACACGCCCGGTATCCTTTCG
Source organism: Polyangiaceae bacterium (assembly GCA_036263015.1). Classification (GTDB taxonomy): domain Bacteria; phylum Myxococcota_A; class Polyangia; order Polyangiales; family Polyangiaceae; genus SZUA-265. Next base: position 25,777 of record DATAHU010000088.1, on the reverse strand, counting down.
AACCTCACCGGCTGGTGCTTGATTGAGCCTGAGCTGGGGTTGGGTAATGACGAGGTGTCGTTTGGGTGCAAGCAGCGGGTACGCGCCTTGGGTCGGGCGCAATTGCGTGGTGTGCTGCTGTGCGAAGGGGAAGTGCGTGATGTCGACTTCAGACCGGAGGCGAGCGTCATGCAATGATGACCAGCGAGACCTTCAACCGAAAACATTGCCGTCCGCGGGCACTCGTCGAGCTCTCGACTTTCGTGTGCCTCGGGCTCGACGTCTGCGTAACGCGACGCCGGCCTGTGCTCTAACCGCATCGGGGTGGCGGGCCGCTGGAGTTCTTGTTTCTTCCCTAGTGGGTTTGGCCGGGTGCTTCGACGCTAAATCATGGCCAAGCGTTGGTTCAACCGAGCAACCCTCCGAGCACTGTTCCGGTCGCGGTGCGCTTCTTGGCGATCGCGCGTGGTGTACCGCTGGCGACGATACGTCCGCCGCCTTTGCCGCCTTCCGGGCCCAGCTCTACCAAGTGATCCGCGCCCGCCATCACCCACGGGTGGTGTTCGATCACCACCAACGTGTCGCCGCGCTGTACGAGTCGATCGAGCACTGCGATGAGCTTTTCGACGTCGGATTGATGCAAACCCGTTGTGGGTTCATCTAGGACGTAGAGTGTGGGCTCGTGGCGCGAGCCCGCCGTGAGCTCTTCCGCGAGCTTCAAGCGTTGGGACTCACCGCCGCTCAACGTGTGTGAACCTTGACCGAGCTGAATGTAGCCGGCACCCAAGTCGCGTAGCGTGAGGAGCGGCGCGACGAGGCGCGGATGATTCTCGAACACCGTGCAGGCCTCTTCGACCGACAACGACAGAATTTCACCGATGCTATGCCCACGATAACGCACGCGCAGGGTGTCGGGCTCGAATCTATGCCCATTGCATGCCGGACACTTCTGCACCACGTCGGGCAGGAAGCTCATCTCGTGGGTGATCACGCCCTGTCCCTCACAGGTCGCGCAGCGTCCGCCTGCGCCGGTATTGAACGAAAAACGACTCGGGCCGTAACCCCAGACTTTGGCGTCAGGGGTCTCGGCGAACAGACGCCGAATCGTGTCCCAAATGCCGAGAAAGGTCGCGGGCACCGAGCGCGGCGTTCGGCCGATCGGCGATTGGTCGACGCTGATCGCGCGCTTGATGCCGTGCAGTTCACCGAGCGCCGTGAAGTGGCCGGGGGCGCCGCTCACGAGCCCGAGCTTTTGTCGCACTGCCGGCAAGAGCACTCCGCGCACCAGCGTGCTCTTGCCGGAACCACTGACACCGGCCACGACGTTGAAACGCCCAACGGGGAGCGACAACTCGACGTCCCGCAAGTTGTGGTGCTGCACACCGCTCAAGACCAACGTCGGATGTGTCTTCGGCACGCTCAGCGGCGTGCGGAACTCGGGCGGCTTGGAGAAACTGGCACCCGTGGGTGAGTCGGGTTGCGATAGCACGCGACTCGGCGGACCTTCGGCCATCACTTGGCCGCCGCGCACGCCGCCCCCCGGACCCATGTCGACCAAGTGATCGGCAGCCTTGATCATCTCCGCGTCGTGTTCCACGACCAGCACGGTGGACCCGAGCTGCACGAGTTTGCGCAGGTTGTTCACTAGACGCGACGTGTCGCGCGGGTGCAGCCCAATCGTGGGCTCGTCCAGCACGTACAGCGCGCCCGTGAGCCCCGCGCCGAGCTGGGCGGCCAGACGCAAGCGCTGAAGTTCGCCGCCCGAGAGCGTGCGCGCACTGCGCTCGAGCGTGAGGTAGTGTAAACCTACTTCGAGCAAGAACTGAATGCGGCGTGAGAGCTCTGCCAAGATCGGATCAGCGACGGCGCGGGCTTCAGTCTTGAACGAGAGCTGTCCAACGGCGCGCGAGAACGACTCGACGTCGAGCGCCGTCAAGGCCGTGAACGGTTTACCGTCGAGCGTGACGCTGCGCGGGATCGGCGCCAAGCGCGTGCCGTCGCAGTCGGGGCAGCAGCTGAACGAGGCCTCTTCGCTCACGGGTTTCGCGGACGGCTCCGCGGGCTTTTTCTTGGTTTGGCTTTTGCCTTTGCGCCCGCGCTTCTTCTTGTTCACCAGGGGCGCATCGGTCGCGACGACTCCGGCGCCTTCGCAGGTCGGGCACTGGCCTTGCTTGGTGTTGAAGGAAAACCACCGTGGATCGAGTTCGGGCACGGAGAAGCCGCACTCGGGACACGCGGAACTCGTGCTGAAGCGCTCGACCACCCCCTGAGCATTGCGCAACTTGACGTTGCCATTGCCCCAGGTCAACGCGCGGTCGAGCTCGGCCAAGCTCAAGGCGCTGAGTGTACCAAGTTCACGCAGCACCAGATCGATGGAGTGCTCACGGCTCTTGACGAGTTTGGGCGGGCGCTGCGTCTCGACACGCGCGTCATCGGCATAGGCGAAGGCAATGCCGTCGCGATCGGCGGCGTTGAACACGTCGAGGTACGTGCCCTTGCGCGCTTCGACCACGGGCGCGAGCAGCTCCCACTTGCCGCCTTTCGCTTTGAGCGTGTCGAGTAAACGCTCGGGACTGGTACTGCCGATCTCGCGACCGTGCGTCGGGCAATGCGGCGTGCCGAGCTTGGCGAACAAGAGCCGTAAGTAGTGCGCCATCTCCGTCACTGTCGCGACCGTCGAGTTGGCCCCCGCGCGCGAAGTGCGTTGCTCGAGCGCGACGCTCGGCGGCACGCCCGCGACGATCGCGACGTCGGGCTTCGGTAGCGTAGGCAAGAACTGACGCGCATAAGGCGTCAGCGTTTCGAGGAAACGTCGTTGCCCTTCCGCGAAGATCACGTCGAACACGAGGCTGCTCTTGCCGGAGCCACTCGGCCCGGTCACGACCGTCAACGCTCCGTGCGGCACGCGCACGTCGATGTTCTTCAGGTTGTGCTCGCGCGCGCCCTCCACGACGAGTTCGGGCTTGATGCTCTTCACTCGTCGCGCAGCGTCGGAGACGACGGCGTTGCCCGCGTTCGTCAGTGCCAAGCCGGTCTGCGTTTGTGTTCTCGCGACGTCTTCGGGCGTGCCGACCGCGACGATGCGGCCCCCGTCGGCGCCCGCGCCCGGACCCACGTCGATCAGCCAATCCGCTCGCCGCAAGAGCGCCAGATCGTGCTCGACGACGATCACGCTGCCGCCGGCGTCGACGATCGTCTCGAACGCGCCCGCAACTCGCTCTACTTCATCCGAGTGCAGGCCGGCGCTCGGTTCATCGACGACGAACAGCGTGCCGGGTAAGCGTTCACCCAGAGCGCGCGCCAATTTCAAGCGTTGCGCTTCGCCGCCGCTCAAGGTGGATAGCGGCTGGCCGAGCTTCAAATAGCCGAGCCCCAAGCGCACCAAGGGTCCCAACGCGCGCAGCACGCTCGGCACGTCGTTGAACGTCTGCAGCACGCTCTCGACGCTGCTGTCGAGCACGCCCGCGACACTGACACCGCGATGGGTTACCGCCAGGATCTCGGGCTTGAAGCGTTGACCTTGGCAGACGGGGCAGAGCAAGCGCACGTCGGCCAGAAACTGCATCTCCACCGTCTCGTAGCCCTCGCCGAGGCACGTCTCGCAGCGGCCACCGCTGACGTTGAACGAGAAGTGGGCGGGGGTGAATTTGCGCTGCAGCGCGGCGGGCTCTTTGGCGAACAGCTTGCGAATCGCGTCCCAGGCTTTGGTGTAAGTCGCGGCATTGCCGCGCGAGGTGCGTCCCAGAGGTGACTGATCGACGAGCACCGCCTGCTCGACGCTCTCGCCACCGACGAGCCGCGTATGCGCGAGCGGTCGTTCGACGTTGCTGTCACCCAAACGCCGCGCCAGCGCGCGATACAGCGTGTCGACGACCAGGCTGCTCTTGCCCGAACCGCTCGGGCCGCTGACGGCGCAGACGACGCCGAGCGGGAAATCAACATCCACGTTCTTCAAGTTGAACGCGCTCGCGCCCTCGAGTCGCACCCGACCGCGCGCTTGCCGCACAGGGCCGCTGACCGCGCGTTGGCTTGCAGCGAAGGCTCGCGCGGTCGCCGTGTCGGAGGCCAAAGCGCGCTTGACGCTGCCGTCGAACGTCAGTTGTCCGCCGCGCTCGCCCGCGCCCGGTCCGAGTTCGAGCACGCGCCCGGCGCGTCCGATCAACAACGGCTCGTGCTCGATCACGAGCACCGTGTTGTTGCGCGCCGCGAGATCGACGATCGCATCGCCGAGCGGCACGATGTCGGCCGGGTGCAAGCCGACGCTCGGTTCGTCCAGCACGAACAACGTGTTGTGCAGCGAGCTCCCCAGTGCTGCCGTCAGAGTAACGCGTTGCGATTCGCCGCCCGAGAGTGAGCGCGCTTGGCGATCCAGACTCAAGTAGCCGAGGCCCACCTTCTGCAAGTAACCGAGCCGACTCGAGAGCTCTCGCTTCAGCAAGCGTCCCTGTTCGGTCTTGGGCTCGAAAGTAGCAAGTCGCGACGCGACTTCCGCGATCGGCTTTGCATGCCAATCCGCGATGTTCCAGTCCGCAACTTCGTATGCCAGCGCGGTGGCGTTGAGGCGCGAGCCGCCGCACGCCGCGCACGGATTGTACGCGCGGTAGCGGGACAACAGCACGCGCACGTGCATCTTGTAAGTCTTGGTCTCGAGCCACTCGAACCAACCGAGCACGCCAGGAAACATCCCTTTGTGCCACGAGCCATCGCCGTGCAAGACGGTGTGCTGATGCGCTTCGGGCAAGGCGTCCCACGGCACGTCCATCGGGATGCCGTGGCGAGCGCACATCTTCTTGAGCTCACTGCGCTCCCAGGTCGTGCTCTTGCCGTTCCAAGGGCGAATGGCTTTTTGCGCCAACGACTTGTGCGGATCGGGGATCACCTTGTCGAGATCGATGCCGATGGTGCGGCCAAAGCCGCGGCACACGCTGCAAGCTCCGAGGGGCGACTCGTACGAGAACAAGCCCAAGCTCGGCTCAGCCAATTGCCGTTGGCAAGTGGGGCAAGCCAGGCCGCGCTGCACGAGTTGGGGGTCCGCGTGTTCGCCGTGCACCACCGCCAGATTGCCGCGGGTGAACGCGACCTCGAAGGCTTGGCGCAAGCGCGAGGCCGAGTCGCTCGTCAGTTTGATGCGGTCGAGCACGACATCGACGTGGCCGAGCTTCGTCGCTTCCGACGGCTTGACCTCGTCGATGTTGCGCAGCTCCGGTCCCAATTGAACACGGCGATAGCCGTCCGCGGCGAGCTTGTCGCGCAGCTGCAGATAGTCTTCGGGGCGTCCAACCGGCACCCGGTAACCCAAGACGACTTGCTGTTTGCTGCGCTTGTCGAGCAGCGAAGCCGTCGCGCTTTGTGGATCGGAGTGTATGGCGCGGGTCCGGTGTTCGGGGCACAGGGGCCAGGCTTCGCGCGCGAACAAACCTGCCAACAGGGGTTCGAGGTCGGCCATGGTGGCGACCGTGGACCGTGAACTCTTGACCGGAGCTGCGCGGTCGACCGCGACTGCGGCGGGCACCGGCTCGAGGCTGTCCATGGGCGGACGCTCGAGGCGCTCCAAGAACTGACGCGCGTACGGGCTGAAGCTCTCGACGAAGCGGCGTTGTCCTTCGGCGTACAGAGTGTCCAGCGCGAGGCTGCTCTTGCCCGCGCCCGAGACGCCGGCGACCGCTACGACTTGCCCCGGCTCGAGTTCGAGGTCGACCGCTTTGAGGTTGTGAGTCCGGGCGGCACGCAGGCGCAAAGGCAACATGGGGGCGGCAAATTAGCTCACGAATTGCTCGCGCCAAGGTGTAGAACTGCGCGCCCGTGGCCCCCAAGGCAAAAGACAAATCCAAGGCCGACTATTCGGATCGCGTTGTCGCGGTCAATCGGCGAGCGCGTTTCGATTACGAGCTCGGCGCGACGTTCGAAGCCGGTTTGGTGCTGATTGGGAGCGAGGTGCGCGCCTTGCGCGAGGGCAGCGCCGATCTGACCGACGCTTGGGTGGACATTGTGAGCGGGGAAGCCTGGGTCAAGGGCCTGCGCGTGCCGACGCTCAAACATGCCGCCTTCGCTCACGAAGAAAAGCGGCCGCGCAAGCTGCTCTTGCACTCGGCCCAAATCGAAGAGCTGCTGCGCGCGCGTGATCGCGAGCGAATGACCCTGGTCACCACCAAGCTGTACTTCAAAAAGGGCAAGGCCAAGATCGAAGTGGCGGTGGCGCGGGGCAAAAAGCAACACGACAAGCGTCAAACGCTGCGCGAGCGCGATGCCGCCAAAGAGGCGCGCGACGCGATTCGCAGGAACAAAGGACGCAGCCAATGAGCGACGCCAGCAACCAGCGTCCGGTCCCAGTGGTCTGGGAGGCCGGCGGCGAGGCCCAGATCACTTCCTCCGACGGCACGCACGTCGTGGTTCAGTCGAGCGTGCCGAAAGCTCCTGGCACTCCTTCGATCTCGATCACCCCAGAGGGGTTACGCTACGAGATCAAGGTGCGAACTTGTCGCCGCACCCAGGAAGATGCGCTGCCCTTTCGCGTCGAGGGTCGCTTGTTCAATCTCTCGGCGCAAAGCCGTGAACGACTGTTGGCGGATCTGCGCGCGCCCTAGGAAACCACCACGACTGCATCGGCTGAGCTCCTCCCGCTGAGATTGAAACCGAGTCGGAGCGCTGCTGTTCGCATCGGAAGTTCGTGCGGGCTAGCCGCGCGATCGTGTAAACCTCTCGCGAGAATGTCTGTCGTTCAACCGTCGGAGGCGATCTCGTATCGGGCATCGCGCCGCAAATCGATCGTGTGGGCAGGCGTGCTCGGCATCCTCGGTCTGGTGCTGTTGGCAATCGGTTGGACGAGCTTCGTCCAAGGCAGCAACGGCGCGGCCCTGCTGCTCGGCGGGGGAATGATTTGGGCTTGGGTCTCGCTCACGCTCGCGTTTGACGCCGCGGATCCGGCGTTGCCCGTCTCGGGGCGCTTCGACGATGCTCGCTCTGCCTTCGTTGTCTGCGCAGCCGACGGCGCGACGTCGGAAATAGCGTACTCGCAGATCGTGGAGCTTCGCGTCCGTCGCTCCGAGTCACGCACCCGCAACGGCACCCAAGTCTACTTCATCGCTTACCTCGAAAAGCGCGACGGCGGGTTCTGGGATCTCGAGTCGTTCCGCGAGGAGTCTCCGGCGCTACAGCTCGTGGAGAGCATCAACGCGCGCGGGGTATTGGGTCGCACTGCGGCTTCAGCCCTGGCTGTGGCAGGCGGTCAAACGTTGCCATCCACGGCTCTGCCCAAGACCATCGCCCGCCAGGTGGACCGCGATACGACGACGTTTCTCTGGAGCAGTCGCGGCGGCGCCCTTGCGCTGCTCGCCAACCTGATCGGCGTTAGTGGACTTGGGTTAATCGTGCGAGGCGTGCTCGACTCGATGCACCTCACTGGAGCGATCCCGAGTCTTTTGGCGCTCGGGTTTTGGGCCTTCCTCGTTTGGCTGGTCATTCGTCACAGTGGGCGCCAGTTTCGCCTGGCCCTGGACCCGCGCTTTCTCACTTACGCGGTAAGACCGCGTTTCGCGCGCAGGTTCGGTGCTTCGAAGATCTTGGAGCACACCTCCGAACTATGCTTGCAGCTCAATTTCGACGTGCGCCTGGCTGGGCAACAACGGAGTCATCAACTGACGTTCGTGCAAAAAAGCGATAGCGAGCGGCTGCGGCAACTCGATCAGCACCGACTCCGAGACCAGTCGGTCTTCAATGAACTCAGAGCACTCGAGCCGAGACTGCTTCGGCTCGACTTGCCCGGCATTCGGACCCAGGATGCCCTGGCATTCGAGAGGTGCCTGCAAGAGGAGCTCGAAAGGCGCGGACATGTCGTCCTTTGAGCCCATCAGGGGGCGGGCGGTCTTGCTCTCGTCGGATGTCCGCTCGGCAGTGCTCGCTCAACCGCGGATTCGGATATTTCTCGGCGTGTTGGTTGCGGCACACGTGGTTCGTGTGTCGTCATTGCTAGTCAACCGTCGTGCCGATTGGAGCGAATTCGCGCTTTGGGTCTTGGGCTGGATGGGATTTGGACTGTTGATCGGCTGGAGCCGGATCTACTGGAGCACGAAGCTCGAGCCCGGCAAACACGGAGTCGTGTATCTGATCGATGACAAGGGCTGTCATTCACACGATGTGTCGGGTGAACACCTCGTCGAATGGGCAAAGATGCGCAGGGTGCGTGAAACCGGCACGGTGCTTGCGATCGAGACCGACGCTCGGCTCTTGGTCTTGCCCAAGCGAGCCTTCGAACGCTACCAGTTGAATCGTCTGCGCGACGAGCTTGGGGCGCGCTTGCGAGGCCCTGCCGCTCAGCCCGGCTCGGTCGGCGCGCGGCGCGGCGGCGTGTAGTGACTGATCATCGTGCGGATCACCGTGGCCACGATGCGCGTCGGATCTTTCACGCTGTCGAAATGCGTCACTCTGAGTTCGGGAGGCGGGTAGTGAACATCGACGGGGACTTGCTCGATCGGCCAGCCCTGCAGCGCCGCGAACAGCACCACTTCCGCTTCGAACGCGAAGCCCAGCGCCTTCGGGCCCGATTCTAGCGTGCGCTCTACAGGATAACGGCGCAAACCGCACTGGGTGTCCTTCAGGCGCATACCGCCGAACCAGGACAGAAAGAAGTTGCTCAGCGCGTTCGAGAAGCGATTGGGACGCGGTGCGCCGGCGCGCGCCAGATCTCGCACCCCGAGCACCAACGCGTCTTCGGCGGCGGGGTGATGCTGCAACTTGAACGCGTCGTCGGCGAAGTGTTGGCCGTCGGCGTCGAGCGTGACCACCGCTTGGATGCCGCGCCGTCGCGCTTCCGCCAAGCCACTTTGCAGCGCGGCTCCTTTGCCGCGGTTCGAGGCGTGCGAGAGCACATAGGCCCCGGCGCGTTTGGCGAGCTCCGCGGTGGCGTCGCGCGAGCCATCGTTGACGACGATGATCAACTCGTCACCCTGACTACCGCGCGCCTCGCGCAGCGAGCTCACGACATGACCAATGCTGCGCTCTGCGTTGTACGCAGGGATGACGAAGGCAGAGCGAAAGGCCGCGGACACAGCAGTCAAGCAGCATGGGCTAGCCCGTTCGGAGCGTCAAGTTACCTGCCTCGTCCAATCGTGCCGAATCGGGAACTTCGGCGCTGCGCGGCGCCGCCGTGTGCACGCGCGCTCGGGCGCGGATCCGCCTTTGCGCGTGATCCGTGAGGTAATTTTGCTAACCCTCGTGGGTCCCCGTGCCGCCGTCGCTTTCCAAATCCGCTCTCAGGGCAGAGCTACGGCGACGCCGTCTGCTGCTCGACGTCGAAGCCTGGGCCAGCGCCTCCGCCCAGCTCGTGCGCTTGCTCCAAGCCCACGAGCGCATCCTCGGCGCGCGCAGTGTTGCTTTGTTCTGGCCCATCAGCGAGCGCCGCGAACCCGATCTGCGTGCGCTCGACGCCTGGGCTAGAGCAAACGCCAAGCGCGTGTACTACCCATTCATGAACGCGCAGCCCGACGGGCTCATCGATTATGGTTTCGGGTTTACGAGCGCCGCGAGCGATCTCGGCAGACGGCAAGGTGCGGTTGGACCAAAAGCATTCTTGGAACCGTCTTCGTCACGACCTGCGGCACTCGACGAGCTCGACGTGATCGTGACTCCGGCCCTTTCGATCGACGACGCCGGCTATCGGTTGGGCTACGGCGCTGGCTTTTACGATCGCGTGCTCGCGCGCCACGCTCAGCAAGCGTTTCGCGTCGGCGTGTGTTACGCGAGTGAACGAGTGCACACGCTCGAGCGCGAAGCGCACGACGTGGCGGTCGATTGGATCGTGACAGAGCTAGAGTCGAGCCCTGCGCGTCAGTAGACGTCTAATCCCGGGCTCAGGTTCGCGCTTTGCGACGCGCGACGCACTTGCTGTCACTGCACAAGCCGTAGAGCTCGTGCTTGTGATCCACAATCGTAAACCCGTAGCGCTGTGCGATGCGCGCTTGCAGCTCTTCGATCAACGGTTCTTCGAATTCTTGGATGCGACCGCACTCGACGCAGATCAAGTGATCGTGGTGCGCGTCTTCGTCCTCGATCTCGTAGCGCGTCATCCCGTCACTGAATTTGTGCTCGTGAGCGATGCCGCCCGCCGCCAACATCTTCATCGTGCGATAGACCGTGGCGTAGCCGATGCCTGGGTCCTTCTGGCGTACGCGCTCGAGCAGATCCTCGATGGTCGCGTGCCCCGCGGTCGAGAAAAAGCTCTCGATGATGGCTCTGCGTTGCCCGGTCGAGCGCAGCCCTTGCTCAGCCATGTACGTGTCGAGCTGGCTCCGCAGACGGGACACGTCCGGGTGCTTCGCGGGCTTGCCAGCCTGCGCCTTGCGCGACTCTCCGCTCGTCATCGGCGAAAGATATGCAGGGGCTCGCGACTCGGGTCAAGCCCGGTCGCCGGCATCGTCCGCCCGCGTGACCAGACTCCCCGCATCGCCGCTTTGCGAGTTCGTGCCGACCGCCGCGATCATGACGAAGAGCAAGCAGCCGAGCGGCGCGAAGGCAATCGGCGCCGAAATCGCAACCGTAGCGAGCACCGTCGCGACCGAGCCCCCCGCGGCGATCCCAATGGAATACAAGGCCTTTGTTCGGCACTGACGCGCCAGACTCAAGGCCAACGCAGCGCGCTGAACCTCGTTGGTCGCGATCTCGACATCGTGGTCGAGGTTGGGCGTGCCGACGCTCGGCAGCGCAATCGACACGCTGGCTGCCGACAGCGCAATCTCGTCCGTTGGACTGCGACCGATCACCGCTACTTGCGCCCCACCGCTCTTGAGACGCTCGACTTCGCGACCCCGCTCGAGCGGCAAGACTTCGGGACGTAAATGCTCGATGTCGATGGTGCGGCCCAGGGCTTCACCCGACTTGCGCGCCTCTCCTGTCAGCAACACGGGCTCGATGTTGGCGTCGAGCAAGTGCTGCACTGCGGCACGCGCCCCCGCGCGCAGCCCGTCTTGCAGTCCGAGCAAGCCGACCAGGTGTCCGCCGAGCGCCACCAACACGACCGTGCGCCCCAAGGCCTCGAGCTCCGTGATCCGAGCTTCGGCGCGCGCGACGCTGACCCGTTCACGCAGCAACAAGCCGCGACTGCCGACCACCAAAGCTTTGCCGTTCGAAGCGATGGCCGTGACCCCGAGTCCCGCGTCGCTCTGCGGGCTGCGCACCGCATCGGGCGCGACGCCGCGCGCGCGAATCGCACGCATCAACGCGATCGAGAGTGGGCTCTGTTGGCCTTGTTCAGCTCCCGCGGCAAGCGCCAATACTTCGTCTTCGGTGAGTTTGCCGCTGACTTCGACGCTCGACAATTCGGGTTCGCCGAGCAAGAGCGTGCCGCGCGCGCAGAACACGGCGGTCGAGACGCGACCCGCTGCGTCGAAGGCGGCGGCGCTGCGAAAGACGATGCCTCGATCGAGGGCGATCAGCACGGCCTTGTGAATGTGTTGTCCAACCAGGCGATCGAGGCCCGCTCCCAACAAGGCCGCTAGACTCGCCAGGGTAACGAGGGCGTGGGTCACCCAAGTGCTGCTGACCGACGAACCCGCTAGCCAGGCCATGAACGCCAGCAAGGGGGCACCGCGCAACGCCAGCTTGCGCGCCAGTGCCGTCAAGGGGGAGTGCAGATCGGCGCGCCGCATGGGATCGTTGGTCAGTCGTTCCCAGTGCCGATCGAGCCCGGTCCAACGCACCGTGGCGCGGATCTGTCCGCTCATCAGCTTGGAACCGGCGTACACGAAATGCTCTGGGCCCACCGAGTGAACGGCCGTCGCATTGAACCAGGGCAGGACCTCCGCCTTACCCGCCACCACCGTCACGTCAGCCACGACCGTTTCCCCGGCGTGGACGACGATCTCTTCGCCCGGTCGCAATTGCTCCAAGGGCACACGTTCGAGTTGGTCGCCAACGACGCGGGTCGTCGGCTGTGAAAGCCAGCGGCGCAACGCTTGGCGCTGCTCGTCGATCGGCTGGAACAAGCGCTGCAAGAGCAGCGCACCCCCCGTACTGGCCACGAGCAAGGTCGCCCCAAAGTTGATGACCGTGGATACCTCCGTGCGCTGCGCGAGCAAAAGCCCGCCGAGCAGCGCCGAGGTCAGCGTACACAAAGCGACGCCGACGGCGGCAAAACGCCGTTCCGAACTGCGTTCCACGAACAGTCCGACCACGGCATAACAGAGCGTTCCGAGCAGCAGCGCCGCGACCCGCACGCTTTGCAAGAGCGTCGATTCTTCGGCGAGCAACAGGCCAATCGCGATCCAGCCGCAAGCTTGAGCCGTGATCAGCCAGCGTTCACTTTTGCCAACCACATTGGCCGTGGGGTGTGTGATTGGTTTTTTCGCGGGACCAGCAGGTGCCGCGCTTGGACTCGGGGTCGGAGTATGGCTTGGGGTTTCGGCGAACGGCGGCCGCGTCGATTCGCGAGCTTGCGGTGTGCGCAAGAACGACGGCGTTCGCAGTTGGACGGGAGCTGCGGCGTCGCTGGTGGGGGTCGAACGACGCGGCTCGCTTTCGGGCATGTCGTCGTCGGGCAGACTGAAGTCGTCCGCGCAATCGGCACTGCAAAAATAGTGAAATCTGTCCGAGATCAGGCGTACGCGCGCTGCACGTAGCGGATCGACGGACACGCCGCAGCCAGAACACGGGGTTCTGGCGCGGGCCGCGGCCGTCTCGATCGTGGGTTCACTGGATCTGGACATCGAGCGCCCAACACAGCGCGGCCTTGGACGTATGCAAGCGAGCTTCGGCTTGATCCCACACGCGGCTCTGCGGTCCATCGATCACTTCGGCCGAGATCTCTTCGCCGCGGTGGGCAGGTAAACAGTGCAGCGCGATGGCGTCGGGCTTGGCTTGTGCCATCAGTTCGGGCGTCACGCAGTAGCCTTGGAATGCTTGGGCGCGGCTCTCGGCTTCTTGTTCCTGGCCCATACTCGCGAACACGTCCGTGTTGATCACGTGCGCGTCGCGGGCGGCTTCCATCGGATCACGCAGGACGCGCACCCGTGCACCGTTCTGATTGGCGCGACGCACCAAGGCGGGGTCGGGCTCGAAGCCCGCGGGACAACCGAGGTCGAGGCTCAGGCCCAGTAGATCCGCAGCTTCGATCCAGGAGTTGGCCATGTTGTTGCCATCCCCGATCCAGGCGTACTTCAGTCCATCGAGCGCGTGAAACTCACGCCGTACGGTCTGCAAGTCCGCCAACAGCTGCATCGGGTGACCCCCGTCGGTCAGCGCATTCAGCACTGGCACCGCGCTGTGTTCGGCCAGCTCGCGCAGCGCTTCGTCCGAGAAGGTGCGGAAAGTGATCGCGTGAACCATACGCGACAACACACGCGCCGTATCCTTCAAGGGTTCACCGCGGTCGAGCTGGGAGCCCGCTTTGGTGATCACGAGCGGAGTGCCCCCGAGTTCCCCCACCGCGACTTCCAGCGAGATTCGCGTGCGCGTCGAAGCCTTCTCGAACACGAGCGCAACCGAGCGCCCTGCCAAGTATTGACGATGTGCGGGTGCGCCGCGCCGCCGCTTGAAGAGATCGGCGTCATCCAGCAGTTGAATCAGTCCCGAGCGGCCCAAATCCGCAAGCGTGAGCAGGTGTTTCATGGATGTTTCCCGACGGCACCCTTGGATCCTGGGTTGACTTGGGCCGGAACTGCTTGAGGCGGGACTGCTTGGGTTACGGGGCTCGCGCTGGGCTGCGCGCGGGATACGACGTCAGTGATGATCGCGAAAGCCTCTTCGAGCTCTTGATCGCTGATCACCAGCGGCGGCGAGATGCGTAGCGCCTTGCCTCCTGCGATCGTCACCAGCACGCCGCGATCGCGTAAATGCGCCACGACCTCACGCGCATCCAAATCCGCCGCCAGCTCGAACGCCTGCAACAAACCAAGGCCGCGAATGGCCGAAACTTGTTTGGGGCAGCTCGCGAGCAATTGCTCGAGCAACTTGCGCAGCGTCTGACCGCGCTCGTTTACTTTGCGGAGCAACTGCTCGCGCTCGATCACTTCCAGCACGGTGAGCGCTACGCGGCTCGCGAGCGGGTTGCCGCCGAAGGTCGTGCCGTGGCTGCCAGGAGGCAACGCATCCGCCAGGGCTTCGACACAAAGCATCGCGCCGATCGGGAAGCCCGCGCCGAGTCCCTTGGCCAAGGCCACGACGTCGGGTTTGACGCCCCAGCGCTCGGCCGCCAAGAAAGTTCCAGTACGCCCAACTCCAGTTTGGATCTCGTCGAACACCAGGAACGCGCCGTGCTGGTTGGCGATCTGACGTAACGCCGCCAAGAAACCGTCGGGCGCGACCAAGACTCCGCCTTCGCCTTGCACCGGCTCGACCAGGATCGCGGCTACGTCGGGTCCCATCGCAGCCGCAACTTGTTCGGCTTTGCCGAACTCCACGTGAGTCACGTTACCCAGCGGCCCGAAGCCGTCGCGGTACGCGGCTTGTCCGGTCGCGGCCAAAGCGCCCATGGTACGGCCGTGAAACGATTGCTTGAACGCGATCACGCGATGGCGATCCGTCTGTCCTTGATTGAAGAAGTGCCGACGCACGAGCTTCAAGCTCGCCTCGATCGCCTCGGTGCCGGAGTTGCAGAAAAACGCGCGCGCCAACCCGGTCGTCTTGCACAAGCGCTCCGCCAACAGCAGGTTCGGCTCGTTGAAAAAGTAGTTCGAGACGTGACTGAGCGTCGCGGCTTGTTCACTGATCGCAGCTACGATGGCGGGGTGCGCGTGGCCAAGCGAGTTGACGGCGATGCCTGCCGCCAAATCGAGGTAACGCTTGCCCGACTTGTCCCAAACGACCGAGCCTTGGCCTTTGACGAGCACCATCGGCGGCTGACGGTAGTTCTGGTACAGGTAGCTGTGCCCGAGGTCGACGAGTTCTGACTGCGTTTGGCTCATAGGAAAGCACCCACCCTAGCGCGAAAGGTGTTTTTCCGCGATCCCTTCGCGATCTTGCGACCGCGCGTTCTCGTGATCAGCATCGTGACCAGCAGGTCACTCCGGGCGACGCGTCCGCAACCTCGCTCGGTCTAGCGGAAAACCATCCTTTCGCGCGCGAAAGAGCAGCGCGCACGGAAGGGGCCGCAACGCGGGAACCCCAGGTTCTCTGCGAGTCAATGGGGCACGCGGGCTGCGCTGACGTGCGGCAGCGAACCCCGGCTGGCACCTAGCAAGCAGGCTGCGTTTTTGCGCAGCCTGCTGAGGCTTAGGCCGGGTTCATTTGCGCTTCGTTGGGCAATGCGCCGCACGTCAGGAGTCAATCGCTGACCACTGAATCACTCAGCGGCTTTTGTTCACCGCTGAGTGAGGTTGCGCCTCAGGGGCGGCTTATTGGATTTGGTCTTTGAGCGCCTTGAGGACGCTCGCGCGCACGGTCTTGCTGGCCGGCTTGGCCGCAATCACCATGGGTTCGCGCGTGTGCGGGTTGATGCCCTGTCGCTCTTCGGTCGCCTTCTTCTCGACGACCCTCAACTTCACCAGGCCCGGCACCACGAATTCACCCGAATCCGCTGAGTTGAGCTCTTTGGAGACGAGGTCGTTCAAGGCATCCAAGGTCTTGGCGACGATCTTCTTTTCGATTTCCGTCATTGTCGAGATTTCCGCCACGACTTGGGCCTTGGTCATTCGCTTGCCAGCCATGAAATTCCTCCTGCAGTCTTGCCGATGTGTCCCCGTTGGTGGGGACCCGGCAGCAGTACGGCGGGACGAGTAACAAGGCGGTATTGGCCTTTCAAGCGGAAATCACGCGGGTCACGGCGATCTCGGGGTGGTCAATTGCCCAACCGGTTGCAGCCAGGCTCGACTCTGCCAGAGCGCCAACGTCGCGGACCTCTGCAGGATGGGTCTGGGCTGACCCAACTGGGGCGATCAGGTCCCCGGAAGCTTCCGAATGTTTCAGAGCGTCGCGCGAACCAGCTTGTCGGCGGCCTGGTTCATCTCGAGCTCTTCGGCGTCCGTCTGGTGATCGTAGCCGAGCAAGTGCAACAGGCCGTGGGCGAGTAACGCCCGGACTTCGTCGATCAAATCGACCCCGCGTTGATTCGCCTGCAATAGAGCCGTGTCGAGCGAGATGACCACGTCGCCCAAGGCGCCGCCGTCGAGCGTGTTCAAACTCTCGTCGTCAGGATCCATCAGTGGGAACGCCAAGACGTCGGTCGCCTTGTCCTTGTCGCGGTGTTCGCGGTTCAGTTCACGGATGGTGGCGTCATCCGTGAGCAGGATGCTCAGCTCAGCCGATTCGATCTTCAGCTCACGAAGCATGCGTTCTGCGATTTTTTTGACCTGGCGCGATGGCACTTCGGGAGAAGCGGGTGCATTGCGACTGACGAGGGCGGGCATGGGACGCGAGATAGCCTAAACTCCGGGGTTGAATGACGGAAACCGAAGCAAAAAGCGAGCGACAAGTAGCGGAGCGTCCTTCGCGCCCTCCCGGGTTCGACATGACGTACCAGCCCGAGGAGTGCGTCTTCGGGCCACCCTGGTCGGCTCGTTTGCCATCGCTCTTGTACTTGGCGTTGGCGCTTGCGGTCGGAGCCGTGGTCTTGCTCGGTGAGAGCAGTAGCTCGAACAGCAAGCTCTTCGATTTCGTAGTGGTGCAAGATCAACACCGCATGATGAGCATGCGCACCTTGGCCTTCGTGCTGCTCACGGGCGCCGTCGCTTCGGTCGCGCGCGCCGGGATGCGCGGGGTTCGCGTTTACCCCGACGGGGTCGAGGCCCGAGAGATTCGCAACCTGGTAATCCCTCGAGTCAAGCGTTACCGCTGGCCGCAAATGGAGCGCATCATCTTGGACGCCAAATCGAGCGTCGCGCTCGATCTCTGGGACGGTCGCTGCGAGTTCCTGCCCCAAGTCAGCAATCGGAGCAAACTCGAAGCAACGCTCGAACGGGTGGCTGCTGCGCGAGCGATCCCCGTGCGCGGGGGTCGCGGCCTGGACGACGTGGTCGCGACCGATCCGCCTGAGCGCACGTAGTCCCAACCGGCGCAACCGTCCCTGCTGTCTGCGGACGTCTGCGAGCAAGTCGCGGGCGTTGGCGAGCAGTAACGCGTGACGAAGGGTAATCGACCATTCTTTGCGTTGGTCGGCGAAACACAGCCGTTGGCCGTGGTCTTGCATTGGCGCGAGTCGCACAGACTTGCTGTGCGACGTGAACCATTGATCAACGCCAACTGGAGGAGATACCAATGAAGGCAAGACCTTCCGCATCAGCTGTGCGATCGCGCGCTCGATCCAAGCTTCTACCTAGAATAGGCCTCAACGAATCGAGGCTTGCGACCAGGTTCGCTCTCGGCGCGCTAGTCCTCGTGGGGTGCGGCGCGGCCGACGACACCGACATCGACTTCGATGAAGCCACGCAAAGTGTCGAGGCTGCCCTCACGAGCGCGGACGTCTTGGGCTTCGAAACCACGGGTAGTTGGACCGCATCAACCGGCAGCGTCGCGTTCACGGACCACCACACTCAGGGCGCACGAGCCTTGTCGGTCAGCCCCCGAGGCTATGTGACGTACACCAGTGCTCGGCTGGGTTCTCTCAACGGCGTCGAGTCGCAAGTTGGTTTCGACCTGTGGCTGCCGCGCGCCCAGGCGAATCCGAATTGGATGGGAGCTGCACAGCTCTATCTGTCAATTCCATCGGCGGGGGTCAATAACGCTTACTTGGGTCAGGTAGAGCTCACGGGTTTACCGTTGGACCACTGGGCTGCGTTGAGTTATTCGATTCCCACGGATCTGCAGTCCAAATTGAGAGGCAGATACACTGACGCGACCTTCGGCATCGCGCTCAATGTGCCCGCGAATTCTACTGGCACTTATCTCCTCGACAATCTGCGTTTCTTGGGTAGCCAACCAGAAACCATGTCGATCACGTTGGCTGATTCGCCCGTGAACCTGAAGGCGACCAAGTACTACGATCCCGTCCATCGAGAGGACGGCAGCCTCACGCCGCCGTCGCCTGTGACATTCACCATCCCCCGCTCAATTGCCGTAACGTTGGGGAGCAGTGGCAACGGTAGCGCGACCTTCAGCTACCGTCAGAGCGACGGCACCACCGTGCGCTGCACGTATCGCGGGCAAAGCACCACCGAACACGACGTGACCGACCTTGGTCGTGCGCGAGCGGCCTTCTACCGCTTTTCGTCGTGCAGCAACGCGGCCGTTGCGGGCAGCGATGCCACCGGAACGCGCTTCGATCTGAGCGTTCAAGATGGCGACTCGCGAGATCCGATGAAGCAGACCACGATTGAACTTGCGCTTGGCAAGGGCGGCTGTGGCGCAAAGTTGGAGCCGGCGTTGTCCGCCGAAGAGTCCATAGCGATTCGCAACGGGTTCTCCTGGGGTCAGACGCGTGCGCTCCCCGAACGCGACCCGCAAGGTCACCCAGCGCTTTACTATGCGCTGTTGTACATCGAGGACCGAGAGCAGTACCAAGAGCTGGACGAGTTGCTCATTCACCGCAGTCTGCTGCCGATCTTCGACAGTGAGTTGCAGCGATTCGACGGTCAATGCGGTGAGTTTCAGTTCAGCGGCGACGGGCGCGGACAATTCGTCTACGCAATGTTGCCGGCGGTAACCTATAACAAGTTGCGTGAGCTGGCTCTGACTCCCGATCCGGTCGACGGCGATCAGTCGTTGTTCAGCGTCATCAAGCTGCTCGACGTGCCTGACTCCCGTGCTCGAAACAGCGACGGTTCGGTGTCTTGGGATGCATTGAAACAAGCGGGCTTCTATTACATGAACCAAACCACGTTTCCGTCTGACGACGATACCGAGGTTCATCAGAATCCCTTCTGGAGCTCCTTCAAGCGGCGTGTTGCCAAGGTCGTGGCCAAGGCCGCGCGCGGAGCCGTACGCGAAATTGTCGAAGGTCTGGGCGCCGTGGACCGTTTCTTCGCTGGCTCCGTCAAGGCGACGGTCAAGGTGACGGTTCAGAACCGTGACCCTCTCTTCAATCCTCCCGATCCGGCCCACCCAAGCGGTCCTCGCAAGCCGACACCAATGATGCGGGCTTGGGGGCCCCAGATGGGCACGCCCATCACCCCAGTGGGAGCACGCCTGGAGATCCTGCAGTACCTGCAATTCGGGTTGAGCACCACTCCGATACCAACGGGCTTTTCGGGCAACCTCGGTGCTGACGGAACGAGCACGCTCAAGGTAGCGAAGAATCGCGCATTGCGAAATGTCTGCATCGCGACGACCAACAATGCTGCGGAGATTACCAGCTTCCTCACCGAGAACCTCGTTTGCGGATTTGGTTTGGACGACGGACGATCGTTTACGCGCGACGTCACGCTGGACCTCAGCACCAACGACAAGGAGATACACGCGCTGACTCAAATCACCGACGCCCGAGCTTACCTGGATGACGTCGCGGGCTATCACTCTTCGCATAGAGCCGAGGTGCTCGACGGGCGAATCGCGAATCTCGTCGGCAAGATCAACGGCGGAGCCTTCTTCACTCCTTGCTTCGACTTTCCCGGCTTAGGGGGTGACTTTCAAGCGTCTACCGCCGACTTTTACTGGGGCTTGAGTTTCTTGGGGGATGGTCTCTTGCAGACCGTTACCCCGTTTCTGGCCGTCGACATGATGCTACCGGACGCGAATGACTTGTTCGACTCGCGGGCAGCTGCGGTGCACGAGTACGGTCACTTCACGCTCTGCAGCATGCTCTACGATCGCGGGCTTACGAATGTTGCGGTGGCGTACACGGAGGCCGCACACCAACGTTCAGCAAACGGGGGCCACCCCGATGCGTTCGCGGAGGGTGCTTACATCAACGAGAGTTTCGCCGACCTGATCACCAGCCAAGTCACTGGGGGTACCAACGAGATCGCTCCCCCGAACAGTCAGCGCGAGGTTCAGATCAACTATTGCACTGGTTCAGGGATCTGCATGGACAACAACTTCGCGACTTACGAGGACTTTGAACACCAATTGTTCCGGGTTGCGTCGACGCTGCACGATGCCTTCGACGGTCAGCGCAACCACAAAGGTAACGTGCCCAACGACGGTGACCTGCTGACTCTCAGGAACGGGACTCTGCTGACCAACCAAACGCCTTACGGAGACGCGCGAGACGAGAACGTCAAAATGCCCGGTACCTGCTTGGCCAAAGTCATCAATTTCTGGGACAACCATGGTGAGTTGCTGGAAGAGGAATCGTTCTTCGCTGGGCTCACGGACGCTATGCGCGATCCCAGCTGCGGCGGCGCCAATTGGTGCGACATCTGCCATTTGTATGCTTTGCATCGGCGCGAGGTTCCGCTCGGTGTGCCTAGCGAGTGGGAAGGCTGTACGCGCCTTCCGGTCAGCGACTGGATCGGCGCACCCCCGTCGGGGACGCTGAATTTGGAAGCTGCCACGTGCACCCCATGTCCGCCCAATAGCGTCTCCCAGAACGGCGTATGCCGTCAGTGCGCTCCGAACGAGATCCCCAGTGGCGCAACGTGCGTAGCCTGCACCGGCGCAACGCCGTTCCGCATGGGTGACCAATGCGTAGCGACGTGTGATCCGGACAACCGTTGCGGAACCGGCGCGGGATGCATGGTGCCCGATGCCAACGGCGTTTGTCAGAGTTTCGCGGGCTGAAATCATATCGAGTCGACGGCAGTGTGCGCCAGCCGGGCCCGCTGCCGTCGGCGAGCGCGGCCCTTACACCAAGTACGGAAAGACATGTCCCGTCTTCGCGTCTGCCTCGTGTACGCTCTGTTGGTTTTGTACGCAGGGGCGGCGCACGCTTACGTGCGAACGACCCGCGAAGGCGACGGGGCAGCCGTAGCCTGGCGTTCTGCGCAGATCGAATTCGAACTGGCAACCGCGAGCATCCCCCAGGGGATGGACCCACAACGTGTGCGCAACGCGATAGCTAGCGCGCTGCAAGCGTGGACCGAAGTGGCTGTCCCTTGCACTAGCGTTGCGCTTCGTGTGGTGTCGTCCGCGGAGGCGGCTCCGAGCGTCGCACGCGACGGCGTCAATCGCATGGTGTTTCGAAGGGAGCGTTGGTCGAAGAACGGCGATCCCTCACCATTCCTGCTTTATCCTCCTCAACAGCTCGCCGTCACGTCAGTGTACGTCAGCCGGGTGGAGCAAAGCCCCAAGCTGGCATCGATCTTGGAGGCAGATATCGAACTCAATGCTGTCGACTTCAGTTGGCACGAAGAACAGGGCACGCCACGCACGAACACTGGTTCCGATTTGGGCGTGATCGTGCGTCACGAAATCGGACACGCCCTCGGACTCGAGCACAACTGCAACGACGGAAGCGCGAGCGGTTCCGGGCTGGAGTACTGCAGCAAGGCATCGCCAGAAGTTCGAAGCGCAACGATGTTCCCCTCGTGGCTCGAACAGAACACTGACCAGCGCGCGCTTGGTCAGGATGAGCGTCACGCACTATGTGATATCTACCCGAAGCTCGAGCAGCAGCCGGCTGCAAACGTCAACGTAGACAAGGCGCACTCCACGACGACGTCAGTGAATCCCACTGACGCCAGGCCGATGAGGGTGTTCATCGGCTTGGCGCTGACCTTGCTCGGACTGGGGACCGTGCTCGTCCATCAGCGCTGGTTGAGTCGTTGAGCGGCAGTTCTAGAGACAGCTCGAGTAAAAAGCTCGGCGTTCACCGAGTTCACTGATTGGAAGTTTGGCGACCAGGGCGTGACTCTCACCCCAAGCAGGTCGCGATGGCGTGTGGTGAGTTACTGGGTCTCGACCGTACCCGTGCGCGCCCAATTGCCTCGCCCCGTCGGCCAAGGCATGCAGTTCTCCCCCGAGCCAGGCACCGTATAGATCAGCACTTGCCGCTCCTTGTCCACGGCGTCCTTGAGGCTAACCACGATCTCGAGTTGTCCGTCACCGTCGACGTCCGCAATCGTCGGAACCGGCATCGCTCCGCGACCCGACAAGGGCGTACTCCACTCTTCGTCACCGGCAGCCGAGAGTATGACCAGGTTGCCCTTGTCGTTCTCGCTGGCGTACGTCGCATAGACGAGCTCGACCACACCATCGCCCGATAGATCGGTCGCCGCGACTCCTCCGGTCAGCACGCCGCGTTCCGTCGTGAATGTGTGACTCCACAGCTCTTCGTTGTGCGCCGAAACGACGTGAATCTTCCCGTCGAAGCCCGCGAACACGAACTCGGGCCCCGAGCGCTCGGGGTCCAAGTCGACGACCGTCACTTGGTTCGTCTCTGCGACGATGTTGTCACCCGGATCCCACAACCCATCGATGAAGTCGGGCGCGAGCAATGGTGTGGTCCAGTCTGCGGGCCGTGTGCCATCCGGGTGAACGATCCACAGCCCCACGCCGCGCTCGCGATCCGTCTGCGCCGAGTTTTGCACCGAACCGAGCAGGACGATCTCGTTCTTGCCGTCCCCATCGACGTCCGCGATGGCGGGCGCCGTGTTGGTGAAGTGCGCTTGGTTGTGCGTTTCTTCGTCCTCCGCGTAGCCTTGCTTTGCATCGTCGTAGTCGACCATGAAGCGAATACCCGAGAACTTCGTCCGACCTTTGAAGATGTCGGCAGCATCAAAGGCGCGGCCGTCCCCGTCGTGCACGCTCACATAAGAGTTGTCTTGCGGGGCGACGATGTCCGCGCGGCCGTCAGAGTCGAGATCACCCAGCGCGATGTTCTGATCGAAGCCCGCGTGAACGTAGCACGCGTCGTCACAGCCGCTGGCGCCCGTCGTGTTCGGCGGAAACCCTTGGACGATACTGCCATCCGCCTCGACTGCGATCAGAATGTCGGTTTGCCCATTGCTCTGCAAATCGCTGGTAGTCACCGCGCAAAGCTCGAGCTGGCCGTCTCCGTCAATGTCGGCTGCCGCAAGGGAGCGCATCTCGTCGCGCCACTCGAACGGAAAACCGGGCAACGCCTGGCCATCTGCGCCAAACGCAAGGATTTGCCCGCGGCTTGCCACGGCAACTTCAAAGCCTTTGCGGTCCGGTAGCAAGTCCGCGACGACCGGTGAGGCCCAGATGCGGCCGGGCATCTCGAAGCGTTGCACCACCTCACCCTCGTCGTTCCAGATCAGGAGCAAGTCATCCCTGGGTACGATGATCTCCTTTGCCCCATCATCGTCGAGATCGACGACCGCAGCAGAGCCGAGCCAGGATTCATGCCAGCGGTCGAATAGAGTTAGGACGAGCTCGGGCGTATCAATCGTAGCCGCGCCACCCTTGTCGAGGGCCGCGCATGCCGCCTTGGGCATCACGCTCCTTGGCTTGGTGCTACTTGCTTTGCCGTCTCCCGACGGGGTTGCTCCGCTTTCCCCGTTGGCCTCCGAGTCGCTGCTGCCGCAAGCCACGAGCCCGATCCCGAGCAACAGACCAAGCAGCTCCGTCCGCATCGTTCATACATAGCACGCGCCGGGTTCCCGAGTTCGCGCTCCACGCAGCGGCGGCAAGCCAGCTAGCGGCCGTTGAAGACCGGTTTCCGCTTCTCTCGGAAAGCGAGCAATGCTTCCTTGCGGTCTTCGCTCGCCAGGCATTCTTGATACAGCTCGAACTCGCGTTCGAGGCCTGGGGCCAGTTCCAAGTCACTGGCCGCATCGATCGCCGCTTTGGCGCACTTCTGGGCGATGGGAGCGCCTGCGAGAGCCGGTTCGAGCCAGCTCAGCGTCTCTGTGAGCAACGTCTCAGCGCTGGTTGCCACGCGTTCAATCAGACCCCATTCGAGCGCTTCGTAGCTCGATAGACGCCGTCCCAGCAGGATCATCTCTTTGGCGCGGCCGGACCCGACCAGTCGCGGCAAGCGTTGCGTACCGCCTGCGCCAGGGATGATTCCCAAGCTCGTCTCGGGTAAACCGAACTGCGCGTTCGGTGCTGCGATCCGCAAGTCGCACAGGAGCAGTAACTCGAGGCCGCCACCAAGTGCCACGCCGTTGACGGCACCAATCACCGGCACCGGCGCGGTGGCTATCCAACCCAGCTCGCTCCGGTAGGCGCGCAGCTGATCACGCACCTCGTCGTCGGTCATCCCGGCGCGCTCTTTGAGATCTGCGCCCGCGCAGAATGCCTTTTCGCCGGCACCCGTGATCACGATCGCGCGCAAGGCGCTTTGTCCGAGCAGCGTGCTCTCGAGGGCGCCCAATTCGCGCACCATGTCACGCGACAGCGCGTTGCTGCGCTCGGGCCGATTGAGCGTGACTATCGCTGCGCCACCCGCGAGCCGCCACTCGACGACGCTCACGTCTTCCTCTTGGTTTGAACTGCTTCCAAAGTGCCCACGCGGCCCAGCATCTCGTTCAGCGAGCGCTCGAGCTTCTCGACGCGGTCTTTGAGTTCGCGCTGTTGATCGCCTTGTTCGAGCGAACGCAAGGCTTCGCGCAAGCGTCGAATCACGCGCGGATCCGTCTCTTGTCCAAGGCGTCGTTCCAGCGCGGGACGCGTCGCGGGACCGAGCAAAACCAGAGCGTCGACCACGTCACTGCGCAAATGGGGGTGCGGATCTTCGAGCAAGTCTTGCAGCGTTTCGCGCACCGCTCGCGATTCCGATAACTTGGCGAGCGCAGTGGCGGCGCTGCGCCGCACACGCGTCGGATGCCCCAACTGGGTGTGGGCCGAGACGAACTCCACTTCGTCCGGACTTTGTAGCAAGGCCAAGGCTTCGAGTGAGGCGGCTGCGACGACGCTCGCCCAGGACGAGCTCTTGACTTGCTGCTTGAGCTTGGTGGCAAGACTCTTTTGACGCGTCTTGCCGAGCGCTCGTGTGATTGCCGCGCGCACCAAGTAGCTGGACTCTTTGGGCAGCATGCGTGTCAGTACGTCTGCGCTTTGCTTGTTGCGAAACCTCCCGAGCGCTTCGGCGACCGCGAGCCGGATCTTGGGCTGCTCGATCGCGATGTTCTCGCTCAGCAGCCCAAACGCCTCTTGGCCGCCCAGATCACCCAGAGCCCGAGCACACGAGGCACGCACCATCCAAGCTTCACGCTTCTTCGTCAGCACCTTGCCGAGCAGCTCGGCCGTGTTGAAGTCGCGTTTGCTCGCGAGTAAACGTGCGGCTTGACGTCGTGCGCGCGGCGTCGCCCCGTGTTCGAGCTGATGCTTGAGGAAATCCGTCGGGGCTTCGATTCGCACCGAACCGATCAAGAGCAGGTCGGGGTCGATGACGACGTGCTTGGGACGCTCACGCATCTCGAGCGCGAGCGTGAAGTGACGTTCGTGACTCTTGGCTTTGAGCTCGTGCACTTTGCCGTGAGTATCGACCACCGTGGCCGCGAAGTTGAGCTCGTAGACTTGAGCCTGTTGCTGCTCGAAGCGCACCGTCACGCTGTGATTCTCCCAGCCAACGCGCACCTTGAGGTTGGGGTGACCTGCCCGGTGAACCCATTCGTCGAAGAAGCGATCCAGTGAGCGTCCGCTGACGACTTCCAGCGCCGTGCGCAAGTCTTCGGTGCCGACGTTGCTCTCTGCGTGCGCGTTCAAATAGCGTGCGATGCCGGCGAAGAAGAGCTCGTCGCCCAACTCTTTGCGGAGCAGATGGAGGACCAGACCGCCTTTTTCGTACAAGTGCCGGTCGAACAGATCGATGGGCTCTTCGTAGTCCTTGCAGACGATTGGACGGCTGTAGCGGGCCGAAGTTTCGCCGATGTAAGTATCGATGTCGCGTTCGACGCCGAGCACGTATTCATCCACGCCCACGCGTTCCTCGCGTTCCACGTGCTCGAAATACGTCGCGAAGCCTTCGTTCAGCCAAGCATGCGCCCAGTCCTTGCACGTCACCCAATCGCCGAACCACTGGTGCGCCAGCTCGTGCGCCACCAGATCGTAGCTCTCGATGTCGATGGCGGCGGTTTCGTCGAGCAGCACGTGC
>DATAHU010000087.1:0-24928 GCA_036263015.1 Polyangiaceae bacterium | reverse complement strand
CAACTTCGACGCTAAGCTCTGCAGACGGCACTTGTTGAGTCATACCTCGTACCAACGGAGGCAATTATCCGTTTCGGGGTAAATCTCGAATCGATTGGAGCTGAAGTGGTCAGCGTCATCGAGTACTCTCGCGTCACTCGGTGCGCGCTCTCGAACCTCGTTCGCGGACGTGAACGGGCTTTGCAAGTATCTCGGACAGGTGTGACTTTGGTGCGGCATTCGTTTGAGCTCGATCGCGAGAGTCTTCCTTCCATTGAGCAACACGCGTGCCGCGTTAGCCGGGAGCGCTGATGTCTGTTGCGTGTCTCGAGTTTCCAAGGGTGGCCTGGAAGTTGCTTCGTGTCGCGCCAGGGAACAATGATCAGAAGCAAAAGAAGTCCTTTGGCCATGCTTGCAAGCACCGTTGTCGCTGGGGCATCTCGCGCGACCTCGAGTTGGCAGCTCCATGACGCGCTCGGATGGGTTGGGCTGGCGAAGCGTCGCAGTCGCATTCTCGACACGTTCGGCTACATTGGCCTGGGTGCTGTGTTTGGGGCTGGTGCCGCATTGCTGTTTGCTCCCGCCAGCGGACAGGGCACGCGTCAACGTTTGGCCCTCCAATTCGCTCGGGCAAAGGCAGCAACCGTCAAGCTCGCGCGCCACACGAACGAACCACAACCAGAGCGCGACGAGGTCAGCAACGGAAAATCCACGCAGAACGGCCATCAACCTTCCGAGGACCACGCTCACGTTGGTTGAGCTCGGTGATTTGGCGAAACTCAGCCGAGGGGCGCTCACGCTAACCTGGCGTGACTATTCTGTCCCGCTGAGACGTTCTGTCCCAGCGCAAGCTTGGACCTCAATCTGACCTACTCATCGGCTCGAACGAACGACGCCGCTACAAGGCCGCTCGCCCCAGCAACTCTGGATCGATCGGGACAACTCTTGGCGGGCCGTTGGCTGCTGAAGCACGCGTTGGGCAGCGGAGGAGCGGGTACCGTCTACGAAGCGTTCGACTCGAGCGCTGGACGTGTCGCCGTCAAAGTGCTTCATGCAGAACTGACTTCGAACACGGAATCGACGCTCAGATTCGCATTGGAGTCGGGCGCGGCCAATCTTGTCCGCCATCGCGGCGTGGCGCGCATTCACGATTCGGGCGCAACCAGCGACGGCGTCCCCTTCTTCGTGATGGATCTACTGCCGGGCGACACATTGGAACGACGTGTGGCGCGCGCAGGGCCGCTCGGTATTCCGCTCGTGCTCAGGGTTGCCCAACAGCTGCTCGAGATCTTGGTGACTACGCACGCCAGCGGCATCGTGCATCGCGACTTGAAGCCCTCGAACATTCTGATCTCGGCCGAGGATCGTATCTATTTACTCGACTTCGGTGCCTGCCGTGTGGAGGGCGGATCCAACGTGACTCGCCCCGGCATTGCGCTCGGTACAGCGGAGTTCATGCCGCCGGAGCAAGCCGCTGGCAATTGGGGGGCCGTCGATGAGCGAAGTGACCTATGGGGCTTGGCCGCGGTTTTGCTGTTTGCGCTCGAGGGTCGCTCAGCCCGTTCGGGCTCTTACACGGCTCGAGTTTTGGAGGCGGCACGCACAGCCCCCATCAGGTTAACAGAATTCGTCGGCATGGGCCCGGCGTTGAGCGCGCTAATCGCTCGGGCGCTCGCCTTCGAGCCGAGCGAACGCTTTGCGAGCGCGAGCGCCATGCTCGACAGTACGAACGTCCTCGTCGCTTCGATTCGAACTGCGACTTGGCGCGAGCCGCCCAGGCGACAGCTGCAGGCTCCAAACGCGAGACCTCGCGAGCGTTCAGCTATCGAGCGCACCACGAGTAGATCGAGTGACCCCGCTCGACAAGCGCCACGCCAAAGAGGGGGATTCAAAGACAATCTTTGGCCATTCGTGCTCTTGGCATTCATCACCGGCGCTGTGCTGGGCATGGGTTACGCATCGTCTCCCAAATCGAATGCGGCCTCGCAACCCCAGTGCCCTGCACCGAGTCCCGCGCTTCAGCGATAGCGCCATCGCAAGTATCCGCCCCGCCAAATGTAACCGACCGCGACGGCCGCCAGTGCGCCGACTATCGACCAAACGATCGGAAACGGACGGCCGTCGACGTCGATCACGAGCGGCTCTGGCAGACGCAAGTACTCTGCAACGACCGACCCAGCCAAAGCGCCCACGAACCCGAGTGCGACCGAAGTCAATACGCCGCCACTCGCTCCACCCAGGGCACCACCCACCGCGCCGCACACGCCCGCAATCACGACCAGGATCAAAACGGCGGTCAGCGACACGGTCATGTTTCTCGCGAGTGCAAGTTGCGCGCCGCCGGTAAACTCATCAGGCCTTCGAGATCCGATTTGGAATCGATGCGGCCGACAACCGAAACGAATGGTCGCTCAAGCACGCAATGCCGGCGCGTCCTGCCCCGCAGCCACGTTCTGCCTCGGCTTGCAGCGGCGTGGATACGGTTCTCGACCCCAACGAGTTAGGGGCTTCAAATTGCCGGCATCATGCGGCTTGCGGCCGCCGCGTTGCGTCCCACGTAATGATACTTCGATCGCTCCTTGAACTGGATCAACGCGTGTTGTCCAGGCTGAAGCGGCGCCTGAATCGCGGGCAGTGGCTCGCCTTCGAAGAAATCGCGGGGTCGAATGATGTGCACTCCGCAGGTCGCGTTGCGAGCCACGCCTTCCGCCACGGAACCCAAGATCCAACTCTTGAGGCCATCGCCCGCGTGGGTCCCAAGCACAATTCGATCCGCGTCGATGCTGGTGGCAAGCTCGACGATCACCTTCGCCGGATCGCCCGTCAGAACGTAGACCATGACGTGTTCCAAGCGCAGAGCCGAGCCGCGCTCTTGCAGCGCAGCAATCAGCTCCCCGACGTGGCGGCAAGCAAAGTCTTCCGCATCCGCTTGTGGCAGGGCGCCCATGTCGACGCAGGGCATACGGATCAGCTCGTTCTCCGCGCGTCCCACGATCACGACGTGAAGCGCCATGTCTGGATAGGAATCGTGAAGCCTTGCCGCTTCTTCCAAAGCGCGATCACCCAGCGCAGAGAAATCGAGCGCGGCCAGGGCGATGAAATAGGGTCTCATGGGCAGGGTGTTCATTGCAGAGGCGCGTTGCACTAAGTGTGCCGGCGGGTTGCTCCGCTGCTGGGTGTGCTTCAGGTGATCGGCGTACGGCGTCAGCGCTAGACTGGCAAGGCGGCGTCCAGGCTATTTCGAAATTCCCGTCTTGTCGTCGACACGGCTTCGGGAGTGCGCGTCCACGCCGAGTTCACTCACGATCGCGAGCCACGTGTTGTTTCGCACGGCTCGCCTTGGCAACAGATGTCCCATGACGATCTGGTCTCCGTTGCTTCGGCATACGCCGCGGTCAATCGCAACCAGATCTATGTACTCTTCCCCCACTGCGAGTCCGTTCAAGGCTTCCGTTGAGCTGACGTTTGCAACCTCACTATCGGAGAGCAGCTTGAGGACTCGGTCGCGGATCAGCGTTCTGGTTTGTTCATCCTTGGTCATGATTCCTTGTCTTTCTCACTCATTGATGTTCGAGCGATCGGCGCTCACGCTGCATGGACCGAGCCACGCCGCAAGAAGTGAGCACTCCTGCACGGCCCGAAAACTGCATTGAAGGGACGCGGAGAACCGTTTCATGTCCTCAGCTACGCCCGAGCCCACCCATCATCACTCGACCCATGAGCTACTCAACACGCTGCGCGTCGCGCGCGACACCGTGCGCGTCCAACTCGATTTGCTGTCCACCGAAGCCCGACAACGTTGGCAAACGCTCGAAGGCAAACTCCACGCGTTGGAAGTCTCACTTCAACGAAGTGAGGCCCCAGGAGGGCAGAATCTCGAAAGCACCACGACCCGCGTTCGCGAACTCGCTCACGCCGTGAAGGCGCTGATGCGCGAAGGACAAACCAACGCAGAGGTGACGACGCCGATCCGAATGCTGATCAAGAGCACGCCTCACATCTGTCACCCTGGTGATTCCTTGGCCCAAGCTGCGAAGCTGCTCTGGGAAGGGGATTGCGGCGCTCTGCCCGTCATAGATGGCGAATCACGCGTGGTCGGTATGGTGACGGATCGCGACATCTGCATGGCGGCGTTCACACGCGGCCTACCCTTGCACTCGATGAGCGTCGCCAGCGCGATGTCGACCGAAGTTCACGCGGCAGGCCCCGACGACTCTCTCGCACACGTCGCTCGGATCATGAGCAAGCACCAAGTTCGTCGCGTGCCAGTAGTTGAGGGAGGAAAACTCGTGGGCCTGGTATCTCTGGCGGACCTTGCTGAACATATCCACGAGGCCGGACAAGGCGGAATGCCGAGCTCCGTGGTGTTGATGCAAGCGCTGGCCGGGATCTGTGAGCGTCGCGATTCAGCCTCGAACACCAAAGCGGCTGCGTAAAGTCCAAGCGCACGACGTGCGGCGGGAAACGGCCCGAACCGGGCCGTGCGCAGCGGGCGGGTGCGATTCCCCGATCCGGGCCGTGCGCAGCGGGCGGGCGCGCTTCGCGCCTCGAGCCACCACTACGCACGGCCGTTCACCTACTCCCTCCACCCCACGCGCTCACTGGCGCAGTGCTACCGGCTCTGTCTGCTGAACGACGATCTCTACTCGCCGATTGTTCGCTCTGCCGTCGGGCGAAGCGTTGTCCGCGATCGGACGCGAAGCTCCAAACCCCTGAGCGCTGATCCTGTCACTGGCGATGCCACGCGTCACGAGGTAGTCACGCACGGCCTGCGCACGACGCTGAGACAAATCTTGGTTGTAAGCCGCCGCGCCCTGCGAATCGCTGTGTCCTTCGACAACCATCTTGGACAACGGATCGACCTCGGTCAGCGCCGCCGCGACCTCACTCAATTTGGCTTGTGCTGCAGGCAGCAGGTCGGACTTCGCCGAGGCGAAGAGCACGCTGCCCGAGAGCGTGATGACCATGCCTCGTTGCTCGTGCGTGACCGTGCCAAGCCTGGCCAGCTCAGCTGCAGCCTTGTTTGCGCGTTGCTCGGCGTCGGCGCGCTTGGTCTTCTCTTCCTCCAGAGCCGCGCCCTGTGTGGCAAGCATCGTACCGCGAGCGTCCAACTCAGCCTTGGTACGACCGAGCTCCGCAGCCGTGTTCGCGACCGCTTCTTTCTCGTCCGCGTGCATGTCGGTGACGACAGCCCGCTTGGCTTGATCCAAAGCGCGCGTCCGCCCCACCGAGTCTGCGAACTGAGCCTTACGTATAGCTACATACGCCTGGTCACGAGTTTCTGGCGTGTCGCCGTCCTCGCGGAAAGCCGTTTCAGCGACGTCGAGCTGCTGCTTTGCATTGTGCAAGTCCGCCGGATCGAGCTTGCCGGCTGGGCCTCTACTGGCGTTGTCGAAGGCGCTGCGCGCATCGAGCAGATCTTGCGGCGGCAGACTCGCTGCGCAGCCGATGCCACCAAACACGCAGACTAGCGCTGCGATTGAGACGATACGAGAGTTAATAGTCATTTTACTGCTCCTTGGCCGGCGTTGGCCTTCTCTTGCGCGGCCGAATCTGCGATCGCCTCTTGGCGACCCTGCTTGGCGTTTTGTTCACGTGCCTGCGCAACGGAAAGCTCCGCGTCGGCTTTGGCGCGGATCAACAAACTGTTTGCTCGGTCATTGTCTCCGCCCTCGATGGCAGATTGCGCTTGACTGATCTGTTGTTGGGCCAACTTCAACGAAAGTTGAGCCTGTGGATTATCATTGGCTCCAAGCTCCCTGGCGCTGCGCTCGGCAGATTGAGCATCTGCCAAACGCTGTGTGGGTGCCAAGCTCCCGCCGCAGCTTCCTAGCAGCGCTGCGCCGAGCAGGATCGATAGAACTGACTTAAACATGAGCGACCTTCATTCAAACCAGCGACCTTTGAGGCGAGAGGACATTTGAGCGTCCCCTCACAGCCTGCCAAAGCAGATACCGTGCCACTTGCGATTGACAGCAGCAGCACCAGCCGCCGCGGGTCTGCAGCCAAGAACACGGCGACGCGTTAATCTTCAGAACTGAAAGTTGGGGCAAAAGGACCCCACGTGACGCGCCTTGCGTGCACTTCATGCCAAGCTGGCGTTCGCTCACCGACCGCTAACGTCGCTCGCGGAGGCGTGTTCGCGCAGTACTCCGGCGTCAGGCTTATCGAGCTCGTCTACGCGCTGCACCAAGTTGCGCACTAGCGACTTGTAAACGAGGATCTCTCTCGAGTACGAGATCTTCTCGGCCACCGAGATCACGATGATGGCAAGCGCGATCGAAGTAATGGCCCCAATGCCCACTCCAACCAACGAGACGACGGCCACACCAAGCAGGCACAGGGAACCCGAGATCAAGATATTGCGAATGCGCTTGTCGCTCAGGCCAGGGCGCAAACTCAACCCGAGCACGTTCTGCTCTGCAGCACCCAATCGCATGATTTCTTGTTTGGTCACGCCGAGCTCCTTTTGTGCGCTGACGCCGAAGGTTCGACCACTGCGCTCGATCCGTGCCAATGCACGACGCGTACCAGATGCGCGCTGAGCGCTAGGGCATGCCCCAGTCAGCCAGCGCTCACGCAAGTCGCCAGCGCTGGGACTCCGAGCGCGATCTCCACTCGCGGCATGAACGTTGCTCGATGAGTTTCGATGGCGAATGCTCGAGAAACTCGGACGCCCAGGGCGGCCGTAATCGTGGCTCATCCCGACGATGAGGTGCTGTGGTGCGGCGGATTCATGTTAGAACGCCCCGGCTGGGACTGGTTCGTCTTGACGCTTTGCAGAGGCAGCGATGCCGACCGCTCTGTTCGCTTTCGGCGCGCCTTGCAGGCCTTGCACGCCAGAGGCGCAATGGCCGATCTCGACGACGGCGCGGAACAGCGACCATTGCCCCTGGCGCTGCTGCTCGACACGCTCGCCACTGGTCTACCGGCGAACAACTACGATTTGATCCTGACGCACGGTCCTCGCGGCGAGTACACTCGTCATCTCCGGCACGAGGAGTGTTGCCGCGCAGTTGCCGCGCTGTGGACCTCACGGCAAGTTCACTGCGCGCAAGTGAAGCTCTTCGCTTACAGCGATGACGCTGGGCTCGGCTGTCCCCATGTGCGAGCGGATGCAGACGAGCAGTACGAACTGACCCCGCAAACCTTCGAGCGCAAGTACCAGCTCATCACGGACATCTACGGCTTCGGCAAAGACAGCTGGGAAGCGCGGACGACACCCGCCACCGAGGGCTTCGATCGCGCCGACTCGCCGTCTCGCATGAACGAGCTCGTTTTGGCGAGTTCGACTCGGGAGATCAAGGCGTGAAGGTTCTGCTGTTGTATGACTATCCGCCGTCACCTGGTGGCCTGGCGACGCAGGGTGACTTGCTGTACAAGGGCTTGACTGAGTTGGGGGTCGAGGCGCACGCCGTCAACCTCGACAGTCCTCAGGAGAAAGAGTGGTACTATCGCTGGTTCCGGCCAGACATCGTGCTTGGCGTCGGCTACTGGGGTCATACCCCGCAATTGATCTTCCACCCTCAGCGCTATGGGATAACACCCGTGCCCTGGCTGGTCGCCGATGGCTACATAGCCAACTACCAAGAAACGCTCAATTCCCTGCCGCTGATTCTCGTCACCTCGAACTGGGTACGTGACACGTACATCCGCGACGGGATTCGCGGCGACAACATCGAGGTGCTACCGGTGGGTTGCGACACCGACGCTTTTCGTCCGTTCGAGCGCAGCGACCCGAAGGTCTGCGCGGTTCGCGAATCGCTGGGCGTCGCTGACAATCAAGTCATGATTCTGACCGTCGGCGGTGATGCCGCATCGAAAGGCGGTAGAGAGGTGATGGAAGCCCTCGCTCTGATCGATCGCGGTGCGCCCGACTACAAATACGTCTGCAAGGTGTGGCCGCAGGCACGCACGAGTGTCCAGAATCTGCAAGATATGCTATTGGCCACCACGCTCGGGATCGAAAAGAACGTGGTCTACTCCACGAGTCGCAATTCACGCGACTACATGCCCTATCTGTTGGCAGCGTGCGATATCTACGCGGCGCCGTCTCGCTTGGAGGGTTTCGGGATGATTCAGGTCGAGGCCAACGCCTGCGAAAAACCGGTAATCGCGATCGACGCGATGGCCTTCAAAGACACGATGGTGCACGGACAGACTGCATATCTTGCGGCCGTGGCGCAGGAGAACAAGATCGGCGAGGCAACGGTGGGTGAGGATCAGGGTTTCGAGGAGGGGCACCGCGTGATCTTTCCTTATCTGAGAACGGCTGACTTCCGCGCATCGGTCCAGGACATTGCGCGACACCTGAACCACTTGATGAGAAGTCCAGAAGAGCGGCTAAGGCTCGGGCAGAATGGGCGCCGCCGCGTCGTCGAGAATTACGACTATCGCATCGTGGCCAAGAAGTTCGTGGAGATCGTTCAGCGAAAGCTACAGATCAACTGAGCATCATGCAGGATAACCCACAGCCGACAGTTGCCGACGCGAAGATGGCGGCAGTCCAAGTCCTTCGCAACAATGCCAATGGCAACTATCAGGGCCTGCCGCGGACTGCGGGCTGGGGTTATCCGGAGCCTTACACGCGAGATCTCATGATCTCCATGCCCGGCTTCTTGCTCAGCCGAGATCCGGTGTGTGAAGACCAGATGCGCAGGACGCTGGAATGCTTGGCTCACAACCAAACGGCGCTGGGCCACATTCCGTCGCTCGTTCACGATCCCGGCGATCGGGGAGCTTCGGATACGACGCCGCTATTTTTGTTCGGGCTCGCGATCTTTCGACGGCACGTTGGTGAGCCCCTGTTCCTCGACGCTGCGGCGCAAAAGGCAATGACTTGGATGCGCTATCAAAGCCCGGACGACCTGGTCATGGTCGGACAGCTTCCGACCAGCGATTGGCGCGACGAGCATTGGGTGGTGGGTTACGGACTGTACGTCAACGCGATTTGCTACACCTATCTGCGACAATATGGCAGGCACGACGAAGCCAATCTCCTTCGCCAACTGATGAACCGCTTCGAACTCACCGCTCCCCAGACCGGGCGCAAGGCGCACGAAGGCTTGGCGCTGCCTCAGCGGCCGTACTACGCCATGTGCTCTTACAAGATCCACCACGACGAGCGTTTCGACTTGCTGGGCAACTCATTGGCGATTCTGGCGGGGGTCGCATCGCGATCCCGCGCGCAGCGCTTGATCAACTGGGTAGAGGCGGAGTGTGAACAACTGCGCGCCAACGGGGAGCTTGCTCTCGGTTTGCCGCCATGCTTGTTTCCCTACATGCGACCGGGAGATGCAGATTGGCGTCCGCGTTACGCACAGTTCAATCTGCCCGGCGAGTATCACAATGGCGGGGTCTGGCCATTCATCTGTGGCTTCTACGTCGCCGCCTGTGTTGCAGCGGGGCGCTTCGATCTCGCGCAACGGAACTTGCAGGCGCTCGTGTGCTTGGTCAAGCCCTGGCACGAAAACCAAGCCGAGTGGGGTTTCAACGAGCAATTCAACGCGTTGACAGGCAAACCCGCCGGGCGAGACTGGCAGACTTGGTCCGCTGCGATGTTCTTGTACGCGGCGCGCTGTGTCGAAACCAAATCGACGCCTTGGTTCGACGAAGTCAGAGCTGCTCAGGCCTCGGCGTTGAGCAAGTAGTGAGCATGCAGCCTGCGCATGCACCAGCACGGGAAGAACCATGAACGATGGCGCTGTCAGTCTGATGCTGCGCGAAGCGCGCGAAGCACCCGAGGTCGTCGCGGGACAGCTCGGCGTGAACAGCCCAGTGTTTCGCGAGTTGGCCGTTCACTTTGCGCGCGTCAAGCCGCGCTTCATCTTGACCAACGCGCGCGGCAGTTCGAACAATGCCGCCACCTATGCCAAGTACCTAATCGAGACACGGCTTGGCTTGCCCGTGGTGACAGCTGCACCCTCCGTAGGGGCGCTCTATCGTGCTCCGGTCAACTTGAATCAATCCGTGATGCTTTGCCTGTCGCAATCGGGCGCCAGCTTCGATTTGGTCGAGAACGCCAAATGGGCTGCCAGTCATGGCGCGTTCGTGATCTCGCTGCTCAACACCGCGGGTTCGGCGTTGGGAGCAGCCTCGCGCGCGGTCGTACCGCTCCACGCGGGCTCGGAACACAGCGTCGCCGCAACCAAGTCTCACATCGCGACGCTCAGTGCGGTGTTGCAGATGGTCGCAAACTTTGGTCACGATCCAGAGCTGCTCGGTATGTTGAATGCTCTTCCAGAGCAACTCCGACGAGCACGAGCGTTGGATTGGTCGGCAGCCGTGGACGCGCTTGCCCATTGCAACCAGCTATTCGTGGTCGCGCGTGGCATCGGCCTCGGTGTGGCCCAAGAAGCAGCGTTGAAGTTCAAGGAGACGTGCGGCTTGAACGCCGAGGCGTTTAGCGGAGCGGAACTGTTGCACGGCCCCGTCGCGCTGATCCGCGAGCACTCGGTGGTGCTGCTGTTTGGGCAAAAGGACGAAACGGCAGCTGGCGTCCTAGCGCTTGCTCGGCAGCTGCGAAACGCGGGCGCGGTCGTATACACCGCCGGAGTATCCCTGCTGGATGCGACTCCTGTCGAACGAGCTCACGCTTTGCCGTTCGTCAGGGGCATTCACCCGGTTGCCACACCCTTGGCGTTACTGCAGGCCTTCTATGGGCTGCTCGACGTCGTGGCGCGCAGCCGAGGCTTCGACCCGGACAAGCCCCCGCACTTGATGAAAGTCACTCAGACCTTGTAGGGAAAACGCAAGAACCCCAGTAAACCTGGAGACAGCATCGTCAGTTCGTATCCAAACCCGCAGTGCGCTGCCAACCTTCTTGAAGCGCCAAACGGTTCAAGTCGGCAGTACGCTCGAGCAGAGCGCTGGACGACTCGACGATCAGCGGCGCCGCTGCGTCGCTAGGAATGGTGGCACCCGAGAGGTGTTTGGCCACTTCCATCGACGGTGCTTGACCGAGAACCACAGAGACATTGCCCGCGTTGCCCGAGGCACCGCCAAGCACTCCCGCGGAACAAACGGGACTGGAACAACCGAGATCGCCTCGCACACAGCGACGTGTGCCGCTCTCACCAGCGGGACCACCCATACCACCCGAAACATCGATCGCGAGGCCCGTGAGTTTGCTTGGCAGAATCAGAGACCCGGCGATCAAACGCACGCTGCCACCCGCCGATCCGGCCTCACCGGTGTGCCCACGAATGGCGCCAAGCGACGACGCGTCGCTCGGGCACGCGCACTGGTTGCCATGATCGAGACAGAGCGAGCGAATTTCGGCGTCGCTATTCGCATCGAACGACAAGCTCGCGAAGGGCGCACGGCCGCCGCGGTGTCCACGCGCGCCAACCGCGTCGAAAACGACGTTTCTGCCGAGCATCAGGCCATTGGTCGCCACGATCGCGAGCGTCGCGCCGGCACGCACTTCGATCTTGGTATCGTTCGGGATCGCCAAGCAGGCATCTTGGACGAGCGTATCGTCGCTGTAGTGAAGCGACGGTAGCGAGCGATATGTCTTGCAAGGCTCGCCACTGTTCATGGCGACGGGTTTACCCCTCATCTCAGGCACCAGCGAGGCTCTTGGGGCGGAGCCCCAGGCTTCCGTGGCACCGCTGGCTGCGGGCTGCGGCGCTACCATGACCTCGCGCGGAACGGCGGCGGGCGCCGGCGCCGGCGCGTGTTCGGCCGGAGCGGCTGCGCGTTCACAGCCCAGACCAAGTAAGCAAAGGGCTAGAACGGCGCAACTCTGCGCTTCGCGCGCTGACGATAGTTTCATTGGGTTTACGCAGTCTCGAGCGTTAGTTCAGCTTGGAGGAGCCGTTCAGCGTCGGGTCTCGCTCCACGATCGGGATACCGCTCGCGATACGACCCTCGAACTGCTGCACGGAAACCGTGCCGAGCCACTTGTAGACTTGCGCGGTTGCATCGTCTTTGACGATGCCGTAGCGCTCTTGAATCTTGGCGACGAGTCGGTCCTTCTTGCCGTCGATGGCTTCGAGGTCATCGTCGGTGAGTTTCGCCCACTTCAACTTGAGCTGACTGGTCAATTGCGGCCAGTGTTCTTCTATCGAGTTCCAGATCATCGTATTCTCCTGTTCAGAAGCCAAAGCACTTTCCATGCCGCGGACGAAAACAGCTCTCAGTGATGCTGCAGAGTCGACGCCACATCAAAGTGAAGGAGTGGCGTCAGGTGT
This sequence comes from Polyangiaceae bacterium, assembly GCA_036263015.1. Lineage (GTDB taxonomy): Bacteria > Myxococcota_A > Polyangia > Polyangiales > Polyangiaceae > SZUA-265. The sequence continues at coordinate 12,755 of DATAHU010000087.1, read as the reverse complement.
CTTTCACGGCGTCGTGCCCGGCACCGTGCGTCTGAAGCCAACTCAAGAGCTCCTTCAAGCTTGCCGTCGCCAGAGCGATCGAGCTATCTGCCGCGCCGTAGTACAGGTTGAGCGTGTCGCCGTCCTTGGCCAGCGTGTAGCCGCAGGGAAACGTGACGTTCGCCACATCGCCCGCCCGTTCGTATGGCGCCTCGGGTCCAAACACCCAAGTTGGCCCGCGAAGAAGACACTGCTCGGGCTTGTCGAGAGCGAGTAGCGCCAACCCCAAGCGGTAGAGACTACCGGATGCCGTGTGCCGGACACCGTGATAGATCATGAGCCAGCCTTCGGGCGTCTCGATCAACGGCGGCGAAAGGCCCACCTTGTTGGCATCCCACCAGCCCCCTCGGCGGGCTGGCAACACCATGCGGTGGCTGCCCCAATTCTTCAGATCGGGGGAGTACGAAATCCAGATGTGGGCACCGGAATCGGTGACCGGACGGTGTAGTAGCGCGAAGTTACCGTTGATCCGTCGCGGTAAGAGCGCGGCGTCCTTGTCATCGGGCTGCATCACCAGACCTACGCGCTCGAAGCTGCGAAAGTCGGTGGTCAACGCCAAGGCCACACCCGGACCACTGCGACCAAACGCCGTGTAAGCGATCGCGTACTTTCCCAACTCCTCGAGGTACGTGATGCGCGGATCCTCGATGCCCCAGAGTTCTTCGCGATGTTTGCGCGCGTCGGGCAAGAAAGTGGGCTGCTCATCGATCTGCCACTGGTCGATGCCGTTCTTCGAACGCGCCGCACACAAGTGCGAGTGGCCCGTGCGGTCCTCGACGCGACACAACAGCAATGTGGTTCCGTCTGGCAACAGTACGGCTCCTGGATTGAAGACCGTGTGCGCCGGATACGGCCATTGTTCTGCCATCAAGATCGGATTGTTGGCGGCGCGTTTGAAAAGTTCTGGATAACCCCTGTGTGACTTCATGTTTTGGATCCGTGCGAGCTCAAAGACGGCAAGAGATCGAGAGCGCGCATCTCAAGTAATGCCAGTTGGAACGACAAAGTAGATTCCGCGCCTTGGTTTTGATTTATGCGATCTGCATGAAGGCCATCGCGGCAGCCCCCGGTGGCCGCGTCGTAAAGCGCTTGCTGTAGATGATTCTGTCCGAGAAACCAGCCAAAGGCTCGCCGAGCGTGCTCAGCCCAGTACTGTTCACCGCTGATGCGATGTGCCTCCAGACACGCTGAGATCATCGCCCAGGCATCCAAGGGTTGTTGGTCGAAACGCGCTTTGGGGCCACCACGCCGGTAGAAGCTGTTCGAACCAACCGGAGCGAAGTCCCCCTCGTCCAGCTCGTGCACGCTTAACAGCCAATGTAGAGAATCGAAGCCCGCCTTCAGCATTTCTTGGTCGTTGCTCAAGGCTCCAGAGGAAAGCATCGCTTGCGACAAGCGCGCGTTCTCGTACGTGCAAGAATCCTCGAACCAGCGCCAATCGTCGCCGTGAGTGCGCCGGTACAAGTCGAGCAGGCGCTCGGCGAGCAATTGACGCTGCTGCTCCACGTTGCTGTCTCCGCGAAACGCACGCAGGTACTCCGCAATCCCGAGCAATACGAAAGCCCATGCACGAGGACTGGTAAAGGTCCCGGTGCCCTGCAGCGCACGCTGGAACAAGACGCCCGCCAGACTCTGCCTTCCCGGATCGTTCGATCGACCGATCACGCAACCCAGCGCCCACACGCAACGCCCCTGGCTGTCTTCCGAACCCGTGGGCTCTAGCCAACTGCGATCATAGGACATGAAGTTGCGAAAGCGGCCCGTAGCCTCGTTGAACGCGTGACTGACGAACGCGAGATAACGCAACGCCAGCGAACGCACGATCTCGGCTTCTTGGGCTCCGGCATCATCCAACAGCGTCATGAGCAGCAATGCGCGCGCATTGTCGTCCACGCAGTAACCGTCTTGATAACGTGGCACGTTGAAGCGCGAGTGCTGCAGCATGCCGGTCGAGTCGGTCATTTGCCGTACGTGCCGCAAATCCGGGTCTGGCAGATCGAGCGGCTGGCGATCGATTGTCTTGAGCTCGAAGACGGAGCGCTGACGCTGCGCGTGCTCTGCACGGGCACGGCTGAAGGATTCGTTGTACTGGCGAGCAACTTGGGGCCAGAGCATGTTCGAGCCGTAGCTCGCTGCGCGCATGCCCATGTTACGGCGTTTGACGTCGTCCTTGCACAGCTCGATCACCTCGTGCGCGATGGCCGCCGGGTTGCGCCACGGTACGATCACGCCACGCTGGTCCCCGAGCAGCTCTCGCGCGTAGGCATACGGCGTCGAGATCACGACCTTTCCCGATCCGACGGCGTACGCCAACGTCCCGGACGTCGATTGCTCTGCCTTCAAGTACGGCGTGACGTAGATGTCCGCCGCGGACATGAACTCTGCGAGCTCCTGTTGAAGTACGAAACGATTGTGGAAGACGACTTGTTCACCCACGCGCAGGCGTTTGGCGCGACTCTGCAGTGCTAGCCGGTAGGACTCACCGTGCTCGGCTTTGACGTGTGGGTGCGTTTCGCCCAGCACCACGTACAGCACGTCCGGTATCGCCCGAACAATCTCGGGCAAGGCGTCGATCACCGATTCGATGCCCTTGTCGGGGGATAGCAGCCCGAAGGTGAACAGGACCGTGCGCCCCTGCACGCCGAGCCGCTGCTTACTGCGGCGCCCCGTCGCGGCAGGCGTGATCCCGTGCGGTATCACGTCGATCTTTTCGGCAGGAACGTGGTGCACTTCCTGGAGTAACGCAGCGCCGCGCAAACTCATCACCACCAAGCGTGCCGACTTCTGAACGATCTGATCCATCACCACGCGCTGCTCGTCACTCGGCTCGGGCAAGATGGTGTGCAAGGTCGTTACGACTGGCATGCGCAACTCACGCAAGAGTGCCAGTACGTGCACGCCGCATTTGCCACCGAAGATGCCGTACTCGTGTTGCAAGCTTACCGCGTCGACGGCGTTGACGTTCAGAAAGTCAGCCGCGCGGCGGTAACACGCGACATCACCCTCTCTGAGCTCGAAGCGCACGCGCTCGGGGTATGCATAGTTCTGCGAGCCATCGTTCATGGCTACGGCAAGACAATCCAAGTCGGGAAATTCGGTGCACAGCGCGAGACTCAAGTCCGTGCTGAATGTCGCGATCCCACAACGCCTGGGCAGGAAAGTGCCCACGACGGCGACGGCGCGCATCGGGTTAGCGATCCCCGGAATGCCGGAAGATTCATCTTCTTCCATCGACTCGGGCGGCAAGCTCTCGGGAGCGCTGTCAGACGCAACCTGGGAGTTGCTGGCCATCGAAATTACCATGCGATGTGTCGTGAGTAGGCAACATACGTGCCGCAAGAAGAACGGCTGCAGGCGCGTTTGCGCGCAGTCGTTTTGAACGGGGCCTACATCACAATGATTGAATGCAACGAACCCGAGTCCTCGAGCCGGGCGCCAAACCGTCTGTGGCCCGGAATGTGCTTTGAGCTCTCTCGGATTCAACGATGACTGTCAAAGACGTCCTATTCAGTAATGCGGCTCGCCGGCAACTCGCGGCAGGGCTCAACGACCTCGCCAATGCAGTGAAGGTTACCCTTGGACCACGTGGTCGCAACGTTGCCATCGAGCAATCATGGGGACCTCCAAGCATCACCAAGGACGGGGTCACTGTCGCCAAACAGATCGAGCTGTCCAATCGCTTCGCAAACTTGGGCGCGCAAATGGTGAAAGAAGTCGCGGCCAAAACCTCCGAGATCGCGGGCGACGGAACAACCACGGCCACCGTGTTGGCGCAAGCCATCTACGTGGAGGGCGCTCGATTGGTCGCAGGTGGAGCGAACCCCATGGAGCTGAAGCATGGCATCGACGCGGCCGTCGAGGTCGTCGTGCAAGAGCTGCAGAAGCTTTCTCAGCCCACTAAGGATCGTGGCGAGATTGCCCAGGTGGGCACGATCAGCGCGAACGGAGACGTCACCGTTGGAGCACTCCTCGCCGAAGCCATGGAGCGCGTGGGCAAAGAGGGCGTCATCACCGTGGAAGAGGGCAAGTCCACCGAGACGGCCCTGAACGTCGTGGAAGGCATGCTGTTCAGCCGCGGGTATTTGTCGCCCTATTTCGTGACGGACTCTGCGCGCATGGAAGCCGTGCTCAACGACGCCTACGTGCTCGTGCACGAAAAGCGGCTGAGCGGCTTGCGCGAACTACTGCCGCTGCTCGAGCAAGTCTCCAAGAGCGGCAAGCCGTTGTTGATCATTGCCGAAGACATCGACGGTGAAGCCTTGGCTACGCTGGTGGTGAACAAGCTGCGCGGTACCCTCTCCGTGTGCGCTGTCAAGGCGCCCGGCTTCGGTGATCGACGCAAGGAGACATTGCAAGACATCGCCACGCTGACCGGCGCCACCGCCGTCACTACGGAGCTCGGCACGCGACTCGAGTCGCTGCAGCTGACGGATCTCGGACGTGCGACCTCAATCCGCGTGGACAAGGACAACACCGTGCTGGTCGATGGTGCAGGCACCAAGGAAGCCATTCAGGCCCGCCTCACCCAGATTCGAGCTCAGCTCGCCCAGACCGAGTCCGAGTACGATCGCGAAGCTCTGCAGGAGCGCTTGGCAAAGCTAGCCGGCGGGGTTGCCGTGCTGAGCGTTGGAGCGGCGACCGAGTCCGAGATGAAGGAAAAGAAAGCGCGTGTGGAAGACGCGCTGCATGCCACCAGAGCGGCCGTTGAAGAGGGGATCGTACCCGGCGGCGGCGTTGCGTTGCTGCGCGCACTACCAGCTTTGGAGAAACTGAAGCAACCCGGAGATCGACAGTACGGAGTGAACATCATCCGTCGCGCGATCGAAGAACCGTTGAGGCAGCTTGCCCAAAACGGCGGCATCGAGGGCGCGGTCGTGATTGGCAAAGTGCGCGAGCTCAGCGCCGGCTTCGGCTACAACGTCATGACGGATCAATACGAAGATCTGATCCAGGCAGGCGTGATCGATCCCACCAAGGTCGTGCGGGTTGCGCTTCAGAATGCTGCGTCCGTCGCATCGTTGATGCTGACGATGGAAGCGCTGATCACTCAGCGACCCGAGAACAACAACAATGTCAGCGCGCCAAACATGGGCGACGCTAACTACTGAAAGCCACTAACATGAACAATCGACTATTTGCCCGGAACCTCAGCTTGGCCACCAACGACGAACTGCTGCGCGAAGCGTTCAAACGCTTTGGTACCGTTACCTCTGCACACGTAGTTCTCGATCGGACGACTGGCGCTTCCCGCGGCTTCGGCTTCGTGTCCTTTGCGGACTCCGAATCGGCAAAGCAAGCCATGCGTGAGATGAACGGTGTAACCCTGGACGGGCGCGTGCTCGGGGTCGCCGAAGCTCGAGAGCGCGAGTAAAGCTCCCGCGCCTAGACGCGGCACGCTGAATCCTGGAGGCGCGCGAGCAGCTACGGCTCTCGACGCGCCCAGGGCGCTTCACATTTCCTTCACAACTTCTCCCTGGCTTCTCCCTGAGGGTTCCGCAGCGTCGTCGCAACGCTTCGCTAGCCTGTACTCAGGAGAACGAAGCCATGAGTACAACGACTTTCGACACGCCGCCAATGGCGAGCAGTACGCTCGACCCGACCTCGGACAGCCTAGACCCCACACTGCCCGCGCCAACGAGCAAAGCCGCAGAGCTGTTATCCCCGCTCAGCAACAACGCGTCCGACGACATGATGCGGTTGCTCGCTGGGGTCCTCGGACTAGCGCTGCTCGGCGTACCCGCGACGCTGGTCCAATTCTTCGAGCGCAATGAGAAGGCCTTCCGGCCTTGGGTCTCACTGCAAAGCGTGACGCTGCCCATCACCGCGGCCACGACCTTGACGCTCTCGTTGCCGGGCCTGTGGATCTTGCTCAGCGTCTTCAACGAGCAGCTCGAGCCGCGCGCCGTGGTGAACGCGGTGGCGCGCACCTACCTGCGCGGAGGTCTGCTGTGCCTCGGATTTACGCCCACCCTGCTGCTCTTCGCCGCCAGTGGCGGCTCGTCCGACGGCGTTCTCGTCAGCAGCACGTTCACGTATTTCTTCGCGGGCACCATCGCTCTGGTTAGCCTGGCACGCGATCTGGGAGCCATGCTGCGTCAACGCACTCCGTTGACGCTCGGCATTCTGCTCGGCTGGGCCTTGTTCACGATGGTGCTCGGCCTCTACCTATTCGTCCGCATGCAGCACTTCATCCTGTTCTGAGAAGTTTACCCACAGCAATCCCTCTTTCCACTCAGGAGATTCAATGTTGACGACTTCACTTCTCATCTCGAGCAAACCCCAAGAGCTTGCAACGCGTTGCGTGCACGGCATCGAGCTCCGCCCCTTGGCTCGAGCGACCCTGACTCACGTGTTGATCTGCACGGGTGTCTTCGGCTTCGTGCTCGGCAGCTCTCGCGGCGTGAGCCAAGCCTTCGCCAGCGCCGTCAAGCTACCCTTGGCCTGGATCATCACGCTCAGCGTCTGCGCGCCGGCGTTCTACGCCATCACGGCCGTGTTCGGACAAGGCATTCGTCTACGCAGCCTGCTCGCGCTGCTGCTCTCGGCGACGGCACGGGCGTCGCTCGTGCTGTTCGCACTCTTGCCCGTGTTGTGGTTCTCGGTGGACATCCTGCAAGGATCTGCCACGGGTTATCATCAGCTCACGATGATCGCATCACTGCTCTACGGAGCCGCTGGGCTCGCGGGGCTCGGCGTCGTGGTGCGGGCGTTGCAGAAGCGCGCTAGTTCACTTCCGATCTTGGCGGGCTTTGCTCTGACGTTCTGCTTGGTGGCGGGTCAAACGGCGTGGAGCCTGCGTCCCTTCGTCGGCCGCCCCGCGGAGACGACGACTCCCTGGTTCCGCCCTGCGGAAAGTACGTTTCTCGAAGCCTTGATGCTCGGCAGCGACTCGGCGCGCGGCATCTATCACAGCTCGGGCGACTACGAAGCGGATGGCCGCGAAACCGGTGGGGAGTACTGAGATGAAGCTGTTGCTCGCATACCTCGCGCTGGGTGCGCTGCTCGCCCTGGCCTGCGACCGGCGCGTTGGCTCGCGTAAATTTTCAGCGCGCATCGGATCGGCGTTGCTGTGCCTCACGGCTTGGCCGTTGTGGGCACCGTTGACGTTGTTCGATGATCGACGCCCAGAGCCCGTGCAAGAGTCGTCCAGGTTGCAACGCATCCGCAAGGCGCTCGAAGAAGCGCGCTCAGCGGTCGAACAAACCTCGCTCGATGGCCTCTTGCCGGAACAGCTATTGTCGCAGCTGTTGCGGGGACTAGGTCTCGTAGAGAAACGCCATCGCGAACTGAGCGACTTGTTGTGCCGACCCGAATTTGCGGCGGTGACCTCCGCGGGACAACACCCCGCCACGCGAGCGCGGGGAGAAAACGTGCAACGCTTGCACCAGCTGCGGCTGCGCGACGAGCGGCTCTTGGCAGAGATCGCGGAGCTCGCAGAAGCGCTGCGCTCGCAATTGCTGGTGGCCCGTTACAGCGGCCAACAAGAGGGCAACACCTCGGTAAAAGACTTGGTCGGCGCGCTCTCGGCAAGGGTCGAGTCGATGGACGCATGGTTCGATCTCGCACCTGCAGGCGACACGTACACCGCCCCCGTCGTGGAGCTCTCCCTGCCACCGGCGTGAAGGGACCGCCCGTGCGCAGCCCGTAGCGCGCGGGCGGCGCACGTGTTACGAGTGCTACGAGTTCACGGGTTGCCGATGCTGAACAAACGGATCTTGGTCGTGGATGACGAGCCTCGCATTCGGGAAGTCGTGCAGTACGCTCTGGAACGCGAGGGCTGTCAGGTGCTCTCGGCACCAAACGCCAAGCAAGGGCTCGCACTGCTGGGCGAAGAGGCAATCGATTTAGTCGTACTCGACATCATGTTGCCGGACGCCAACGGCCTCGATCTGTGTCGCGAGCTGCGCGCCAAGACCCAAGTGCCGATCTTGTTCTTGTCTGCCAGAGGTGAAGAGGTCGACCGCGTGATTGGACTCGAAGTGGGCGCGGACGACTACTTGGCGAAGCCATTCGGCACGCGTGAACTCGTCGCGCGAATCAAAGCCGTACTGCGGCGCACACAAGCGCTGCCGAGCGATGCCCCACCCGAGGCGCGCACGCGTTTGGAGATCGGAGACTTGAGCCTCGATCTCGAGCGCCACGAGGTCCGTGTGCGCACGCAGCCGGTTGCCCTGACGCACATGGAGTTCAGCCTGTTGCGCGTGCTGATGCAACGACCGGAAGTCGTGTTCGAGCGTCAGTCGTTGCTGCGTGAAGCGCGCGCCGAAGATACCCACATCACCGAGCGAACCGTAGACACTCACGTGCGTCGCATCCGCGCCAAGCTCAGGGAATGCGGCCTCTCTCCGGTCGTCACCGTCCACGGCGTAGGCTATAAATTGGTGCGCAATCTGTGCTCGATGCCCTGAGAAATCGCTTCGGGCGCCTGCACGTGCGTTTGCTCATCGTCAACGCGATCGTGCTGCTCGTGCCCGTGGTTGGGCTCGAGTTCGCGCGTCTGTTCGAGCGTGAGCTCTTGCGCTCGCTCGAGCGCGACATGCAGAACCAAGCGACGCTCATCCGGCGTTTCGTCGAGGCGCGCAGGAGCGATACGTTCGACCAAAGCATCGAAGACGCGTTGACGATCAGCGCCAGGAATACGCGCACGCGCGTGCGCATCCTGAGCCCCAAAGGTTACGTGCTGCTCGACTCGCATCGCAACGGTCCACCCGAGGGCGAAGAGGTTCAGCAACCTTCGAGATACGGTTACGGCTCGAGCATGGACGCGCCGAGCTCGGCGAGCCCCGTTTGGAAGGAGGTCTGGGAGCGGGGCGAAGTGCAGAGCGCGCTGCTCGGGCATCGCACTGCGTTCACCCGCATCCGTGAACGCGAGCCGAGCGTATTTCTTTTCCTCGCCGACCCGATCTTCGTCAACGGTCGCGTAGCGGGCGCCGTCTACGTCACTCGCTCGACGCAGCCCGTGATGGCAGAGCTCTACCGCATTCGCACAGGGCTGCAGCGCGTGCTCGGCATCGCACTAGTGTTTACCCTGGGCATCACTCTGTGGCTGGCTTTCTCAATCACGCGTCCCTTGGAACGCTTGGCGCGTGTCGCGGTTCGAATCGCCGCGGGTGAAATCGATCTCCCGATCCCGATCAGCGGCAGCGGCGAAGTGCGCGAACTGGGACACGCGCTGGGCACCATGACGGAGCGCTTGCGCCAACGCATGCGCGACACGGCAGCGTTCGCGGCGGACGTCGCGCACGGCTTCAAGTCGCCACTGACGTCGATCCGCGGCGCAGCCGAATTGCTTCGCGAAGGCGCGGCCGACGATCCCAAGGCGCGGCAACGCTTCCTCGCGAACATCGAACTCGACAGCGAGCGCTTGGATCGACTCGTCTCGCGCCTGTTGCAACTGAGTCGCATCGAAGCGTCGGACGCCGCGCCGTCGGTGTTGGACCTCGCAGAGTTGGTGCGCGAGTGCGCGCAACGCTGCGCGACACCCGATGTCGGGATCGACGTCACTGCTCCCGATACATTAACGGCATTCGGACGGCGTGAAGATCTGGCAACCGCACTGGCGAACTTGCTCGACAACGCGATTCGCTTTTCTCCTCCCAAAACACCGGTAGCGCTGATCCTCGATGCGGACAGTCGCACAATCCGCATCCTGGTGCGCGACGCGGGGCCCGGCGTTCCCCCCGAGACGCGTCCGCGACTGTTCGAACGTTTCTTCACGACCGACGTCGAGCACGGCACGGGCCTAGGGCTATCGATCGTCAAAAGCGTCGCGGAAGCGCACGGCGGCCGCGCGTATTATGCTGCGCCAACGTCAGACAGCGCGAGCGGCGCGAGCTTCGTGATCGAGTTACCTAGTCGCACTCAGTGAGGCGACGGCTCCCGCCTCAGGTCGCAGTTGGGGTTAGGGTCGACCCCTACGCGTCGCAAAGCGGCTAATCCAGAGCGCTTCAAGCGTGTCGCAATCGGAAACACAGGCGTCATCGGGCGTCCATGTTTGGGCCCAATGCCGACGGTTTTGAGCACCAAGGATCACATCCGATCACTGTTGGAAGCTATCCGAAGCCACGCTAGGCCACGAATGAAACACGCCTACACATACAGATCGTTCTGAACACGACGCCGAAACGTTGGCGCAAGCTTCTCCCGTCGAATCTGTAGGCACCGATGAGCGTCCACGATCTGGTAGCCCTACCGCGCCTGGCTAGCCTGAGCGTTTCCACGCGCACCGAGGACCTAGCGACGCTGGCCGAGTTCGGGCGGGCGATGACGTCGAGCGTCCCGGTCGAAGAGCGCCTGAGCCGCGCGCTGTCAATCTTGGCGCGTCGTTTGGGTGCCGTGCGCTCGGTCGTTCACGCCGCCGACACCGCCCAGCGCGCCTTGTACGCTTGCGCGTCGCACGGTCTGGCCATCAGCGCGTGGCAAGTACAGTACGGGCAAGGCGTGGTGGGCGGCGTGGCTGAAAACACCCTGCCCATGGTCGTGGCCGAGGTGAACAATGAGCCCCTCGCGCGCTTCGAGCTCAAACAAATTGCGGATTGGCTGCCACAACGCTGGAGTCTCGTCTGCGTCCCGATCGCGATGGAGGGCCGCGCGGTGGGTACTCTCTCTGTATATCTGCGCGCTGAGCCGGACGGAGAGTTGAGCGGTCTGCTCGACATCTTGGATATCGTGGCGTCCTTGCTCGGACCCACCGTATTGCAGTGGAAAGCCGCGCAAGTACGCCCGCACCTGCGCGAAGTGAACAGCGACGACAAAGTCGGTCTGTACAACATGATCGGCGACAGCAGCTCGATGCGCGCCGTGTACCAGCAGATCTCGCAAGTCGCGCGCACCAATGCCACGGTGCTGATCCGCGGGCCATCGGGCACCGGCAAGGAACTCGTCGCGCACGCGATCCACGCGGCCTCGGCGCGCAGCTCGCAGGCGTTCGTCAAGGTCAACTGCGCAGCTTTGCCCGATACGCTGTTCGAATCGGAAGTGTTCGGGCACGAACGGGGGGCCTTCACGGGCGCGCTGACGCGCAAGAAGGGTCGCTTCGAGTTGGCCGAGGGCGGCACACTGTTCTTGGACGAAATTGGAGAGCTCTCGCCTCCGACACAAGCCAAGCTATTGCGCGCGCTGCAGTTCGGCGAGTTCGAGCGGCTGGGCAGCACCGAGACGTTGCAAAGCGACATTCGCGTGATCGCCGCCACCAACCGGGACTTGGAGCTGGCCGTGTCGAACGGCACTTTCCGCGAAGATCTGTATTATCGCTTCAACGTCTTCTCCATCTCGCTGCCACGGCTTGCAGAGCGACTATCCGACGTCCCGGCGCTGGCGGAGCATTTCGCTTCACGCTTCAGTCAAGAGCACCACGGGGCGCCCGCGAGGATCTCGCGCGAAGCGCTGGATGTACTGTGCGACCATTCGTTCCCGGGCAATGTCCGTGAGCTTCAGAACATCATCGAGCGCGCGGTCGTGGTCTCCGAAGGCGCGACGATTCGTCCCGAGCATTTGCCGGAGAGTCTACGCTCCGCAAAGCGAGGAGTCGACGCCGCGGCGTTAACCCTCGCCGGCGCGGTCGGGCGCCTCGAAATGCAACTGATCGAACAAGCTCTGTTGAAAGCTCATGGCAGCCCCGCCCGTGCGGCGCGCACCCTCGGCACGACCGAGAGAATCGTGCGTTACAAGGCCGCCAAATACGGGCTCAATTGCGGTCGCTCTCGCGTTTGATCCGAAAGCGCTCCGTTGAGCTCCGCGTTGGAAAAGACGCACGCACTGTCGTCTCCGATCTTTGACGGAGCTTGCACGCAAACACGACTCGTCGGCGTGAGCCCTTGGGCACTGCGTTTTCGTCCGAGATCGGACCAAAGCGTCTGTCCGCGGGCAGAACACCGACGGTTATGTCGTTTCGGTGATGATTCCTCGGCGCAGTGCTTTTCAGAAGCTTTTCGCACACCCCCAAACCAGCTCTTTTGCCGCTCTCAGATCCGACCAGACACAATTGCGGCTCCCGACATTTCCGTCAGCCCACATCGCCCGCTCGAACGAGTCTGTCGCACTTGAGCGGTGCACGAGCATTTCTCTGACGTTTCTCGCCGCCAGGGCGCTGTGATTTGCGCATTGCGGCAGCTTCCCAGACAGCTGGCACGAGCCTTGCTCATTCACACGACACCACCCACTGTACTTGCTTCAACTTAACACCCCCGATCGAGAAGTTGCGCGTCCCACCACTCATGAACCCAACGTCTCCAACGCGTCGATGGAGTTTCCTGGCTGCGTCCGGAATTGATTCTTTGCCGCGCGGTTTCAACGGATTCATTTCGATACTCGGCAAATTGAGTTCGATGATTGCTGAGACGCCCGCTGTGAATTCTGATAACCAGAGAACTCACACGCGTCTTGAGTCTCGACGTGAACTGACTCCGCCTCTAGCAAAGCGCGTCAGGTTTACGCCTAGCGATTCGAACTTCGGTGCCCATTCCGGCGCTCACCAGCCGCATTCGGACAGCTCAGCAGCGTCCAATTTCGTAGCGTCCAATTTCTAAGGCTACCGCCTCGTCCCCCAAGGAGAACATCATGACCAAGAAGATAAATCGTCGAAACTTCATCGGAACCGCAGCTGGCCTTGGCGCCGTGGCAGCATTGCCGAGCTGCAGCAAATCCGAGGCTCCGAGCGGTGGCAAACCGGCAGACGCTCCCAAAGACGTCCCGGCAGCGGCCGTGAGCGGCGCACC
>DATAHU010000086.1:0-4626 GCA_036263015.1 Polyangiaceae bacterium | reverse complement strand
GGCGCGATCAGCGTCATCCCCGTGGGCGCCACCGAGACGGAGATCGCCAATATCGCAACTTGGACGGTGGTGCGCTCGATGCAAACCACTCCCTCGGCGGATTCGGTGCGCGTTCCCGCGCCGTTCACGCGGCGTTAATCTCCTCGCGTCCTCGCTTGTTCATACGTCTTGCTCTCGTGCTCGATCGCTCTTGAAGTGTTGTCCCACGTAGACGATGAGTCGCTCGCTCGGCTTGATGCTGCGCTCGGCGCTGACGGCGTCGATGCGGGCTCGCAGATCTTCCATTTGACTACGCAGGCGCGCGAGCGTGCCCAATGCTTCGGCCTCGAGCGGGTGCCCGGGCCATAGGTCGAGGTGAAAGGTCGCTCCGCCGGTGTGGTCGCGTTCATCGGAGCGATCTTCGCCGGTCGATAACTTGGCGCACACCGCGCCAACCAGGGCCTGGAAGTGGTCGAAGATCGCCGCCTCCCAGCCATGGGCGAAGCCGACAGGGACCTCCAAGCGCTGGCTCGAGTACCGGTCGTCAGCGTCGCGTTCGACGCGACCGTCCGCCGTCAGCGTTGCTAGTGCGAGCTCGACCGAGCTTTCTGCGAGGCGAGTGATCGCGACCAACTCGGTGAGCAGGGCAGGGCCGTTGCGATACACCGTTTGCCAGACCAAGTACTCGTTGGCTACGTCGCGTGAACGCGCTTGACTCGCTTGGAAGTCCGTATCGAGCGCCACGCGATAGACCGCCTGTGAGCCGCGGCCACTGCGATAGAACAGGCCCGTGTTGACCAAATCATTGAGCACCGAGGCGACCACGTCGCGGTCATCGCTCGCGAAACGCTGTTGAACTTCTGCCGCGCAGATAGGCTCCTTCTGCCTCACGTACTCGAGCACGGCTTCCCAGATCGAGCGCCCCTCCACACTTTGGCTCTGCGACAGCTCGTGAACCTTGCGGTGATACGTGCGCAGGGTTAACCCGAACATGTCTGCGATCACGTTCGTGGTCACCCCCTGTTGCTGAAGCTCGTTCGACAGATCGAGGAAGACCTGATTGGCGACGCGAGTCAACGGGGCGCGCAGGCCGCCCGCCGTGGCGAGCTGCGCGACGAAGACGGTCGTCTGCTGAATGACCGCTTGGATCAGGATTTGCACGTTCATGACGACCGCCCGAGTGACTGACTCACCCGCTCAGTTTGGTCGGCAGAGCGCGCAGGGGGCTAGTGCCAATTCTGACAGTAACTCGATGAGCTGGTGGCGTGCTCTATCGAGCTACCCGGGGTGCCACCCGAAGATCTCGGCGTCAGACTGCGAATTGCGAGCCGGGTTGCACCGCCAGGTCGTCGTCCTTGGCGTCCTTCTCGCGCTCCGCGCTCGTACTCTTCGACGGGCCGGGCGGCGCATTGTTGGCTGGGCTGTGCTTGCCCTCGTTCTCGAGGAAGCCAATCAGGCGTGCGCGCAACTCGTAGTAGGCGGGCTCCTCGAGCAGGTGGTGCCGATCGCGTGGGCGCTCGAAATCGACTTCCAGAATTTCACCGACTCTGGCTTCGGGTCCACTCGTCATCATCACGACGCGATCCGAAAGGAACAACGCCTCATCGACATCGTGAGTGACCATCATCGCGGTCTTCTTGTCTTGTGCCCAAAGGTTCAGCAGCACGTCTTGCAGTTCGATGCGCGTCAGCGAATCGAGCATGCCGAACGGTTCGTCCAGGAGCAGCATCTTGGGCGATAGCGCAAATGCGCGGGCCAAGCCGACGCGCTGGCGCATACCGAGCGAAAGCTCGGCGGGTCGTTTATCCATCGCATCACCAAGCCCGACCAGTTCGAGGTTGTGCGCTGCGATCTCCCGACGCTTGGCTTTCGACTCGTGCCCAAACACTTCATCCACGCCGAGCAACACGTTCTCCAATGCCGTCAACCAGTGCAGGAGACAGGGCGCTTGAAACACGATGCCCCGATCGGGTCCCGCTCCAACGACTTCTTTGCCAGCCAACAGCACGCCGCCTTTGGTGGCCGTAGCGAGGCCTCCGACGATCGAGAGCACCGTGCTCTTGCCGCAGCCGGAGTGCCCGATGATCGATACGAACTCACCTTCGGACAACGTGAGATCGAAACCCTTGACGATTTCGACCTCGCCCGTTGCGGTGGGAAAGCTCTTACCGAGCCCAGAGATCTCCAAAAACTTCTTGTTCATACTGAAGGCTCCATCGCCGGCACCAAGAGCCCGCTCTTGGGTGGACGTTTGGTCGCTGCTTGCTTCGTGCGCTTGGTATCGAGCAGGTACTCGACGACGCTCACACGGATGTGACGGAACAGAGGCTCGTGATTCAAGCGCTTGCGATCGCGCGGACGCGCGATGCTCACTTCCGTCGCGGGGCCCAGCGTCGCCGAAGGTCCTGCGCTCAATGGGATGATGCGATCGGCCAACAGAATCGCTTCATCGACGTCGTTCGTCACGAGCACTATCGTCTTGCCGGCGAGGCGACTGATGCGCTCGAGCTCATCTTGCAGCGTTGCGCGAGTCAGCGCATCGAGTGCCCCGAGGGGTTCATCCATCAGCAGCACTTCGGGCTCGGTCGCGAGGGCGCGCGCCAGTGCAACGCGCTGACGCATACCGCCCGAGAGCTGCGCCGGACGTCGATCACGCGCGTGACTCAGACCGACCATGTTGAGATAGCGCTCGACGTGGTCATTGCGCTTCTGCAGCGACCAAGCTTTGAACACCTGATCGACCGACAGCCGCACGTTCTCGAACGCCGTGAGCCAAGGAAGCAGCGAGTAGTTCTGGAACACGACTCCGCGCTCTGGTCCCGGGCCAGTGATGTGCTTGCCCTTGTACAAGGCCGCGCCCGTATCGGGCATCGCGAGCCCAGACAGTAGCGACATCAAGGTGGACTTACCGGCACCGGAAAACCCCACAATCGCCACGAACTCACCCGGTTCGACGCTCAACGAGACGTTGGCCAGGACTTTCGTCGAACCAAACGACTTGCATGCATTGTCTAACTCTAGAATGGGCATGACGTGGCTTCCTCAGGCAGTGCGGAAACGTTGTTCGACGAGTCCCATCAAGCGGTCGAGTGCAAAACCTACGAGACCAATCGTGAGGATGCACAGGATGATGTGTTCATAGATCAACGCGTTGTATTCTTGCCACAAGAAGCCACCGACGCCAGGCGCGCCCGTCAGCATTTCGGCCGCTACGATCACCAGCCACGCAATACCCAAGCTGAGACGAAACCCAGTGAACATATAGGGCAACGCCGAGGGCAGCATGACTTTCAACAGAGTCTTTGGTCTCGAAAGTTTCAGAGCGCGGGCCACGTTCAGGTAGTCCTGCGGTACTGAGCGAACACCGAGCGCGGTGTTCATCACCGTCGGCCACATCGAGCACATCGCGATCGTGAAAATGCCCGCGGGTTCCGGCTTCTGGAAGATCACGAGACCGAGTGGCAGCCAGGCCAAAGGCGATACGGGGCGTAGGATCTGGACGATTGGATCGAAACTGCCGCGAAACAGCGGCGACATTCCCAACAAGAACCCGAGCGGTGCGCCGAGCAAGATCGCGATGCTGTAGCCTTTCGCGACGCGTTCGAGCGAGTACCAGGTGAAACGCAAGATCCCCTGATCGAGTTCGCCTCGCTTCTCGAACGGTTCGAGGATGTACAGACGACTCGTCTCCCACGTCTTCATGGGTGAGGGCAGGTTGTCGGCGAACACCGCGGCCGTCAGGGTCCACACCAAGAGCACGACACCTGCGCCCAGCAATGGCATCAAAAACAGTCCGATCCGCTTTTCCCAAACCGATTTCTGGCTCATTTTCTTGTCCTCAGAAGCCCTTGATCCTGTGTTCGATCATTGTGGTCCAAAGGTTACCACCTGCGACGCTGCAAGGTTCGACAGCGTTGCTACCGAACGAGGCCACTCGCTCCCAAGATCAATGCTGGGTTCGAGTGGCCTCGTTGTATGACAGAGCCTACGACTTCGACTGTGTCTGCTCTGTTCCTTGGAGATATCTCTTTGAGCGAATGCAGCAAATTCGTCGCGCTCGCTCCAATCTTGACGTCAGCTCTTCAAGCTATTGATGGCGAACGACTTCGCGTAGGTTTCGGGATCCTTCGGATCGAAGACTGTGCCGTCGAAAAGTGTCTCGGATGTTTCGCTCGGGGAGCCTGCGTCCACGCCGAGTTCTTTCAAGGCTTCGGCATAGATGTCGAAACGCATGACCTTCTTGGAGATGCCTTCGTAGTCCGGCGCCGCATCGACCATGCCCCAGCGACGGAACTGCGACAGCCACCATTTGGCGTACTTCGGACTCGGCACGTTGCAGCCGCGCGAGTTGAAGATCATGTAGTTCTCGTCCTTCTTCTTGCGCCCATCCCCGTAATCGTAGTCGCCCATCAAGCGTCCAAGAATGAGTTCCGGGGGACAGTTGATATAAGTCGCTCGCGACACGATATCCGCTTGCTCTGGACGGTTCTTCAGGTCATCGAGCCAGACGCTGGCCTCATGCAGAGCCTTGATCACGGCCTTGACCGTCTTCGGGTTCTTCTCCGCGAACTCTTCGGTGAAAGCGCAGACTTTCTCCGGATGATCCTTCCACATTTCCTGAGTCGTGATCGCGGTGTAACCGATGCC
>DATAHU010000085.1:0-19720 GCA_036263015.1 Polyangiaceae bacterium | reverse complement strand
CTCCGCTCATGGAGATGGGGACCTCACCCTGACCGGGAACGTAGAGCATGTTGAATTGCCCAGGGGCGAAAGCGCGCGGCGAGCTCTCACGCAGGTGCAAGGTGAACGTGTCGTCGGTGTCACGGCGCCGCTCCGTCACTTGCAAGGGGCGCGGCAATTCGCTCTCTATGGCTGCCGCTCGAGACTCGGCGCTCATGGCGCCCTCCGGCGGTCATAAACATCCAGTTGCCCGAGACGGCAGCGCGCCAAGCGTGCGTGCACATCCGCCAGCATTACCGAGAGTAACTTACGACCAAACACGCCATCTTCGTTCACTTTGCGACGCAGACAGACGCCATCGAGCGCAAAGGCCAAGACCGAAGTCGTCGCTTTGGCGTCGAGATGCCAAAGATGCGGCGCAAGCAGCGCCGTCGCCCCCAAGGCCTCGGGCGCAGCCAGGCTTTCGAGCGTGACGGCGCCACGTCCGGGCACATGGCACTCCAAATTGAGACGTCCTTGGCGCAACAAATACAGCGTGTCGGCGCTTTGATTCTCGCGAAATAAATACTCACCCGGCTTGAAGCGCACGTTCTTGGCGCAACCCACCACGAACTCGATCATCGCTGGGTCGAATCCCACGACGAACGGATGAGCCGCCAAGCTGCGCGCCAACGACTGAGTCTGTAGTGCCCCTGGATTCACGATCCGTCCTCTATGGCAGGCGGCACCGGCCGTTCACCGGCGGCGCCCAAACTCATCAGCTCTGCTCGAACATCGATGCCGACCGGGCACCAAGTGATACAACGCCCACAGCCCACGCAGCCGCTGCTGCCGAACTGATCATGCCAGGTCGAGAACTTGTGACTCAACCATTGGCGATAGCGCGAGCGGGTCGAGCTCCGTACGGCGCCCCCGTGCAGGTGGGAGAAGTCGGCGGTGAAGCACGAGTCCCAGATCTCGCTTTGGCCGGGCAGGCCGTCCGCATCGTTGCTCTCGACGCGGTCGGTGCAAAAACACGTTGGGCAAACGGCGGTGCAATTGCCGCAAGCCAAGCAGCGCTCCGCCACTGCTTGCCAATGCGAATGCTCGGGGTTCGCTTGCAAGCTTTCGCGTGCGCGCGAAAGGTCCACAGCACGCTGGTCGAGTTCGGCCTCGCAAGCGCGGCTCGACGCTTCAGCGGCTGCTTGATCTTCGGCCCGCGCAGCTCGGCCCGGCACGCGTTGCAGCAATCGTTCACCTGTTACACTGCCTGCTCGAGCGAGAAACTGCGGCGCACCGTCCACCAAGAGTTCGCTCAACGCAACGTCGAAGTCACGCGTCACGCGCGGCCCGGTGCCCGCACTGCGACAAAAGCAGGTCCCCCCCGCGAGCGAACAGTTGACCGCGATCACGATCACGTCTTTGCGACGTGTCACGTAGTCTGGGTGAGGATGCGAGGCCGCGCCCAGCACGCCATCCAAGACTCCGAGCGCGGCTATGTCGCAAGCTCGAGCGCCCACCAACGCAAGCTTCGGCGTCTGCCTCGACGGCGCGATCAAGACCGGCCCTTGCTCGCTCTTGCGCAACGAAAACAACCGCACTTCGGGCGGATGAAAGAAGCGCTTGAACGAGTGCGCGGTGGCGGCGAAACGAAAGCGCGAGGGCTGCGAAGTCTGACGCAAACGGTAGTGCCCGGCGGACTGTTCTTCGGTCACTCCCCGCGGCATGTCGTCCAGGCCCTCGATGGGCGCGTAACTGATCGCACCCTCACGCAGCGTGGGGCCGATCAGCGTGTAGCCATCCTGCGCCAGAGCCCGAAGCAAGGCTTCGAGCCCGTGCTCGGACAAGGTTCGTTCAACGGGCGAGTCCAGCACGGCGCTAGATGATAAGCCATCTGGGGTGGCTGTCGGGTGAAAAGTGTCGACTTCGAGCCTTGGCAGCAGCTTCACTCGAAACGCGGCAACAACAGGATCTCGACGCGACGGTTACGCTGGCGGCACTCCTTGGTGTCTACGTCGGGGCACACGGGCAACAGATCGGCCCAGGTGGCAATAGCCAAGCGCTTGGAATCGAGCCCCGCCTTGACCAGAGCCTCGCGCGCCATCTCAGCGCGCGTTGCTCCAAGGTGCCAGTTGCTGCGGAACCCCGAGACGGCGATGGGCACGTTGTCGGTATGGCCTTCGACGACGAAGTAGCGATCTTGTTCGGCCTTCAAGACCCCTGCGACTTCCGCCAGTGTTGCCGTGCCGTCGGCGGTCAAGTCAGCGCGGCCCGAAGCGAAGTGGATGTCTCCCGGTAACTCGAGGGCCAAACGCCCCGCTCGCGTATGCACGCGCAATTTACCTGCGTCGATCAAACGCTGCAGCTTCTGCGTGATCCGCCGCTCGCGCTCGAGTTCGTTCGAGGCCTCGCGCAACGCGCGCTCGGTGGCATCGACCCGGCGCTGCAGCTCGGCCAGCGTGGCTTGGAGTTCTGCAGGTGAGCCAGCACCGAAGGCTGCCGCGAGCGACTGGAACTCGGCGAGCAGATCGCGTTCGAAAGCGAGTTCGCTCTCCAATTCGGTGACCATCGCCTCGTGTTCCTGCATCGACTGCTGCAGCTCGAGCACGCGCTGTCCTTCGGCTTGAAGCTCGGCGCTCAAACGCTGATTCTTCGAGGACTCTTGCAACCAAGCCGACTGGGCTTTCGCCAGCCTTTCATTGAGTTCACTCGACCTTCGCGCTTGCTGTCCCTCCGCCGCTTTGGCTTTGGCCAACTCGCGCTGGGCCGTGTCCAGCTCGGCCACCTTGGCATCATAGCGAGCGCTCGAGACACAGGCTGGCGCCAAGAGGGCCAGTGCGCCGGCACACAGTACGTTTCTCAAATTAACGGTTGAATGAATTGCTGTACGAAGCTGCATGATCATGACCTCTGTGCTCCTCCCTCTCGGTTCAAACAGTGCCGCTAGCTTGCGCTCGCGCAGCTGGCGTTTGCGCTTCCACACGGACGCGCACATCCAAACAGGTCATCCCGATAGTTAACCTATTACCTGACTCAACCCTGGGTGGTCGCGCCGCTCGGATGCTGATGGTCACCCGCGTGCATGCCGCACCCGCCATGACTCATGTGCTCGGCTTTCTTGTGCACGGCGACGCGCAACTGCTCGAGCTGTGCGGGATCGCTTGGGCGAAAGATCAGGCGCGCGCCTTTCTCCGTGGGCTCCGCGCTGAGCGTCGCCGAGTGCATGAGCTGGTGCTCGGCCTGCATGGCAGCTTTTGGATCGTTGCTGGCAGGCGGCGGCGTGCTCGCTGCTGGCGTGGCCGTGCCGGCAGCAGGCCCGCCTGCATGGCCAGCCATCATCGGACACTCCATCGAGTCGTGCTTTGCCGCCATCTCGTTCACTCGGCGCTGCAACTCGGCGACATCCCCCGTGGTCTCGAATTCCAGAACCGCGGCGCCATCGCTGTCGTGCGCGCTGACCGTCGTGCCCGCGACCTTCATCGGGCAGTGCATCTCGTGCATGGCGTGCATCTCGTGCATCTCGTGATCGCCGTGCATGGGTCCGGCCGCCATCTCGTGGTCGTGACCTGCGTGCGGTCCACCTGCACCGGGACCCTGCTGCGCCGAAACTGGCGGGCGTGGGGGTTGAGGCGCGTTATAGGTGCACGCCGTCAGAAGCCAAAGACCGAACATCGTCGTAATGAATCGCATACCTTTACCTTTCGTGAACTTCCCCGGTCCCGCCGTGCGTTCAGCAATCCCTGTGCCAACGCAACGCGCGGTTCGAATTGCTCAGCCCGCGTCACTGCACAACACGTCGCGCAAGGCAGCGACCGCACCGTTCACCCCAGGCCCTCCCAGTGGATCGAGCGTCGGGCAACCGATGTCGGCGCGAACGCTTGCGGCTGGCTGCCTGCCAGCGTCGAAAGCGCTGCTCTCTGTCGCGCGACCAAACCCTGTACCAAGCGCGAATGATTTCGAAGGCGGTGCGTGCTGAACGGAAGCTGGGTTCATGTGGACTCCTCGAGTGCACACCGTGCGATGCAAACCCCGTTCCAGGGCGCAACTGCGACAGAGCTCCGCTTTCACCCAGCCGAACGCCGGACTCCGACAATCGTCCCCGCGCCGGGCCCGCGCGAGAGCTGCGCGCCTCGCTTCGGCGACGCAGGATTTGCAGCTAGGGTTGGGTCGAGCGCTTGTTAACCCTGTGCAGCTAATCCCGGGCCCTGCCCGCTCACTTCGGCTCGGACGACGCTTTGGGTCTGACACCCGACGACGCTTGTCCGAGCTCAGCATCGCGAATCGAGAGCGGGACGTCGCTGCCCAAGCTCGAAAGCCGACGCACCTTACCGAGCATACGCGCCCAGCGCTCGGCCGTGCTGCACAACATCACGTAGCTCAGCGCTTGCTGTTGATACAAAACAGCGTGCACTCCCGCGCCCCATTGCGCGGCCACGATCGGGTTCGAATCCAAGCACGCAGCCACTTGCAACGATCCGCGCGCCCAGCGTCCGATCTCGAAGATCTCTCGCAGCGCGATTCGATCGGCGTTCTGCACGCCCAGCGGAACCAGACCGCTCGGACCCGGTGATTCGGCAAAAGCGATCCCGGTGTCTTCGGCGCCGAGGACAAAGCGCATGCAGCCGCGGGCGATGGTCGCCGCCTCGACGTCGCGCAGCGCCCCCAACGTCGTCAGTACTTCGGCAGCCGAGAAGGTGAACTGCGCGTCGTAGCGCGCTTGATGCGGCTGCCACTTGCCCTCCGTGAGTTTCACCCCCGATTGAGCCAAGAGCGCAATGCTCTCGGCGATGTGCTGACGCAGCGAGCGACGCAACCCATCGGGAGTTGCCAAGCCGAGCAGCTGCAGAGTTTCGCTGAAGGGCTTGCCCGTTTCGCGAGCGGCACGCACGGCACCATCGAGCACTTGGCGAGGCAGTGGCGGAGTGTGCAAGTGCCGCAGCAACTCCGTCAGGCGTCTCGGCAACTCGGGCGAAGTCGCAAAGCAAAGTCGCCCTGCTTCGAACGACAGAGTGCCCGCGCGGCCCTTTTCACCGAACGCAAGACAACCCGTCGCTTGACGCAGCTCAGCCAACTGTTCGAAGAAACTGACGACGAGCTCGAGCGAGACCTCGGCCGCTGGCGACAGGCCAGCGCGACTCGCAGGCTCGCTTGGAGATCTCAGCTCATCGAGCTCGCGCGCTTGTGTCATCGTCCCCCCTTTCGACACCCGAGAATACGACCGGCGAACGGTCGAGCTTGAGCAATTCCCGCCGATCTGACCGCCCGCCCAAAAGCCTTCGTCAGCCTCCCTGAAATTGTCATTGGGGGGCAGCTTCGACGGCGGTCATTACCTGATGGCCGAGCGCAGCCGTATCAGTTCGCAACGCGAACGCGCGGGGTGCGCCTTGTCCTTGAACGACGCTTTGAGCACATTGAGTTCGTCTGTTGCTGCGTGTTTGGCGGCTGCAGTGGTCGACATCCGTACAGGGTCAGTGCTGGGGATTCACTCGCAGGACACGTCGGGGCTCGATCTCGCCGCTGCCGCGGCGGGTGAGTTTTTTGCCGGACCAAGCGTCCTGGCCATCGAGGAAACATTTCGGCGCTTTGGCGACATCAATGGCGGCGACCCCCAGCGCTTCGAAGAGGTCATCGTCCTGGGAGACGGCTTCTTGCACTTCTTCCAGCGCAGTCGGACGCAGGCCGCGGTCGCGCTGGTCGTCGTTTGCCGGAGCGACGCACCCCTGGAGCAGGTGTTGTCGCGTGCTCGCTTGGAGCTCGAGGGCATCGAACGAGAGATGCCCTAGCTGCGAAGCAGTGTGCGTAACGCGACGCGCTGCGGTGAGCTGCAGAGACTTCCAGCAGCGAACGGCGGGCAGGCACCTAGTTGGCACTCCGCCCGCCGCTCGATTGCGATTTGCTCTCAGGGCAGCGGCGTGAGGGTCACGTCGTCGACGTAGAGATCGCCGGCGTCGGCACCGACGAACAAGAGCAGGTTCTCGACGCTGTTGCAGCTCGTGAGATCCACGACGCCCGTGAGCTGCACCCACGCGCCATTGCTGACGGTGTTACCCGCGAGCCACGGGTAGCTGTCGTTGGCCGCGCCGTTGCAGCGCTGTACGGTTTGGAACTTCACGGCTCCCGAGCCCGCAGGCAAGCTGCCGACCGAGACCCAAGCCGTCGCCGTGTAACGCTTGCTCGGCGCTATCAGCGACTTGAGGTCGCGGGCAATCGCCGCGTTCGCTTGTAAACCCGTACCCAGCAAGCTGTGGGTACCACCGTGGGCGCTGGTCGTGGTCACGCCGAGCCCAGTGTTACTCCAACCGAACCAGCCGCCCTGGCCCGCTTCGAACGTGCCATCCGGGATCAAGTTACTGGGACCTACGCTCTGGTCCTGAATCTGAACGTCGTCGACGTAGAGATCCGCGCCAGCGCCGCCTTCGACCCAGAACAACAGTTGCGTCACGGTGCAGTTGGGAACGTTGATCGTGCCCGAGAGCTGGGCCCAGCCCGGACCGTCCGCGACCGCCGTGGGACCTGCGACCCAATCGTAGGTCGTGTTCGTCGAACCGTCCGCCGCTTGGCAGGTGGTGGCTTGCGTGACGTTGAGCGCCTTGCTCGATCCGTCCGGGCTGTGCAGCGAAGTCCACAGGCTGAACGGGTAGCTCTTGCCGGCGGTGACCAGGCTCGTGAGGTTCGTCGCAGCCGGCGCGTTGCCGGCGCGATTCGTCACGAGCAGACTCTTGGAACCCGCGTGCGCGCGATCCGAGGCTTGAGACAAGTTACCCCCCGCGAAACTGAACCAACCACTGGTGCCCGATTCGAAGGTGCCGTTGGGCACGATGTTCGTCGTAGTAACCTGACGCACTGAAACGTGGTCGAGGTAGAGATCCACGCCTCCGCCCGGCCCTTCGAGCCAGAACGCGACGTTGGTCAGGGCGCAGTCCGGCACGACGAGCTCGCCCGCAAACTCGACCCAGCCCGAATCGCTGAGCGTCTGGCTGTTGTCCCAGCCGCCGAGGCGGCCGTAAGTCGCGCCGCTGTCGCTGGCGCACTGAATCGCGGTCGTGACGTAAGCGGTGCTGGCAGCCCCAAGGCTGCTCGCGCGCACGCTCAGTTTGTACGTCTTGCCGGGCACTACCGTGCTCGTGAGTGACTGCACGAGCGGGCTGTTGCCGTTGCGCGCCGTCATCGCAAGCGCGTGTGTGCCACTCGCGGCGCGGGCCGTCGTATTTGCGATCGTGCCGCCACCCCAACTCCAGAAGCCCGCCGTGGTGCCGGCTTCGAAATCGCCGTCGGCGACCAAGTTCGGCCCCGTGCCCGCGGGCGCCGAGAACACGAGCTTGTCGACGTTTGCCCCGCCCGTGAAGCGGGCGTAGAGGTTGCGTTCACCCGTAGCCAACGGTGCCCAGGGGATCGACACGGTCTTTTGCGTCGACCAGTCGCCGGTCGCTGGCAAAGCAAGCGTCGCGATCGGAGCGCCTTGGGGGTCATCGAGCACGATCTCGAGGGCGACCGGACTCGACCCGCCCTGCGCGTAGCTGAGCGTGAGCGTGTCCCAGTTGGGATCGAAGACGACCTTCTCGAAGCCAAACCACGACCCCGGCCCAGCGTAAGCCACCACGTTGCCCAGAGGCAGCAACGCGTGCGCCGAGTCGTACTCCTCGGCTTCGAGCGTGATGCCACTCGTATCACCCTTGCGCGGCTGCGCAAGGTAGGGCGGCACTGGACAATCCGTGCCTCCAGCGCGATAGCATTCGATCCAAGTGAGCGCGGGGCGAGCGCTGCCGTCCGTGCGCACGAGATACGCATTCGGCTGCCACATGCTCCCCTGACGGTAGCCCCAATGCGTGACGCCGAGCACCGAAGGGTTCGACCAGAAGAGCGAGAACAAGTCCTTCATGCGACCCGCTTGTTGGGCATCGTCCGCGAAGTTCAGGTCGAGCTCCGAAATGTAGAGCGGCAACCCAGTTGCCGTCAGGGCGCTCAAATTGGCCGCAATCACCGACAATTCCGGCGCGCGCTCGTAGAAGTGCCCCTGTTCACCAATGCCGTCAATGAGACCGCGGTCGCTCAACAGCTTGACGAGCTTCAGATAGTCCTGCGTGGTGCTCGCCAGGGTCAGGATCGCGTAATCGTTCAACAGCAGCTCGGAGTTCGGGAAATGCGCACGCGCGAGTTCGAAGGCCTTGATCACCCAATCCCAACCCGTCGCACCTGCTCCGCCAAGGGCCGCCGCGTAACTCGGCGGCGCGTGCAGCGGCTCGTTCACGACATCGACCAGATCGACGCTCGGATAGCGCGCGGCCAGCGCACTCATCCACTCTTCGAGCTGCTCGAGTTGCTCCTCTGCCGGCAGTCCGGCAAGCCACGCCGGTTGCTGCGAGCCCCAGACCAACGTGTGCAATTTGAACGGCAAGTGGTTGGTCTTGGCAAATTGGTAAGCCAGGTCGAGCTCCGCAAAGGTCATCACGTCGCGCTCGGCCTCGACGCTACCCCACTTACCCGCGTTGCCCGGCGTCACTTGATTGAAGTGCGTCAAGAGCCCCGCGTAATCTGCGGCGTCCGTCGTCGCAGTGCCGAAGAACTTGTTGCCGATCGCGACCAGCACGCGCCGCGTCTCGGAAGCTTGATTGCCGCTCAGATCGTAAGCCGTGGCGGTGTAGCGATGACGGCCGTTCAGCGCGCTCGTCACGCTTTGGCTGAACGCGTAAGGCGCGCTGCGCACCGTGGCGAGCTCTACGCCGTCACGAGCGAACACCACCTTGGCGAGACCGACGTTGTCGCCCGCGGCCGCGCTCAGATTCAGTACTCCATTGGCGGTAAACAACTCGCCACTGGTCGTAAACTTGACGGTCGGAGCCGCTTGATCGCAAGCCACGCCGCCGCTCGACATCATATTCGTCGACAGCGCGCCGTACGCTCCCTCGAATTTCAAATGGAAGCGATAGGCGCGGCCCGCCAGCACGTCCGGGTCCGGAGTCGTGTCCTCCCCGTCGCAATCGTCGTCGTTCTCGTCGCGGCCGATGGTGCTCAAGAGGTAACCGCCATCGACGGCTTGGAACGTGCCGTGCCCCAGCTTCACCAGCTGCGCGTTGCCAGCACTCACGAGCACGCTTAGACCCGGCGTATTGAGCCGACCGCCGTCACTGCGCTTGACCTTGATCCTGGCTTTGAAGCCCTTCTTGTTGACCTTCAGTACGCTGGTGCTGATCGAAAACCCGCAATCGGCGCCGCTGACGGCTTCGGTCGTTTCGTCGATCGACTGGTCCGCGTCGTCACGTCCGGTCGCTGCGCAGCCGACGAACACGAATAGCGACAGGGCGCAAGTTAACAAGATCTCGAGACCTGCACGCAGGTTCGAGCTACGGCGATCATTGACATTCAGAATCATGAAGCATCCCTTTCCAGCTTTCGGCGATTGAGGCCTCAGCCAAGGGGGACGTGTGTATTCGCAGATCGCGCGAAGCGCTGCCCAAAGTGTCGATTGCCGGCCAACCGACTAACGCGCAGATCTCAAAACCTGCCGCCAATAGAAGAAAGTCCTACGACCGAGCTCGAAACTCGACCCTCACTTCGAGGCAATCTCACGCCGGTTTGCGTGGCCGGCGTGGCGCTACTCGAAGAGCGAGCTCAGACCTTTTCCGTACCGTTTCCATACGTGGCGTTCGCCACGTACTGCAGCACACGCGTGCAGCCCGTATTGACGAGCATCCCGCGGCACTCACTCTCACCGGAGAACTCCGTCTTACCGCTGCGCAAATGGTCCAAGATCTCTCGCGTGAGATCGTGACCGCCCTCTTCGCACCTGGGCTCCGCGCACGCAATCTCGAACAAGCCCGCGGCACGACTGACGACCACGTGCTGCTTGCGTTCACTACCCGCAATGGGATGCGATGAGCGCATGTCGCGCAGCGACAAGACCAAGGTCTTCAGCTTTGGCACCTCATCGAGCAAGCGAGGCGCGCTGTCTTCCCGTCGCCAGCGATCAGTCCTCGGGGTCTTGGCAAAACGATTATTCCGCATCATCGATCGACTTCTCGGGCAGAGCATGGCGGCGCCACGTATTGCGGGCGCTGGCGTACAACGCACTTGCCATGCTTTCGAACTCTGGAACGCTGACGATGGCGCGCCCAGGGATAGAAAGGCCAACGCTGGCGATGCACGACAGTCGTACGCGCGCCTCGCTGAGCGTTCCGGGCCATCCCCCGCAAGCCCGTCGATTCTCACCGCCAAGCGATGCGCGCACGTCGTGCGCCCATTCCGTCCCGAGCGCTTCGGCTCGGCTCATGGGCAAACGCGCGCAGAGCGTCGCCTGCGGCGACTGACTGCCTGGCTCGCAATCGGAAAGATTTGCGCTGGGTCGATCGCCTGGTGCTGCGCTGGCTGGTTGCATCCTAGTAAACCTCCAAGCGGTAATCGCGCGCCGCCACCGATTGGGGCCCACGCTGATCCCGCATCTCTATTTGGCGCCGTCGACTCCTTCGACTTTCGCTTCGGCCCCCTGATTGGCGGGCTCGGTCGGCTCACTCGCCGCTGAATCCCCAGCGTTGCGCCGCTGTTTGCGACGCTCCTCTTTGTCTTGGCGTTTCTGCTTGAGCGAGTTCTCGCGCAACCGCTTCATCAAACTGGGACGGGACTTTTGCAAGAACTGCTCTCTGTCGCCTCGGGCGACTGCTACGAGAAAAAAGGCGCCCCCTGACCCCGTGGGGCAAAACCCGCAATGGGTATGGTGACGACACCATCAATTGACGCCCGTACGCGCTGCTCTACGGAGTGACACGCGGGCGCGAAGCACTCAGGCGAATAGCTTTAGCAGAGTCCGGTGCTGGATGCCACGTCAGCGGACGGATTCGTCGATTTCGCGTGGGCAGGCTCGCTTGCTGCCCAACTGCGCGCTGCCGCAAGGCGCGTTGCGCCTGGTTGCCGCGCTTTTGCTCACGATCTCAGCGATCGAACGCGAGTCACAAAACCGCCACGAACGCTCACCGACCACGACGAACGCGAGGCCCAGGGCATTGCCTCGAGCGCCCCGCAGCTCTGCAGGCTCACTGCCGCATGTTTACTTTCACCACGTACTGCCGAACTCGGACAGGGTCCGTTCACTCCGAAGCGACAAGGCGCTCCCGTCGCCCATTGTGCGAGCATTGTGGGGTTGGGTCGAGCCCTTTCGCGCGCAGGGCGGCTCATCCCAAGCCCGGCTCGCTCCGAGCCCGACGCCGGTGAGACGCAGAGCCTGCACTTGTGACGAGACGGAGCTCAGGCTAAATTGGCCGTGGCAGGCGCATCGAACTGGCACACCTGCGGGCGGGGGCGTTCATCTGATGGATACATTTGGCGGCGGGCAGTGGAACGTCCTGGAGACTCTGGCGAGCGGTGCGCCTCTGCAAGAGGTCCTCACCCAGCTGGTGAGGTTGGTCGAAGCCCAAGCGCCCGACATGCTGTGTTCGATTCTGTTGTTCGATCCTGTGGACGGCACGCTGCACACGGGGGCCGCCCCTAGTCTGCCGGATAGCTACGTTCGAGCGATCGACGGGGCCCCCATCGGTCCTCAGGCGGGAAGTTGCGGGACGGCGGCCTTCCGTCGCGAAGCGGTCGTGGTCGAGGACATCGAGTTCCACGACTACTGGGAGCCCTATCGCGAACTGGCCCTGGCACACGAGCTTCGGGCTTGTTGGTCCACCCCAATCTTCTCGCCATCAATGGAGCTCTTGGGAACGTTCGCGATGTACCATGGCGTGCGACACGTTCCCTCGGCTCAGGAACGAGCTTGGGTCGGCTCTGCGACGCACTTGGCGGCCATCGCGATCGTCAAGGATCGTTCAGAGCGAGAAGCGCAGCGCGCTCGCAAGCGCCTCGAGCTCATGCACGATTTGAGCGAGACGATGCGTCTGGCGGTGGATTCGGAGCGCTTGCTCGCCGATGCTTTGCGCTTACTGGGTAGTCACCTCGGGGCTTCGCGTTGCGTTTACGCGCACGTCGACGCCGACGGCGATCGCTGCACCGTGCCTGCGGACTACACGGACAATTGCGCGAGCAGCGCCGGCGAGTATCGCCTGTCCGACTTTGGACCCAGCGTTTACGCTGCGTTCAAACGCGGGCAGAGCGCTGTGGTCATTCGTGACGTCTATCGCGATCTCGATCCTACGGACGATCCCGCGCGCTTCATATCGATCGACGTGCGCGCCTTCGTCTGTTGCTCGCTGGTCCGCGAGGGCAAACTGCAAGCCTTGATGGCGGTTCACAGCAACCAGCCGCGCAATTGGACGGCCGACGAAGTCGACAGCGTCCAGGATTTCGTCGAGCGCTGTTGGGCCACGATCCAGCAACGCGCCGCCGAAGCGAAGCTCAGGGAGAGCGAAGCCTTGATGCGCATCGCGGGAGCGGCCGCGAAGCTCGGAGGCTTTCGCTTGGACGTCGCCACGGGGCGCTTGGCCTGGTCCGACGTCGTGCGCGACATCCACCAGGTCAGCGACGACTTCGAACCAGACTTCGAATCAGCGATCGAGTTCTATCACGACGATTATCGACAAATGGTTCGAAGGCGTGTGACGGACTGCATTCGCGACGGCATTCCTTTCGATTTCGAAGCGCCGCTCGTCACGCACAAAGGGCACACGGTCTGGGTGCGCGCAATCGGGCACGCGGAGCGCAACGAAGCTGGTAACGTGCAACGCGTTCTGGGTGCCTTTCAGTCGATCGACGACCGGCGACGCTTGGAAGAGCAGCTGCGGCAAGCCCAGAAGATGGAAGCCGTGGGACAACTGGCGGGTGGCATCGCGCACGACTTCAACAACTTGCTGTCCGTGATCTTGAGCTACTCGACGATGATCTTCGACGGTTTGACGCCGCTCGATCCCCTGCGTTTCGAGCTCGAGCAAATCAGCAAGGCCGCGCTACGCGCGGGAGATCTGACGCGTCAGTTGTTGGCGTTCAGTCGCCAACAAGTCTTGCAACCTCGCATCGTCGATCTGAACCAAGTCGTGCTGGGTCTAGAGCGCTTGCTCGAGCGCGTGCTCGGCGCGGGCGTGAGCTTGACGTTGCTGAGCGGCCAGGTGCCCTGCAAATCGCTGGTGGATCCGGGTCAGATCGAGCAAGTCTTGATGAACTTGGTCGTCAACGCGCGCGATGCAATGCCGAACGGTGGGCAGATCACCATCGAGACCAGTCGCGTACAATTGGACGAGAGTTACGCTGACGCACACCTCAACGTCAGAGCTGGAAAGTACGTATTGCTGGCGGTGACGGATACCGGCATCGGCATGGACGAGGCGACACGAGCGCGCATCTTCGAGCCATTTTTCACGACCAAAGAACGCAACAAGGGTACCGGACTTGGCCTTTCGATGGTCTGGGGAATCGTCGCGCAAAGCGGCGGTCAGATCTGGGTTTACAGCGAACCTGGCAGTGGCACGACGTTCAAGATCTATTTACCGGAGGCCGAAGGAGCAGTCGAAGACGTTGCTCCCAGTAGTGAACTCCTGCCAGTGCAGAAAGGCAATGAAACGGTCCTGCTCGTCGAAGACGAGGAACAAGTGCGAACCCTGGTAAAGACTTTGTTACGCCGCAACGGCTACAACGTTCTGGAAGCACAGAATGGCGGTGAAGCCTTTCTCTTGTGCGAACAATACAAGGGCCGCATTCACCTTTTGCTCACGGATGTGGTGATGCCGCGCATGACGGGGCGCGAGCTGGCCGAACGGGTTCGACCCTTGCGATCCGATCTGAAAGTCCTCTACGTCTCGGGCTACACGGAGAACTCGATCGTGCACCACGGCGTGCTCGACGCGGGCAACGCGTACCTCTCGAAGCCCATCACGCCCGACACTCTGCTGCGCAAGTTGCGCGAGGTCTTGGACCCGCCGCGCTCCTGAGCGGTGAGCGCCGCCCACGGCGCCGCGCAGCGCCCCGGCCCGCATTCAACGATAGTTGGCACAAAGCGCTCCGAGACCCCGCACATAGCCCTCGAGCGGGAAGAACTCCGTAGTACAGCTGCCAGCGCTCTCGAGCCAACTTTCGATCTCGCGCCGTGCATGTGCAAAGCCCGATTGGGTGCGCATCGCTAAATGCAACTGGTAGACCGCGTGCCCGAGCGCCGCATCCGCACCGCTGTCGAACACGTCGACCACGACGATTTGTCCGCCTGCCTTCAAAGCTGGAACCACGCGCAGAATCAGCTGTCTTGCTGCGGCGGCGCTCTCCAAATGCAAAACGTTTGCGAGCACGATGCGATCGTACGCGGCGGGCGAGAGCTCTAGCTCATGGTAGTCGCAGGCCAACACCCGGGTGCGCTGGTAAAGTCCGTACTTTTCAGCATTGCCGCGGAACACGTCGAGCACTTTCGGCAAGTCGAGCCCCGTGACTTGCGTGTGGTCGCTAACCTGCGCCATCGACAGACTCCAGATGCCGGAACCTGCTCCAACGTCGAGGATCTCGTCCACGACTGGCAGCTCGCGCGCGAGTTGTTCTGCCGCGCTGCCGAAGAGCCGACCCAAGCCGCCCACCGTGGGCGCATAAGCGCTTGCCCGTGTTTGCCCGTCGCCATCCATGTGACCGCTGCGTTCAGCGTGTCGTAGAAAGCCCGGGGTTCCCGCAAATAGCCGAATCAAAGCCGCGCTTCCTCCCGGCGTGGCAGCGCACTCGTCGGCCAGATGACCCGCGAGTTTCACGCGCCCGAGCGGATCGCGCTCCACGATGCCCGCAGCGACCAACACGCCCAGGACACGCGACAGTGCAAGCGGATCGACGCTCGTGCTCGACGCGAGCTGCGCCTCGCTGTGTGCTTCCTGAGCCAAGAGCGGCCATAGGCCCGCGTTCGCCGCTGCCGCCGCGGCACCCACGACGCCAGCCAGCTCGTGAGCGGTCAAGTTCAAGCGCGGGCTCATGCCGTCAAACTCCTGACCTGGAGCAAGAACACCGCTTCCCCCGCCAGCGCCCACTCGATGTCGAGTGCGCCTGCAAAGGCGCTTTCGACGTCCGTCGCAAGTCGATTCAGAACTTCGAGCCAGCGCTGATCGAGCAGCGCTGAACTGGGCGGTTCACACTCGAGCTCTTCCGTCCCGCCCTGAGCCAGCGGACGAATCAACAGATCCTGATTGCCCCGGCGCACTTCGAGTGTCTCCCCGTTGCGCGCCACCCGATAGTAGTCAGGGGTGATCAGACCTTGGACCACGACTTCACCGAGCCCGCGGGCGGCCTCGATCACGCGTTCATCTGCGCGCGTCAGTGGGTTACGAGTGAACATGACGCCGGCAACCTCCGCAGGCACGAGTTGCTGTACGACGACCCCCATCTGTACCTCACGCCCAAGGCCCAGGCGTTCGCGATAGGCCCGCGCCGAGTCACGGTGACCCGACTGCCAGACCTGAGCGAGGGCCTCTGCGATCGCGCCCGCGCCTTCGGCGTTCAAGCGCGTCAAGTGCTGTCCCGCAAAGCTGGCATCCCCAGCGTCTTCCCCCACCGCCGAAGAACGCACCGCGACTGGGCCCGGCAGCAATTGCGCAATCTGCTCGGCAAACTCGAGCAACGAGCGCTGATCATCCACGACGGCTCTCAACACATCGTGCGCCACGGCCAGCCCCGGAGGCACGGGCAGACCCGCGTTCAAAGCACGGGCCAAGCCGTGCGCTTTGCCGCCGAAGCGCTGCGGATCGTCGGCCTGGCTGAGCGGTACGGCGCTCATACCAACCGCGCCTCGCCGCGATCGCCATCTACACGGACACGCGCGCCGTCGGGGATGATCTTCGTGGCCGAGGTTGTGCCGACCACGGCGGGGATTCCGAATTCGCGAGCGACGGTCGCAGCGTGACTCAACAGACCGCCGCGATCGGTGATCACCGCACCGAGCAGCGGCAAGATCCCGTTGTAGGCTTCGGTCGTCATGCGCGCCACCAGCACGTCCCCCGCGTTGATGCGTCCAAAGTCTTCCGCGCTCTGAATCACGCGTGCCGGTCCCTCGTAAACACCTGCGCTGGCGTTGAGTCCGCGCACCAACTTGGGCTCGTGGCGCGGTTCGGGCTCCGAAAACAACGCTTCTACTGCACAGTCGCAAGCACGCGACATGCGCCGCACTGCCGGCGGCAACCAACTCGCGGGCGGCGGCGGAGACGGAGGGAATCCAAGTAACTTCGGAGCGATGTCCGCCGTGACCGAAGTGCGCCACGCATAGCGTTCGGCGAGCAGTTCGGCACTCGGACCGTTGGCTTGCACGAGGAGCGAAAGCATCTCCTCGTGCGAGGCGTCGAACAGATGATTCGGGTGACGCAGTCTGCCTTTTTCCTGCAGCCGCCGCGCAGCTTCCAAGATCGCCCGACGCGCCAGACCATATGCCCAGAAGTCCAAGACCAACGCGCGCTCTTCGCGCAGGTTGGAGACCGAGAGCGCTTCGGCGAGCAGCGCGTCGTACTCGGCACGCTTGCCCGCCGGCACTCGGTCTCGCACGCGCGCGGCCAAGGCTTCGCGCGCGGCTTTGCCCGAGGCCATGCCCTCACCCGAGACTGCCCTGCGCAACGTGCGCACTAGCAACTCTGGCATCTCGAGCGCCGTCAGATCGCAAATGTCGTAGCCCGTCACCAGACGCAGACCCGTCATCTCGAGCCAACTGTTGATGCTTTCTCCCACCCCGGCATGCGCCCGCAGGTCGTCCAACACCTCGCGCGCGGGAGCGTCGTTCGCGAGCAGCGCTCCTGCCGTCGCATCGTTTTGCAAAGCGGCCACGGCTGCGTCGAATTGAGTCTGAGCATCCGTCGCGACGCCGCGCGGTTGACGGCAAGCTTGGAGCAATTCTCCGTAGGATAACCCGGTCCAATCACTGGCGTGAGCGATGAAGTCACCGACTGGCAGGAACGCGCTGACGGTGAAGCGATGGTGCAGGTAGTATTGATGATGGGCATTGGCGTGCAGCTCCCTGAGCAGCTCCGCCAACTTCGAATCGCTGCAGGATTTGGGGTCCTTGGCTTGAAGCTGCGCATGCCGCGCGCTCGACCTTGGCCGCACTTCGTTTTGCCAGAGCGCTACGTCTTCGCGCCACGGCTTGTTGGCGATCACGTGAGTCGCCGTGCGCAAGCGACGTCGCATCTCGGGGTGCAGCCAACTGAGCAGCTTGAAGATCGGATAGGGCGGTGGCCCCTTGGCTGCTTTCGGCGCGCCCACGGGGCGTGGCGCGATGTAATCGAAACCGTTCACGATGCGATGATCGAAGTGGCTGAGCAACAGGCCAATTCGCGCACTGCCTTCCGCGAAGCCCCGCGGAAACTCGGTCTGCAGAATTTCCGCGTGATAAGGCGTGATCGGCGTTGGAAAATGTGCCGCGTCAAGTGACCACGACCCCGGTTCGTCGATTTCGAAAGCTCTCGAGATTGCGTTCATGACTTCTTCTTTCCGTTGCTCTTGCGTCCGCTTTGCGCCTTGTCGTTCTCGACCACTACGGCCTCGAACAGCGAATCGATTGCCCAGGCAATGGCTTCCCCGGCTTCCTGCCCCTCCATCCCCAGGGTGTTGCGCAGCCTGAGCCACGCGTCGGCGCTCATCAAACACGAGATCGCGCCGCCCACCTGCCGCTGGCGTGCGGCGTCCAAGTTCGGCGCGGTCTTCTTTACCGCGTCGACGATCATCTGCGTGCGTTGCTTCTGCGCGTGCATGCGCAAAGACTGACCCAGTCCTGTCTGCATCTGGGCGCGAATCAAAGCGGCTTCTCTGTCGAAGGCCGGAAACAGTCGCCGCGTCAGATTCACGATGCCTTCGCGGTCATCGGGATATTCGCGAAAGCCCACACGCTCATTGACGCGCGCGCTCACGGCGTCGAACAAACTCTCGCGCGTCGGAAAGTAGCGATACACGGTCCGCACCGAAACTCCGGCGCGACGCCCGAGCTCGAAGAACGAGAATTCGAAGGGGCCCGAGTGCTCGAGGATGTCGACCAAGGCATCCACGATCACGTCGCGCGTCGTATCCTGATGCCGCTCGCGCAACGTCGGGCTGCGCGGCACCTCTGTGACGACAGTGGGCGTCTCGCTCGGTGCTGCGTTTCTCGCAGCCTTTTGCCCCCCTGTCTTGGACCGTGTTCTCATGACACGCTAGAGTGACTGATGTCACGAACCGTGTCAACCAGGATCGAAGCATGCCAATCAACGGCGCTAATCCGCGCTCTTGGCACGGAAGCGCTCGCGGTACAGAGCCGGAGTGACTCCCAGGCGGCGGGTGAACAAGCGCCAGAAGGTGCTCTCGTCGCCAATGCCCGCTTGGGCGCTGATCTGCTTCAACGACAGCGTCGTCTCTTCGAGCAGCCGCCGGGCTTCGTCGATACGCAAACGCCGCACCAGCGCTGCAGGCGATTCGCCGAAGTGCTGACTACAAAGACGCGTCAAGGACCTCGAGCTCATGCCTTGAGCCTTTGCCAAACGCTGTACCGAGAGCGGTTCTGCCAAGTGCTCCAGCACGAAGCCCGAGAGGTCGCGCAGCTCTGGTGGCTCCTGCTCTTGGCGCTGCAGCGCGCCGCTGAACTGCGCCTGGTTACCGGAGCGACGCAGGAACAACACCAAGCGCTTGGCGACCGTCATCGCCACCTCGTGCCCATGATCGCGCTCGACTAGCGCCAACGTCAGATCGATGCCGGCGGTCACCCCCGCGGAGGTCCAGATACGGCCGTCGCGCACGAAAATCCCCTCATCCACGACCTGGGTCTTGGGAAAGCGCGCACGCATTTCGTCCAGGTAGATCCAGTGAGTCGTGGCCCGCTTGCCGTCCAGGAGCCCGGCAGCCCCGAGCACGAATGCCCCCGTACAGATCGAAACGATGCAGGGGATGTGCGCTTGATGGCGCACCACCCAGCTCACCAACTCGTGAGTGATCTCGGGTGAACGGCGCACCGGAGCGCCCGCTATCACCAAAACGTCTGGCGGCTTCGGCAAACTGCGAGGCAAGGGCCGAACGCCGCTCAGCGTCAAACCATGACCCGTCACGGTGGTAGGACCGCGCGGACCCATGATCGCAAGCTCATAGGCCGCAAACCCGAGAACATCGTTGGTGTGGCCGAGCACTTCCCACGGCCCCGCGATGTTCAAGAGCCCCGTACCGGGAACCAATGCAAACCAGATCCTCTTGCTGCAAGGCGGCATGGGTGGAGTTTGAGCCCTCTGGCTCAATTTGCAATAATATTGTCCTTTGAGCCAAGAGGGGTGCGGCGCTATCCATACTGGGCAACAGCAAGATTGGAGTCCCGATGATTCGAATTGGTATCAATGGTTTCGGTCGCATCGGTCGTATGGCGCTACGCGCTGCCTGTGAACGTAGCGACGTGCAGATTGTCGCGATCAACGACTTGTTGGAGTTGCCACACTTGGCCTACCTGTTGCGGCACGACTCCGTCCACGGCAAATTCGAGCGCGAGGCCCTGCTGGACTCGGGGGCGCTACGGGTGAACGGACAGCAGATTCGCGTCAGCGCGCACCGAGAGCCGGCGGCGTCGGCCTGGGGCGATTTGGACGTGGACGTCGTGATCGAGTCCACCGGCGTGTTCTTGACCCAAAAACAAGCTGCGGCTCACCTCGAGGCCGGAGCGAAGCGCGTGATTGTCTCTGCGCCGGCCAAAGACGACATGCCAACCTTCGTCTATGGTGTGAATACGGCGCGCTACGCCGGTGAGCGCGTGATCTCCGCCGCCTCGTGTACGACCAACTGCCTGGCTCCGATCGCCAAGGTGATCGACGAAAACTTCGGTCTCGCGCGCGGTCTGATGACGACCGTTCACGCAACCACCGCAACCCAGAAGACCGTCGACGGAGTTTCG
>DATAHU010000084.1:0-49146 GCA_036263015.1 Polyangiaceae bacterium | reverse complement strand
CTTTCACAATTTCCCCGAGAAAGCCTTCAGCGCCTTCGGCGTGAGCAAGGCCACCTTCCCCGATACGTTCAAGATCCAAGCTCGGCGTTTTCTCGACGTCTCGTTCGCGATCGCGGCACTCGGGTGCGTGCTGGCCCTGTTCCGTTATCTGTTGTCGGCCAGCGCCGCAGCCGAGCTGCTCAGGACGCTGCTCGACAGCAAACGCATCCGGGCGCTCAAGAACCGCTTTGGCGCGCGCACTCGACGCATCCTCAGCGCGTGCGCAGATATCTTGGACCGTCGCGGTGCGCTGATCGCCGGGGCCCTTTCGCTCGCGGGACTCACCTTGAGCTTGGGCTACTATCCGGCTTTGGGAGCGCAGCTGTCTCCGGTCGGCGCGTTCGAGTCCTATGGAAAGTTCGCCAAGGCGGACGAACCCTTGGCAGTCATGGGTGCCCATCCCGGGGCCTCCTTCTTCACCGGCGAAGCCTCGGAGGTGTTCACCACCGCCCAACAGGCGTCCGACTGGCTGTTGGACGGCAAAGACGAACGGCGTTGGCTGGTCAGCCCTTCGAAGGACTTGGCGGCCATCAATGCGCGGTTCCGGAGCTCCGGAGAGAAACCAGCCCACAACTTGCCAGTGCTAGACGCGCGCTCCGTGCAAGCGCTGTTGCTCTCCAATCGCCTCTTGCCGGGCGAGAAGAGCAGCAATCCGCTGGACAAGTGGTTGCCCGACACGGCCCCCGCGCTCGCTCACCCCGTCGATGCCGAGCTCGACAAGAAGCTCAAAGTCCTGGGCTACGAGATTCGCCACAAGCGCAACTCGACCGCCACCGACGTGCTCGAGCCGGGTGAACCGTTGACGTTCGTGATCGCGTACGAGGTGGTCGGACGCCTCAGCGGCACCTGGCAAACGTTCATTCACATCGACGGCGAGGGCAAACGCTTCAACGGGGATCACGATCCCCTCGGTGGTGACTATCCCCTCCGCCACTGGCAGCCCGGTGACATCATCGTCGACCAATACGACTTCGAACTCGAACCGAGTTTCACGCCGGGCCAATACGAGGTCTACTTCGGCATGTTCGCGGGCGACAAGCGCATGCCGGTAACTCGCGGCGAGCACTTGGAGAACCGGATCAAAGCCGGGCTGGTTCAAGTCGTAGAGATGTGACGCTGGCGCGTCACGCGAGGCAGCACACACGGCGTCAGCCATCCGTGCTGCCTCGGCGCTAACACCACGTCGACAGTCGTAAAGCGCCGTCAGGCCGCTTTTCGCTCTGCCACCAGCCGCTCGGCGATCTGTTGTCTGAGCGCTGGCGAGTCGAGCAGGACGTCTCTCGTCTTTTCTTTGCCATGACCGAGCGGACTGCCCAAGAACGCGTAATGCGCCCCGTTCTTCTGAACGACTCCGGCGGCGGTTGCGGTCTCGAGTAAGTCCGAAGCCAGATCGATGCCCGTGCCCCAGCGAATGTCGAACTCGGCTTCGGTGAAGGGCTGCGCGCACTTGTTCTTCACGACCTTCACGCGCGTGCGATTGCCGACCACGTCCTCGCCAACGGTGACCTTGCCGGTACGACGCACGTCGAGCCGCACGCTCGCATAGAACTTGAGCGCGTTGCCGCCGGTGGTGGTTTCTGGGTTCCCCATCACCACGCCGATCTTCTGCCGTAGCTGGTTGATGAAAATGAACGTCGTGTCCTGCTTGTTGAGCACACCCGTCAGCTTGCGCAGCGCCTGACTCATCAAGCGTGCCTGCAGCCCCATGTGCGGATCCCCCATTTCGCCTTCGATCTCTGCGCGCGGAACCAATGCCGCCACCGAGTCGATGACGATCAAATCGACGCCTCCGTTCTTGGCCAGGATGTGCGCGATCTCGAGTGCCTGTTCACCGCTATCGGGCTGCGAGATCAGCAGCGTGGCAGGATCCACTCCGATACTGCGCGCGTAGCGAACGTCGAACGCGTGCTCCGCGTCGATGAAGGCGGCGACGCCTCCGGCGCGCTGGACCTCCGCCACCGCGTGCAGCGTCAGAGTCGTCTTGCCGCTCGACTCGGGACCGTAGATCTCGATGATGCGTCCGCGCGGATAGCCGCCAATGCCGAGCGCTTGATCGAGCGCTCGGGATCCAGACGGAATGACTCGAAACTCGCCCGCCGGCTTGTGGTCGAGCACGGAAATCGATTCGACGCCGAACGCTTTGTGTACTTCCTGGATCAACTCGGTGAGCTTGGTCCGCGTCTCGTTCTTGATGAAAGGCTTGGCTTTGGTTTCCAGCTCGCGCTTGGGCGGCTCCTGACTGGCGGCTTCGGCTTGTGCTGCAGGCTTCGCGCTCGCTTTCTTTTCGGGTTCCTCCCCGCTGCCGGGTGGCTGCGTTCCCGTGACGCTTGCGTTCGGCGCGGGCGGGCGGGCTTGATTGCTGGCGTTCGGTGGCGCTGCGTCGCGAGGCAGCACGGAGGCCGGCACGCTGGGCAGAGCAGGCTCCGGGCGTGGTGTGGCGTTCTTGATGGTGGGTTTCGTGTTCTTTTTGTCGGTCATGTTCATCTCTTGCGGTTTTTGATTTACAGAGCGTGGTCTAACAAACGGCAGTGCAGTGCCTCGGCGATGTGGCGGTCTTTGACCTGTGACTCGGACTCGAGATCGGCGATGGTCCTGGCGACGCACAGCACCTTGCCGTAAGCCCGAGCGCTGAGCCCAAGGCGGCCAACGGCGCGGTCCATCAGTGCACGCGCTTCGCGCTCGAGCGGCGTTCTGTCGAGTTCGCGCGGCGCCAAGCGCGAATTGGTGCGAGCACTGCTCTCCCCCTGCTCGAAGCGTTCGAGTTGCACCCTGCGCGCACGATCGACACGCTCGCGCACGACCAGAGAGCTTTCACCCGGCGCTTGACGCTGCAAGTCGACCAACTCGACCGGCGGTAGCGTGACGTGAACATCCAAACGATCGAGCAAGGGACCGCTGAGCCGAGAACGGTAGCGAAGGCGTTGCGCTTCGCTGCAACGGCAGCGCCGCTCTGGGTGACCCCAATAGCCACACGGACATGGGTTCATGGCCCCCACCAAGAGCGTCCGCGCGGGAAACTCAGCGCTGCCCCGAGCCCGCGCAATCGTGACGTTGCCGTCCTCGAGCGGTTGCCTGAGCACGTCCAACACGCGACGCTGGTACTCGAGCAATTCATCCAGAAACAGCACCCCATTGTGCGACAAGCTGATCTCACCAGGCCGCGGCGAGTCACCACCGCCAACCAGGCCCTGTTCCGTAATCGTGTGATGCGGCGCTCGGAAGGGGCGTTCACAGACGACGCCGCGTGCCGGATCTATCAGCCCCGCAACACTGTGGATGGCCGTCGTTTCGAGCGCTTCTGCGTAGGACAGAAGCGGCAAGATCGTTGGTAAACGACGAGCCAGCATGGTCTTGCCGGCGCCCGGTGGGCCTAGCATCAGCAAGTTGTGTCCACCTGCCGCGGCGATCTCGAGCGCGCGCCGTGCCGTCGCTTGACCTCGCACGTCACACAGGTCGATCGCACCCTGACGACGCTCGGGCTGAAAGGGCGTGCGCGGTGCCTTTTGCAGACTCTCGCGCAACTCGAGGTGGCGCACGACGTCCGCGAGCGACTCTGCCAACAGGGCTTCGATGCCCTCGACCAAGCCCGCCTCACGCGCGTTGGCTCGCGGCACTATCGCTTGGCGCATGCCACGTTCACGCGCGCCGCACAGCTGCGGCAAGATCCCGCGCACTGGCTGCAAGCCACCATCGAGCGACAGTTCACCCAGTAGCAACACCGATTCCAAGCGCTCGGCCTGCAGTCGGCCAATTGCGCCGAGCACCCCAACCGCGATCGCCAAATCGAGCGCCGCGTCGCTCTTGCGCACTGCCGCTGGCGCGAGATTTACGGTGATCGCGTATTCGTCGAGCAATACGCCCAGTCTCGCCAGAGCGCTCGTGACACGCACCCGAGCCTCTCTGACCGGTGTCTGGGCCAGGCCCACCATTTGAAAGAAAGCCGGACCGCGTGAGCAGCACACTTCCACGCGGATGGCAGTTGGCTGCAAGCCGATCAGCGTGCCCGTGTCAACGCTCGACAGACCGATGGGCTTGTCGACTATTGGTCTCGAGTTATCGATGGGCTCTGGCATTGGGCGCGCTCGAACGACGCCGAGTTGGCGTCATCGTGCGGGCTCTCAGTGCACGGCGCGTGCCGCTCCCCAAAGGCGGCTTTTGGGCGCGTTGCTCGCTCTGTGGCAAGTCCACGACTGGCATGCGCCGGGCCGCGCCGCATCGCGCCGGATCTCGGGCACGAGCTAGCGCTGCTCGGCGAAGACCACGACGCGATTGCGGCCCTGTTCTTTGGCCCGATACAAGGCCTGATCGGCGCGCTTGATCAGCGCGTTGGGGGGTTCTGCAGTAGCCGCATTACAAGCCACCCCGACGCTGATGGTCACCTGCAACGGCATCCCCTCCCAAAACGTAGGAGTGCGCTCGACCAGCGCCCGGATCCGCTCGGCCACGACCAAAGAATCGAGCTCGGACGTATTGCGGACCAGCACGGCAAACTCTTCACCGCCGTAGCGCGCGAACAAGTCCTCCGTGCGCAGCGTGCCCTCGATCTGCCGCGCAACCGACTGCAATACGAGATCGCCAGCGGGATGGCCGTACTTGTCGTTGAAGCGCTTGAAGTGATCGACGTCGAGCATCAACAGTGAAAGCGGTTGGCCATGGCGCGCAGAAAACGCCATCTCGGCCAGCAAGCGATCGTCGAAGACCCGGCGATTGTACGCACGCGTCAAAGGGTCGCGCAGCGCTGAATCGTGCACGCTGACGATGGCCTGCTCTTCGAGTTCGTCTTGCAGTGCGAAGCGCGCCAGCGAACGTTTGCCAAAACCGACTCGCACGCCGTCAGTCAGCAGAGTCGGCTTCGTTATCCTTTCACCAGCAACATAGGTGCCGTTGGTGCTGTCCATGTCTTCCAGCATGTAACCGCTCGCGAGCCCCCTGCCGGTGAGCAAGAAGCGGGCGTGAATGCGCGACAAGCTAGGATCGGGCAGAGCAATGTCGGCATCGTCCGACCGCCCGAGTGTGACGATTCCCTGTTCGAGCTTGAATACCGAGCCCTTGGCTGGACCCGTCAGCAAGGTCAGTAGGAATCGGTTCTTCTCGGTCGAAGTTCCCGCGGCAAAGCTGAGACGCTCACCTACGTCGAGCAATGTCGATTCCCGCTGACGCCCTGCAGGGCGCGCGGAAGACGGGGGTTGATTTGAGCGTTTGTGCGGATCGGAGTCGTGGGCCACCGGGGTAACCTCGTGGGGCTGGCGACAAGAACGGCCACTTCAGCTCTAACGTAAGCGCTTTCTCGGGGCCAGGCCAAAGCTCGGGCCCCCCAACGCGACCCGCTGCGACTTCGATGCCAGCGTTCTGGGCAGGTTCTGAACGGCACGACTGTCTCATGGTCGTGCACTTGCGGGCTGCATACACACGCCCCTATTCTCGGCCCGCGATGTTTCAGACCAGCTCTCGCCATGGAATCTCCCACGTTGGAGAAAACTCTCACGTTGTGCGTCTGAGCGATGTCCAGCGATGAAACCGTCGTGAAGCGCTCGCGCTGGCTGCTGCCATCGTTTGCCGCCTTGGCTCTGCTCGTCGCCCTGGGATCGGGCTGGGGATTCACGGTCGACGACGCGCTGATCTCGACCCGCGTCGCTCATCACATCCGGCAAGGGCTTGGCCCGCGCTTCAATCCAGGTGGGCCGTGGGTCGACTGCGTGACGCCGCTTGGCTGGGCTTGGCTGTTGGCGCCGTTCTCCGCGGATGGCGCGTGGGCGGGATTGTGCGCCGCGCGTTGGCTCGGCGTTGGTTGCGCGTTCGCCAGCGTGTGGATCGCCACCCGCTTCATCGATCGGTCGTTGCGAGCGCGGAGCCAGGATGCCGAGCGCAAGCCAGTGCCGTTGCGGGCATTGCTCGGGTGCGTTCCTCTGGCGACCTGTTTGCCACTCGGTGCGTGGTCCAGCTCCGGCATGGAGACCGCGTTCGTGATGCTCATCGCTTCGCTCACTTTGTGCGGCGGGTGGTGGACACCCGGGGCGAGTGCCTTGGCGTGCGCCTTACGCCCCGAAATGTTTCCGTGGGCGTTGACGTTGGCCTTGTCCCGACCGGTCAGCGGCGCCAAGGCGCGCATACTGGGCGTCGCGATGACGATCGCAGGCCCCACCTTGGTTGCCCTTTTGCGCCTGTCGTTGTTCGGTCACCCCGCTCCGCTTGCGCTCTTGGCAAAGCCATCCGAGGCAAGCCAAGGCTTCGTCTACGCGGCTTTCGGATTCGTCCAATGCGGGTTACCCTGCTTGATGTTCGGCACGAGCATTTTCCAGCGAGCGGCTG
The DNA here is from genome assembly GCA_036263015.1 of Polyangiaceae bacterium. Classification (GTDB taxonomy): domain Bacteria; phylum Myxococcota_A; class Polyangia; order Polyangiales; family Polyangiaceae; genus SZUA-265. The sequence continues at coordinate 42,798 of DATAHU010000084.1, read as the reverse complement.
TGAACGAGCATGGCAAACAACTGCGTGCGCAGGCTCTGGCTTTGATCGCCCACTTGGGAGCGCTGGTGATCGCCGGAGGCGACTGGATGGCCCTATACCGTTTGTTCGTGCCCGTGCTGCCGTGCGCCTGGGCTGCTGGAGTCGTTATCCTGACGGAGCAATCAAAGCGCGTGGCCTATGCCAAGTTGCTGGCTGCCAGTGTGGCCGGACTGTGGCTCAATTGGACGCTGGGCTCGAGTTCGCGCGGGGTTTTTCAAGCGCGCAAGCAGCTCGTCGAAGCAGCGCGTGGTCAGCTGGCTAGTGCTCGCGTCGTGGGCGCGCTCGACGTCGGCTGGGTCGGTGCCAGCGGCGACTTCGAGGTGGTGGACTTTGCCGGACTCACCGATCGTGAGATTGCGCTGCTCGCGGGCGGTCACACCAGCAAACGTTTGCCGCGTGAACTGTTGTGGCGAAAGCACGTGGACACCCTCGTTCTACTCACTGCTCCAGGTGAACTGCCTGCAGCAGACTCGACCGCCTGGCAAGGCCTGCGCTTTGCCAGGGTCGTCGAGGCCAGGGCGAGCGCGCTCGAGGGCGCCTCGGAGTTCGCGTGGTTGACGACCCTGCCGCTTGCGCACACGGCCCAGCACTACATCATCGCCCAACGCCCCACAGAGCGGTTTGCTCTGGGTGGCGTCGATACGCTTACGCACGTCGCCATCCGCCCCCAGCGCACGACGCGCAAACTTCACCGGTCCAATCGCGAAATTGGGGCTTTGGCGTCGGTCGTTTGCGACCGTTCACTGAGCGATGAGCCGCGGCATTTCCGTAGATGCGCGCCCGAACCTCGCTGAGCCGACAGCGCGGCGGCGGTGGCCGTGGCTGATCTCGGCTGCGCTGGCCCTGAGCGCGATCGGCCTGGGCCAGTTACGAGAGACTCGAACGCTCTTGGGACTCAGCGGCGACCAAGCGTCTCCCGATCCGGCTGCGCGAGCCCCGAATGCGCCGCCAGCGCAGCAATTGGCAGACTCGTTGCGCGAGCGCGCCTCGCGCGTTCGCGACTACTGGAGCTCGGACTTCGGTCGGCGCGGGCTCGAACTGGCGAGCTTGACGATGAGTCTACATCCCAAGGACGAGACGACCCGTTGCGGCGCTGACGAACAGAACGCCGGCAGCTTCTACTGCAGCCAGGATCGCACGCTGCACTTGGACTTGGGCACCTACCGATCGCTGTTTCAACTCTGCCCGCGCTACGCCGAGGCCGCAGAGAGCTACATCGTCGCGCACACGACTGCTCATCACGTCCAAACGAGCCTCGGACTCGACACGCGCGTAGCCGAGGTCGGAAAGGCGCACAAAGGGCAACAGTACGCGATGCAGGTGCGTCTGGAGCTGCAGGCCGATTGTTTCGCTGGCGTGTGGAGCCGGATGAACAAGCAACCGATACGCCCCGCCGATTTCGACGCAGCGCAGAGCTGCGCCGCCAGCAGTATCGAGCAAGCTCGCGAACGCCAAGACGAGCGTTCACCCGCGCACGAAAGCCTGAATCATGGCAGCACGCGCCAACGACTGTTTTGGTTCACGACCGGCTTCAACAGCGGTCGCATCCAGGACTGCGACACTTTCGCGCCACCGCAGCCCTGAATCCGCAAACGCCGATTGGGACTTCAGTGCCGTGCGCGCCAAGCGACGATCCGCGGATCACTGCCGACGGCATCGTGCACACGCATTAACTTAGTACACTTATCAAAGATGGTCGCCGGAATGTGATCGACGGTGCCGCCATGGAACCAGCGCACGACCATGTGCAACTTGATGTCGACGACACACAGCTTCGAACCGCCGAAGAAGGGCCCGTCGCCAATCTGCCGCTCCGCGCGTTCTCCCCACAGGGGGAAGAACGTTTCAACCAGTCGCTCACGCGCGCGCTTCTTCTCGGCCGCATCCTCGATCCAAATCGTCGGCCCTACTGCCGCGCGCAGATCTTCGACATGCATCATCATCGCCTCGTGGCGAGCGGCCTCGAAGGTGTCCGTCGGATGCAAACCGTGCTCGCGACCAATCATCACCAAGATCGCGTTGCTTTGGGCGAGCGTTGGTTTGCCGGGGATCTCGTACGTCGGTAGGCTGCCGAAGGGTGTTTTGGGCTTCAAGTCCGACCACTGGTTGCGCGTCAGGCGAACGTCCTCGAAATCGACGCCCGCGGCGTGCAAAGCCAAGCGGCACTCTTCACCGCGGCTAGTTGGGGCATCGAAATAAGTGAGTTTGGGCTTGCTCATGTCGCCTTCAATAGCGCGCTAGTCTCCCGACGAGAAGTTGGGGACGAACGAAATCGGGGCGGACTTGGACGAATAACGCCCAGCGCACGCCCAAAGCACAGAAGGCAGAACCCGCAAACCGGGCTCTGCCTTCCTTCGTGTCTGGACCCGCTCGTTTCGGAACGGGCCTCAGAGTCCGCGCTCAGTGCGCGATGCGCGCCTTTTCCTTCTCGCAGCCGGCATTGCAACCGTCGTTGTTGGCGCGGTTGCCGTCATCGCACTCCTCTTCGGGATCCTGCACGAAGTCACCGCAGTGCGGGCCTTGCTTACAATCGGCGGTGCAGCCGTTGTATGCGCCGGTATTCATGTCGGTGCCGAGATCGCACTGCTCGTCGAAGTTACCGTTCACGACGGCATCGCCGCAATACGGCGGCAAGACGCAGCCAGGGCTGCAGCTACTGGCGTCACGGCGGTAACCATCGACGTTGAGTTGGTTATCGCACTGCTCCTCGCCGTTCATGATGCCATCACCGCAGCGCGGGCCAGGCGTACATTCGGTTGTGCAGAAGCCGTAGCCCATGCCGTTGTTGGCGCCGTCATCGCAGATCTCGTTGCCCGCCAACTTGCCGTCACCGCAGGTGCTGGTGCAGACGCTGTGAGTTTGCGAGAAGCCCGATAGCGTCAAGCGGTAGTTGGATTGACACGTGTGGCGCTCGGCCTGGAACACGACCGCCTCGTAGACGCGGCCAACTTGCAAATTCAACTTCTGACCGCCCACGTCGACCGTGTTGGCGCCCAAGCCAGCACAAGCGGGCTGCGGGTCAGTCTCGCCCCAGACGTTCTGGCAAACGTCGGCGCCGAGCGGCACGTGCACGCCGCCCAGGTCCACCACGAGGCGGCGCTTGATGAACACCCACACGTCGTCGTCGCCGCGGAACACCAACTTCTCGTTACCCTTGTACTCGAACCAGTATCGAAGCTCGCTGGTGAAGCTGAAGTTGTGCAAATCGGTCTTGCCGTCGGCCCCCGCTTCGCCGGTCGTGTTGTTGAACACGTCGTCGATTGAGGTGTTGGCCGTGGTGCTCCAGCAATCACCCTTGTTCATCCAAGTGGTGAGGCGCTTCTTCTCCTTGCCAGCCTTGACCAGGCCCTCGTCGTCGATCGGGAAGAAGAACGGTTGGTCGTAGATGTACACCCCGGGGGTGTCCTCGATCAGCCCAAGCGACCCGAGCACCGCCATGTTGACGTCCGGCGCGTCGTGGAACCACTGATCGAAGTATTCCTTGCCGTTCGTCTGATAAGGCTTGGTTTGCGCGTAGGTCGGCTTCGCGTCATCGCCGAGAGCCGTGGCCACGATGCCCGGAGTGCCAGGACCATCCGCGTCTTGATCGAGCTGATCGCCGTCAGTGGCTGAGTATTGCTCGTTCTCGAAGTCGGGGTGACCGTTGGGGTCGTACTCGTCGGGCTTGTAGCGCTCGGTGCCTTGACCTTCGAAGTCGCGATAGACGATCGGCATGACGAGAGCCCCGTCGTTGGCCTCGGTCACGGTCGAGCAATCGAACCCCGCTTCGAGCTTGCAGTCAGAGCTGCAGCCGTCGTTGTTCTTGCTGTTGCCGTCGTCGCACTCCTCGTTGTCACCCGGCAGGATCAGGCCGTCACCACACTTGGAGGTGCAAGTGCCATCGGCGCTCATGCAGTTGGGCTCGAGGTGGCATCCAGGTGAACAGCCGTCGCCGGTGTTGAGATCGGCGCCATCATCGCAACCCTCGGCGCCCTCCGTAACGCCATCGCCGCAAACAGTGGCGTGGCAGCCGTTGGCGTCACAAGCAAACCCGGGGCCCAAGTTGCAGTTGGGCTCGCAGCCATCAGCTGCCACGGTGTTGCCGTCGTCACAGGTTTCGTCACCGACGACCAACATGTCACCGCAGATCTCGGTACAGGGTGCCCCGGGGATACACGACCAGCCGGCTTCGACTTGCGTGCAATCTGCTGAACAACCATCACCGCCGACGGTGTTGACGTCGTCGCACAATTCGTTGCCACCGATGATGCCGTCACCACAGTGGACGGTGTTTTCACAGGGCTGACCGGGCACCGTGCAGGCCCAGCCGACCTCGAGTGTACAACCGGCCGTGCACCCGTCGCCGGTAGTGGTGTTGCCATCGTCGCACCCTTCGAGCGTTCCTTGGCGCCCATCACCACAGACGTCCGCGGCGGTACAGGCGCCACCCGATTGGGGACAGATGAAGTTGGGCTCGGCTGCAGAACAATCGGACGCGCAACCGTCGCCCGAATTGTTGTTGCCGTCATCGCAGGCCTCGGTATCGGAGGCCATACCGTCACCGCAACCGCTCGGGATCTCGTGCGGCATCGTCGGGTCGATGATGGTGCCGCCGGGATCGTCGGAGATGCCATCTCCGGGACCGCTCGGGGTTTCGACCGCGCCAATCGATCCGGTAGGCCCGGTGGTGCCGTCCGTCGGCTTGCCGTCGGAACCGACCGGAGTGATCACCCCGACGCCGGGCTTGCTGTTGCTCGGCCCGGTCGGTTGCCGGGTGTTACCCGTGCCCTCATCCGTCGAACCGCAACCAACCAGCCCGCCGAGGAGCAGCCCAATCGTGAGCCCGAAGCCGCCTTTCACCACATACCTACCCTTCACACCAAGCTCGTTCGCCATGAGAACCGCTACCTAAACCTTATGAAAAGTCGCTCTACCAGAGCCGGATCCTGGATGCCGTTGCACCCTGTCTTTGGACACCGCTGCATCCTGTGCCGGCCCGATCGAGATCGAGGGCACACTCACCAAGCCGTCCGGAGCTCCGGACTTCATGAGGCAATGGTGCGAAGTCGCTCTGCGTACCAGAAAATCGAATGGACGTTGCTCGTCGAACGAACGCCGCCCGTGCCCTGGATTGTGAGACAAAAGCCGGGGCGCTACCGCTCAAAACATGCCCAAGCGCCAAGTGAACGTTCCGCTACCTCAGCGCGTAGACCAGGGGTGTAAACGTGCAGTGACAAGAACAGCAACGCTATCGAAGTAGGGTCAGCATGCGCTCGGCCTGGGTCGGGTGCGATCCCGATGGATGCGCACGCGGTGAGTGGGAGTGGGTGAGGTGTTCGAGGTGACACCCTCTGCAGTTCTGCTAAGGCCCGCAAATGCCCTCTGGCTCCCATCAATTCGGCTCCGAGTTGAAGACTCTGCTGCAAGAGAACCCAGAACCCGAGGAGGTCAGGGCTCTCGTCGACGACGTGCATCCAGAGGACGTCGCGGATTTCTTCGATGAACTGGAAAGGCACCAGGCGAGCGAACTGCTGATGCAGTTCCCCACCGAGTATGCGGCGCAGGTCTTCGAACGCCTCCACGAGGATCAACAACAAGAACTCGCCGAAACGCTCGGCGCTGAGTCCACGGCGCAGCTCGCGCTCGAAATGGATCCGGACGATCGCGCCGACTTCTTGTCGGTCATCCCACCCGCGCTGAGCACGACTATCTTGCGCGAGATCGAAGATCAGGATCCCGAGGTCGCCGAAGACGTTCAGGATCTGCAGCGTTGGGCCGACACCTCGGCGGGCGGTTTGATGACGACGGACTACGTCGAGATTCAGCCCGAGTTCAGCATTCAGGAGGCAATCGACGCGGTGCGCACTGCCGCGATCAACGCCGAGACGATCGACACGGTATTCGTGACGGACACCCGCGGCAGCTTGCTCGGCGTGTTGAGTTTGAAGCGTTTACTTTTAGCCGCACCAGACGAACGGGTTTCGGAGGTCATGCGCACGCACGTGATCAGCGTGCTCCCTGAGCTCGATCAAGAAGAGGTTGCGCGCAAGCTCGCCAAGTACGATTTGAACACAATGGCCGTGGTGGGAGTGAGCGGCAAGTTGCTCGGGGTGATCACCGCCGACGACATTCTCGACGTGCTCACCGAGGAGCAGACCGAAGACGTCCAAAAGATGGGCGCCTTGGAACCCATCCAAGAGCGTTATCTGGACACCGGCCTGAACGTGTTCTTGCGCAAGCGTGCGCCCTGGCTGTGCGTGCTGTTCATGGGCGGCTTCATGACGACCCAGGTGCTGCAGAGTTTTCAGAACGAACTGTCGAGTGTGACGCAGCTCGCTCTCTATTTGCCGCTGTTGATCTCGGCCGGCGGCAACTCGGGGTCACAGTCGTCGACCTTGATCATTCGCGGGCTGGCCATGGGTGAGCTCGGGGCGGCAGACTGGTGGCGAGTGTTTCTCAGAGAGCTCGTTCAAGGGGTGATTCTGGGTTGCCTGCTGGCACTGTTCGGGCTCACCCGTTCGTGGCTGGCGGGCGATGGCCTACACTTCGCGCTGTTGGTGGCCTCCACGATCATCGGCATCGTCATCCTGGGTTGCGTCTTCGGCGGGATGATGCCGCTGTTTCTGCACCGGCTGGGGATCGACCCGGCAACGAGTTCGACGCCTTTCATAGCGAGCGTGGTCGACGTCCTCGGAATCGTGGTGTATTTGAGCTTGGCTCGGGTATTTCTGGGCAATCTGATGCACGCGGCCCCCAGCTGAAACCAGCTGTTCGCCCCCACCCTTCTGTCGCTCGAACAATCCTAGCCATACCCCATGGATCTGAGACAGGCGCTGATCGAGGAGAACGTCGCTACCCCAGAGCAGGTCGACGAGGCCGTGGCTCGACAAGTCTTGTACGGGGGCGATCTGATCACGAACCTCCTCGATAGGCAAGTGATCGAAGAGGGTCGCGCTCTGCGCGCTTTGTGTCGCGCTTACACGCTGCCGACGGCGCCGGTTGGCGAGCTGCCGATGTCTTCGCCAGAGGCAGCGATTTGTCTACCGCCGGGGCAAGCGCAGCGCTTTGGCATTTATCCGCTTCGGATCGACGGCCCGGTGCTCACGGTTGCGGCAAGTGAACCCCCGAGTCGCTCAACGTTGTTCAATCTGCGTGCCGCCCACAACATTCAACTCGAAGTCTTGTTGGCATTGGATCCGCGAGTGAAGCAAGCCCTGGCTCGCGACGCCAACAGCACGCTCGAGCCGCGCGCGTTCAAGGCGCTGTTGCGTCTGGATCTGAAGGCGCCCAATGCCAGCTCGCGTCCGCCCAACCCAATGCTCGACGCGCCGAGCTTTTCGTCGCTGCCACAAGCACCCTCGATCACGCCCATGCCGTTTCCCACGGCCTGGGGTGACGTAGACACCCCCACCGAAGCGCAGTTCGCGGCAGAGACCGCACCCGGCCCGCGCGTGGCGCCGCCACCCGTTAACCCAAGACCAGCCACGCAACCGAGAGTCCCGAGTTACACCGGAACTTCGACGCCCGCCGCAACGTCGACCTCACCCAGCTCGACCAGCGTTCAGCGAGCCGCCAGCTCTCAACCCGCCGCCGGTCGCCCCCCAACGCAGAGTCTGTTCCCAAAGCCTGGCAGCCTCGCGACGCTCGCAGGCGCAGCCTCTGCAAGTCGACAACGACGTCGCGGTCCCTACCCGGCCAGCGAAGCCCAACAAGACTTGCAAGCAGCGAAGAGCGCCGAGGAGATGTTGCAAATCTACTTCGACTTCTCGGCTCAATATTTCGACTATTGCGGTGCGTTCACTTTACACGGCTCTAGCGCGGCCTTGCGCCACGACCGCGGCATTCCGCGGCGTTCGGAGTCGGCAGGCATTCCTTTGCCTCTCACGCGCTACCCGGCCTTGGTCACGACGACCGAAGAGAAATACCGGTTGCTGGACTTGCGCGACAACGATGGCAGCTTGGGTGAGCTCATCGGATTAACGGGTCCGGCACGCGCCTTTGCGGCTTACGTACGCGTGCGAGCGCGTACGGTGATCGCGCTCGTCGGGGGCGTTCACGGGGGCAACGTCGATCTTTCGGAGCTTGGCGAAGTGCTGGCACTTGGTCCCTTGTTGAGTCAGGCGCTGGAGCTGGCAATCGTGCGACGCAAGAGCGGCGATAGCGATACGCCGATGACTCCAGGTTTGGGCTTCGCCGCGCGACCAGCGCCCGTCAACCCGCGGGCGCGAGGACCCGTTCTGCACGAAGGGAAGCGCGCCGAGTTGCTGGTGCGGGCGCTTGGGGCCTCACTGCCGCCCAACGAGAGTGGCCGTGACTCGGTCACGGGCCGCAAACGCGAACAATGAACGTGCAGGTCGTTCATGTCGGTGGCGACTGAACGGCTGAGCTTGTGGGCAGAGTCTGGAAGCGGGGGGCAAGAGCTCACCCGCTGCGAAGCGAGCCTCACAACGCATCGAAATCGACCGAGAAAATCGCACACCCATTTGCGCGATATCGCATTCGAAGGCCGGAAGATCTGAGCTCGAACACCGAGCCGCACTTGCATGCAAAGCCATATCGACAAGCCACGAAAGCGCCGCTATTTACAGTGCCCGGCATGGACTCGGAATCAGTAGATCACGCGCTCGAAGCCGCCAACCGCGCCCTCAGTGGCCGCCAGCTCGAACGCACCGCTAGTCGCTTTGCATCGATCCAACTCCGAGGCATCGAAGAGACTCCGCGCTCGGATCGTCAGCACGTGATCTGGGAGATTGCTGCAGTCGCATCGATCGCGCTGGCCGCGTGTTTGGTCGTTTGCGGCTTCTGGTTACTCTGATTGGGAGCCGGTGTTTTGCGGCGAAACCGCAGGGATCGCGCAAAACTCTCAGCTCCAGCCCGACGGGAGTGAGGGTTCACTCAATACGGCTAACACCGTGGCCGCGGGGCGCCGCGCTGGATCGCTCCGAAATCGAGCCTCGAGTCACGGGAACCTACGAGCGTTCAACGCGCGGGCCCTTAAAGATCGGCAAGGCAGATTGTGACGCCCCTGATGCTACCATGCCCAAAGGGCATGGTAGCCGCGCGGCCCTAACAGCAAGGGAGCCCGTCGCGTTCAAACGCCAACGACGTATGCATCAGTTCGATTTCTTGTCTTTGGCCTCAGCCTTTTCCTTGTCCTTGGCTTCTTTGGCGCATTCCTTGAGCTTCGCGTCGAGCTCTTTGTCTTTCTTGGCCTTCTTGGCCTTGTTCTCGTCAGCTTGCTTCTGATACCCGGCGCACTCTTCGGCGCGCTTGTCTTTCGTCAGCGCCGCTGCGACTTCGTCCTCTTTCTTGGGCATCAAGTCTTGCTTTTTGCCCGAAAGATCCACTTTCCAGGTCATCGTGTACTCGGGCTCTTTGAAGGTCGGCACGATCACGGCGCGGTACGCGGTGAGCACGCACTCTTCGACGGGCGAACCAGCGAACGGCGAGTTGAGTGACGCTTCCTTCACCTTGCCATCGCTGCGGAAGTTGATGGTAACCTCGCCCGCTCCCTTGGGGGCCTTTGGCGCCGTGTCGGGACAGGTTACCGCCGACAACGTGGCGCGGCGGATCTCGAGTTCTGCTTGCTGCACGTCGAACGACTTCACCTCGGCATCGGGATCCGTCAGCTCGACCTGGGGCTCGCTGCCCTTTGGGTGCTTCTGCTCTTCCTCGTAGGCGAGACGCTCTTGCTCTTGGATCCGCTCCTCGGGCGTCATGACGCGCTCGGCGTCGTAGCTCGGGCCACAGGCAGACAATAGGCAAGCGATGCAGAAGGGTGTCAGATGCTTCATGGTCGGCGCAGTCTAGTGAAGAGTTCAGACGACGGGAAGACGCCCCGCACACATTGCAGGACACGAAACGCGGGGCACCTATCGAGCCCCCTTTGGACTCGCCCTCCGATGGCTAGCTTGGGCGACAACGCCTCAACGCGTGCCGTATTGGCTGCAAGATTTCAAGCGCACGCCTCACAGATCGGTGATCTGGTAGTCCTTGATCTTGTAGAGCAGGGCTCGGTGGCTGATTTCCAAGAGCTCCGCGGCGCGCGTACGGTTGCCTTTGGTCTTCTGCAGCGCGCGCCGAATCAAGATCTCCTCGATCACCCGCGTGGTCTTCTTGACGCTCAGCTCGCCGCTCTGCAGCTGCATTTGCACAGGGTCCTGAGATTCGCGAACACGCTCGGGCAAGTCTGAAGCCACGATCTGATCGCCTTCAGCCAGCACCATGGCGCGCTCGATGGTGTTCTCGAGCTCGCGCACGTTGCCGGGCCAGCTGTATTCGAAAAGCAAGCGGCGCGCCTCGCTGTCGAGGCCGCGCACGCGCGTGCCGAGCCGTGCGTTGTTGCGGGCCATGAAATGCTCGACCAGCAGCGCGATGTCTTCCCGTCGTTCGCGCAGCGGCGGCACATGAATCGGCAGCACGTTCAAGCGATAGAACAGATCCTCGCGAAAGCGGCCGGCCTTGATCTCCGCGAGCAAGTCGCGATGCGTGGCGGTCACGATTCGCACGTTGATCGTGATGTCCTTGGTGTCACCGAGCCTTCGGATCGTCTCCTCTTGGAGCACGCGCAAGAGCTTCACTTGCAAGCCGAGCTGGAGCTCTCCGATTTCGTCCAAGAACAGCGTCCCGCCATCGGCCTCCTCGAACAGCCCCTTGCGGTCGACGATCGCGTCGGTGAAAGCGCCGCGCTTGTGACCGAAAAGTTCGCTCTCGAGCAGGTTCTCAGGAATTGCGCCGCAGTTGACCGCGACGAAGCGCCCCCCGGCCCGCCCACTCTGGGCGTGAACCGCACGCGCGACGAGCTCCTTGCCGACACCGCTCTCGCCGGTGATCAGCACGGTCGTCTTGTAATCGGCGATCTTGGCGATCGTGCGAAAGATGCCCTGCATGCTCGCGCTCTTGGCCAAGATGTCTTCGAAGCGGTGCTCCTTCTGGATCTCCTGGCGCAGGGCTTGGTTCTCGCGCCGCAGCAGCTCACGCTCTTCCGCCTTGCGCAGCGCCAGCACGACCTCATCGGGCTTGAAGGGCTTCTGCAGGTAGTCGTACGCACCGGCCTTCATGGCCTCGATCGCCTGGTCGACGTTGCCGTACGCGCTCATCACGATCACGGTCGCGGGGTTGTTCTTGGCCCGCAACGTCCCAAGCAGGTCGAGCCCCCCCATCTTGGGCATGCGCACGTCCGTGATGACCACGTCCGGCCCAAACGAGTCGATCAGCTGCAGCGCTTGTTCGCCGCTGGACGCCGTCTCGACCTGATACCCGTTGCGCTTCAGCAACGTCTTGAGGACGAGCCGAATGTTCTCTTCGTCATCTGCTACGAGGACTCGTTTCACTGTGAAAAAACTTCTAGCTTACTGGCGCGGTCTACGCAATAAGTTGCATCGAATCGACTTGCTCCTGGCGACTTGCGAGCCTCACCACAGCTCTGCTACTGGCTGTCGCGAGCCGTGCGCCGGGCGCCGGTTTCATCTGGAAATGCTGGAAATCCGAAAGGTCTTGGTCCATGTGGGGAATTGATCGGCTGTCAGGCGGGCGGCATTCGTTCGTGCGCAAGCGGCTGCGCAACGGAACCACGGCCGTGCTCACGCATGCGGCCGCACTCGACCGGCGCGGTCGAGGCACGCTCGAGGTATTGGACGAGCTGGGGGTCGTACCCACAGTGCTGTTCACTCCCGAGCACGGCTTCGACGGTTGGGCTCAAGCCGAAGAGAGTGTCCCCTCGGCCCCCGCGCGTGACGACCTAGCCGTGCAAAGTGACCGCGGCGCGCCGCATCGCGTGAGCCTCTACGGCAGCGATCGCGACTCGTTGACGCCGAGCGATGAACAGTTGAACGGCATCAGCGCGCTGGTGATCGATTTGGTCGATATCGGCAGCCGTTACTACACCTATGTGTGGTCCGCGTTGCTCGCCGCTCGCAAAGCAGCAAGCCTCGGCGTCCACACGGTGATCCTGGATCGCCCCAATCCCCTGGGCAGTAACCCGGAACAGCTCGAAGGCAAGCCACAAGCCGACGGCTTCTTGTCGTTCGTGGGCTTGGAGCCCATCGCGATCCGTCACGGCCTGACGATCGCCGAGCTCTTGACCGCGTTTCTGTCTCGCGATGGCCTGCAACCTGGTCCCGACGGCGCCTTCACGGTGGTGGGCTGCAAGGGTTGGGAACGCTGGCGCACGCAAGAGGCCTGGGGGCGGCCCTTCATCCCCCCGTCGCCCAACATGCCGAGCCTGGAGACGGCACTGATGTACCCCGGGGGCTGCTTGGTCGAGGGCACCAACCTGTCCGAAGGTCGCGGAACGTCGTTTCCATTCCGTGTCGTCGGCGCGCCGTTCATCGACGGCAAGCGGTTGGCGAAGGAGCTTGGCGCCTTGCAATTGCCAGGCGTGGTCGTGCGCCCGACGGCGTTCAAACCCACCTTCGAGAAGCACGCGGGCACGCTCTGTCACGGCGTGATGCTGCACGTCACCAACGCGGCGAGCTTTCGCCCGGTCGCCACGTATCTCTCGCTGTTGACGTTGGCGCGAGCCCAGGCCCCGAGCGATTTCACCTTCCGGCGCGAGGCTTACGAATTCGAGGCAGAGCGCTTGGCGTTCGATTTGCTCACGGGCTCGTCGCTTGCCCGCGAAGCGATGGAGGCCGGTGCGAGCGCAACCGAAGTCGCGGATTTGATCTCGCCGGTGGGTCCCGAAGTGAAAGAACTGTGGGCCTCGCTGGAGCCCCAACTCAGCAAGGCTACTGCCCAGCCGGCGACGGCACATGGCGGCCACTCGCTTTCGCCCCAACACAGCTCGCAGAACGACGGCAGCGACATGGACGACGGGCAGGAGCCGCGCGAAGACACCGCTCAGACCGAGGCGGACACACTCGGACCCAGCGAATCGTCGATGGCAATCGACGCCCAAGCTGGCGACGTAAGCGGCGCGTCTTCCAGCGAGATCAATGCGGTCATCAACAGCCAGGGCGAGGTTGGGGTGGGCTGCGCTGCTCGAGAGGCAACCTCAGCGGCTACCTCGTTCACGACCGAGAACTCGAACACCAGCGATTCGACGGACACGCTGAGCGCGGTGGAAGACGACAGCCCTTTCGAAAGCTGAACGCTACGGGGTGCCGTCAACGGCGACACCCCGGCCTCAGCAGCTTTCCGCTGCTCAGGCCTATGCCTTGCTCTGACGTGTCAGACGTCGAGCACGGTCTCTAGTTCGCTACGAGACTTGGGAATCGCCGCACTCAAGACTCTGGCTTCGCCGCTCGTTACGAGCACATCGTCCTCGATGCGGATGCCGCGCACTTGACGCAACAGCTCTAGTTTCTGCGGGTCGATCGCGGAACGCACGGATTCGAACCGTTCACCTTTGAGGCGCTCGGGGATGCAGTAGAACCCCGGCTCGATCGTGACGACCATGTTGGGCTCGAGATCGCGATCGAGTCGCAAGTAGCGCTCTTGGACGTCCGGACTTCGGGTCCTGCCCGGCGCATAGCCGGCAAGATCTCCCAGATCCTCCATGTCGTGCACGTCGAGGCCGAGCAGGTGGCCCAAGCCGTGGGGGAAGAACACCGAGCCGAGTCCGCGCTCGAGCAGTGAGTCAACGTTACCCTTGAACACTCCCACCTCGACCAACGCTTGCACGAGCGCACGCCCTGCTCGGCGGTGCAAATCGCGGAAACGAACCCCCGCGCGACACTCTGCGATCGCGACCTGCTGGGCAAGGAGCACCGCGTCGTAGATCTCCGCTTGAATCCCGTTGAAACGTCCCGAGACTGGCCAAGTGCGGGTGACGTCGCTGGCCCAGCCTTCGACAGACTCCGCACCCGCATCGACCAACAACAGGTCCCCCGCTTGCATCACGTTCAACGACGTGTTGTGGTGCAACACTTCACCTGCAACCGTAACTATCGATGTGTAGGCGGGCGTCATGCCCGACTCGGTCATGGCGGCTTCGATCGCGGCGCGCACGAGTGATTCGCGGGCCCCGACGCGCGTGGCGCGCATGCCCGCGGCGTGTGCGCGCGCAGTGACGTTGGCCGCTTGCTGCATTTGCTCGATCGCGAACTCGTCGTGCACGAGGCGCAGGCCGATCACTTGCTGGGCCAACTCGTTATCGACCTCGACCGCGCTCAAGTTGCCAGCCTCGACCGGACGCTCCAGCATTTCCTCGAGCCAGAGCGCGCTCTCGACGTCCGATGGGGGCAAGGTCGCGCAATCCGCTGGCGCGACGAACTCCGAGCGCGGACGCACCTCTAGCCCGAGCGATATAGACAGCTGCTCGAGACTCGGGCTCGGGCCGTGCCACAAGGCGTGATCGGGATCCGGTGGCTCGGCGAAGAGCGTCACGCGCGCGCCGTCGAAGCACAACAACGCTTCTTCGATGTGTCTGCCTACGAAGTACAGGAAGTGACTCTCGGCGCGAAACGGAAAGCGATTGCCCTCGAAGTTGCGCACGCGCGCGATCCCCGAGCCGAGCACGCACGGACGAGTGAGCGTCGTGAGCAAGCGCTCGCGGCGCCTAGCGAAGCACTCTACCGGACTTTGCGTTGGCCACATGGCGCTGCTCCCAATGGGTGAATACGAGCTTCGACGGCGGCTCCTCGGTTTTGGATCAGCCCGCCATGCATCAACTTGCCTCAACTTGCATCAAACCGAGCCGATGCGCCAGCGCACACCCGTTGCAGCGTCTTCGATCACGACCCCGAGTTCGCCCAAGCGCTGTCGGATCCGATCCGCGACTGGAAACTGCTTGCCGCGCTTGGCGAGGTAGCGCGCGGCGAGCCAAAGCTCGACGCGTGGCGCGTCGAGCTCCGTCGCGGCCTCGAGCACGGCGAGACCGGGCACGCTGCCATCGAGCAGCGCTCGGGCGTCGTCCCCTTCGCAAGCCAGCGCTGCTCCGCGCGCTTTGACGAACTCGGGGTCGCTCCACTTGTCGAGCTCCGCGAACGTCAGGGACCCGGCTTTGACTTCATGGCTCAACACGCCCAGCACGAGATCGAGCTGCTCCAGAACCTCGCGAGCTCGCAGCGCCGCTTTGCCGCCGAGCTCCAAGCGGTTGAGCTCGCTGACGAATGCTCCCACGGCAGCGACCGCCCGCGGATAGTCGAGGTTGTCGTCCAAGGCTGCGTCGAACGCCTGGTTGCAACGAGCGATTTGCGCTTCGGTTTCACCGAGGCCCTGTTCACTCAAAAGGAGCTTGGTGTCCAAGACCAGTTCGGTCAAACGCTCGTAGCGCGTCTGGATGCGGGCCACGATCGCGCGCGCTTGCACCAGGGTGTCGAACGTGAAGTTCATCGGCAACTGATACGACGTCGACATCAACGCCAAGCGAATCACTTGGGCTGCGACTTTTCCGCCGGCGAAGCCTGCAGTTTCGAGCTCCGCTGCCAATTCAGCGCGCCCCGATTGCTTGGGGTCGAGCAAATCACGCACCGTGTAGAAGGTGCCGTCGCTCTTGCTCATCTTGCGGTTGTTGACCAGTAAGTGCCGCGAGTGAACCCAGTAACGCGCAAAGCTGCGCTTGTCACCGAGCCCGGGCACCGCACTGCCGTTGGCGGCGCAGCTCTGCGCGATCTCGCACTCGTGGTGGGGAAAGACGTTGTCTTCCCCTCCCGTGTGAATGTCGATCAATTCTCCGAGACAGGCCTTGGCCATGGCTGAGCACTCGATGTGCCACCCCGGAAACCCGCGACCCACCCCCTTATGGACGCCTTCGGGTAACAAGCTCTGCAAGCGCTGCCAATCCGCGGGCTCGAAGCCCTCGCCTGACTGGGGATCCCACTGCATCAAGTGCTTGTCATCGACTTTCCAAAGAGCAAAGTCGCGCGGGTCACGCTTCTCGGCGCGCACGTCGACGCGCGCCCCGGCGTCCAACTCGTCGAGCTGCTTGCCCGAGAGCTGACCGTATTCGGGAAACTTCGCTATCTCGAAGTAAACTTGCCCAGCGCCGTCCGTGTAAGCGTAGCCCCGCTCGAGCAAGCGCTGAATCAGCACCAACATTTCCGGCACGAAGCGCGTGGCTCGCGGATGCAATTGAGCGTCCTCGGCCTCGGCGCCGACGTAGTTGGCGAGTCCCAAGACTTTCGCGTCGCGCGCGAAGGCGCTCTCGAAATGGCGCGCCACCACGAAGGGATCCCAACCGAGCTCACGAGCGGCCTTGGTCAGCTTGTCCTCGCCGCTGGCGTCCGCCAAGTGATCCTGGGTCATGTGGCCGACGTCGGTGATGTTCATCACGTGGCGAACCGAGAAGCCGCGTCGGACCAAGACACGCCGCAGGAGATCCGCGAGCAAGAAGCTGCGGAAGTTGCCGATGTGCGCGTAGGAATAGACCGTCGGTCCGCAGCTGTAGACGAGAACGTTCCGGCCCTGTGGGTCTTGGGGAACGAAGGGTTCGAGGCTTCGGCTGAGCGTGTTGTACAGCTGCAGGGACATGCGCGCGCAAACTAGCCGATTGTCCGAGTCGAATCTACAGCGCGACGGCGCGCGCCGCTGCGCCTTTGCGCGACCTGATCTAAGTTGAGCACCCTCGCCATGTGCCCGACATCCGCGACCGCTGACCGTCAGCCCGAAGCGCCCCGCGCCGGCGAAGTGAGCCACCACGGGGCAAGCGCCGCAGGGCAGGATGCCGAGACCGGCGCCCCTCGACCCGGGCACGCCGAACCTCCGCGTATCGTGCCCGATCTCGGGGTCGGTTTGGGCTTGCGCGTGCCCCATTACGCATACATTCACGAACACCAGCCCGCGGTCGATTTCTTCGAGATCATCAGCGAAAACTTCATGGTCCTTGGCGGTAAAGCGCTGCTCAACTTGGAGCGCACCCTCGAGCACTACCCCCTGATTCAGCACGGCGTGTCGCTCAACATCGGTGGCCCCGACGAGCCAGACGCCGAGTACTTGAAAAAGCTCAAACGCTTGGTCGAGCGCGTACGCCCCGCGTGGCTCAGCGATCACTTGTGCTGGACGGGCACCAACGCCAATCCAATCCACGATTTGCTGCCGTTACCCTACACCCGCGAGATGATTCGAACCGTCGTGGAGCGGGCCAAGCGCATCCAGGACTTTCTGGGCGTGCGTTTCGCGCTCGAAAACACCTCGAGCTACATGGCTTATCGGATGAGCCAGCTGCCCGAGTGGGAGTTCGTCAGCGAGATCGTGGAGGCCGCCGATATCGGTTTGATGTTCGATGTAAACAACGTCTACGTGGCGGCGTACAACCACGGCTTCGACGCGTACGAGTTCGTGCGCAACGTTCCGCACTCGCGGATCGTGCAAATTCACCTAGCAGGCCACACGAACCTCGGCCGATACCTGATCGATACGCACAACGGGGACATCATCGATCCGGTTTGGGATCTCTATCGCGCGACCATCGAGCTGGCGGGCCCGGTCTCGACCTTGATCGAATGGGACGACGAAATCCCGGAATTTCCAGTGCTGGCCGCTCTGGCAGCTCAAACGACACAGGTGCGGGACGAAGCTTTGGCGCGCCGCGCGCTGCGAAAGCGTGATCCGTCTGCACCGAGCTTTGCCCTGGGCAAACACTTGCTGCCAACCCCGACTGACTCGCCCCCCCCAACGGTCCACTGGCGCCAAGGCGGACCGCGGCAGAGCGCTGCAAGCGAGGCAGGCGCGGAACAGGCGTTCGAACTCGAGGAGAGTTGAGCATGACCCAGATTGCGTTCGCAGAGCTTCAAAAAGCGCTGCTTCGGCAAATGCGAGAATTGGGCGCGCTGACCGAGTCGGTAGCCGCGACCGAACTGGCCACGAGTGTGCTCACGGGCAGTGAGCGGCTGCGGCCGGTGGATCAACTCGAGATCTATCGGCAACAGTATTGGTTGCGCCACACGGGCTCGTTGCTCGAGGACTTTCCAGGCCTCGGTGGGATCCTCGGTCAAGCCGCATGGGAGCGGTTGGTCGAATCGTATCTCGAGTCGTATCCCCCAAACAGTTGGACGTTGCGGGACCTCGGCCATCGCATGCCAGAGCACGTGCGTGCCAACGTGAACTTGCCCCACTACGCGTTGTGCGTGGACATGGCGCGGCTCGAATGGGCCTATACGGAACTATTCGATGCGCGACAGGAGGGGCCGCTGGACGCAACGAAGCTCGAACGGATGAGCCCCGAGTCTTGGAACACGGCCCGCGTAGTCGTAAGTGCCGCGGTCCGCTTGTTGCGCGTCGCTTATCCGGTCGCGCGTCTGCGTCGCCAACTGCG
This sequence comes from Polyangiaceae bacterium, assembly GCA_036263015.1. GTDB lineage: Bacteria > Myxococcota_A > Polyangia > Polyangiales > Polyangiaceae > SZUA-265. Next base: position 24,584 of record DATAHU010000084.1, on the reverse strand, counting down.
GCTGCGCTCGGAAGCTGCGCTCACGGAGCCGGTCACGCTCCCGGAGGCGGATCCGCAGAACTTGGTCTTGTACCGAGATCCTGAGGGCAACCTCTGTTACAGCCGCCTCGGCCAGGCAGCGGCTGCTCTATTCGAAGCCTTGCTTGCAGGGCACCCATTGCTCGAAGCGTGCGAACGAGCGGTCGTGCTAGAGCCGAAGGCCCAGGGGGAAATCGAGGCCAAGCTCGGCACTTGGTTCGCGACGTGGGGCGCCAAAGGCTGGATCGTGGACGTGGTCGAGGCAGTTGACACTCGGTGAAACGCGCGCGCCGAAGAGCGCCGAAACGTGCGCGCCATGATTTTGCGCGCATGAACGCAAAAAGGTGGGAAGCCCCCGCTCACAATGCCGTACAAGGCAGCGCTGACGGAGGCTGTTAGGGAGCGATGAAGCAAAGTCCGTCGCAGCGAAATCGAACGCGGAGGAAGACATGGAGATCGGTAACTATTTACCACTACTGCTGTTGCCCGTGATGCTCGGCTGGGTGATCTGGAACAAGATGCGCCTGAACGCGGGCAAAGAGGAACACAAGGACAAGTCCCTGCAGTCCTTTTCAGAGCGCATGGGTTTGCAGATCGTGCAGGGCGATCCGAAGCTCAACTTGTTGTACTTCCAACAGCCGATGGGTGACTTCCAACGCACGATTGAACTCGTGGGCAGACCTTACGGACGTGGGGTGCGGTTCGTGATCAGCGATGGCCAGCGTACGAGTCAGTTGGTGGTCGCACGCCGTGTCACCAGCTCGTTCGGTTGTCGGCTTTCGCTCGAAGCGCCCAACACGCCGACCTTCGAAGTCTTTTTGCGCAATCCCACGAATTCAGCTCTGGTCCCGACGCGGGACCACGACGCGCTGCCGCTGCACGAGGTGCGCACGGGTAACCCCACACTCGACATGCTGTTCCAAGTGCGTTCCGACAATCCCAACATCGGGCCCGCATTGGTGCCCGCGTTGAATCTGTTGAGCACTCATCAATATGTTCACCTGGCGGGCGGCAGCGGCCAGATTTGGATGAACGTCGAGCGCGTGGTGCTGGGCTATGTTGCCGCCGCACCCGCGGAGTATTTGCTGGCTTTGGAAACCGCAGCTTGCGGTCTGGAAGGCAGACCCGCCCCCGCTCAAATGCCGGCCCTCGTCCCCCAAACCGCATGAGCACCGAGCCCCTGCCTTGCCTGTCTTGTGGCGCGCCCATGCGCGTGCTCGAGGCCGCCCATTTGCACGCCACCCCCGAACTCGTCTGCGACTTCTGCTCGCGCCGCGAACCGCTGCCGGCAGAAGCCGCCGAGCGACATCGTTACGTTCGCCTGCGACTCGAGCAGCTCGCTCGCGCGCGAGCCCAGTTGGAAGCGCCGCTGACCACCTATCGCACCCTCAAGACGTCGGTCTTGCCCGGTATCGGTTTCATGTGTGTAGTGGCCGGCATCCAAACCTTCACGGCAGTCAGCCATGCCGCAGGTCGGATCGAACTCTCGACGCTCTTGCCCGTCGCAGTGATGGTCGGGGCGATCACGGGCTGGCTTGGGATGATGTTCACCTTTCGCAAGCTCGTTGCGCCATTCTTGCAGGCGCGCCCTGCGCTCAGTGCGGGCATGCCAGCGACGTGCCGATCGTGTGGTGGAGATCTGCCGCAAGTTCGAGCAGCCCAAGTCAGCTGTCCCTATTGTCGCGCTGATAACCTATTGGGCACAGCAGCGTCGGCCCAAGTGGGTTCGATGTTGCAGGCCGACGCACAAAACGCGTTCAACGCGAGTCGGGCAAAGCTCGACCCCAGCGCTTTTCACAAGCCAGCTCGCTCTTTCTACACTTGGGGTGCAGCGGGCGCCGTGCTGGCATTGGTGGCGATCCAGGGCGTGTTGTTCGCCATCGGCCCGATGCCGAGCGCTGGGCCAGGGTTGCCTCAACCGCCGTCAGGTGCAAAGGGGCCGCAAAAGGTGAACTTCGAACAGCGCTCGCTTGCGCATTGAGGCGCCCGGATCAGTGTCGCGTCCAAGTCTCGGGCTTGGGATTCGGCTCTGATTCGGTCTCGATGCTCCCCGTGCGACTCGGCGCCGCTGGCGGCGCGTGAGACACGGCCTGCGAGGGTACTCCGAACTCTTCTGCCTTCTTCGCCTGCCACGGGTACTTGATTCGGTGATGGTGCATGTTCACGAGTGTATCGGCCATGCGCGTGATGATGATGTTCAGATCGATCATCGATAGCCCGCACTCGTCGAGCTGACCCGATTGCAACTTGGTGAACAGGATACGCTGAATCATCGTCTCGAAGGCCGCGCGCTCGGGTGGATCGACGGTGCGCGAAGCGGCCTCGATCGAATCGACCAGCATCAAGATCGCCGTCTCCTTGGTCTGCGGCTTCATGCCCGGATAGCGAAAATCCTCGGGCGTGCGCTTGTCCGGGTTACCACGCTCCTTACAGCGATTCCAAAAGTACTCGACGAGCTGCGTGCCGTGATGGGTGTAACAGAACTCCACCACCGGCTCCGGGATGCCGCCGTCGCGCAGAATCTTGGCCCCCTCTTCGACGTGCGTGCGAATCACTTGCGCGCTCTCGTACGGGTTCAAGCCATCGTGAGGTGAACGTTCACCAGAAGCCAGGTTCTCGACGAAGAACTTGGGTCGCACCGACTTGCCGAGGTCGTGATAGTACGCGCCCACGCGCACCAGCAGCGCATCGACGCCGATCGCGCTGGCAGCTTGCTCGGCCAAGTTCGCCATCGCCCGCGAGTGCTCCCAGGAGCCGGGAGCGTGCTTGGCCATGTGTTTGAGCAGCGGCTGCTCGAGGTCCGTCAAGTCGTGCAAACGTTCGCGCGGGACGTGACCCAAGAGCCGTTCCGCGGGTGAGTGAAGCAGAGCCGCCAAAACGCCGCCCGCCACGCCGCCGCCGATACAGCCGAACAAGCGCGAGCCACCCCAGGCGTGCAAATCGAGCCAGAAGTCGAAGCGTCCCTCCAACGCCAACATCAAGCCGACGAGCAAGACCGCGGAGCTCACGCCCGCGAGCGCACCAGACCAGAGCATCGAACGGCTGTGCTTGCGATCCAAGAACAGCAAGATCGAGCCCATGCCATGCGCCAACATCACGCCCAGCACGAGCAGATCGAAGCGCAACAGCGAGGCCACGATGAACGACGTGACGAAAGTGAGCACGAGCGCCGTGCGCCGGTCGAAGCTGGTCGCCACCCACAGCGGCACGACGGCGATTGGAATCCAAAACTCGGAGAGCTGCGAGAACAACAGCTGCAGCTTCACTGCCAAGAACAGGATGCTGAGCAAGGTGAACAGTCCGACTTGGACGCGCAAGAGCTTCAAGCGGTTCTGACCGAAGCGGTTCAAGTAACTCGCCAAGGTGAAGCAGAACGTGAAGAAAAGCGCCCATGAACCTGCGACACGCCAAGGCGAGAGCGCCAATCTCGTCTTCTCGTAAGCCACGGCGCGCTGATGCCCCGGATCGCTAGGCGATAACAAAGTACCCGCAGGCACGAAGTTGCGGTGCTTGTCGTAATGCGTCGAGTTGCCCTCGGGGGCTTCCACCGCGCCGTAAGGCACGCGGATCGAGACGAGCGTCACTTGGCCGAGCACCGGACGCGGCAACCAGATGTCCGCGAATTGGATGACGACGAAGATCGTCGCCGTCACGGCGCTGATCGTGAGCGCGGACAGCCAGCCCGCTTTGACACGCGTTCTCATAGAGGAGTTATTCGTGGGGACCGCAAAGTGTCTGGACGGCTCAACTGGGCGGGAAGTTACCGCTGCCGGATTGCGAGAGCAAGCATCGGGGTGCGATATGCGAGCCCATGTGCGTGCACAGGATACTGAAGTTCAGCAAAGCTTCGCGTTGCGAAGTCCCCAGAAGAATTGAGCATCCGTGACGAAACAGAGCCCTCACCGAGTCCAGGCCGAGGGCCTTCGTCGACGGTCGGTTGTGTGTTAATAGCCGAGAATCGTGGAGCAACCGGCGCAGCTGGCGGAGCGACGCGCGCTCGGGCTCCTGCTGGGTTTCGGCAGCGTCACCCTGCTCGGGTGTTTCGTCTGGCTGCCGGCAATCCCTCAGCCCGAGGCCTATCATGCGTTCGCGGACCAGCGCGCCTGGGGCTGGCTGCCGAATGCGCTCAACGTGGTGTCGAACGCCGCCTTCGCCGGCGTGGGCTTCGCCGGTTTGACGCGGCTGCCCAAGGCTCCGGCGCTGGGCGCTTGGGATCGCTTCGCTTTCACGATTGTCTTTGGGGGCTCGCTCGCAGTCGCGCTCGGCTCGGGCTACTACCACTGGGCACCCAGCAGCGCGCGCTTGTTCTGGGACCGCTTACCGATGACCTTCGTGTTCACCGGGTTGGTGAGCATCATGTTGCGCGAGCGAATCAGTGCAGCGCTCGCGAGACGGGCTTGGCCATTGTTGGCGCTTCTCGGCCTCGCGAGCGTCGTCTGGTGGCGCGTGAGCGATGATTTGCGACTTTACGGTTGGTTGCAGTACTCGAGCCTGTTCATCCTCGGCGTGCTGCTTTTCGTGCGCTCCCATTTCGACCGCGAAAGGGATTTTGGGTGGATGGTCGCGCTGTACGTCGCGGCGAAGCTCGCCGAAACCTTCGACCACGAGATTTTCTCACTCGGCTTGGGCTCGAGCGGACATTCACTCAAGCATGTACTGGCTGCAGCGGCGCTCGGTTGTTTGGTGCCTCACGTGACTCGGCGTCCGCGGGAAGGACTCGGCGCAGACCCGTCGCACGAACCGAGCTCAGCCCATGGGCCGTCCAGGCCCTGAAGGCGCGCGCCTCACGGCCGAATCGGTTGCCCAAGCACGGCACGGCTGATAGCCCGGAAGCATGCTGGACATCCGTCACGAGTACGAACGCGTCCGCCCAGTGCGCGCGGCGCTCGTGATGGGGGTCCTGAACACCACGCCCGACTCGTTCTCGGACGGTGGCCTTTACCTCGCGCCCGAAGCAGCCCGAACGCGCGTCGACGAGCTCATCGCAGCAGGTGCCGACATCATCGACATCGGTGCCGAGTCGACCAAGCCAGGCAGCCCAAAAGTGAGTGCCGAGGAGCAACTCGCGCGGATGGACGCTGCTCTTCGATACGCGCTCACCCGGGGCGCGTGGGTTTCGGTCGACACCAGCGATGCCGATGTAGCCAAGGTCGCGCTCGAGCGGGGAGCGCACATCATCAACGACGTCTCGGGTCTCTGCGACCCCCGTGTGGCGGAAATCACGAGCGCATTCGATGCGTGGCTCGTCGTCACACATTGCCGTGTGCAGATGGATCGAATGGCGGGTTTTTCCCAGTGGCCCGATGACGACTACGCAGATATCGTAGAAGAGGTCAAAGTGGATTGGGGGAGATCCAGGGATCGCGCCATGAAAGCGGGAATGAAAGCAGACAAACTCGTGTTCGATCCCGGCTTGGGTTACTCGAAAAACGCAAGACACAGTTTCGAGGTGTTGGGCCGCCTGCGCGAGTTCTTGGAGCTCGGCGCGCCGATCTTGTCTGGACCGGGCCGCAAGTCGTTCATTGCTGCCGTCGACGGCAGCGCTCCGGGCGAACGGCTTGGCGGCACCATTGCCGCCTCACTGCTGAGTGCCGACGCGGGGGCTCACATGATTCGAGTTCATGACGTGCGCGAGGTGCGACAAGCCCTTGCCGTTTGGGCGCGCGGGCGCCACGCCGTTAGCGGCTGACGGGTAACGATGCTGGCAGAGCTGTCCCGGTATTTCCTCGAGCGCAGTGCAGCTGAGCTCGGCCGTGACGTGCTCGACGTCCTGATCACCTATTACATCTTCTACCGCGTGGCGCTCGTGCTGCGCGGCACGCGCGCGATTCAGGTCGTCGTCGGCCTGGCCGCTGTCTCCGTGCTCTACGCCGTGGCACAGCGGCTGCGACTCGAAACAGTGTTAACCCTGCTGGATAAGGTTTGGGCCAGCGCGATCGTGGTCGGGGTCGTGATCTTCCAAAACGACATCCGACGCGGGTTGATGCGCGTTGGCGCACGCGCGCGCTTCGGCACGGGCCCCAGCCTCGAGAGTCGCGTCATCGATCAAGTGGTGGAGGCTGCTACCACCCTCGCCCGCCATCGCACGGGGGCCATCATCACCTTCGAGCAGGAAGCGAACCTCGACGAGTTCGTGGGCACCAACTCGGGCCAAGTGCTGGACGCAGCGGTCAACGCCGACTTGCTGGTCAGTTTGTTCATCCCCGAAGCCATGAACAAACTGCACGATGGCGCCGTGGTGATCCGCGAACTGCGCGTGGCCAAAGCCGGAGTGTTCTTTCCCATGCCGGACACGCGCGTGATCGACAACAGCTTTGGCTCGCGTCACCGCGCCGCGATCGGCATCACCGAAGAGACGGACGCGGTCGTGGTGGTGGTGAGTGAAGAACGCGGCACCATCAGTTTTTGCTTCAACGGCAATATCGTTCCGAACCTGGACGGACCGCGCTTGCGTGCCGCTTTGGACGGTGTGTTCTCCAACACCAAAGCCAAGAAGCGTCGCCCGAGCGTAGTGGAAACCGGCTGGCGCCGCTTGTTCCGTCGCTCCGAAGTGCCCCCGCCGCCGACCGTCAAGCCCGTGCGGGTCCCAGAATCACGCAAGCCCGAGGAGCAGCCCGTGTCGGTGCGCGAACCGGTGGTGTCCAAGAAGAAGCACGACACGACCCTGGGCGACGCACCCCAGCCGCTGCGCAAGAAGAAGAAGAAGGCCGTTCAGGTCGACGAAAAGATCGACAGTCAGCGCGGGACGCTGATGAACATCGGCGCCGGCGGTGAACTCACGCGCCCTACGGATCTGACGCGCACCGCCCCTGCCCCTGCGGTCGAACCCATTCGTCCAGCCCCGGAGTTACCACGCACTCCGTCTCAACCTCCGCCTCCGATGCCCATGCCGCTAGCCACCGAGAGCCTGAAGACGCCGCTTCGTCACTTGGCATTCGGTGAGCTCGAACCCCAGTCGCGACGCACGGGCAGCGCCGAGGCCGGCGCGGATTCGAGTGAGCGGCCTTCCGGAGGGACCCCTCAGTGAGAACGCGCAAAGCGGCTGGTTGGGGTCGCGTCAGACAAATGCTGACCGCGGCGTTCACGCAGAATCTCGCCATCAAATCCTTCAGCATGTGCGCAGCGTTGCTCGTGGTCGCCTATCAGCGGGGCTCAGCCGACGAGAAGACGCGCACGATTCCGTTTTCGGTCGACGCCCAAATGCCGCAGGAGGGTTCCGAGCGCGAATTGATGACGCCGTTACCCCCCAACATCAAGGTGACGGTGCAAGGCAGCACGGGTGCTCTCGACGAACTCGCCGCCAAGAACCCAAGCGTGGAAATCGATCTGCGCGACGGCACTTTGAGCCACGTGCATTTCAACGCCGAGCAACTCGCCGTGCCCCCCGGCGTGAAAGTCAAATTCGTCGATCCACCGAGTTTCGACCTCGAGTGGCAGACCTTGATCAATCGCCCGATACCCATTCAATCGTCAGTGACCGGGCAAGTCGCAGACGGCAACGAGGTAGCCAAGTTGAGCGTCGAGCCGCCGACGGTCGAGTTGCGCGGCCCCGCGAGCTTGGTGCGAGTCACGCAAGTCGCGCGCGCCGCGCCCTTCGACATCACCGGGCTCACCGAAGGCTCGTATCAACGCCAGCTGGCCCTCGATCCGCCACCCAATCGCACCCATTACGTCAATCACGCCAGCGCCACGGTGAGCGTCGAGATTCGGCGTCGTTTGATCACGGTTAGCTTCCCCAGGTTACCAATCGAGGTCGTCGGCATTGCTGGCACCAAGGCCATCCCGGCAAAGGTCGACGTCACGGTGCGCGGCACTCCCGAAGTCGTTCGCTCGTTGCAGCAAGAGTTGGTCGTACCGCGCGTCGATGCTTCCAAGCTGGATACGAGCAAGCACGGCTCCCAAGTGTTGCCCGTGACCGTCGACTTGGCGAACGCAACTTGCGAGATCCAGCCACCCACCGTCAAAGTGAGCTTCTGAGCGAGCCCGCTCTAACGAGTCTCTGGATACTCGACGACCGAGTAAACCGTGTCGTCGGGGTTTGCCGAACAGGTCGCCGTGGCCGCCAGCACTGGTTGCAAACAAGTACACGTCGGATCGTCCTTGCAGCCGTCGGGCAGTGGCTCACACGCAAACGCGTTTGGCGCGAGATTTCGAGAGTCCACGCAGTAGCTGCCGGCGGCGCAGATCGTGTTGCCGCAAGCGAAGCGATCGGGATCGCTGCCGTCTCCTGCCTCGGGCAACGCGATGTCGAACTGCTGATCCCCGCTGTAGTCGAATTCGAACGCGACGCAGTCTCTGCCGCCCGTCGGGGTGCATTCATCGGGCGCTGAATCGTAGGGCTCGCCCACGAAGGCGCAATAGTGCAGCGTGTAGTGTCCAGCGAGCGCATAGCTCGGCTCGACACAACCGATCGTCCCGAGCTCACCTTGACAGGTGGACAACCGTGCTTGCACTCCATCCCACACCACGACGTCAGCATCGAAATAGACCCGCGGGTAATAAACGTCGGTCGTGCCGCACGTCCCCAGCGCTTCGGGCTCTTGGCAGAGCGAACACTCGTCTTGAGTGCCGCAGGTGTGCGCCCAACTCGCAGGGAAACCGTGCCCTGACGAATCTTCGATCCACGCGCTACCGAGCACTCCGCCATTTCGGGTTCCGCAATAGCGGCCGGAGGTCGAGGCTAGCACGTCGAAATGCACGCTCCCGATCGACGCTGCCAGTCCGTCGTTGAGCGGCGCTGGCTCGGCCAGGTCGACGCCAGCATCGGATTGCGCGCTTGCCGACTCCGAGTCGCTCACGCTCGAAGCATCGGCGTCCTGTGCGCTCGCAGGCTCAGAACCGCTCGACGTTTCAGCGCCCGAATCGACGGTTCTCGCTGGCTCAACCCCGGCGTCGAGTGAGGTTGCCGTAGCTTGGCTCTCTGAGCTTGCAGCGGGTGACCCCCCATCAGAGCCTGCTTGGGGACCGAGGCTCGAGTCGGTCGTCGGGGAAGAGGCGTCAGCGGCCTCGGGGGTCAGCGAGCTCTCGACGCCGCAAATGAACATTCCAGCTCCGGTCCCGCACGACTCTGGGGTGCTCGAACATCGCGAGCTGGGGGCGTGGGCTTCACATTGCGCGTCGCTGTCGCACGCGATCGTGCAGTGTCCGCAATAGCAACTGAGTTCAGCTCCACACTCGGCGTCACTCTCACATTCGATCAACCAATGGCTGCTGCTATCCGTGCCCGGATCGGCCGCGCCCTCGGAGGTTTTGCTGCACGCGATCACGTTCGACAACAGCAATGCTACGTTCACTATCGAGCGCCAGCGCGCGTTGATGCTGATCCCGGCTCGTTCATTCATGCTCTCGGTCCTCGGCTTCGACGGTTTGCCCCAAATAGAAAGAGACCTTCACGCCTTCGTCTGGCGGTGGTGGATGCGCCTGGTTGTAAGTGGATACTTCGTTCCACAACTCTTGGACTTCAGTCCGCAGCTTCGACAACAAGCGAAACACGCGTTCTCGCTGGGGGTGGTTCGGGTGAACGGTGAAGCTGAAGGTCGAACCACCAACGCGATCATCCGGCGCGGCACTCGCGCCCTTCGCCACCTTGGCAGCAATCGCGGTCGTCACTGTCCGAAAGTGGTCCAAGACCGCAGATTCCCAGCCTTGGCGCGCGCCAAAGGGCACTACGAAATTTCGCGCCCAAATCGCGTGCTCGTCTCGCTCGAGACGCCCAGAGGCGAAGAGTTGTTCGAGCGCTTCGTTGACCAGCGATTGATCAGCTTCGAACTCGGCCAGAATCTGGTCGCGTGTGCATTTGCCGCTGCGAAATATTTGGAGCCAAATCAAGTTCGCGAGGGCGTCCGCGTCGTGCCTGCGTCTGATGGCCGTGCGCACGTCGTCCGACGTAACGCCGTAGATCGAGTCGTCCCCCGCCCCAGTGACGTAGATCAAGCCGGAGCGTTTTAGATCTTGGAGAACGGCAGCGACCTCTCGTTCACCATCCGCAGAAAAGCGACCGAGCACGCGCTCGCGTGGCGGGTTGTGCTCGCAGATGAACTCCAGCACGGCCTCCCACAAGGTGCGATCTCGAACACTGCCGCTCTCGGTGAGGCGGGTCATCTTCTTGGTGTAAGAGCGCAGTGCCATGCCGAACATGTCCGCCACGACTTGGCGCTTGATGCCCTGCGCCTCGATCTCCCTGGCCAGTTCCAAGAAGATCTGATCGGCCACGTGAGCCAACGGGGCGCGCACGCCCGACGCGGTCGAGAGCTGCGCGATCAGCACGGTGGTCTGCCGCACGATGCCGTCGATGAGCAGCTTCAGGTCCATGTCGCGGCACAGCCTAGCTGGCCTGGGCGAGCACGCTAGAGGTCCGGAAGTTCCACAAATCGCCGTTCCGCATGCGAACGGCGCGCCCCGCTATCGAGCGGGGACTGCGATTGGTGAACGTTTCGCGCAGTCCCCGAGAGCCGGCTCAGCTCTCCTTTTCGCAGCCGACCATCCAAGCCACTCCGAAGCGGTCCTTGAACATGCTGAATCCAGCTGCCCAGAACGTCTTGTCGAAGGGCATCTGGATAGCTCCCCCCGCCGATAGCGCGTCGTAGGCCTTCTTGGCTTGGGCGACCGTCGGGAAGTTGGCTGACAGGGAGAAACCACCGATGCCTTCGAACGGTTGACCCGGAGGCGCATCGGAACCCATCACGACCTGACCGTCGATCAGGAGTTTGGCGTGCATGGTGCGATTGCCGAACTCTGCCGGGACGCTGCCCGCCATCGGCGATTCCTTGAACGGGATGATGGATTCGATCTTCGCGCCGAGGACGTCACGATAGAACTCGAAAGCCTGAGCACAGTTACCGTCGAACACGAGGTAGGGGTCGATTTTGGGGGTGGGCATGCAAATTGGCTCCTTGTTTGGGGAGGCGCATACTGCCGGAGGCCGCGCGGGACCGCCAGTGTGCGCTGGCGCCACGTCAGAGCGGGGCCAATTGCTGGCTCGACGGCGCCCTGGCCCGCTTACTCCGACGGCAGATCGATCTCGAGCACGACCGTGCCGTCCGAGCGACTCTGAATGTGCTGGCTGAGCTCAATCGGGTGACGCAATTGCAACTCCACGTCGACGTCGGCATCGTGGACCTTGAGCACCGCGCGAGTTACGGGCAGCGCAAAGTTCTCGAGCTCGAGCGGGTAGCGATTGTTGCGCGCGCCGATGTCCGTATCGGCCAAGCTGAAGGTGAGCAGCTTGTCACCCTTGACCGAATTCACGCGAGACGGTGCGGCCGTCAAGTGAACGAAGATGCGCCCGCCTCCGGCTTGCAACTGCTGGAAGCCGACGAAGGTCACCTTGGGTCGATCCGCGGCGCGGCCACTCGAGGATGTAAACCCGACGGAACACCCGAGAGCCCCACACAACAGCCAACCCAACAGCCTGCGTCGCATCACCTCGAAGCCTACGGCCGGAAACACGAGGCCGCCAGCCGTTTTCGCTGCTGCACAGCGCCCCCGTTCGTGGCTCAGCTCCTAGCTTCGCCGCCCAGGCGCACTGGCTTCCGCGATTTCCTCGATTTGAACGCGAAAGCGCGCCCCTTCGTAGTAGTTGAGCACAGCCTCTCGCAGTTTGCGCGCGACATACCAGCGCCTGAGCAACGGCTCGACCTCGGAATAGGGCTGCCTCGAGAAGGGCGTTCTTCCCGACTGATGGATGCCCTCGAGCTCTGCGTCGCTCGGCTGCAGCATGGGCGCTACCATTCGATCCAAGTACAAGCTCGCGCGTGCTTGGCGCTGTACGATGCGCAAGACCTCGTGCGGCTCCAGCCCTTCGGCGCGAGCGGCATCGTCCAAAGCAGCAGCGCCGCCAACGCGTAGGGCCAACGCGATGCGCGTGCCTTCTACTCGCTCGTGAATGTCTGCGGCGCTCGGCACCGGCGAAACCTCGAGCCCTTCCAGAATGCTCTCGGCGATGTGCCGTTCGAGTGCGTTCTGCAAGTGAGCATCGGTGTAAGGCTGAACCCTGCTGGGGCGGAACAACGGATCTGCCAGCGCCTCCAGCCGGGCCTCGAAAGCCAACACGCGCTCGAACACATAGCGCGGATGGTCGACACCGCCGATCTCCGGGGCCGAGAAACGCACCAGCACGCGATCGACCGCCACCGGTTCGTCTGCCGCCGCCGCAGTCGCGAGCAACCCAGTTGCGCCGCACACGGCCAAGGCGGCCAAGCGTGATGCGATGGGGTTCACCGCAGGACTGTTACTTTGCGGGGCTCACTAGAGGGAGCCTCTTCCTCTTGCATGGGGACCGAGGGCGGTTCGGGCGGCGCATGGCCGAGCGCGGAACTCGCTTCACGGTTCTGTGAACGCGCATCACTGCGGGCTTTGATGAAATCGGCAAAGGCCAGCACCTTGTCGAGATCGCGCGCGCCCAGGCCGTCCGTCACCTCGCGCAATTGCCGTCGCAAGGCTTCGATGTTGCGCGTGCGTTTGGCGGCCACCACTTCGGCCGTTGCCGGAGCTGCCTCTGCGCGCCACTCCGGTCTGCGCACAGGGACGATCCCATGCGCGGCAAGCCAGGCTTCCATGAACACACGCAAGCGTTCACTGCGGAAGGCGAACCAGCGCTCGCGCTCCGTGGCGTAGCTCATCAGCACGTCTTTGAAGCGACGGAAAGCGCCTTTGCCGTCTATCGCTTGGCCGAGAGCACCGCGCAAGCCGGGATGCTCGACCATTTGGATGAAGCGTTCCATCCAGCGGTATTGCTCACGCGAACTCACGGACTCGATGCGCAAATACTGAGTATCGGCAGAGATGCGCGAGTGCATGTCGGGGTCGGCCACGCCGTCGACGACGCGCAAGACTTCGCCCGAGTTCAAGTGAAGGTAGCTGTGAACCTCCTGCGCGTTGTTTTCGAACGCGTCCTCGAGTGCTTCCCAATCCACTGCCACTTCGCGGGGTGGGGCTTCGGCGCTCTTTGAGTTAGTCATGCTCACCTTCCACTTTCGTTCGCGCACGCGCGATCAAGTCAGCCCATCGGGCGCGAGCCCGACTTCGCTCTACCTCGTTCATCTTGACATCGAATCGAGAGGTTATCGGAATCATTTCAGTCGCCTTGTTGGGTGTGGCGAAGAGTCCGACTCCTAAGCCCGCGAGCATCGCTGCACCACGCGCGGTACTTTCGAGATCCGAGGGTCTCTCGACCGCCATACCGGACAAATCTGCCTGTAGCTGCATTAGGAGATTGTTTGCCGCAGCCCCACCGTCAACGCGCAGGCGGCCGAATTGTTTCCCGAGGTCACGTTCCATTGCAGCCAGGAGGTCATCGACTTGATGCGCGATGCCCTCGAGTGCCGCTCGAGCAAGGTGAGCCCGTGTAGTGCCGCGTGTGATTCCGCTGATCATGCCGCGGGCTTGGGCGTCCCAGTGCGGCGCTCCCAACCCCGAAAGCGACGAAACGAACGCAACGCCCTCGCTGCTCGAAACAGTACGCGCCAGGGCTTCGATTTCGCTCGCGCTCTGAATGATTCCGAGTCCGTCGCGCAGCCACTGAATTGCCGCGCCGGCCACGAAACAACTGCCCTCGAGCGCGTAAGTGACTTGATCGCCAATTTGCCACGCCAGGGTTTCGAGCAGACCGTGATGGGTTCGCGGTCGCCCGCTGCCCGCGTTGACCAGTGCGAATGCACCGGTTCCATAAGTGCACTTGGCGTCCCCCGGTTCGAAACATCCCTGCCCGAACAAGGCGGCGTGCTGATCACCCGCGATGCCCGTGATCGGCGTGCCGTCCGCGACGGGGCCGAAACCCAAGGTCCGCCCAAACTCACCGGCAGAAGGTCGAATCTTGGGCAACACCTCGCGGGGCACGTCGAACAGTCGGCACAGCTTGTGTGACCAAGTGAGCTGATCGAGATCCATCAGCAACGTGCGCGAAGCATTCGTTGCGTCCGTCAGGTGTACTGCGCTCTTGGCGCCGCCGGTGAGTCGCCACAGCAAGTACGAATCGACCGTGCCGAAACACAATTCGCCGCGCACCGCACGCGCACGCGCACCTGGAGTGTTGTCCAGCAGCCACTGGACTTTGGTTGCCGAGAAGTACGGATCGAGCACGAGGCCACTGACGGCCTGGACGTCGGGTTGGTGGCCGGCGTCCCTCAGCCTCTGACAAATTTCGGTGGTTCTCCGATCCTGCCAAACGATGGCTCGCGCCGCCGGCTCCCCGCTGCGACGGTCCCACAGCAGGGTCGTTTCTCGCTGGTTGGTGATCCCGATGGCCGCGATCTCGTCGCCGCGCACCTGCGCGGAGCGAATGGCTGCGGCCGCAGCGTCCTCGACGCTCGACCAAATCTCCTCGGGTTCGTGCTCCACCCAGCCGGGAGCCGGGAAGTGCTGGGGGAACTCCCGATTCTCGCGGCTCAGTGTCTTGCCGTCCGGCGACATCACGAGCGCCGTGGAGCCGGTCGTCCCCTGGTCGATTGCTAGAATGTAGGCCCTCATCGCTGAGCCACCCATTTATCAGAACGTTGGTGGCTTGTCCCCGCCGGGCGGCGAGAGTAGCCTGCAGGCGATGGCGAGGCTGGTGCTTACAACTCCGGAGGGGCAGCAAGTAGTGGAGTTGCGAGCCCACAACACGCTCGGGCGGCACCCCAGCAACACGATTCAACTCCTCGACAAGATCGTTTCGAAGGAGCATTGCATCATCACGCAGCAAGACGGCGTGTTCATCCTCCACGATCTGGGGAGCCTGAACGGCACCTACGTCAACAGTGAGCGCGTCAATGGGCAGCGCACGTTGGCGCACGGCGACGAGATCGCGCTCGGCTCTACGCGCGGTCGTTTCGAGGCCACGCCGACGTTGGCACAGGTGAGTTACCCCCCGAGCACGGTCGCCGCGCAACAGCGCTCGTCGGGTACGGCGCAACTACCGGGCGTGCCGGCCATGTCCGTGGCGCCCGCAGGTGCGGCTCAGGCCGCGGTGGCCAACACCGGTACCTTCAGCAATTCCGGGTTTTCGACGGCTGCCACGCCCACCCACGGCTACGGCGCGAGCCAAGCCTGGGAGAAAGCGGGCTTGCCGAGTTATCCGACTCCGATCAACGGCATTCCGCCCGCAGGCGTCACGCAACCCATCCGCGCGGCGCTCGATCAAGTTCCGGGGCGCCGGCTCAATCAAACCCGCGTCGACATGAGCGACGAAGGGCGCGCCATCGGCAATCAGATCGATGCCACAGCGCGCTCGTTCTTGCCCTACGAACAGTTGGCGAAAAACCCACAGCAACTGGCTCAAGACTACGAACGGTTGCGCTTGTCGCACGAGCTGTCGCGCGACATCGCGCTCGAGCGCGACTTGCCGGGTCTGTTGAACAAGATCCTGGTCAGCGTGTTCCGATTCATTCGCGCTGACCGCGGCATCATCTTCTTGAAGGACGAAACCGGTAACCTGATACCGGGTGCGACTTTGCGCCGCGACGGTTCGAGCGATTCGGTCACGGTGTCGTCGACGATCCTCGAGCACGTGATGAAGGAGCGCGCCACGGTGCTCACGCACAACGCGGCGATGGACTTCGCAGGTGCGAAGGGCAAGAGCATGATCTTGAACCGGATCAGCTCGGCGATCGTGGCGCCGTTGCTCCACAACGACGAGTTGCTCGGCGTTTTGTGGCTCGACAGCGAGACTTTGGCGCAATTTCAAGCCAAAGACCTGGAGATGGTGACGGCCATCGCTGCGCAAGCAGCGATGTTCATCGAGATCAACATTCTGGGTCGCAAGATCGAACAAGAAGTCGTCGCGCGTGAGCGCTTCAGCCGCCTGCTGTCACCCAACGTCGCGGAAAAGGTGCTGTCGGGCGAGATGGTGATCAAGCGCGGCGGTCAGCTCGTGCGCAACTGCACTGTCTACAACTCGGACATCCGCGGCTTCACGCAGATGAGTGAAGGAGCCGATCCCGAGGGCATCGTCGAGATGTTGAACGACTATTTCGAGCTGATGGTCGAATCGATCTTCAAGTTCGAAGGCACGCTCGACAAGTTCATGGGAGACGGCATCATGGCGTTGTGGGGCGCGCCCGTCGTTCACCCCGACGACGCATACCGCGCCGTGTCCTCGGCCATCGATCAATTGCAACTGCTCGAGGAGTTCAACGCGCAGCGTTACGCGAAATCGGGCGCGAACCCTTTGAGCATTGGTGTTGGCATCCACACGGGCAAGTTGGTCGCGGGGTACATCGGCAGTTCGCGCGCGCTCTCGTACACGGTGATCGGCGATACGGCCAACACCAGTGCCCGCCTGTGCGGCATCGCTGGACCTGGGCAGATCTTGGTCAGCGAAGAAACGTTGGCGAATCTCGGCGGCCGGTTCGCAAACAAGGAGTTGCCCCCCGCCCACTTGAAGGGCAAGGAGCGCCCGTTTCGAATCTTCGAGATTCAAAAACCGGGCACTGCCGTGCAAGTCGCCGAGAGCGTCGGCAGCCAAAACCAGAGCGCAGGCAAGCCAGGCGCTTGAGCGCGCTGATCCGCTGGGCGATCGGGTTCGAAGCGCAGAGCAGCGGGATCGCCGATCCGTTTCAGATCGGAAACGCAACTCGGGAAATGCCGACTTGACGCTCTGAAATCGCCGAGACTACATTGCGCGCGTCTCGGCAAAAACAGATCCGCTTCTCGCGCCTTTGCTACTCACGTCGAGGATTCTGAGCCTCAAGCTTCTGAGCCTCGAGCTTCAGTCTCCAAGACACCGTTCGCACGGACAGAATTAGCAATGGCCGCGAAAGCAGGTCCGCCGGACCGCTCGAAAGTGGGCACGTGCTGAACGGGCTCTGTTAATCAGTCAGGAGAAAGAAATGGCTACCAAGGTTGGCATCAACGGTTTCGGTCGAATTGGGCGCTGCGTCTTGCGCGCGCTGTATGAGCGCGGCCTCAAGGACGTGAAGGTCGTCGGTATCAACGACCTGACGGATCCCAAGACCCTGGCCCACCTTCTGAAGTACGACTCGGTGCATCGCGGCTTCAAGGCCGCCCCCGTCAGCGCCAAGGAATCGGCGTTCACCGTGGGCAGCGACGAAATCCGCATCACCCAGGTCAAGGACCCGGCCCAAATTCCGTGGAAAGAGATGGGCGTCGACGTCGTGCTCGAGTGCACCGGTCTGTTCACCACGGGTGAAGCTGCCGGCGCTCACCTCAAGGGGGGTGCGAGCAAAGTGATCATCAGCGCCCCGGCCAAGGGCCACGACCTGACGGTCGTAATGGGCGTGAACCACGAGCTGTACGACAGCAAGAAGCACAACGTGATTTCCAACGGTTCGTGCACCACGAACTGCTTGGCCCCCGTTGCCAAGGTCATGCTCGACAACTTCGGCATCGAGCGCGGCTTGATGACCACGGTTCATTCGTACACGAATGACCAGAACCTGCTCGACTTGCCGCACCGCAAGGGTGACCTGCGCCGTTCGCGCGCAGCGGCGGTTTCGATGATTCCGAGCAGCACCGGCGCCGCCAAGGCGTTGTCGGAAGTGATTCCGGCGCTCAAGGGTAAGTTCGACGGCGCGGCGATTCGCGTTCCCACCGTGGACGTGTCGCTGGTCGACCTCGCGGTTCAGACCGAAAAGCCCGTCTCCATCGCGGCGATCAACGAGGCCATGCAGAAGGCCTCCGAGAGCGCGGCCATGAAGGGATACCTCTACTACACCACCGAAGAGCTCGTTTCTTCGGACTTCATTGGCCACCCCGGCTCGAGCATCTTCGACGCCACCCAGACCATGGTCATGGGTGATCGCTTCGCCAAGGTGTTCTCCTGGTACGACAATGAGTGGGGCTTCTCGAACCGCATGTTGGACTTGGTCCAGCTGGTGGTCTCGAAGTAAACAGGTAACCTGATCTTTAGAGCAATTGGCCCGATGCCCGCCGCTCGCGGCGGCCTCGGGCCAGTGCGTTTTTGCGATGTTTCAATTCGACGACATTCGACGGCTCGGTGATCTCGAAACGGAGAGCAAGCGCGTGTTCGTGCGCGCGGATCTCGATTGTCCGATCACGAGCGGCGGCGAAGTCATCGAGTTCAGCAAGGTCAGGGCTGCAGCTCCTACGCTGCGATGGTTGCTCGAGCGCGGAGTGCCGACGGTGGTCGGCGCTCACCTGGGGGCGCTAACCAAGTCGAAGCGACGCCCTAGCTTGGAAGCCTGCGGCGCCGAGTTGGCGGGCTTGCTCAACGCAGACGTCTTGTTGCCTGACGAGAACGAAGGGCCCCTGGCGCGCAAGCTCGTGGCCGATCTCAAACCCGGGCAACTCGTGTTGCTGGAAAACTTGGCGCGCGATCCAGGTGAAGCAGAGACCTCCCTGGATGCGGCGCGACGCCTGAGCGAGGGCTTCGACGTCTACGTCGGGGACGCGCTGCCAGGCACGTTGAGTTCGAGCTCGCTCAGCCTCGTGCCCAAGCTGTGCGCCGAACGCGTCATGGGTCTGCGCGTCGAAAGTGAACTTACCGCGCTACATGCAACGCTGCACGGCGCGGGACGCAGCACGTGGTGCGTCGGGGGCCGCTTCGCACAGCGGCACGAAGTCCTCAGGCGCGCTCTGCCCTACGCTCATTGCATCATCGTGGGCGCGGAGCTCTCGCGGCCAATGTTAGCCGCGCGCGGCCATGACGTCGCGCTCGACGCGACCGAGACAGAGCTCGTACCGCGAGCGCGCACTTGGCTGGAACAGGCGCGCGACCTTGGCGTCGAGGTAGTGCTGCCCAGCGATTTGATCGCCGGAAATCGCAGTACACCTCTCACGCGCAGCGCCACGCGCGTCCCCGCAGGCGAGGCCGTGCTCGACTTGGGACAAGCCAGCGTCACGCGCGCCAGCGCGGTGCTGCAACAATCGGCGCGGGTGCTGTTTCTCGACCATCTCGGCAACGGCGTGGACACGGCAACCATGGCTCTGATCGAGGCTGCGGCGGCACCCGAGAATCAAACGTTGCTCGTGAACGACGAGCTGCTCGATCCCACGCGTCTGTTCAAAGAGCGCGTCCCCCAAGTCCGTTACGTTTCGAGTTCGAAAAGCGGCATGCTCGCGCTGTTGTGCGGTCAGCGTGTGCCCGCACTCGACGCGCTACGCATGGCGTGAGCTGGCTGCAACGTTGGACCGCGGCTCGACGGGCGCGCCACGAACCGGTTGTAGACTTCGCGGGCGCATGCGAAAAAGGCGGCCATGAGCAAGAAACTGCGCGCCCTGATCGCGGGCAATTGGAAGATGAACCAAGGTACCGAGAGCGGCCTCGCGTTGGCCAAAGCGATCGTTCAAGGCCAAGCGCGTGCGCCCAACGCCGATTTGGTGATCGCGCCCCCGTTCACTCTCCTCGCGCAGGTGAGCAGCGCGGTTGCAGGTTCACGGGTCGAGGTTTCCGGTCAGAACATGCACCAGGCTGCCAATGGCGCGTTCACCGGCGAAATCAGCGCCGAGATGTTGAAGGCTGCGGGCTGCCGCTGGGTGATCCTGGGACACAGCGAGCGTCGGCAGTACTTCGGCGAGACCGATCAGAGCGTCCAAGACAAGACGCGCGCCGCCTTCGCTGCAGGCCTCGGGCCGATCGTCTGCGTTGGTGAGACGCTCGCCGAGCGCGAGGCGGGCTCGACCTTCGAGGTCGTTTCCCGCCAGCTGGCCGCTGTCGAAGCCCTACTGGCCGAGCACGTCGGAATCGGTGCGATCGCCTACGAGCCGGTTTGGGCCATTGGGACGGGCAAGGTCGCAACCACCGAACAAGCGCAAGAAGTCCACGCCGCAATCCGCGCCCAGTTGGCCCGGCGCTCCAGCTCGCTTGCCTCGGGGACTCGTATCCTTTATGGCGGCAGCGTCAAACCGGACAACGCTGCGGCGCTGCTCGCTTGCACAGATATCGACGGCGCATTAGTTGGCGGGGCTTCCCTCAAGGCGGAAGACTTCCTACAAATCGCCGCCGGCGCCGGCTGAGCCCCGAGCTCGTCAGAAGATACCGCGCCTGCAGGACATCGCTCCCCATGCTCCACTTCCTCGAAACCCCCCTCACCGTCCTCCACATCTGCGTCGCCTTCTTCCTGGTCTTGGTCATCCTGATCCAGCCCGGTAAGAGCGGTGGTCTCGGAGCAGCGCTTGGCGGCGCGGGGGCCCAGCAAGTGTTCGGCGGACGTGGAGCAGGCAGCTTCCTATCGCGCATGACTTGGATCAGCGCCGGGATCTTCTTCGTCACCAGCGTGCTGCTCGCGTACATCTCGTCCTCGACCGAGGATTCACTCGCGACCCGCCATCGCGATCCAGAGATCCAACAGCTGCCGATGGAGCCGAAGCCCGAAACGAAGAGCGCGGCCGGTGCCGCAGCGTCTTCGGCAGAACCAAGCGAGCCACCCGAGAATCTGCCCGCGGAGCCTGCGACTTCTGCCGAGTCGGACTCCGAGAACGCGGCAAGTGGTGCTGAGCAGGAGCCGAGCGAGAAGGCCAAAGAAGACGATACCGCGGCCACCGACAAGAGCTCTGGCACGAAGGTGCCGGCCGCCAAGGAGCCCGCTGCGCCCGTCGCAAAGAGTCCCGCAGCACCCAAGAAGCCCGTGAGCGCGCTGCCGAAGGCGCCCGCGGTTCCGAACGTTGCCGCGCCCAAAACCCCAGCCGCTCCTGAAGCGCCGGTCGCGCCCAAAGCCCCCGAAGCGCCGAAGCCCGCAGAACCGTCAACTCCCTGAGCGGGCGCAACGCGGCCGATCGCGTTTCGAGCCGTGGCTTCGACGCCGTGCTCTGACGCTGTGTTTTCCGAGCACGCCCTGCTTTGTGACGACCCGCAGCGGCAGCGCCCAGGCCAACTTCGACGTACGCTCTTCGATCTGGCGCTGATCGGCCTCGCCCGTGGGCTGGCCACGCTCTGGGTTTGGCACAACGGCTTTCGTGCCGTCAGTGACGACGACTATGCGCGCACGGTGATCGCTCAACAGTTCGCCGCGGCGCCGCATTGGGATCCCAGCGGCTCGACTTGGTTGCCCTTCCCGTTTTGGCTGAGCGGGCTCGCGATGCGACTGTTCGGTCCCCATCTGTGGGTCCTGCAAGTCCTCGCAATCCCGTGTTCACTCGCTTCGGCTTTAGCGGTCTACTTGGCAGGGCAGTGGTTGAAGCTCGAGCGCCCGGTGGCCCTCTTGGCCGCCCTCGGCGCCGCGCTGTTGCCTCACGCGGTTTGGCTGGGCGCCGCGGTAATCCCCGACGGCTATTGCGCCGCCCTGGCAGTGCTCGGTTTGGCGAGCAGCACGACGCAGCAATTGCGGCTGCGAGTGATCGGGGGCGGCCTGCTCAGCACCGCGGCTCTGTGTCGCTACGAAGTCTGGAGCGTGTGCGCATTCGTGGCCGCGCTCACGCTGTTCGATGCCATCCGGCAACGTCGAGCGTCGTTGTTGATCGCGGCGGGACTGAGCTTGGCGGGGCCGCTCGCGTGGATGCTCTACGGAAAGCTGCATTACGGCGAGCCAACGTTCTTCATCAGCCGGGTCGCCTCGTATCGGCACATGCTCGGCAGATCCGCCAAATCGTTGGCTGAGGGTTTGTTTGCCTATCCCCGCGCACTGGTGTGTGCGGAGCCAGAATTGAGCGTCGGCATCGGGCTGGCATTGCCGCTGATGTTCGATTGGCGCTTGCCCGCCAACTTGAAACGTCCGTTGCTCGGCGCGGGCTGCCTGCTCGGGTTCTTGGTTTGGGGGAACTTGCAGGATGGCGCGCCCACGCATCATCCAGAACGCCCGTTGTTGTGCGTCTGGCTGGTGGGGACGCTGACTGCGGCCAGCGCGCTACTTCACTGGCGACGTCGCTTGGGCAGCAAGCTGCTGCTCTTGTTGCCCTGTGTGCTCACGCTGACCGTTCTGCGCTCATGGTTCACCCGCCGCGATGACTTCGCGGAGCGCGAGCAGGAACTCGCGCTCGGACGGCGCGCCCTGGCTTTGCTCCCTCACTCCCCAGACAGCGACGCCGAGCGCCAGGAGTTACTGATCGACACGGGTGACTACGGTTACTTCGCAGTGATCACGGGCTTCGAGCAGCCCGCCCGAGCATTCGGACTGGTGGACCAAGATCCGCGACAACCCAAACTCGACTTCGCGAGCGACGACGCACGACTGCGGCACTATTTGCGCGCGCACGACAGCCGTTGGCTGGTCGTACGTAAGAGCGCCTTGCCGACGCTCGGGGCAGTGGGCCCCACGCTCGCCGAGACGCAGAGTCTGGCGCTTCTGAAGGTCGACGCGAGTTATCTAAACTCTCCCTGAAGTGGTGTGTGCAGCAATCTCGCCTCCAGAGCGGGTTGCCGATTAGACTGCCGCCGGTGCTCAGCCTGGGCAAAAGAGCGGCCGAATCACTGATCGTGCTTCTGGCGTTGTATGCAGCCGTCTTCGTGCCGCTCGGCGAGCGCACGCTGTGGCAGCACGCTTGCGCGATCCTGGGTACCCCCGAAGCGCAGCGCGCGGGTCGCGAATTGACGATCGCCGGTGGTCGCATGTTGCGCGAATTGAGCGATTTTCAGGCGCGTCCCGTGCGCGGCAAGCCGCAGGTCCCCGACTTGCCGCGACGTGGTCGCCCCGGACCCAGCAACAACGACGACGAGCCGTAGCCGCTATTCGAGCCAGCGAGCCGCAAGGCGCTTGCTTCCCTGACGTCATTGTGGCCCAGTCACCGGCATGTCGGAGCCCGACGCGAACGCCAAACACAAAGCAGAGATGCAGGCGCTGAAGGCGGAGCAGGACGCCAAAGTGCGCAGCAAGACCGTCGATCGCGGTGTGTTGATAGTTAACACCGGGGACGGCAAAGGCAAATCCACGGCAGCGTTTGGGCTCGCCCTGCGCGCGGCCGGCTCGGGCCTACGCGTCGGGGTCGTACAATTCATCAAAGGCACTTGGAAGACGGGCGAAGGCGAGGCCTTCAAGCGCTTCCCCGAAATTACGCATGTCGTTTGCGGCGAGGGGTTTACCTGGAACACGCAAGACCGAGACAAAGACATCCAAGCCGCGCGCCGCGGTTGGGACGTCGCTTGCCAAATGATCAACGGCACTGAGCCGCGTTACGACTTGGTCGTGCTCGACGAGCTGAACATCGTCTTGAGCATGGGTTACCTGCCGGTCGAAGAGATCGTGGAGGTCCTGCTGAAGCGCCCGACCGAGATGAGCGTGGCCGTCACAGGCAGGGGCGCGCCTCAGGCATTGATTGACCGGGCAGACACCGTGACGGAGATGAAGTGTCTGAAGCACGCGTTCGAGGCGGGTATCCAGGCTCGGCGCGGGATCGAGTTTTGAGGCGCAGCCGCTCTGCCACCCCCCGTCGCCCGGGCGATCGCGAGGCTGGCTTTCGACTAGGAAGCAAAATATCCGCCCTTCTCAATCCCATGAGCCCGATTGACCGAGATTCGGCACCCTGCTGTCACTACACAGACAAAATCCGGCATTGTCCGACGCGTCGTCGGTACTAGCGTTTCGCTCCAACCCCCTCTCTGAAATTGCACGTGATCGACCTCATCCCTTCTCTATTCCGCGGCTCTCCCTCTCGCGCGTCGAGCGCAGTCCCGTTTCTGAAGTCAGGTTTTCGCGTCTTGACGCTGTGCGGCCTCACGCTGGGCAGCCTCGGTTTGAGCGGCTTGGTTTTGGGTTGCAGCGACGGCTCGAACTCGACCAACGAAAAGCCCAGCCCCAAGCCCACGCCTGCGCCGGACAAGACGGCCGACGCGGGGCCCAAAGAGGACATCCTGCCTTGGAAGCCGGGCCTTGTATGGATTTACAAGGTTACCGACCCGTCCGAGGGCGTCTCGAACAAGACGACGACAATCGCGGGCGAGCCCGAGGCCGTCGGTCGCGGACCGAACGCCGACACCATGGCGTACAAGGTCGAGACCAAAAAGCGCGATGGAGCCGATCAGACGATCAGCTGGCAGAATCGCATTGGCGACCTGGTTGTCCGCTACCGCGAGCAGTCGTATTCCGCAAAGACCAACGAGCTCGAGCTCGAGGAAATGTGGGATCCTTACAAGCTCCACATCGATGAGTCCGACAAGCACACCAAGCATGGTGCGAAGTGGACCCAAGAGTACGACGAGATCTCCGTTGCGATAACCAACGGCGTCGAAGAGCCAGCGGTCACCGCCAAGCGCACCGACGCCTGGCAAGTCTCGAGTGCCGAAGAGGACGGCGTATCGGTCACCGTTCCTGCCGGGACGTTCGACAACGTGATCGTGCTGCAGAAGGTCGGTCCTGGCGGAACCAAGACGTATTGGTACGCGCGGGGTTACGGCAAGGTGAAGGAAACCGGAAGCCAGACGGAAGAGCTCGTGAGCTTCAGCGGTCACCCATGACGACAATCCGAACTTCACGCGACGGGCGACGATCGCTCGTCCGCGCTAGCGTGCTCGCACTTTCACTCGTAGGCCCTTTCGCGCAGCAGAGCGCTTGGGCCCAAGCGACGAGCCCAGCGCCTCAGACTCCCAGTCCTGCAGCACCAAGCGCACCCGCAGCCGCGGCACCCGCGAGCAGCGCGGGCACCAGTGCTCCTAGCACCAGCACCGCGGCTCCTACGGCCGCGCCCGGCGCCACTGCCTCGCCCAGTGCTCCCGCCGCCCCAGCAGTTAACCCACCGCCAAC
>DATAHU010000083.1:0-3015 GCA_036263015.1 Polyangiaceae bacterium | reverse complement strand
CAAGACCTGCAACATGTTACCGGTGCCGAGGGGATACCAGGGGTCGACGATGTCATCGTGGCCGAAGCAGACGTTGAGCCCCGCCTGCAGTAGCTCCTTCACTCGCGTCACACCACGACGCTTCGGGTAAGTGTCGAAGCGGCCCTGCAAATGGATGTTCACCAACGGGTTGGCGATGAAGTTCATCCCGGATAGACCGAGGACGCGAAACAACTTGTAGGCGTACGCGTCGTTGTACGAGCCCATCGCCGTCGTGTGACTGGCCGTGGTGCGTGCACCAAGGCCGCGATGCTGAGCTTGGGCCGCGACGACTTCCAGGAAACGAGACTGTTCGTCGTCGATCTCGTCGCAATGGATGTCTAGCAAGCGATCGAAGCGCTCTGCCAAGTCGAAGGCGATCTTCAGGGACGCTACGCCATCGTCGCGAGTGAATTCGAAATGCGGGATCGCTCCGACGACGTCGGCCCCGAGGCGCATGGCTTCCTCCATCAACGCTTGCCCACCAGGAAAAGAAACGATGCCCTCTTGGGGAAAGGCGACGATCTGCAGACTCAGCCGATCGGCGAACTCTTGCTTGAGTTCGAGCAAGGCTCTGAGCGCGACGAGTTTCGGATCGGTGACATCGCAGTGCGTGCGCACGAACTGAATGCCTTGGGCGAGCTGCCACTGCAGCGCTTTGCGCGCGCGACCCTTGACGTCCTCGTGATCCAGCGTTGCCTTGCGCTCGGACCAGCGTTGGATGCCTTCGAACAACGTGCCGCTGCGATTGAACGCGGGCTGTCCGGCGGTCAGCACGGCATCCAAGTGCACGTGAGGTTCCACGAACGGAGGGCAAACCAGCCGGCCCCGTGCGTCGAGCTGCTGAGACGACGGGTTCGGCGCGACGTCCGAGCCGTCGGCCGCGGCCGACGCCCGCGGCACGATGGCGGCGATGCGGCCGTCTCTGAATTGCAAATCCCACAGTCCTTCACGTCCCATTAGGCGCGCGCGCTGAATTCCGTGCAACGACATGCGCGCAGGATACACCCACTGGGGCCGAGTCGCTATCTGGAGCTAGCTCGTTGGTTCACTCGTGACAGTCAGCGGGGTTCTGGCGCTGCGCTTTGTTTCGCGGCGTCGAGCAGGGCGCGCACCTTGAGCAGCAAGGCTTCTTCGCTGAAGGGCTTGGCGAGCAGGGCGACGTGCGGCGCGTCGAGCATTTGCTGCGTGAGCGTGCCGGCGGTGACGCCGCTACAGAACAGAAAGGCCTTGATACTGGTGCCTTGGCCCGGCTCCGACTCGACTTCGAGAAAGCCCGAATGTTGCTCTACGGGGGGAAAGTGTCTTGGATCCAAAACGCCTTGCGCGTTGGCCAGCATCTCAGTGGTTGGCGTCGAGCGCACGAAGCACACGTAGTAACCGTCGGCCGTCAGCGTGAGCACCAGCAAGCAGGTGCCTAGAAACCAGGGCCTCCCAGTTATGCTCGGTTACTTTCGACGATCTCCTCGTCTGCTTCAATCAGGGATCGACGAATCCCGCGTCGGGGAGGTCAACGGCCAACAGGGTCGTGACCTCGATCTCGAAACGTGGCACGCTACGCCCGGCGAATGAACTCCCTAAGAGCCGATCTCAAAACCTGTCGCCGATGGGAAAAACGCCCCGCTCTAAGTCTCGCCCTGCTCGGCGTGCTGTCGCTGGCCTGCTCGACGCACGACGAGGCCCCTCGCATCCAGCACGCCAACGCGCCGCTGCGCAACGCGTCAGCGTCGAGCGCCGAGTCCAGTGCCAGGGCGACACCTGGGCTGGCCGCCGCAGCGCCCAAGCCGAGCGCGCACTTCGAGCTGGTGAACGCCGGCGAGTGCCGGGACGATTACTGGATCGAAGATCTTGGCACCCGCACGCTTCTCGTATCGCCCCACGACGTGCGGTTTGTCGAAGCCGGCCAGCCTTGGGCGGCGGCCAACGATTCGAGCGCGGGTCTTCCCGGCGGCCGCGGGCCAAGCTCCGTCTTTGCGCACGAACCGCTAATCCTTCGCGTCGCATTGCGACCTGTGCCCGCTGAGGCATTCAATTCCGAGCCGGACGACGATGCCTATTTCCGTTACGTCGAGGGACGCTGGGTCCCCTTGGACGTCGAGTTTGGCGCGTTGCCCATCGCTCTACCCCTGCAGGGCGGAACTGCGGTCGTCGGCTGGTTCGACGAACGTGCGCAGCACCGAGGGGACCTCGACTCCGTACCCGCAGGTAACCTGACGCGAGCACAATTCATCGCCGCTGATGGCAAAGTCTCGCTGCTTCCGAACTGGCCTTTGGCGATGAGCTGGCAGCAACAGTCCTCACTCCATGCCTTGTGGGCGATCTGCGCTCGGCCCAATCGAAGCGGGCACTACCTGTTGCGAGTTCCGTTCGACGGCGCGCCTTCGCTGCAAGCCATTCCTGGTCTGCAGCGCTGCAGAGGTGAGTCGCGCCTGCAGACGTTGGCGGCGCTCGACAGCGTGACCGATGACGCGGCCGAGCTCACGGTTTGGGACGCCCCAGAATGCATCGATGGCAAACTCGCTGGCCACTACCGTTACACGAAAGGCCACTTCGAACGCACCGGCGAGGCCGAGCCTCCCGCGGGTGGGACGTACGATCCGCGGGCAGGGTCGACCGTCACTGCCAACCTCGCGCTGTTCACTTTAGAGGGCAATGTCGTCACGGTGACGCGCGGGGAAGCGGTCGAACGCCTCAGCCTGCCCGAGCTGCCGCCGAGCAGCGAACCGGTCTATGGTCGCCTGGAGGTCACGGCCGGGGGTCATGAGGTTTGGGTTCGCAGTCGCCGTGCAAGCCGTTGCTACACGCATCGCTACCAGTCGCCAGCGTCCGAGGGGTTCTGACGGGGGCTGCGAGCATTCGACGAAAGAGCGTCGCTGCGACATAAGCTCTAACGAAGCAAAGCCTGCCGTACTCCATGGGTGCCTGCAGGCGTTCGCGACGGTCCGAAGTTGCAGCCCGCGTACACCTGGCGCGCTGGGTCCCGATGTGTGCACCAGC
>DATAHU010000082.1:0-107680 GCA_036263015.1 Polyangiaceae bacterium | reverse complement strand
GAACGAGACCAGGCGTTGCGCGCGCTTCTGTTCGGCCACTTCGCGCTGCAACCAGGCGATCATCCGGGTTCGCAACCGCAGGAAGTGCTCGCCCAATACTTCTTCCAGGCTCGTGATCTCGCGCCACAGCGCATCGACTTTGGCGATGAACCCCGGCCCTTCCCAATTGCTCGAGCTCCCTTTCTTGCGCGCTTGGGCTAGCGTCTCCGATCGAAACTTGGTTAGGCAGGCTGGCACGATCAGACTGGCTCGCATGCCATTGAAGTACGCGCTAAGCTCTTCGCCCCACTGCACGAACTTGTCGGGCTTGTAGTAGCCCTTGTGCAAGTTGGCGCCTTCGAGAAACGCCACCAGCTCGTGCGCATCGAAACTACGGCGAGCAGCCTCGAATGCCGACTCGAAGGCAGAGGTATCCACGCTCGGCGCAGCGCCCGCGACTTCGGGGATCACGCGCAGAGGCCAGGTTTGTGCCAGCCATTGCGTAGGCCGAGCAAGCTTGCTCGGCACCCAAGCTTTGCGCCTGAGGTATTCTGCGACGATCAGCGGCAATGGGGTAACTTCGCGCGCCCAGAAGTCGAGCAGCGTGTCGTGAATCAGTTCACGCGCATCCTTCAAGAGCTCCGCCTCGAAGGCGGAGCCAGTTCGAAAGGCGTTATCTTGCAGCACGCGGGCACAAAACCCGTGAATCGTGAAGATCGCGGCACGGTCGAAGTCGCGCAGCGCGTCGTCGATCTTCTGCTTGCAGCGCTCGACGGGATCGAGCGGCGGTTCTGCGCCGTCGGCGGCTCTGCGACCCTGGGACCGCAATTTGACCGCTTGGCGCAGCGCTAGCACCAACGTCGAGTCCAAGGGCTCTGCGGCCTCGGCCGCCGCCGCGTCGGAATCGAGACCAAGCCCGCCGAGCAAGACCCTCTGCGCGTCGACCAAACGTTTGCGAATGCGGCCGCGCAGCTCCGAGGTGGCGGCCTCGGTGAAGGTCACGACCAAGATCTGATCGATGGGGTATTCGCGCTCGAGCAGGAGCCTCAAGACGAGCGTGGTGATCGCGTACGTCTTGCCGGTTCCCGCACTGGCCTCGACCAGAGTGCGTCCCGTCAGCGGCACCTGCAGCAGGTCAAAACTCCGCATGGCTCCCCGCGGATAGGCTCGTGCTTTGGGCGTGATCGAGCAGTGGCTCGAACACTCGGCGTGCCAGCGTCGCAAAGCTTGTGCTGCGGAAGCCCGCTTCAGTCGGCCCCTCGAGGGTCAATTCGCTGTCCGGGCCGTACAGGCGAACCAAGGCATCGCTCTTGGCGCGCTCCTTGGGCCACTCTTGATGGGCGGCCTTGAGCGCCTCGTCTTCGCTCTTTCCGGCGCGCAGTTGCGTCACGAACGTCAAGGACGTATCGGGGAAGAGCGGCAGAGCTTCCAATTGTCCGCGCTCGAAGAGCAAAAGCAAGTCCTGGAGAATCTTCCCCGCTTCGCGCACCGGCTTGAAGTGAATCAGCGCGGCTCCTTCGTCCTTGGGCGCTCGAGCGATCTGCGTGCTGGTCTGGGGCAAACTCGCGGGTTCGGCGTGGCAGAGCGCCAGATGCACAATCCAAGCTCCCAGTTGGTGCTTGGCCGCACTGCGTGAGAAGCGGACCTCGACGCGCCCCGTCGGATACAAGTTATCGATCGCGCCGCGCACTGTCGTCGCGCCGAAGCGCGCTCGATAACCTATAGCAGGCAATGCGCCGCCGCGCGTCAACGCGGTCAACGCGCTGCGCATCGGCAGCAACGACCGCAACAAGTCTTCGAAAGCGACTTGCCCATGGGCACCTCCGGGCAACGAGCCCGTCAGCTGCATCAATTGAAGAGCGCGCTCGGTCGAGATGCCGCTGCGCAACCAGCCTAGCGCGCGATCACCGATCGCGTAGTCCTCGAGGCCATCGAGCTCCACTGGTTCGCGGTCTGGGATTTCGAGGAAGTCCTCGCGCCGCTGCACCTGCAGGCGTTGAGTGAACAGATAGCGCGCAGGATCCCGGAAATAGTCGACCAGCTGCTGCAACGTTCGTTCGCCCGACACCTCGGGCACCTCCAACTCGCTACACAGCAATGGTTTGGGTTTCGCTCGGTCCGTCAGCGCGCGCGCTGCCCCCAACATGTATCCGCGCTCGTAGCTGAAAAGCCGCGCATCACTGTTGTCGTAGTAGCGCGCGCTGAAGGGTTGCAGGGGATGGCGTGTGACCAATGCTTTGGCAGAACCTGCCCCGAGTTGTTCGAGCGCGTCGAGCAGCTCACTCACCAACACCGACGGAGAACTCTCGGTGTTGTCTTTGATGCTTTGTCCAACGAAACTGATCATCAACTTCTCGCGAGCAGACATCACGGCCTCGAGGAACAACTGCCGATCCTCGGTGCGCCGGTCGGGATCCCCAGGCCGCGCCTTGTCGCGTTGCCCCAACACGCTGAAGTCTGGCCGACGAGTAGAGCGCGGAAATGCGCGTTCACTCATGCCGAGTAGTACGACGATCTTGAACGGAATGCTGCGCATTGGCACGAACGCGCAGAAGTTCACGCCCCCCGCCAAGAAACCACGCGCCTCGCGCTCCCGCTCGAACGCTTGTTCGAGCCAGCGCCTGACGACTTGAAAGCTCAATGGCCGATCCAGGTTGGCGGTCTCGGCGGCAGTGCCCAACGCTGCCAATGTTTGGCGCACGCGCACATGTTGCCAGGCGTAATCTCCGCTGGCCGCGATCAGTGCCGTCAGCGCACTGGACAGCGCAGCTTGCCACTCTTTAGCCGTCTTGGGTTCACGAAGCCGCGTAACTACTTGACGCAAGGCCTCGATATAGGCCGCCACCTGACCGAGCAACACGCCCGACGAGCCCTCGATCTCGCCCCAAGGTACGAACTCGCCGATGGCTTGCCCATCACCGCCCGAGGTCGCGTACCCGAGTACCAAGCGATCGAGCCCGAAACGCCAACTGTGTTGCGTCTCTTTTGGCATGTCGAATTGCTGCTTGTGATCGGCGTCCAAGCCCCAACGCGCCCCACTGGCAACGATCCACTGCGCGACCCGTTGAAGCTCGACTTCCCGAATCTCGAAGCGCTCGTGCACGGGACGCAGGGCGAGCAGGTCCAAGACCTCCGAGGCGCTGAGCCGTCGATCCGCAAGCAGCAACAACCGGGCAAAAGCCTCCAACACTGGGTTATCGCCCTGAGGTTTACGATCGGAGATGCGATAGGGGACTGCTTCCTTGTTCTGTGGACGATCGAACACTGCCTGAATCAGCGGAGCATAGTCGTCGACGTTCGGCATCATCACGATGATTTCGTCGGGGGCGACGCCCTGTTCCAAGAGCTCCAACACATTGTCGTGCAGCACTTCCACTTCACGCATCGGGCTATGACACGAATGCAGCGCAATGCTGCCATCGTTGGCAACCGTGCCGCGCGGTAGCTCGGCGCCAAGGTGACGCTGGAGCGTGCCGAGCAGCGATTGCTCGAAACTCGAATCGTGGTGCGAGATGATCTCGCGCTGGGAGCCCTGAACTCGCAACTCTTTCGTCCAAGCGTGTTGGTTGTCGACTCCCAACCTTCCCCAACGCGCCGCGAGCGAATCCTGATCTACGCCAAAGCCCTCGGGGGTCGGCACAATCGCGAACACTTGGACGTCGCAGTGATGCGACAAGGCCCCGAGCACACGCAAGTAGAGCGGCGGTAACGACGAAAGCCCGAACACCGAGATCCGCTCGGGCAGATCCTTGGGCCGCCGTTTCTTCTCCAACAAACGCGAAAACTCCAGCTCCTGCGCGGCCAAATGCGACGGCCCCAAACGCTGCACGACCGCCCGCCAGAGGCGTTCTTGCCATACTAGGTGAACAGAGCCCCAGGCATGGCTGAAGAGATCTCCCTGATCTTCGTCACCTTGCCAAGCTCGCAGGATCTCGGGACGAAACGTCAGGTACTCGTCGAAGGTTCTCGCGATCTGAGACGCTAGCTCGTAGCTGCGAACGCCACTCGGGTCGTCACCGATGTAGCCCTTGAGCGGGTTGAACGCCGGCGTCGTCAACAACGACGGCAAGAGGTCGTAGACGGTCCAAGTCAACTCCTCTGGGCGGTAGCGGGCCAGACCGGCAATGCCGTCCAACGGTGGGTCGAGCGTACGCTCGAACATGCGCTCCACAAAGTTGCGCGGATAGAGGAACTCGGCGTTGGACCAGACGCCCAGGTCGCGCGACAGCTGCATGCTCAGCCACAAGGCCATGCCCCGGCCTTGAACCACGACGCACTCTTTGGCCAGCGCCCCCGAAATGGGTGTGGACAACATGTCAGCCATGGCTTGCACCAGGTGTTCGAGCCGATTGCTGATGTGAAAGCGAACGCTTGACGTCATTTGCCGAGAGCGCGTGATGCTAGCAGCAACTGGTCGATTGGGGACGGCCGGATTCAAAGTGCCTGGCAGCGCTTGACCCGCCCAGATTGTTTGGCTAACAGCCGCGGTCTGCGTTTTCCGAGGTCACGTGGGCGTCTTCAAAGGTTCTATCAGCTTAACGCGATTCTACGTACGAGGCGCGCCCCCCAAGCGATTCGCAGCGCCGTTTTTGGAGCGAATCCGCCTGCGCGCTTTCACCGATCTGGATCCGGACTCGCCGGACGAGGAAAAGAGCGGGTGGTGCGTTGCCGAGACTCCGTTGGATCTCGGTCTGCTGCACGAGCAGATCTTTCTGGGCACGTACATCGTGCTCGGTTTGCGAACCGATCGCTGGCGTGTGCCGCGCGCTCTGCTCAAAGCCGAGCTCGAGCAGGCCATCAGCGCGTGGCATGAACGAACCGGCCGCGACAAGATCGGCCGTAAAGACAAAGAGGAGCTCAAGTTCCGCGTCATGCGCCGCTTGCGCAAACGCGTCGTGCCCTCGATGCGCCACGTCGACATGTGCTGGAATATCGACAACGGTAGCGTCTCGCTCTGGACGCGGGCCGAGCGCACCAAGGAAGATTTTCGTGTGCTGTTCGAGCAAACGTTCTCGCTCGAGTTGGACGAGGCGACGGCCTACATGATCGCGCACACTGAGCTGGGTGAAGATGAGGCCCTCGAGTTCACAGCGCTGCCGATAACGACGTTGGGCGAAGCGCCCGACGAAGACGAAGACGAAGACGAAGACGATTGACGCTCGATTCGACGAAAGGCCTCATGGATCTCGCAGAACGCATCGAGAAAACCCGCTTCTTGGGCCAAGAGTTCTTGGTCTGGTTGTGGTTCAAGACGGAGTTGTTCGAGGGCACGCTGACGACGTCGAGCGGTCGCTCCGTCGAGGCTTGGCTCGACACGCAACTCGTCCTCGAGTCGGTGACCGATAGCCGTGAACGCACCATCTTGCGCGGTGCTGCCCCCAGCGCGAGCCACGAAGCCAAGCTCGCACTGTTGTGCGGCAAGCTGCCGCTCTCTGCCCGAGTGTGTTTGGGCTTCGACAATCGCGATTTTGCGTTCGTGTTCGACGCGCGCAGCTTCTCCATGGGCAGTGTTGCGCTGCCAGAGCTAGTGACCGAAGTCGACGACGAGCGCTTCGACGAGCGCATGCAATTGTTGGATGGGCTGTTCGAGGTCTGGTACGAGCTGTACCTCGAGTTCCTGGAACTGCGACGCTCTGTGGTCTGGAAACGCGAATACGCTGCGGCGCTCGTGGCCTGGGCCAGGGGCGACGACGGGTTTACGAAGGCCAGCTACCGTTCGCTGAGCAAACGCGCAACGCGCACTTAGAGCGGGTCTAGATCTGCTCTTAGCGGTTCCCTGAACACACGCGGTGGCGTACGCCGCTGAAACAATCGGCCTCGAGCGCTCGACGTTTTGAGGCCTGATCGCGGTTTTGGGATCGCCGCCCAACGCGTGGACGTGCTATGCGAAGGAGCAGCTTGAACCATCTGGAAAGGACCACATTTCGGGTATGGTTTCACGGGGTTGGTCGGGGGCCACGCTGACTGGCTCCAGTCCCGCGGCACAGCAGCCAGTGCTGATCGGCCGACGCTTTCGTGTCGAGCGTGAACTCGGAGAGGGCGCCATGGGTCGCGTAGTCGCCGCGCGCAACATCGAGCTCGACTACCCCGTGGCGCTGAAGTTGCTGCGCCCTGAGTTCAAGGACGAATCAGCGCGCCGCGCCCGCTTGGTGCGCGAGGCGCGCGCGGCAGCAAAGATTCGCAGCGCTCACGTAGCGCGCGTCTTCGACGTGGTGGCAGAAGGACCCGATGCGCCGTTCATCGTGATGGAATTGCTCGAGGGCGAGGATCTCGCCGCTCGACTGGAGGCGCGCGGCAAGCTCTCCACCGCCGAAGTGCTCGAGATCGTGGCGCAGCTCGGCGAGGCACTCGGCGAGGCCCACGCCATCGGCATCGTGCACCGCGACGTCAAACCGCGGAATGTGTTCGTCGTGCGCCAGATTAATGGATCCGTCCTGTACAAGTTGCTCGATCTGGGCATCGCCCATTTGAGCGGGCCAGAAGTCGAGACGCTCACCTCGAGCCAACAGATACTCGGTTCGCCGGCCTATGCTTCGCCAGAGCAATTGCGTGCCGCGAGTGAAGTCTCGCCCGCCATGGACATCTGGAGCCTCGGGGTCCTGATCTACGAATGCTTGACGGGCGTGCGCCCTTTCGAGGGCGAGACGCTGGCACAATTGTGTGTGCAGATCTTGGAACGAGAACCTCTGCTCCCGTCGCAGAGAAACGCTGAGATCCCCCCACAGATCGACGAATTGGTGATGCGTTGTCTGGCGAAGTTGCCGCAAGATCGCTTCGCGAGCGTCGCCGAGTTGCTTCACGCCTGTGCCCCGCTCGCACCGGCTAGTAGCGCGCGCTCGATCGAGTATCTGCGAAACGTCGATCCGACGTACACTTCGTTGCCTGTCGGCAAACCCGCGGCGCATCTGGCACTGGGTGACGTTTCGCTCACCGATCTCGCCAGGGGTGAAGCGCAGACGTTGGCAGCGGCAGAACCCGAAACCAAGGCACGAACGTCGCCCCTCCAGCGTTCGCTCGACACGCCTAGTTCGACTCCTGGGGCGAGTACGAAACGGCTCCAAGTTGGACTGAGCCTTACCGTCGCCGCGGCTGCAATCGTTCTGGGCATGTTCCTTTGGCAGCGTTGGCACTCGTCGCAAGCCCTATCGGCGCCAGCGCCAGAGAGCGACACGGGTGGTGCGTCACTTGCCAATGCGCTCCTGCCCATTGCGGAGGCTCCCACAGCCAGCAATCCCACTCGGCTTGCTGCGGAACCGATCCAAGAACCCTCAGGCTCCGGCGTCGCGTCAAAAGCCTCGTCTCAGGCCGCAGCAACCGTCGTGCCGGCAGCGGGCGCTATGCATGGCCCTGCGAACCTAGAGACGCGCAAGGTCGACGGCAAGCCGCGCCCAAACTCGAAGTCGAATACGGCATTGGGTACTTTGCCCTCGAGTAGCTCACCGACTTGGGTCGAATCGCGATGACGAGTTTACAGTGGAGCGCGGCCAGGCCCGATGCGTAACCAAGCCAGACCAGTTCGATTGAGTTGGTGGGCAGCGAGCGCCTTGCTCGTGCTGATTTCGAACTTGTTCGCAGCTCGTGATGCTGCGGCCCAAGGCACGAGCTCCCCCAGTGAGATCGCAGCCGAGGCCGAATTCGCCGCGGGCGTTACGCTGATGAAAGGCGGTCAGTGCGAGGCGGCACTTTTGCGCTTTCGCGAGAGCCAACGTCAGAGCCCGGCGAGCGGCACGCTGCTCGACATCGCCTATTGCGAACAACAACTCGGACATCGGGCGCGGGCGTTCATCGCATACCAGCAAGCGCTGCCAATCGCACAGTCGACTGGCAAGACCGAGCACGTGCGCTTGGCTCATGAAGGAACAGAGCGCTTGAGCCCCGAACTGGGGTGGCTGTGGCTACGCCTCGCCGCCCCGAGCGAGCGCTGGCAAATCCAAATCGATGGCTCCCGAATCGAAAGCGCAACGGATTCATTGATTCCGTTGGATCCTGGCGAACACACCATCATAGCATCCGTAGGTGAACACTCGAACCCGGCCCGCTCCGTGAGTGTCACAGCGGGCCAGCGCTTGACACTGGACGTCGAGGAGCCCGCGGCGAGGCCAGCGGTAGTTGCGCCCAAGCAGAACGACAGCCAACCCACGGCGCCCGTTGCGCCAAACCCATCACCCCAACAGCAAAGCCCTGCACGAGGACGCACGAGCTCGCCGAAACAAGCCGACGCCGATGCGACGCTGGCTGCGCTCGGCTGGGGGTTGACGGGAGTCGGGGCGACGGCGGTCGCGACCGGCATTGGGCTCTTCATTCACGCCCGTCTCCGCTATGACAGCGCCGACTGCCCAAACAATCAATGTGTCGGCGCTCCGAAGGACGAACGCGACGCTGCAGCCAAAGAATGGGTTTGGAGTTACCTGAGCGCCGGCGCCGGGGCCGTCGTACTTGGGACTGGGTTAACGCTGCTCTGGCTCGAATCGCCCAACCAAGATGCGAAGGTCAGTGCCAGAATTACGCCTTGGTCGGTAGCCGTCGAAGGCGTGTTTTGAGTTTGATTTGGCCGGCACGCGCTGCCGTGCCGTGCCTCCGGGCGCGGGGGTTCGAGCGTGTTTCACGAGCTCGGTGTGGGGACAAAAGCGCCCCGTGGTACTCCACCGGGCGGGGATTTGGGAGACGGCGATGCCGCCGACGGCCGTGAAATCGTGCATCCCAGTAGACAGAAACTTGGGACACGCCCTAGCCTCCCAGGACTCGCCCAGATGTCCTTCGACGCCACGATCACCAGTAATCACGATGCCGGATCCGCCGAACGGGCGACACAGCTCGCTCTGCGCTGGGTGTATCCCGATCCCAAGCGAGCCCCGACCTGGCTCACCCGCTCTCTCGTCATAGGCCGAGACGCTAGCGCCGACGTGATCTTCGACCGCGGCCAAGTGTCGCGAAGGCATGCCGAGATCGAGCGCTGTGGCCCTGTTATCCTGTTGCGCGACTTGGACAGCAAGAACGGCGTGAACATCAACGGCAAACGGATCCGCTCTCAGGAGTTGAACGCGGGCGACGTCGTGCGCCTCGGAGATGTCGTCGCAGTGGTCGTCGCAGCAACACCCGAAACCGATCTCGGGTTTCGCGATTTCGGGTCAGGCGTGTTCGGCGGTCATCGACACGCGCAGATCGTAGAGGAGCTGCAGGCGCTGGCGGCAAGCCAGCTCTGCATCGTGCTGCAGGGAGCGACCGGCACTGGCAAAGATCGCTTTGCAGCGCTCATACACTCGTTGAGCCAGCGTAATGGGCCACTGATCAGCGTCAACTGCGCCGTGTACACCCAGAACCTGGCAGCCGCGGAACTGTTCGGTTATCGCAAAGGAGCGTTCACCGGCGCCGATCACTCGAGTCCGGGGCACATCCGCGCCGCCCAAGGGGGGACGCTGTTTCTGGACGAGTTGCCGGAGTTACCTCTGGACGTTCAGCCCATGCTGCTGCGAGCCATCGAGAATCGAGAGCTGATTCCGCTAGGTGAATCCCGCGCACAGTCAATTGACGTGCGGTTCGTCTCGGCTACGCAGACGCCTTTGAGCGAAGCGGTCGAGCGGGGTCGTTTTCGTGCCGACTTGAGGGCGCGGCTGGAAGGAGGAGTCGTGCATTTGCCTGCTCTGCGGGAGTGTCGAGAGCTCATCCCGGAACTTTTCCGCGCCCTGCTGCGCCGTCACACGCAGCGGGAGCACGAGCCGAGCGCCAGCTTCGTCGAAGCGCTGTGTTTGCGCGACTTCTCCCTCAACATCCGAGAGCTCGATACGCTCGCGCAACGCATCGCGCTCCAACCGGACGTGCGCGTGGCGCTGCTCGGCGAGGTGCCGCTGACGACGCCACCAAGCAGAACCCTTGCGCGCGAGACGCTCGAGCCGGCGGCATCCCCCTCAGAGCGGTCAGCGCGCGCCCAGCTGGACGTGCCAGGCCGTCCCGCTAGTCCGTACTCGCACGAGGAACTGCAACAGCTGCAACAAGCGCTGGCACGCGTCGATGGCAATGTGACGCGAGCTGCGCAAGAACTCGGGATCACTCGCGCGCGAGCCTACCGCATGCTCGAACGGCTCGGACGCAAGTGAACAGATCGCGCTCCCACTAGTCGGCAGTAGTGAACCCGGGATAAGTGGTTTGAGCGTATACTCCGCTGCCCTCGCGCGGACCCAACACCTGCTCGAGATCCATGTCGAATGGGCTGATGAAGCCGCCTGCGCCCGTCATATCGTCGACGCTCCCGAAATCGCCGTGGTACTGCACCTGCCAATTGTATTTGAGTCCAGGATGCAGCGCGAGTGACTCGTCGCCGAACTTCGAGAAGGGCACGTCTTTCTTGCTCGTTACGATGTAGAAACCCTCCCTTGCGTTCGGCCCTCCGCAATCCTGGCAGCCCTCGATTCGAATCATGATTGGGCCATCCACCCCCTGCCAACGGAAGCTGACATCGTCGATCGGCAGCGGCGTAGTCCCGATGGGTGACAACAGCTTTGGCAGAGCTGGAATCGTGAGCGACACCGGGTCGGCACCTTGTGTTAATCCGCCTTGGTAAGCCATCGCCATGCTTCGGCGCTGCACCGGCTCGAATCCGGACTCGAACTCGTACGCTGCAACCGTGACCGACGATTCGGGAAGGGCTGGAACCAGATACGAGAACTCGTCGTCTGCGTCATCGACCGTAGCCAGCTTGACGCTGGAGCCATCCGTGAAGCGGACGTAGGCCTGGTTCGAACGGTAACGGCCGGTGCGCGGAATGACTTCGCCGTCCACGGTGAACGTGCTTAGATCTTGGTCGGTCGTAGCATTCGTCGAGAAGGTTTGCCCAGCCAGGTCCGTGCTCAGCGCGATCGGCGCGCTATCATAGCCGACATACTTCGTCGGCACCCGGTCAGTCTCCTCCCAGAGCAGCGTGTGGTAAGTGGCCAACGCCGATTTGTCGCCGTACCAATACAAGAGGAAGTCGTCTTCGAATGCCGTTCCGTTCGAAACGAGGACTGTCGTATTCGAGCCGTTGGGACTGCCCACCCCGATCCCCAAGCGCATATTGCTTGGATACTCGGTGTCGTTGAGGGAAATCGTAATCTCGCGGCTTCGCTCTTCGCGCCCGTTGAAGACTTGCAGCGTCGGATCACGTCGCGTCAAACCTTCGAAGCGCCACCCGTGATCCTTGGCTACGGCGTAGAGGATGAACGAAACGTCGTATTCGCTCGCCACGTCGTCGATCTCGAAACGCCCCTGCGAATCCGTGGTTGCCGTTTGCTCGCCGATGGTTACCGCGATGTTGGGCAGCGGGGCCCCCCAGAAGTCGATCAACTGACCTGTGACGGGACCTGCGCTTCCGGCTGCGCCCGGGCCACTCGCGTCAGGCGGGAACGCGACGCCCGAGTCCATCTCTTGTACAGAACTAGGTTCGGTTCCAGCTTCCGCCGTCGAGCCTTGCCCTGTGACCATCGACCCCGGCCTAGCGCAGATCGAAGTCGCGGGCCCGCCAGAGTCCCCCAATTCACTCGAAGCCGCCTGGGTCGATCCATTGTCTGAGGATGACGGGGGAGGTTCACCCGAATCCTTGCCCTCGTCACTCGTCCGAGACGCTCGGTCCGCACCGGCGTCTCCTTGCTCGTGGGAAATGCGTTGCTCTTCCTTCTCGGCGGGCGCCGAGGGCCTGTCGAAGTCGAACGCTGAACAGCCCTCACCCAACGCGGCGAAGACCAGCGCGGCGAAAAACAGCACCCGAGGTAGCGGCAGTCCCGACCCCAAGACCAGCATGGTGCGTGTTATAGGTGAACAAACGCAAACACGACTGCTCACTTCGACCATTCGAGAACCCATCTTCATTGGAGTCGACAGCCTTTCGTCGCGGGTTGCCTTAGCACAACCGCACGCGCGCGGATCGAAATCGTGCACGATCAAACTCAGCGCGTTTCGCAGCGTTAGCAGCTGGCGAGAGTGCGCCCCGTTGTCGGCTCTAATAGTTGCAGGGGAGCACCGCTCGTACGCAGCGCCAAGACCGTGCCGCGAAACGCTACCTCGTCCAAGTCATCGAAGGTACGCTCCCAGAGCTGTCTGCCGTTCGCAGGGTCGACCATGCGCAAGGTCTTCGGACCGTTTGATTCGCCAAACGAATAGGCAATCAGCTTGGAACCAATGCGCAGCCCGGGCGCAACGCCGTCCCCGATTTCGCCGCTGTCGTGTCTCACTGCCAGTGTTTTGGGGTCGAGCACGGCGAACCTTGGCACGCCTTGCAGAGATCGGACTGCGACCACCAGTGCGTCACCGAGGCTGAACATCGCTTCGAGGTGATGTTTCGCCCAAGGCAGCGCTCGCGTCGTGGGCCCGCCACTAAACAGCCGCGCGAAGAAGCCCTTGGGTTCGGGCGGTCTATGCGGATCGATGGGGAACAACGAATGCCCCATGTCGGCTTGGATCGGGACCAACAGTTCACCACCGACGCAAACGCAGCCGGGGTCCAGGTCGACGTCACCGACGCGCACGAACCAACGCTCAGCCCCGGTCTTACCATCCACGAATGCGACGCCACTTTCGTCCTGCTCTGGCCCGCGATCATCCACGGCGAGCGCGATACCCCCCGCCACAATCCGTGCATCGCCACAGAACGCGCGCTTCGCCTCACCAGTGCGAGGGTCTACCCAATGACATTTCCCCGCGCTCTCGTTCACCAAGAGCAGTGACCCATCGGTCTTGGGCTTGCTGTAAACCGGGCGTTGCCAGAGCGCGGCGCCGCTCTCGCGGTCATAAGCCGTCACGCGGTCGTTCTCCGTACCCACCAAGATGACGGGACCGATTTCACGCAAATTCGCTTCATCACCGACCAAGCGTGCTGCGTCAGGGTCGGACGTCATCCGAGCTGACAGGCGTGATTTCCAAAGCACTCGTCCGCTCTGGGCCTCGATCGCGTACAGCTGCCCTTCGTGCCCGATGTACACGCGACCACCACGAGCACAGATCGCATGCGTTTCGGGGCAAAACTCGAAGTGTGAACCTTGAAGCGCTTCCCAGCGAACGGCCTGCGTGGTGGGATCGATAGCTCGCATGCACCAGCCGCGGCTCTCGCTGACTTGAGCTCCCAACGCCAAGACGCGGCCCGATCCATCGTCGATCCATACGCTGTTCGAGGTCGAAGCGAACGGCCTTGCAGCCGCGCCAGGCGCACGGGCATCGTTCAGCGCTGCCTGGGTCGTGCCGTGAACCATCGCCCATGCTTGGTACTGCTGGGCTTGTGCCGCAGTCGGACCAACTCCCTCAGGCACGATAATTTGACGCCCACACAGCGGACAGGCGAAGCGAAGTCCCGCGGGCATCGTCGCGGGCAGCGCGCCGCCGCATGCGGGGCACGGGAACGTAGCAAATCCTAGAGCCAACATCAGTTTGCCTTGAAGACGGCTAGGGCCTGTCGATGCATCGCACCGAATTGAGAACGAAAGATCGCCGACGCCATTGCGTCCGC
Organism: Polyangiaceae bacterium; assembly: GCA_036263015.1. GTDB lineage: Bacteria > Myxococcota_A > Polyangia > Polyangiales > Polyangiaceae > SZUA-265. The sequence continues at coordinate 94,230 of DATAHU010000082.1, read as the reverse complement.
ACCTGGACCCATGCGTTCGGCCCAGGTCGCTTCGACCACACCCCAACTCGAGGGATTGAGCTGATAAGTCGCAAGGATGCTACCGAGCTCTTGGCCCAGCTCGATCCGAGCTTTGATCGCCGCGTAGCGGTCCAAGGTGATGCCGTGCGGGGGCACCGAATAGCTGGCGGGCAGTTGGTATCCTCCGCTGTTCATTTGTGCCTCGAAATTGACTCGGGCGGCGGCCATCGAGAAGTCGGGGTTGTTACCATGTCGTTCGTTCAAGGCCTCCTTGACGGCCTCGTAGTGCTTCATGTCACGTAAGCCCCAAGCGCTGAGTGCCGCAGCGAGCTCTGCACGCCCTTTGCGCTCGGCCTGATCGATGTCACGCTCGAGCCGCCAATAGGCCTCTACGTCATTGGGGTCGACTTTGCCGAAGTCCACGCGCCGCGTGAACCCGAGCAAGCTGAACAAAGCGAACACAAATTCCATGATGGTTCCATCCTTCAGGTTGGGTCCCGGTGTCTGATACCCGGGGGGATGGGAACCAGCAGAGCAATTGACGTACCAGCGCCAACCGCGCGATTGCAGGTGCAAGAGCACGCTCTCGACACGGAAATCCCTGACGAGTCGCGCGGACGTCCGCGAGCGTCCGCACGAGGGACTGAACGCAGCGTGCGGTGCACCGGCGCACGCTGTCCTGGGCGCCTCTCGGCGCTGGTGGTCCTCTACGGAGAGTCGCTGTCTGCGCGCGACTGCGCGAGAAATTCCGCCAAGGCGTCGACGATTTGCCGGAGCAATTGCTCGGCCGCACCGCGTCGCTCTGGCTGGGGAGTGGTATACGCCAATCTCAACTGCACGCGTCCGGTGCGAGGCACTACCACTACGCGATGCTCGTTCGTATGCACGAGCTCGACGACAAACCCCGAGTCATTGCTCGCTCGATAACCCAATGGCAGCAGAGCGGCCACGAGCTGATTCGACAACTCGCGCCGCTCGAGCTCACACTCCCAGTTCAATTCGCGAACGCAGCAGTTGGAGAGCTCGAGCGTGGCAGCAACTTGCGGTCGACTCATTCGATCTTGGTGACCACGACTTCGCTGATGGGATCGCCGCAAACGATCGCTCGTGTTTGAACTGCGCGCCAGGGGACACCGCCCTTGAAGAGTTGCTTGTAATACTCCGGCGTAAACTGCGGCTTCCCGGTCCAATTCACTCGATGCGCGAGTTGTGCCGTGGCCAGCGCTGCCCCCTGGAACAAGTATTCGACTGGGGTCTTGGCGATGCCATGTCGAGCACGATAGTACACCGATTCGTACGAGCTCGACGTCCGAAGCACGAGCCGCTTCTCGGGTTCGAACTCGGCGATAACCCAGCGCCCCATGCCGAGCGCGCGACCAATCGCCATGCAGAACGCCACAATCTTGAGTGGATCGTTCGGCAAAGGTCCAACCAAGCCTTCCCATTCGGGGGACACCAGGATGCCACCGAACGTGTTGAACACACAAACGTGCCCTGATTCGCGCAACAAGTCTTCGAGTACGCCGACCGATTGGGGCGCCGTTTGCTCGATCGCAGCCACGGCGTCGTAGGAAATGCGATTGTAGTAACCTGCGAGATGCATCGTGACGAACACCCCGAAGGCTTGCACGAGTCCTCTTTCATCTCCCGCAACGCCCGAAGTGAACTCCTTGAGCCCAGCAGCGATGGGTTGAATCAACTCCTCGCACATGCCGTCTTCGGGCGGACCGACATAGGCCTTCGACTCGGCTTCGCCAACCGGCCCCCCCTCGTTCTCCAGCGCCGCCGAGGGCGTCAAGTCGATGTCGCACCCGCTAGCGCGCATCGCGACGCAGGAGCGCTCTTCGGCCGCCATCGAACCAAGCGTGAGGCCAAACGCCACCTCGACAGCCGCCGCCGCAAAACCACTGGCAAACGCGTCGGCTGGGTCCCGCCGGCGCACTTGGCTTCCATACTTCTCGTGCCAAGCAAACCCATAGTGCAAATGGCTGCCCTTGGCTTTGCCGCCTTGCGCATCGGCGTTCAAGTCGAGCTTGCCATGGCCCATGGCGGCGAAGATCTGACACGCGACCTGTAGCTTCTCGGGCGGTGTCTGCGCTTCCACGCGTTCACAAACAGCACGAATCAGACGCGAGGCGAATTCGCGTGCGGCACTCGTCCTGAGCTTGCGACTCTGCACCGGACCGAGCGCGTCGTCGATCGTCTGATCCAGGAATAGATTGAAATGATGGCAGTGATAGACGGCGGGCTGACCCGCCATGAACATCAACTCTTGCAGGAGCAAATAGCGGCGCAACGAACTCAATTTCAATTCGTTCATAAACCCCTCACAGCTTCAAAGCGTCGAGACCCAGAATGTCGCAAACCGAACGCTCGAAGAGCTCGAGCTGGTGCGACGCCAATTGCTCCGGCTTCTTCAGCATGTCGACGCCAATTCCTGATCGAAGCGCTGCGCGTTGTAGCGCCGTGTGAGCGTCCGGCGCGTAGCGTAACAGAAACTCCGCGATGCGTACGCCACGCGGTCGCTGCTCTGGTTTCACTCTGGGCAACAGCTCGTCCAAGAGCGCCAGCACCATCTTCACGTGCAAACGCACCATGCCGAGGGGCGCACTGCGATCGAATACGAAGCCCACGACGAAGTCGGTAACCTCGCGCAGCACCAAGAGCGAGTCGGTGGCCTCAATCGTCACCTGCATTTCGGCCGACCACGCTTGGAGCGCTTTGAGCCCCTCACGGTTGGCCCTGATCAAATCACCGAAGTAAGAGGCAACGTCCTCGCCGGACCATGCCTCCCCATCCCGCATCCAGGATTGAAACAAAAGACAATCCGGCATGGCGGTCACGAACAACCCCCGGAGCGACGGGACGCGCTCCAACGTCTCTTCCAAACTCGTATCCGTCATCGGTCCTCACAGTGCTTCACGGGTTAAAATCGAGAACTTTCTTGAGCGCGGCTGGGATCAGCTGAACCCAAATCGGTTCCAAGGGGCGGTCGAGCACGACGCCTACGGCGAAACGACCCAAGCGCGTTTCGCACCACATCAAGTGCACGTTGCCTCCACCTTTAATCTGCAGGTTCGTGGTGCCGGTTTCGATGTCTGGCAGCACGTGGAGCAACTTCTTGAGCACTCCACCAAGTTCACCTGCAGCGGCCATGTAGCCTTCGCGAACGTTGGCCTCGGCCATCGCCAGGCCATCGGCATCCGTCACGAACACCGCCTTGGCATCTGCCTGAGTCTCGAGCCATTGCACCATTTGCGAAAAGCGTCGATCGAGACTGTTCGCGCCTTCGAGCCGCTGCTCGATCTCTGAAAGCAAAGATTCACGCGTCGGGGGCAAAGTCTTTGCGTTCTGCACCCGCGGCTCGGGTGACCGCGACGGGGCAATAGCAGGTTCGGCATGCCCCGGCTCGGCGCGCAGCGCATCGACGCGCGTGGCTGCGCTGCGCGAAGAATCCGGGCGGACGCGCTCGCTCGTGGCGTTGGCCAGACGAGTCGCGTCTGGTGTTGGAGGACGCGTGTTGGCAGCCGGCGTCACCGTCGAGAAGCCGGAGCGGCGAGGCCCGTCAGCCCTCCCCAGGCTGGGCGTCGCGTGCCCCCGCACCCGCTGACACATCTGCAGCACCAGCGCGCTATCAGGCAAAAAGGCCAATCGGCTCATCTGCTTCCCTCTCGTCGACGAGACCCAGACGCGGTCTCAACTCGGATGCCAACTGATCGAACACCAACGCAATGGGCGGCGGTCGCAAACGGCTCATCAAGCCCAAGGGCACCCCTGCACTACTCGCGGCCAGCACCATGACATCGCGCGGGATGGTCGTCTCGAGCACCAGATCGGTTGGTAACTTGGCCCACACCTCTTCGGCCACCGCGAGTGAATCGGCGTTTCGCTGCTGTAGCATGCACAAGACAACGCCGAGCAGCTCGACTTTCGCCCCTTCTTCGCGCAGCGAAGCGATGGCAGCCAACAACTGAGGTAGCGTGCGCAGGGCAACCGGCTCTGCTTGCAACGGCGAGAGTGCCGCATCCGCCGCACGCAGCGCACCGAGCGTGGCACCGTTGAACCCCGAAGGGGTGTCGATCATCACGAGATCGAAGCGAGAGGTGAGCTGCAGCAGCAATTTGCGAAAGAACGCGCCGTCGGCGAGCCGATCGCAGAACTGGGGCATCTCCGCTGGCGGCACGTCCCCGACCGGCATAATCGCGAATCCGTCTATGCGGGTCGGCAACAGAGCTTGATCGATGAGGCTGCCCGACTCCAAACAGCGCTTCAATCCCGGCGAGTCCAGAACGCCTTGCAGAGAATGCCCGATCGCGCCTTGCGGGTCTGCGTCGATCAGGGCGACACGCATCCCCGTGCGCGCGAAGGCGAACGCGAGATTGAGCGAGAGCGTGGTCTTCCCCACTCCCCCTTTCTGACTGACCACCGTTAGACTCTTCATGAACGACTGCCCATTCGAATGTGAAAACTTCTCTTCCTTCGCGCATCAAAGATCGAGACGCTTCTGCAAGGCTTTGAGGTTGTGCAGAACTCTGCGATCCTCTGGTCGGAGTTGAGCGCACTGAGTAAACAGATCGAACGCGCGCGCATAGTCGCGCACCAAATAAGCTTCAGTGGCTTGGGCGAACAGTGCTTGGAAACCATCGTCGATCTCTGGCGCACGGGGCGGTCGACTGGGCCGTGAGCTCGGCGGCAGGATCGCGTCCGAAGACTGCGCAGTGTAGGACGGCCCCGAAAACGGCTGCCCAAGGTAACCTTGTCCGGACATCAATCCACCAGATGAACGTGGGGTCACTGGGGGCGCGCCATAAGTCTCTGCGGCGAGGTCGTTCAAAGACCGCGTGTCCGCGCGATACAAAGGGGGCGGCGGAGCAGAGTCGCGGCTGGCAAACGGCGGGGGTGGCGCAGAATCGCGCGCGGGTGGTGGCGCAGAATCGCGCGCGGGCGGCGGTGACGAGCGCCGAGCGGGCGGCGGTGACGAAGGTCTGACCCCTGAAGGAGATTGGGAGGATGGCACCGTGGGAGGAGCCTGCTCCTGTGCGCTGAAACGCGGTCGCACGTGAGCCCCTGACCGAGCATGCGGCGGGGCCGCGCTAGGTGTACTGGCAGTGATCAGCCCTTGATCGAGGAATCCGCACAGGATGCGCAACGTGTTGAGCCGCCCCATCGCCGATGCCGCGACGATGTCGCCATAACTCGAGATACCATCGACCAAGCTAAACACCTGACGCTCTTCACCGCTGAGCGTACCAGAAGCAACGCGTTCACCTCGCAGCGGCACCCGATCGAGATTGACGAGCCGAGCCGCGTAGTCGACGGCGATGCGCTCACGTAAGAGCCTGATGCTGCGCGAGATCGCTTGGTCTTTGGGCGACTGTGCGCGCGCGGCGTAAAGCACCTTCAAGGCTTCTTCGTAACGCCTGTCGCGCAAGAGCCGTTCGAGCTCGGGCGTCGCACCCGATGATTCGGGTCGGCTCGCTTCGATCTCGGAGTCTTCCATCGGGAGCCTCGGAGCGATTGCGAACCCAGCCGACTCCAAGTAGTCGCGCGCTTCGGCTTGACTGGGATCGAGCTCGAGCACTTCACGCCAACAATCGATCGCACGATCGATGTCGTTGCGACCGTAATGGTCGAGCCCCTGCTGGAGTAGCATTGCAATCCGATCAATTTTGGCGTCTGGTGAACGCATGTTTCGAAACACAATGCAGGGCGGCAAATGCCGTCAGAGTTCGGAGGCCAGCCGAACCTTCCGATCCTACCCACGGCCGCCTTGCTAACGTGTTTCAACAGTCAGCAAAAGGCCAGAGCAAAATCGCGCGGTTACGGGGTCGCGCGTTCTGCCACTGCGACACACCGAGACGCGTTTTCAGTCGCGACGGCGCGGCGAAACGTTCCAGAACAGCGGCGGATTTCGCTCGTCGCAGTGCGTCAAACATGTTTCGACCCCGCACCTGAACGTCATCCATTCGGACACTTCACTCGTTGCGGCTACAAGGGTCGCTGCCATTCACTGCCAAGTAGGGCCAACGGTGAACTGGCTTTCAACGCCCAACGACGTCGCGACGTAGTGGAAAGTTCAAGGCGAACTCCCAACGGGTGTTTCCGCACTAGTGTCCAGGCCCGAGTCGAACCGACACGTCATCCGGCGCGCCTCGAACTCGATTGCACCAACCCCGCGCTTGAATAGCCAGGACCCGTGCCCCGGATCGGGAACGACCAGCGCGCGCACCTCTTCACCAGGCAGAGCGGTCGTGGGAGACGCAACATACACGGCCAAGCACGCCGACTTCGGTTGTCCGTACAAGATCGCCTCCTGCGTCGCCAGCGCCGCCAACGGCTCCGTCGTGTGGGTGACGATGACCGCGTGGCGCGACCCATGTTCACTTGGAACAATGACACGCGGCGTATTCTCGCGCTCCGGCTCCGAGCAGGTGCGTGGCGCATCGGGCAGATCGGCTTGCGTAGGGATCGCTACGGCCTCCCCCAACGGCTCGGCGCCGGCCGAAAAAGGAAACCACCAGCCCGTCGAGTGCTCGGTATCCAGGAACAACAGATCGAAACCCGGGCGCGTCGCGGAATACGACAGGTCGAAAGTTTGGCGGATGTCGAACAGCTCGGGATGGTGCAGGCCCAGAGTTACCGCATCGCGCTGCCAAGCCCCGGCCTTGTACCGCGCGCGCAAGAGCGCCGCACCCGATTCGAGCATGGTCAGCGCCAACGGCTCACCGTCGCTGTAAACCATCTCGGCTCGGGCAGTCTTGTCGACGCGCGGCCAAGCAAGCTCGGGGATGGGTATAGCCTTGCCGGCACTCACGAAGTACGAGGGGGCGCTCACGTTGGGCGACTCAGCGCGCACGAAAAGCCCTCCGCGACTGACGCTCAGCAAACCGGGCTGGAGCAATCGAGCACCCAAGCGCGCTGAACCCGGCGCGAGGAACTTCAGCTTCTGCGGCAACTGGCCGTGCTCGGTGCGACGCGACTCGAACAAGTTCTGCCAAGCGACTTCGGGCGCGTGCCCTTGGATCACGCGCAGCGCCGCGACGCCCTCGACTTGGGGCTCGACGGCGAGCGCGACTTCCTTCACAGGGTTGTGGGGATCGAACAAACTCACACGCTCGACCTCGGCGGTCGGTCCGTCGCCTACTGCGTACACCCCCGCGCTGCCATGTTCGAAGTCGGCTTCGATCGAGTACCAGCCGACGTCCTTGAGCTGCGCTTGAGCGATGCTCGGCAAACGATCACCGGGGAAATGCTGCCACTGGGAATTCTCGACGAAACGGCAACCGATGGGCGAAGCCAAAGCGTCAGTGGGAGGCGCCTCGCTGGGAGCTTGGCTGAGCGCAGCAGTCTCGCCTTCGTTGCCTTGTTGGCCGCGCCAGCCGATTCGCGAAAACCGATCATCGACCACGCACCCGTTAGCCCAGCACGCGACACTGGCACTGCAACGCGATTGCGCCTTGTCGCAAGTGTTCGACGGGGCCTTGCCGATGCTTTTCCAGCTGACCCCACCGTCCAGCGACTCCCAACTGTTGCCGTCGCGGGGCTCGAAGCCGAAAGCGAACGCTCCCGCTTGAGCCACGACGGCACCCCCCGCAGGCGGCCGCCCCCGCAGTAAAAGACGCCCTTCAGCGTCGAGGGTCAACAGCACCCAATCGCCAAACGCGCGGTCGAACAGCGTCAGCCCAAGGTTGCCGTCTGCACCGTAAGCGAGCGAGCCGATCGGGTTGTTCCGCTCCAGATCGCTCGTGTCGAACTCGGCTTCGAGCAAACGCTCGGTGTGGAAATCGCGCAACTGCTCGTCACTGGTGAACACCGAGATCTCTCGACCCTTCGTGCGACGACCAACCAGAACCACGTGTCGGCCCTCCGGGTCGGCCGTCATCGCGTAGGGGGATCCGGCCAGGAGCGGCACCGAGACCTGAACCAAGCGCTGTGCTTTGGATTTGGCCTGCGCACTCTTGGCGATGCTGTCGTCGGCTTCGACGCGGCGGGCTTGCGCTCCGAGCTTGGGCTGCGCGCGATTGGCAAACACCCCCCAGTCGCTACAGGCATCGTCGCGCGTTTCTGGTGAACACACCCCCGAAACCAACCAACGCCCGTCAGCGAGCAGCGCCATACGCACCGAGTCGAACGCGCCCCGCAGCGGGTAGTCCTCCTCGTGCCAAGTCTTGCCCGCGTCGCTGCTCGAGAAAATCGCAATCTCGGAAACGCGTTCGGTGCGCTCGGCACAGGCAGCGAGCAATCGCTCGCCCATTGCCGACAACTTCAGATCTTTGCACTCGCGCAGTGCCGCAACCGGACCCGCGTGCAAGACGCCCGTCTCGGCTCCAGCCCAAAGGCGCCAGCCGTCGTTCGATTCCAGTTCGTAGTAGCGCCCCTGAGTAAACGCGGCACGCCCTGCCACGAGCGCCTGCGCGCTGGGGCGCTGAGCAAGCTTTACTGCATGGCTGGACCGCTGCGCTTCGGTCGTGTCGCTGCTCCACACCCAGGGCTCATCGGCAGTACTCGAAGCCGCGCCGCTAGCCTCCCTGCGCCGACCGTATTTGCGATTCGCGAGCACGCCGTGAACGGCGATCGCGCCCTCTCGCGGCTCGAGCGACAAAGCACCGAACCGCGGCTCGGTGCTGGCCTGCCAATGTTCACCCCAGTCGCGAGTCTCGAGCATGCGCTCGGGCGTCAGCAGCAGCAAGCCATGACCATCGTCCAGCAGTTCAACGTCCGCAACGCGGCCGTCGACCGCGACGGGCTGCCAGGTTGCGCCCAGATCGGTAGAACGCACCAGCCCTTGAGTCCGCGTCACTCCGACGAGCACGTCGCGCGCGACGCTGACTTGCGCGAGCGGCGTCGGGGGGTGGGTCACGCGCTCGAAATCGCCGAGCGGCGAACGCGCGACGTAGGTGCTGCCGCGCGCTCCGACGAACAACCAGCCCTGGGCGCCCCTATCCACGGCAGCGGCAAGTGGCTCGGAGGCGAGCACCGATGCGACTTGGGCTTCGCTCGTCGAGCTGAGCCAGCGTTCGCCTTTCTCGGTTAGCAGCAGTTCACCGGCTCCGACGAGCTGGTGGGCGGTGATCTGCTTTGGACCTTGTCTTGGATGGTAATCCCAATAAGCGGGCGAGACGAACGACGGCGGTGCAACCAGACCGCTGAGTAAACTCTGTCTAGGTGTCCGCTCTGGGGCAGCAGCGCAAGCCTGTATGGCCAGCGCCGCTGCGATCACCCCCGCTCTCGTTCGCACCGATCTCAGGTGTTCCCCAAGAGCGACAACACCTTGGCCTTACTGACGAGCCCGACGCTCGTTTGGACGGGCTTACCGCCTTCGAAGACCACCAGCGTGGGCACACCGCGAATCTGGAACTTGGTCGCGGTCATCGGCGCCTCGTCGATGTCGAGCTTGCCGACCTTGATCTTACCGGCGAGTTCTTCGGCCACTTCGTCGACGATCGGAGCCAAACGCTTGCAGGGACCGCACCAGGCAGCGGTGAAATCGACCAACACCTTGCCGGGGGCCTTCGCGACCTCCTCGTCGAAGTTGAGATCGTTGAAGACGTGAATGTTCTTGCTAGCCATGGTCTATCCTGACTCCAGGGTGTTCGAAAAACTGCCACCTTGGCAGGCGCCCAACATAAATACACCCGCGCGGATGTCAAAACCTCCGCCCCAAAAGTGAGCAAATGCCCGCCCCAATCCCCTCACGGGCCCGCGGGCGTCCGACGCAACCGGAAACATGGACCGCCAAGCCTCCGAAGCCTTCGAACCTGCACGCGATTTTGCTCGCTCACCTTGGCCCGCGCCATGGTCGGCTCGAGGCGTGATCCAAGTCCTCGAGCCAATGGTCAGCGCGGCCCGGGTCTCGGCAATCAGGCGCGTTCTGGCTCAACGCATCCCGAGCGTCACACTGATCTTGGATGCCCCCTACGATCCGCACAACGGGGCTGCGGTGCTGCGTTCTTGCGATGCGTTCGGCGTAACCGAGATGCACGTGGTCACCACCCATCACGCGTTCCTGGCCTCCAAAATCGTTGCGCGCGGGGCCGAGCGCTGGGTCGACGTGACCGAACATCGCAGCGCCCAAAGCGCGATCTCGAACCTCCGGGCGCGCGGTTTCGAACTCGTGCTGACCTCGCCCGAGGGGGAGCTGGTGCCGGAGGACCTCGCCCACATCGGGCGCCTGGCGCTGATCGTCGGCAACGAGCACGCGGGAGTCGGCGACGAGCTTGCGCGTTCGGCCGGACGGAGCGTTCGCATCCCGATGGTCGGGTTCGTGGAAAGTCTCAACCTCAGCGTGTCCGCCGCGATCCTGCTGCGGGCGGCCACTCGCGGTCGGCCCACAGACTTGGCGCCCGAAGCGTGGTCCCGGTATTACGCCCAGGCCTTGTATCGAAGCGTCAAGCGGGCTGACGCCATCTTGTGCGCAATGCAACCTACATAAGAGGCGGAGCGCTACGCGCTTACTCGTGGCAACTGCTTGGCTTGGACTGCGCGCCGTTTCGAACGGCGCAATCTGCGCGGGGCTTGCTCGGGTGTCCAATCGTTAGTATTGGGCTACGCACGCGCCCAGGTGGACGCGGCGATTTCCGGAACTGAGTTAACATGGCAGGCACAGTCATCGGCGAGGGTTTGACGATCGAGGGCGAGTTCTCCACCGAGGAGGAAGTCGTGGTCCTCGGCACATTGCGCGGCACTTTGACCAGCGGCGGCGCGGTGAGCGTTGGCAGCGGCGGCATCGTGGAGGCCGACATTGCCGCTCACGCCTTGAGCGTGGCGGGCAACGTCACCGGCAACGTGACGTCCCAAGACCGCGTCGACATTCAGACCGGGGGACGCTTGATTGGAGACGTGCGTGCGTCTCGCCTCACAATTGCTGACGGTGCCAGCTTCAAGGGCAACGTCGATATGGATGTGTGAACGACATGGCTGAGCTGTCGGTAATTTCTACCACTACGGTTGTTCGAGGAAGCGTTCGTGGGCAAGGTTCCTTGCGCGTCGATGGACGTGTTCAGGGAGACATCGAGGTCACGGGCGACGTAGCGCTCGGACCCGATGCCGAAGTCCAGGGCAACATCACCGGGGCCACCATCGCCATCGGTGGTGCGGTGTCCGGGGATCTCAACGGCTCCGAAGCGATTTTGATCGAAGCGGGTGCCAAGGTGATTGGCGATCTGCGCGCACCACGCATCGGCATTGGCGATGGCGCTCAGGTGCGAGGCAACGTCCAGACGGGCGAGATACCGAGCGGCGGCCTCTCGCTGAGCAACATTGCAGCGCCCAGGCCGAACTTGGCACGGCCAGGGGCCCGCCCTGTTGCGCGTCCTTTGCCGACGCGTGCCCCAAGCCCGGCGTTGCAATCCGCGGGAGCGAGCACTGCTCAGAGCACCGCGGCAGCAGCATCACGGCCCAAGGACCCCGAAGTTGACAAGGCCCCGATCAAGCGCGGTCCGCCGCCGCCTGTCGTGGTCGCCCCCAAAGTGGGGAGCAAGGGCAAGAAGAAGAAAATCAAAGAAGACTGATTCGGGCAGCTCGTACTGGGCAGCTCGTACTGGGCAGCTCGTACTGAGCGCCTCGGATTCACCCAGCCGAATCGTTCCTCGAACGATTCGGCTGATGTGTTTTGTGACGTCGAGAGCGACTTACTTGAGCTTGGCGTTGATCGTGAGCTCGGGCACCGCAGCGAGTGCCTTCGAGATCGGGCAGTTCTTCTTCGAGAAGTCGACCTTCTCGTCGAACAGCGCTTGAGCGACACCGGGAACGACCGCGACCGTCTCGAGCTCGATCTTCGTGATGGTCGGCCCGGCACCGAGGTGCACGGTGGCGGCAGTTTCGATGGACGTCGGAGCGTGCCCCGCGTTCGTCAATTGAGCAGCGAGGAACATCGAGAAGCAACCCGCTTGGGCTGCGCCGATCAACTCTTCGGGATTGGTGCCAGTAGAAGCACCTTCGAAACGAGAGAGGAAGGTGAACGGAGCTTCGAAGAAGCCGTTCCCGCCTTTGACGCTACCGTTGCCCTCCTTCAGAGTGCCCGTCCATTTTGCCGTTGCTTTCGAGATAGCCATTGGATGCGTCCTTTCTAAAATTGCTACCGGCGCGACGAGTCACGCCAAGTGGTGCGCAGAGTGGTTCTGGCCTGATAGCACGCGCCCGCGGTTTCAAGAATTCAGATCCGAGCCAGACTGCGCCCTAATACGAACTTGAGGTAGCGGCTCTCCGGATGGCTGATCAGCTCGGGGTGGTCGAGCGCTTGCCCGCGCTCTTGGATCAGCTGCAAACGACGCTGCGCGCGACGTGCCGCGTCGGCCAGCGCCTGTTTGAATGCGCTCGGCGTCACACGGGCGGTGCAACTCGCCGCAGCGTACAGGCCGCCTTCGGCGCAGACCTTCATGCCAGCGGCGTTGACTCGCGCGTAAGCGTTGAGAGCCTTGTCCAGGTGCACTTTGCTACGCCCAAAAGTGGGTGGGTCGCAGATCACCAAATCGTAACTTTGCTTCTTGGTGCGCTCGGCCTCGAGGTATTCGAAAACGTCACCCACCACGAAAGTGTGGCGACTTGGATCAATGCCGTTGAGTCGCAAGTTCTCGCGTGCATCCTCCGCGGCCAGTGGTGCCGAATCGACGTCGATCGCGTGTTTGGCTCCGCCGCGCAGAGCGTACAGCGAAAACGCGCCGCTGTACGAAAACAGATTGAGCACGCGCCGTCCCGCTGAGAGCTCACCGATGTACGCGCGGTTCTCTCGCTGATCCAGGAACAGCCCCGTCTTTTGCCCCGAACGCAAGTCCGTGCGCATCTTGAGGCCGTTCTCTTCCACGATCAAACTTTCGGCAGGCGCCGACCCGTACAACACTTGGAGCTTCTCTTCACCGGTTTCGGCCGACCCGTGACGCCGCCGCTGGAGCACGCTCAGCGTGGCTTGCACCTTGTTAACACACGCCGCAACATCCGGACCGATGACTTCGCAGGCAGTGCCGTCACAGATCATGACGGCATGCCCCGCATAATAGTCGATCACGATCCCAGGCAATCCGTCGGCTTCGCCGTGAACCCAGCGAAACGCGTTGGTTCCCTGGTCCAAGAGCGGAGCTCGCAGTTGCCAGGCCTCACGCAAGCGTCGTTCGTACCAAGCGCTGCTCGGTAACTCGCTGCGCGAATAGATGCGAAGCGCCAATGCCGACTCTTGATCCCACAAGGCGAAGCCGTCGAACCTGCCGCAGCGAACACGGACGAAACTCCCGTGGGGCGCACTGAAGCCGGCGGGCACGTGTTCGCGATAGATCCAGGCGTGACCGCCAAATAAATTCGTTTCGAGCCGCTCGGGGAGCGTCACTTTGGGCAGAGCAGCCATGGGCCGCTCACTCTAGCGGTTGCCCTGAATCGACTTCAACTCGGGCGCGTCCGAGGCGCTTGGCCCGGTACAGCGCGCGGTCGGCTCGCTCAATCAGGCCTTGGCTGGCAAAGCCGTTGGCCGAGTCCATGGTCGCGATCCCGCCGCTGAGGGTCAAACGCAACTGTGTGCCGGTCCCTGCATCGATGTCCGTGGCGGCGACGTGTGCCAAGACGCGTTCGGCCGTGATCAACGCCCCTTGTCGATCGCAACCGCGAAGCAGCACCGTGAACTCCTCACCGCCGGTCCGGTACGCTTGGTCCGACGCGCGCAACGAAGCCCGGATGCGCTGCGCGACCTCTTGCAACACTCGGTCCCCCGCGGGATGCCCGAAAGTGTCGTTGACGCGCTTGAAGTGGTCCAAATCGAGGGCTAGCAGCGCGAAGGGTTGCGAGTGACGAGCCGAGAACGACGCCTCGACCTGCAGTTGAGACTCGAACGCCCGCCGATTGCCGAGCGTGGTCAATGGGTCGGTCGCGGCCAACTCTTCCGCGACGCGCAAGCGCCGAGACAGAGTGTAGGCGGCTCGGCGACGCTCGCAGAGCGCTCGGACCTTGGCGGCCAAGATCTTGCCGTTGAAAGGCTTCTGCACGTGGTCATCGGCGCCCACGTTGATCCCGTGGATGACATCGGCTTCTTCGTTGGCGCGCGCCGTGACCAATACGACGGGGATGTCACGCGTTCGTGTTTCCTTGCGCAACCGCTCGAGCACCTGGAAGCCACCCATGGCGGGTAACAACACGTCGAGCACGATCACGCCAATCTGCTCGGGCTGACGCAGCACGAGGTCTATCGCCTCGCGCCCATCCTGCGCCTGGAGGGTCTTGAAGCCAGCCTCGCCCAGCGCCTGGGCGGCCAACAAGCGGCTCGTCTTGTCGTCGTCGACGATGAGGACGTGGAGCTCAGGCGGGTTGCTGGGCAGAGACATCGACAGATGAAAACGGCCAAGAGCGGGTCCACGCGAAGACCAAGCCCTCTATATTCGACGAAAAACATCCTAGTCGAGCCGGCACTCGATTGCCAGGACGGCACGGACCGAGGCAAACCGGCCTAGGGCGTCTCTTTGGGCTCCGGCAATGTATGAACGCGACGCACGTGCTCCGCGATCACGTCGACCAGCTTGCCGTCCAGGATCTCGCAGTCCTTGGTGACCCGCCCAATGCTCGCGCCCTTACACTCGCGGCGCCTGGCGTTGTAGACGCTGTTCACCTCTTCATCGGTGAGCAGTGCTTCCTGCATCGAGTCACTCAGCGCTTTCCACTCCACGCGCGAGTGCTTGGGGCGTGAAGGTTCGACTGAGGTGACTTCCCCGACATCGAGGGTCACGCAACTACCATTCCAGCGCAGCACATCGAACGTGCCGAGTGAGCCCTCGACCTGAAAGGTCTCGTTTTGGCGGCGGTAGTTGATCGGAATCACCTCTTCTTGTGACACCAAGTCCTCCGCCACCGTCGGGCCCCAGCCATTGACCGCATTGAGGCCTGTACGCATGTAAAAGCGCGTCCAGGGCGTACCCGCGCGAAACATGTAGAGCGCCAAGTCCTGATAGACCCCGTTCTGACACAAGCGCTCCGCCCACTGTATGGGTGGCATGCACGCCCCCTTGCGAACCACACAACGCGAGGGAACCTTCTCGTTCGCCGTCTGCACGACGCGGGCCTCGCTGTCAGCCTCGCTCGGTGAAGCGGCCTGGGGCGAGCGCGCCGGCTCGGTCTCTCCGCACGCGACGAGCGCGAGCACGCAGAGGGCACTCACCGCGGACGACACACACACAGAACGTTGGACCAGGCTCGGCCACAGAGCCTGGCAATTCGAAGACTTCATCGGGCGACACGATCTCCGATCCACCGGAGGTGTCAAGCGACAGGGTCGTCCCACTCGGCGCGCGGTTTCGCCCGAACCCGATAACTGTGACCAGCGCGGCGCAGTCCTCGGTACACCGAGCCGCTTTGAAGCGACGACTCAGCCTTGTTCCAGGGCTTCTGCACCGCCGATGATCTCCAAGATCTCAGTGGTGATCGCCGCTTGACGGGCACGGTTGTACTTCAAGGTTAAGGAGCCAATTACTTCCTTGGCGTTCTTTGTCGCCGCATCCATCGCCGTCATGCGCGCGCCGAGCTCGGAAGCCATCGACTCGTACAGGGCGCGCAGCAAGGTGACCTCGATGTACATCGGGACCAAGCGCTCGAGCAGCGACGTACGATCGGGCTCGAAGATGAAGTCACCGCTCCCCATTTCGGCACCTGCTGCCGCTTCGGAGCGCAGCCAGTTCTGCAGCGGTAGCAATGGCTCGACGACGACGCGCTGAGTGATCGCGCTCTTGAACTCGTTGTAAACGAGATAGATAGCGTCGATCTCACCGCGCAAGAACGGGCGCAGGATCTGGTGCGCCACGGCGCGCGCCGAGCTCGGGCCGAGCTTGTCCCAGAGACCGTCGAACACGTGCCAAACGGGCGCCGAACGGCGCCTGAGGTAATCGCGGCCCTTGCGACCGATCACGGCAAACTGAACCTGCGTGTCCGTGGCCTGTGATTCTTTCCACAGCGCCTCTGCGCGCTTGTTGATGCTCGAGTTGAACGAGCCGCACAGGCCGCGATCACTCGTGATCACGATGTACAGAGCGCGTTTCTCGGGCCGCGCGGCGAGCAATGGATGCTCTTCCGCGCCCTGAGCGGTGTTGGCCAGCACGACCTCGCGCAAAACGCGCCCCGTGGTTACGGCATAGGGGCGCATACTCGTGATGCGGTGCTGGGCGCGATTGAGACGCGCCCCAGCGACCATCTTCATGGCGCGCGTGATCTTCTGCGTCGACTTGACGCTCCCGATGCGCTTGCGGATCGACTTTAGATTGGGCACGGCCGTCCTTGATCTTGAATCGGTTAACTTGACTCGAGAGGGATGCTACTCAGGACTTCTTCTTGCCCGGTACGAAACGACCCGCGAACTCTTTGAGAACCGCTTCGAGCTTCTGAGCGATCTCGGGCTTGAGTTCTTTCTTCGCGCGCAAGTCCTCCCACAAGCTCGGGTGCTTCTCATCGATGAAGCCGAACAGCTCGCGCTCGTACTCCTTGATCGAGTCAGAGGGGAGTTTGTCGACGAAACCGTTGACGCCGGCGTAGATGATCACGACTTGGCGCTCGACGGGCAGCGGCTGGTATTGCCCCTGCTTCAGCAACTCCGTCATGCGTTGACCGCGCTCGAGCTGAGCGCGGGTGGCTGCGTCGAGATCGCTCGCGAACTGCGAGAAGGCCGCCATTTCGCGGAACTGCGCCAAGTCGAGGCGCAGCGTTCCCGCCACCTTCTTCATGGCTTTGATCTGCGCGCTACCACCGACGCGGCTCACCGAGATACCGACGTTGATTGCCGGGCGAATGCCCGAGTAGAACAAATCGCTCTCCAAGAAGATCTGACCGTCGGTGATCGAGATCACGTTGGTCGGAATGTACGCGGAGACGTCGCCCGCTTGCGTCTCGATCACGGGCAGGGCCGTGAGTGAACCGCCGGAGAACGGATCCATCTTGATCTCGAGGTCGGCCTTGTCGGGGCGCGCCGCCAAGTCTTTCTCGGCGTGTTCGCGCCCTTCGCCCATCAAGTGAACTTTGCCGTCGACGCCCGTGAACTTCGGGTCACCCGCGGGCACGGTGGTGCCCTTCTTGACGATGAACCAACGCTCGGCGAGCTTGGCGGCGCGCTCGAGCAAGCGCGAGTGAACGTAAAACACGTCACCGGGATAAGCTTCGCGACCCGGGGGGCGGCGCAGCAAGAGCGACAGCTGGCGATAAGCAACGGCTTGCTTCGACAAGTCGTCGTAGATGCACAGCACGTGCTGACCGCGGTCGCGGAAATACTCACCGATCGCGACGCCGCTGTAAGGGGCCAAGAACTGCAAGGGAGCGGCTTCCGTAGCCGACGCGATCACGACCGTGGTGTAGGCCATCGCACCCATGCGTGTTAACTTGTCGACCACCTGGGCAACCGTCGACGCCTTTTGGCCGATCGCGACATAGACGCATTTTACGCCCGTGTCCTTCTGGTTGATGATGGTGTCGACCGCGATCGCCGTCTTGCCCGTTTGGCGGTCGCCGATGATCAATTCGCGCTGCCCGCGACCGATTGGGATCATGGCGTCGATGGCCTTGATGCCCGTCTGCAACGGTTCCTTGACCGGTTGACGCGCGATGATACCGGGCGCCTTGACCTCGATGCGGCGCGTCTCTTTGGTCTCGAGCGGGCCCTTCCCGTCCACCGGCTGACCCAGCGCGTTGACGACGCGCCCAAGCAAGGCCTCGCCTACGGGCACCTCGGCGATGCGCTGCGTGCGCTTGACGCCCGAGCCTTCCTTCACGCCAGTGGCGTCACCGAGTACGGCCACACCGACGTTGTCCCGCTCGAGGTTGAGCACGAGGCCGAAACCACCACCCTCGAACGCGACGAGCTCGCCGGCCATGGCGCCCTGCAAGCCGTGGATGCGGGCGATACCATCGCCCGCACTGATCACGGTTCCCGTTTCAGCAACCAGCGCTCCGCGGTCGAAGTTCTGGATTTGCTGTTTGATAATCTGAGAGATCTCGTCTGCACTCAGCTGCATGGTGCCCTTGCCTATTTTCGGTGGTCTTGCTGGCCTGAAGCCAGAGGTTGGTCTATCGGTTCGAAGTCGTTGAAGCTGATCGACAGTTGCCGATCTCGAGGGCTGAACTGGATTCGTTCAAGCCCGTAGGTAAACGCATCAGATTGTGCCCATCAGATATTGCTCAGCAGGCGCTGCTCGTAGCTCTGCAAGCGTCCGAGCACCGTGCCGTCGATGGTGTTGTCACCGATTTGGGTGACGATGCCCGCGATCAGGCTCGGATCGACGCTCTTCTCGAGCATCACGCTGCGCCCCGTGGCGCTTTGGATCTCGCGTGAGAGCCGCTCGCAATATTCGCTGCTCAAAGGCCGCGCTGAACGCACTAGCACGCGCAACACCTTGCTCTTGTCGTCTGCCAGTTCGCTCAGGCGCTTGGCCACGGCGTCGAGGATCGACAAGCGGCGCTTGCGCGACAACAACTTGACCGCGTCCGTCGCCGTCTTCGCCAGGCCTAGGCGCGCCCCAAGCGCCTGAATCAACGACTCGCGTTGCGCTTCGTCGATGCGCGGATTCGACAGTACGACGCGCAAGTCGGCGTTGGCCTCGTAGTGCTCTGCGAAACGCTGCATTTGTTCGCCCAGCGCTTGCATCTGCCCCGTCTCTTGACCGATCTCGAAGATCGCTCGGGCATAGCGATCGGCGGCTGCTGCGTCGCTCATCGTGCGCTCCCAACCTGGCCGCTCTTCTGTCCGACCGACGCGAGGTTCTGCTTCAAACCGTTGAGAAACTCATCGCCCAAGCGAGCGTCGTCCTGCGCGTTGCTGCTCGAGCTGATTCGCTGCCGGGCGTTGGTTACCGCCGCGCGTACCGTCTCTGCGAACACGGTCTCGCGGATTGCCTTGAGCTCTTGTTCGATCAAGATCTTCGCCTCGCGTTCCATGCGTTCGCGGCGCTTCTTGGCCTCGGCCAGGATCGCAGCGCGTTCGGCCTCTGCGGACTCGCGCATCTCGCGCTTGATGCGCGTGATCTCGGCGTCGATTTGCGTGAGCTTGTCCTCACGCTCTTTCAGCTGGGCCTCTGCCTCGGCCTTCATCTTGGACGCCTGATCGATGCCCTGCATGATGGCATCGCGACGCTTCTTGAGGCCTTCTTGGATCGGGCCTTTGCCGAAGCGATAGAGCAACGCAAACAACAGCGCACTGTTGATCACTTGGGCTGCCAGCGGCACCGGAGTCCCTGGCAGACGGTACATCCAGTTCGGCGTCTCGATGTCGTCGCGCTCTCCGAACATGCCGTAGAACAGGTTCAGTTCCGGCGACTCCTCGTGGGCGCCGTGCTCGGCATGAGCCTGCGCATGCTGCGCATCTTCGGCGCCAAGGGCGACTCCGCCAGCCAGCCACGAGCCCGCCAACTGAATGCCCAACAGGGCGAGCAAACGCGCCCAACGAGAGGCTCGACGACCGCGCGCTCGGCGCGCAGGGCCACGCAGGCCCGCCTCGATGACTTCCAAATCGGTGTTGATCATGAAACCTCACGCCCCAATGCACGGCTGGCGAGCTGGCGTCCCAACTGGTCCGACTGGCGACCGAGATCGGTGCGAATGCCTTGCACTTGCTCCGCAATCTGGCGCCGACCCTCTTCGATGATGCGGGTCGTCGCGTCGCGCGCCTCCGTCAAGATCTGCGCCTCGAGCTGCGCCGTCTCGGCCCGGACACGGTCACGCTCTTCGGCGGCGGTGGCCGAGATGCGGTGCAGCTCGGCTTCATAGCGTCGAACGAGCTCGCCGGCTCGTTCCTGCATGCTACGCGCCTCAGCGCGCGCCCCATCCGTGCGCCGTTCGCGCTCTTCGAAGATCTTGAGGACCGGTTCGAACAACAGCGGCTTCAACACCACTATCAAGAGGGCGAACGCGAGCACCTGCAGGGTGAACGTCAGGTCTAGATCGATGTTGATCGCACTCCCACCGGAACTCGCCAAAAGTCCAACCGACTTATGCAGAAGCCCAACCGAGCTATGAAGGGACTCAGGGGGATTTGTAAGGACCCCAGAGTTTAGAAGGACAGCGTGTGCGTTGGGCAAAACGGCTCCTTGGGCACAGGACCCAGCAATGCTGGACCCAGAGTGGCTGGGCCCCTGGAAAGTGGGCGCAGGGATAAGGAATGCAGCTACGAACGAAGCAGCCAGGACCAGGTCGATAACGACAGGACACTGACCTCAAAACGATCAACTTTGTGATGGGGCTGGATCGCTCGAGGCAGGCGGCTCCTACCACCCACGCACGGGCATGTCTAGCCTGGAAGAGATCGACTGGAGGGTATCTGCGGCGGATCCGCGAGATCCGCATCACTTGCGACAATCGGCCGCGGGCGGGGAGGCAACAGCCTAATTTCTCGAGCTCGAAATCCCCAAAGCTGCGACCGCCAACTGCCCGTGCGCCTGGCTTGCGACACGGCGTCTCGAGCCCGGCCGCAGTCGCCTTGTTGCCGTTACAGGTTATCACCGCCGAGGTCTGGCGAGTACCAATCCGAATCGACTCGCGTGATGCCACCAAGCTCGAGCCCCGCGGCGAGCTGCGCGTAGGGAGCGCCGCTCGTCGGATCCGCAATCTCGGGGGCCACGTCGAGCAGCGGCAGCAGGGCAAACCCACGCTCCTGCAAACGCGGGTGGGGAACGCTCAATTCGGGCGTGTCCACGATCGTCTCCGCGATCCAGAGAACGTCGAGATCGAGAGTGCGCGGTCCCCAGCGCTCTCGTCGCACACGCCCCGCAGCTTGCTCGATCGTCAACAACAGCGAGAGAATCTCGTGGGGCGTGTGCCGGGTCGTGCCCCTGACGGCTGCGTTTAGAAAATCGGGTTGGGGTGGCCCGACTGGTTTGGTGCGATACAAATCCGACACCGCGCTGACCCGGAGCCATGGTCTCATGCTGCTCAATGCGCCGACGAAGGCTGCACGTGGGTCTCCCAGGTTGGCTCCAAGGCCAATGACGACATCGAACTCGCGCATGTGGGTAGCTTAATGCGGATGCCCAAAGGGTGCAGACTCGACCGCTCGCGGGGTCCCGTGCTAGGCCGGAACGGTGTTAGGTCTAACCCGCGGCGAACTGATATTTGTGGGGTTTGTTTCAGTCGCCATACTGCTGGCGCCGTACAGCGGACGCATGGGGCAATGGTTGTTCGGGTTGATGAAGCGGCAGAACGGTCCGTGAACCTGATACGGGCAGAGGCTGAATCCGACACTGGGCGCCAAGGGCGCAGTCCGGTTGTCCCGGGTTTGGCGGTCTGCTGTTTGGGCCGCCAGGACTTGGATGCTTGGGGTTTGGCGTGCCGTTGACCGACGTCCCGCAAGCCAAGGTGTTGGTCGCCGTGAGTGCGACCGCAGCCCTGCGTGATGGCATCCGGGTCGCGCTCGAGGGCCGGCGCTTTGCGGTGCTCGAGTTGGAGCCGACGCTAGAAGTCACGCGTGAGCATCCGGGTGTGTTGGTCGTGTGCGAAGTGACCACCCAAACCGAACCTCTTGCGCAAGCGCTGCTGGAGAGCGCACCGCAATCGCCGCTCGTGTTCATCGGCCCTCCGGGGGTCGAGGGCAGCACCCAGCGCGCCAACGTGCGCGAGCTCAGTGCCGACGTGAGCGTCGCAGAGATCGTGCGCGTGTGCGAAGTGATGGCGTTCGGCGAAGCATCCTCCGAGCACTGGAACACTCCGGTGAGTCAGCCCTCGCTGCCGTATGCGGTGTTACCCAAGGGCGCTGACGTCGGGGCAGTCGTGCAATCGATCCCAGCGCCGCTCTTGCCGAGCTCACTGCCGCCGAGCAGCGGTCGGCCTGGAGCAGCACGCCGGCTGAACCTGAGCCCAGGCCTCGAAGGGACTTTGGGCGAAGATCCGAACTCGGCCCTGACACGCGAAGTGAGCCCGGAACTGTCGCGCTTGTTGGCAGACGCGGAGACGCGCGTCGCTCGTACGCTGCATCAACGCCGCAACACGGGCACGAGCGACGCCCCCGGACCGTCCGTCTCGCTTTCCGCCGAAGTCATGGCTGCCCTCGAGGATCCAATCGGTGACTACGAGGTGATGTCCCCGTCGTCGCAGCTCGAGCCCCTGCCCTCGAACCCCATGCGTGGGGTTACCGACGTCGTGCGCGAAACGGCGATGCTCAAGAGCGAACCCGCCAGCGCCGACGACTATGGACCGCCCGCAGCCAGCGAGGGGTCGCGCCCCGCGGCATCATCACCCTCGCGCAGTCAAAGCACCCTGCCTCCGTCGAGGCCCGCCCGAGACCGCGCAGCCGGCCCCGGTCTGTCGAGCAGAACCAACGCTTCCAGCACGCGCGCCAGGCCACCCGAGTCGAACCACGCAGAAGGAGCCGGGACCGATCGCGCACCCGACAGCGTCGAGTTGCCGGGCCTCGAAGTCGCGGGAGATGAACAACGCGTCGCGAGTGTGCCGGTCTCTTCGGAGCCGACGACCGCTCCTCCCCCACGACCGAGTGACGAACGCGTCACGGTCAGACCAAGCCGCGCGCTGAGTCCGATTCCACCAGCACCCGGCGTGCCGCGCGGAAGTTGGGTCAACGCAGCAGTCGCTCCAGGCATCCCTCCATCGGACGGCCCGCGCGCGAATCGATCGCGCAGCAACGTTCCGACCTCGCCGTTACCCAACGTCCCGCCCTCCGAAGAGGCCTCACACCGGGACACCGCGGCCATTGAACCGCCGACGCGGCAACCTCCGAGCCCCGTGAACGAGGTGCCCGGCGTGCCCAAAGAGTTACCGCCGTTGCGCCAACCTGGAGACGCAGTGACGGCGTTGGCTTCGGCAGTGCGCTTGCACTTCACCGGCGCCGTCGCGTTCGAGGCTGATGGAGGCATTCGTCGGGTCGTGATGCGTGACGGTGACTTCAGCACGGCGGCTTCGAGCTTGGGGGGGGAGTCGTTGGTCTCTTTCCTCGTGCGGGGCGGTCATCTTCCCCCTGAAGTCGAAGGTCAGCTCGGGCACCGCTTGCCCAGCCTCGGCCGACACGCGGGAGCTGCGTTGGTCGCCGCGGGACACCTCGCACAGGACGAATTGTGGAGCGTGTTGCGCGCCCACGCCGAGTTCATCATCGCGCGCATCGCCGCAATCAGCTCGGGTGTCGCGGCCTTCGAGTCAGAGGTACCAGCGCGTTTGCGTGCCGAACCGTCCGTTTTCGGCGGGGCCACGGGCTCGGAGATCCTGATCGAAACGTTGCGCCGCGTTGTTAACCCAGCACAGGCCCTGGAGCGCATGGGCGGTCAGTCCGTGCAATTGCGGCGTGCGGGCAACTTCGATTTGGTCGACGAATGCGCGCTCTCCGCGACTGAGCGCGGCTATCTGGAATCGATCTTCGGGGTCAGCCTTGGCGAGGCCTTGAGCGGCGCTCCGTCGGAAGAATTCGTGTGCGTCTTGTACGCACTGACGACGCTGCGCGTACTCGAAGCAACTCCCGGAATGCGCAAACAAGCGCAGCCGGACAAGGCCGTCGTGCGCGATCACTTGGATGACGAAGCGCTCCGAGCGGCGATTGCGACGCGGCGCAGGCTGATTGAAAACGGCGATTACTTCGCGATCCTCGGCGTCTCGAAGGACGCCACCGGCTACGACATCAAGTCGGCCTATTTGTCTCTGCGCCGTCAATTCGAACCCAGCCGCGTCCTGACGACGGCAACGCTCGACCTCAAGGGCGACATCCAACTCGTGCTCGACGTGATCAGCGAGGCGTACGACATTCTGAGTGATCAACTTCGTCGCGAACGCTACCGGCGAGCGATTGAATCTGCTCCACTCTGACTCCTCACCGGGTCGCGATCAGCACGCGTTTGCCCGACTCGATCGCGCGCATTTTTGCGGGCCCAGCATTGCACATCGCAGGTAACCAACGCATATCCAGCGCATGGGTGCAGAGCAAGCATGGACCAGCAGCGCAGGCCGAGCGTGGGTAAAGCTACAAGACCAGACCGACGCGCAGTTCGAGGAGATTGGCAATCTCGCGATCGACAAGCTCGCGCCAGCGCGAGCGGAAGCGATCATCGACATCGGCGCGGGAACTGGACAGACGACGTTGGCACTGGCGCGCCAAGTTGGCGAAGAGGGTCGAGTCGTTGCGATCGACATTTCCGAGGCCATGGTCGAAGCCGCCCGCGCGCGTATCGAGCGCGCCCAGGTGAAAAATGTCGAAGTGGTGTTGGGTAACGCGGCCGACCTGCACTACGAGGCCCAATTCGATGCGATTTACTCCCGCTTCGGAGTGATGTTCTTCAGCGATTCAGCAGCCGCCTTCGCGAGCTTGCAGAAGAGTCTGAAGCCGGCTGGTCGCATCGCGTTCGTGTGCTGGCAACCGCTAGAAGTGAACGACTGGGCACGAGTTCCAATCGAGGCAGTGCACAGCGTTGTGCCCGATCAGCCATTGCCGGAACTCCTGCGCCCTGGCACCCCCGGTCCTTTCTATTTTTCGGACCCCGTGTTCATCCAGCGACTATTGAAGGATGCAGGCTTCAAGCGGATCCAGATCGAACCGCACACCACTCGCCTACGCTTTGGCGCAGCAGCGGATGTCGCCCAAGCGGTAGACTACGCGCTGCAAATCGGTCCCTCGGCACGCATGCTGGCGGAGGCAGATCCCGCCGTCACCCCGCGAGTTCGCGAAGCTTTGTTTTCGGCTCTCAGCCCCTATGCGTCCGATTCGGGGGTGTGGATGAACGCCCGGACACTAGTCGTCAGTGCTTTCGCTACTTGAGCAGGTCAGACAACAGCCCGGAAACACTTCGGTCGGCCACGCGACGCTCGGGTTTGCTCACATGGTGTTCGGCTTGCAGGCGCCTCGACGTCCAGTGTAACCAATCTTTGCAATGGATCGCTCACAGTTGCGCGCGACGCTGGACGCTTACTACGCGCAGGTACAGGCAGTCATCCTCGACAAGCAGCACCCGGTTACCGGACTGTTGCCCGCTAGCACAGCCGTCACCACTCACGGTGACTACGGCGATGCGTGGGTGCGTGACAACGTGTACAGCATTCTCGCGGTCTGGGGCTTGGGCCTCGCTTACCGCAGCTTGGACGACGATCACGGCCGCGCTTACGAGCTCGAACATCGCACCGTACATCTCATGCGCAGCCTTTTGCGCTCGATGATGGCGCAGTCGGCAAAGGTCGAAGCCTTCAAGCACAGCCGGCACCCGCACGACGCGCTACACGCCAAATACGATACGAATACCGGCAACGTCGTCGTCGGCGATACCGCGTGGGGCCATCTACAAATCGACGCCACGTCGCTGTACTTGTTGATGCTCGTGCAAATGATCAGCTCGGGCTTGTCGATCATCTGGACGCTCGACGAAGTCAATTTCGTACAGAACTTGGTCTACTACATCGAGCGCGCATACCGCACGCCGGACTATGGCATTTGGGAGCGCGGCGCCAAGACCAATCAAGGCAGCGTTGAGCTCAACGCAAGCTCGATCGGCATGGCCAAGGCTGCTCTCGAAGCGCTCTCGAATTTCAACCTATTCGGCTCGCGCGGCTCACAAGCCTCGGTCGTACACGTCGCGCCGGACAACATCGCGCAAGCCAACATCACGCTCACCTCGCTGCTGCCGCGCGAATCGACGACCAAGGAGATCGACGCAGCGATCCTGAGCGTGATCTCGTTTCCTGCATTCGCCGTGCAAGACAAAGAGTTCGTCACGCGCATACGCACCGAAATCGTAACCAAGCTGCAAGGGCGGTATGGTTTGAAGCGCTTCTTGCGCGACGGGCATCAAACCGTCTTGGAAGACGAGGGACGCCTCTACTACGAGCAAAGCGAGCTGAAGCAGTTCGAGAACATCGAATCCGAATGGCCGCTGTTTTTCTGTTACCTCTACTTGGACGCCATCTTGCGCGGTGACGAGGAGGCGATCAGCGAATACGAACAGCGACTCGAATTCGTGCTGGTGGAACGCAACGGCCAGAAGCTGCTGCCCGAGTTGTACTACGTACCCCAAGAAGCGATCCTGGCAGAACGCGCTCACCCTCAGTCGCAAGCGCGCCTGCCGAACGAGAACGTACCGCTCGTCTGGGCACAGAGTTTGTACCTGCTGGCGCAGATGATGCGTTCCGGTGTTCTGCATCCGAGCGCCATCGATCCGTTGGGCAGACGTTACGGGAAGTTGCCGCCACGTCCAGTCGTGCAACTCTGCTTTTTGGCAGAAGACGCAGCACTGCAAGCGGAGTTGTCTGCTCAGGGCGTGCTCACGGAGACTCCAGAGGACATCGCACCGGTGACCGTCTACTTGCCAGAGCAGATCGCCAGTGCCCACGGTGAAGTGGGACGCAATGCACGCCTCGGCCTCAACGGTCGTACCGCGCGCGCGTTGAAGAGCTTGATGACGAGTCGTGTTTACCTGCTCCACGGTAGCCCAAGTCTATGTCTGGCGAGCTTCTTCACCCAGCAGGAGTTCTTTCTCGCCTACGACATGGACTTCGTCGTCCATCGCTTCGAGAGCGAGTTGAGCTACTTGTTTCAGAACTGGACCGCGCCGGGCAGACCGACGGTAACCATCCTGTTGACACGTAACTTGCTCGATGCAGATCGCACGGCGTTGTACGATCTGATGCGTCGCATTCGCAGCGGTGACGTCAATGGAGTCCCAGTGCGCGCGGGGCGCTTGTTCGAACTGTTGCCCACGGCGTCGTTCGAGCGAATCGATGAGCTGCACGATCTAGTCCTTCCCGCCGAGCCCCTGGCAGCGCTGATCAAGCGCCCGACGGTGCTCACCGAGCCGGGCCGACAGCGTATCTTGGAGCCTGCCGAAGAACGCGCCATCGAGACGACGCAAGATCCGAACGTGCTCGTCGCGCGCCTGGCGACCAGTGATAACTTGTACGAGCAAATCGAGATCCTAGGCGCACTCAGTCGCAAGCAAGCCCTAGACTCGATGATTACGCTGCAGAACGCTGCGCGGTCGCTGAAAGCTCTAGTCGCCGAGGTCTACGAACAAGCAGGCCGCTTACGCTTGTGGGCTGTCGTCCGAAGCGCTGCAGGTTTGTTGGGCAAAGTGGACGGCGATTTGAGCTTGGCGGTCGGCGCGATCTTGGTGCGGCAGAAGAACATCCAAGTGGGCCGCTCTTACAGTGACGAATCTCTGATCGCGCACCCAATCCCGGAGCACGAGCTACTCGCAAAGATAAATTCGTTCTGTCGCGAAGACGTGCGGGATCGAGTTTTGACGCAGGAGCTGCTGTTGTATCTGAGCCTGCTGATCAAGGCGAAGCCAGAGCTCTTCTCCGAGTTCCTCACGATCCGCGTCGGGCACTTGATCACGATGCTGACGAGCGACATCGTGGGCGAAATGGGCAGCACACCCGACGAAGCTTACGAGAAATTGATGCATTTGCCGCCCTCGGGCATCCAAGAGCGATTGGAGAGCGTGCTGACGCGCTTCAACGCGATCGAGACGCTCCCTCAGGAACAAGAACAACTGCACACCGACTCGCGAACGAGCGATCTACGTTGGGAACAGAACCTGGGCCTGGAACGCTTACGCGCGCCAGTGCGCGGCTGGCACGAATGGCGGCGCCATCGCGGAATCGTCGATCGACGCCCCAAGAACTTCTATTCGCACGTTTGGGAGGTCTTCAAACACAGCACCGGTGTGGTGATTGGTGACAAACTCGAGCGCCGCAACCGCATGGAGAGCGCGATCGTTCTGAGCGACATGACGCCCGGCGAGCAAGCCTTCGCGCTCTGGCTCGAGCACTTGCTCAACCGGATTCAAGCCGCCGAGTACCGTCAATTGAACATCGAAGCGCTGGATGTATTGGGCAGCTTCTTCGAGCAGAACCCCGGACTGCAGATCAACGACACGCTCGCGCTAGACGCAGTGATCGGACACGCGGTGCGCCTGGCCTACCTGCGCGTTCACCCAGAACGCGAAAGCGGATACAATGATTTCAAGGCCGACGCTTGGGAGCACTTCTACACGTCGTCGCCGCTCGAAACGTCGGGTTCACTGGTTGCGGCGCTGCGCCATCTGTTGTTGCTGCGCGCGGCGTGAGAGAACGTGGTTCAGCGCAGCAAACCACGGAGCTGCAACGCGCAAGCGCTTTCCAGGCGCGCCCCAGCTTGCTCCCAGCTCAAATGAGATCCTGACCATCCAATCAAGATCAGCCAGTAGCTCGCGAACAAATTCGAGGCCAGTAACATCGCATCGATGTCAGGGTCGATCTGGTGCTTGTGCTGGGCCTCCTGGATCACACCGGCTAACTGGGCCAAGAACGAGAACGTCAGAATGTTCAGACTGTCGGTATTCGGACCGCGCGCGCTGAAGGTCTGCGTGAGAAACGGCACGGCTAGCCGCGGGTGCTCACGGTACATCTCGAACAGCGCTCCAAAAACATGCAAGAGCTGCTTCAGAAGGCCTGCCTTGCGCGGTCGCGAGGCTAGTGCACGTTCGACGGTCGCGCCGAGCTTGTCTTTCATCACCAGCATCAACAGGTCGAGCTTGTCCTTGGCATGAACGAAGACGGTACCCTTGGCGGTGCCCGCCGCACGCGCGATGGCATCGATCGTCGCCAGATCGTAGCCATCGCGTTCGAACAGCTCTTGCGCGGCGCGAGCGATCCGCATTCGCGTATCTTCTTTCCTCGCGGAACGCGTCGTCCCGATCTGCGAGGGTTTCGCTGCCTTGGGTGGAGGTGTGCGGTCTGAATTGCGAGGGGCAGCCATTGAGAGGGCAGGTCGTCCTGACGAGGAGTGCAGAGCACATGCTCCACCGTTGCAGCGAGGCACGCAAGCGAGCCCCTGCTTTTTCTGCGACAAATTGACCAGCCCACGCGCGCAATGCTTGACCCCAGCAGTGCCGCGTTTCATAGTGACCGTGGTCAGTGACTTAGGTCACCAACCCTGGTCAGCGACCAGGGTCGAAGAGACGCGGCAAGGATGACTTGACCGGATCGACACCTCGAGGAGGCACCATGCGCACCGAATATCCGTCAGATTTGCCGCTGCAGGTTGCTCGTGATCGCTACTTCGCCGTGAACCACTTCGGCGACGATGGCGGCTACTCTTCGGCCTGGGTCGACTTCAAGCTCGGCCCGATCCCGTTCCCTTTTCCGAACAGTCCCGCTCGGGTCCGAGCTGTTCGCTTCCACGACTTGCATCACGTGTTGACCGAATACGCGACGGACTTCTTGGGGGAGCTCGAGATCTCTGCTTGGGAGATCGGGGCGGGTTGCAAGCGAAACCTGTTCGCCTGGCAGATCAACTTGGGTGGGTTAGCTGGCGGGATGCTGTTTGCACCGAGGCGGACCAGCGCGGCGTTCTTCCGCGGACAACACTCCCAGACGCTGTACGAGCGGGACTACGAGCAACTTCTTGGCTCGACCGTTGGGGAGGTCAGAGCTCAGGTCGGCCTTGCCGCCACAACCAGCCGCCCGAGCGCTCGCTCGATTCTGCTTTTGATAGCAGCGACTTTGCTCGGACTGTGCATCGGCGTGCTGCAGTTTGCCTTGTTGTTGCCGCTGGTCCCCGTCGGCATCTTGATGAACGTTCTGCGAGCGCGCGCGGAGCGTAACACCCCCAGAGCAGGCACGCGCAATCCAAGTGAGGTCAAGTGACGGCGGGCAGGAAGAGTGTCACTACGGTCCCAGCGGCGCCGCCGCTACGCGCCTCGACCAAGCCTGAGTGAGAGCGCACGATGCCAACCACGAGCGCCAGACCCAAGCCGCTCGAGTTCGCCGTCGTGGGCCGAAAGGGCTCGAACAATCGCTGGCGAGCAACCTCGTCGAGCACGATCCCAGTATCACTGACATCGATCCAAACCCCGTTTGTCTCGCCTGCGCGAAAATCGAACGCTTCGGATCCGATCTGCCGCGCTTTGGTGTCGACTTGCACGTTGACACGCCCGCCGCGTTCGCTGCAGGCGTCGACCGCGTTGCTGATGAGATTGCTCAGAGCTTGGCGCAATTCCGGAGCGTTGCCGAAGATCTTCGGTAACTTGCTACTGCAACTCGAGGAAATTGTGACGTTCCGGGGCGCACGCGAGCGAACACGCTCGACCGCATCGAGCACCACGGGTTCGAGATCGAGCTCTCGCTTGGAGCTCGTGCTCTGTCCCGAGTACGTCAACAGATGTTCACATAGCGCCTGCGCCTGACGCGCCGCCTTCGAGATCGCGTTCGCTGCTTCTGCCACAGGTCCAGCCGAGACTTGCTCCTTGATCTCGGCAGCGTTCTTCCAGATCTCGGACAAAAGATCGTGAAAATCGTGAGCCGTACCCGCCGCGAGCAGCCCCAAACTGTTGAGCGCACTTTGGCGCGCCAGCTGCTGTTCTAGCTTCTTCTGCTCAGCGTCCGCGCGAATGCGACGACTGGTCTCGAGCACCAACGCGACCAAGTCTCCAATGCTGCCCGCAAACGCGCGCTCGATCGCCGTAAACTCGCGAGCTGGCCCAACGTGCTCGTGGCAGATGACCCCAATCACCTGACCCCCGCTCACGATCGGCACATCGAGCATCGCGCTGATGCCATGAACGCTGAGGTAATCCAGAGCAAGCTCTCGCGTGCGCACGTCGTGGGTCGCGTACATCGTCGTCACGCTGCGAAGCTCTTCCAAGGCCTCGAAGTAACTCGGATAGTCGACGGAGCGCAGTGACGCTTCGAGCGCGTGTTTCTTCGTACGCGCGTCGTAACCGTCGAGACAATCGATAGCGCTGCGACTCTTGTCGTAAAGCCAAACGTTCACTCGGGCAACCCGCAGACTCTCCGCTGACGTCTCCAGAATGGTGGCGATCACTTCCTCCAATGGTCGATCTTCGACAC
Organism: Polyangiaceae bacterium; assembly: GCA_036263015.1. GTDB lineage: Bacteria > Myxococcota_A > Polyangia > Polyangiales > Polyangiaceae > SZUA-265. Next base: position 63,480 of record DATAHU010000082.1, on the reverse strand, counting down.
TGGCCCGCCGCGTCAGGCTCCCCAGCACCAAGGAAAGCGGCACTTCATCGTCCGACATGATGCTTCGATGCCACCACGAGCCTTCGCAAGCAATAGCCAAAACAAGAGGAACCCCTCTGTTTCGCACCCGTCACAGCTCGGCTGCGCGCCGGGCTCGCAATTCGGACTCGATGCGGAGGACTTCCGCCTTGCCAAGGGGGTAAGCCCATAGGGCACAGGCCTTGAGCACGGCGAACAGTGCCGGTCCAAGCGAGAACGCGAGCGTGATGCCGAAAATGGCGCGACTGCTTTGGACGGCGTTGCTCACGAAGCCAAAGTGGTCGAGGAACAAAGGTAACAACCACCCAGCAAACATCGTGCCCGTCTTGAGCGCAAAAAGAGACGCCGAGTAGACGAGTCCAGTGGAACGACGTCCGAACTTCCATTCACCATAGTCGGCAACATCGGCGTACATGGCCCAAACCAGTGCAGACGTTGGCCCCATGCAACAAGTGCCAAGCCCGTTGACGAGCAACTGAAGGGCAAACTGATCGCTCGGCAAGAAGTAGAACGCCCCGAAACAAACTGCCGTGATCAGCGTGAGAGTCACCGCCAGAATGCGCTTGTCGATGTAACGGGCCGCCGCCCCCAGGCCCAACGTACCAAGCATCATGCAAGCCATCCCACTCGATAGAAAGACACTCGAGCGGTCTAGGGTCCCGAACAGAATCGGATGCCCATCGTCTCCGACGCAGTACTTGAAGTAGAACAAGGTACTGCCCGAACGCAGAGCGATGAAAGCCGTAGAGAAGACCGCGGCCACGAGTAGAGCTACCCACGGCTTGTTGCGTCCCAACTCGACCAGTTCGCCCTTGACCGAAGAGACTTGATGCTTCGGAGCCTCTACTCGTTCACGCGTCGTAGCAAAGGTTACCCAAAACAGAACGACGGAGACCACGGCGAACAGCGCCATAGTGAGTTTGAAGCCGTGCACTTCGTCACCAGCGCCGAGACGCGCCACCAATGGACGAACGAGCAGCGAGACGAGCAGACCTCCCCCAAAAGCACCAACGAAACGGAAACTCGACGCTCTGGTCCGCGTCAGTGAAGAGGGACTCAACACGCCGAGCAGCGACGAGTAAGGAACGTTGATCGCCGTGTACACGAGTAACATCAGCGAGTACGTCACGTAGGCATACACCAGGCGTCCCGAGTGCGAGAGCGATGGGTTTGCGAAAATCAGGTAGCCGCAAAACCCGTAAGGGATGGCCATCCACAACAGGTATGGGCGAAACTGTCCCCAGCGCGTCTTGGTGCGATCGGCGAGGATACCCATTGCCGGATCTGCAACTGCGTCCCAGAAGCGAACACTCAACATCATCCAGGCTATCGACGCGGCTTCGAGGCCCCAAACGTCTACGTAGAAGTAGGTCAGGAAGATATTGAAAGTCTGAAAGAACAGATTCGAGGCAGTGTCCCCGAGCGCGTAGCCCAGGTACTCGATGAGCGACAATCGGTGCGCGCCCGTGGGCGCGTCTGTTCGATTCACTCCGCAGCCGCCCACTGACCCGCGCGCCGCGCAAAGCGGATACAACCGGCTTCAACCTCGACGTTGACGACATCGCCGGCATTGAAGCGCCCCGCAAGCAGCGCCTCAGCCAGCGGCGCTTCCACCAAGCGCGCAATCGCGCGCTTCATCGGCCGTGCACCGAGGCTGACGTCGTATCCGCCCTCACTCAGCAAACAACGCACGACACTGCTGTCGAACTGCAGCTCGATGCGGCGCTGACCTCTGACCGTCTCGGCGAGTCGTTCGAGCAAACGCTGCGCGATCTCGGAAACCTCGTCCTCCGAAAGCGCGCCAAACACCAGCACCTCGTCCAAACGATTGAAGAACTCGGGCGCCAAGTGTTCACGTGCGGCAGCAATCACGCGCTCGTCTGCACCTGAAGGAGCCCTGCTCGTCGTGCCGCGCTGAGCAAAGCCGAGCCGCTGCGCCCCGCGAGCGCTTTCGCGGGCGCCGAGGTTCGACGTGAGAACGATCACCGTGTTGGTAAAGTCCACGGTCTTGCCGCGGCCGTCCGTCAGTCGACCCTCGTCGAGCACGGACAAGAACGTCTCCAGCACTTCTTCGTGCGCCTTCTCGATCTCATCGAGTAGAAGCACTTGGTAGGGACGACGGCGCACAGCGGAGGTCAACTGTCCGCCTGCTTCGTGTCCAACGTAGCCAGGCGGAGCGCCAATCAATCGAGCCACTGCGTGGGCCTCGCTGTACTCGCTCATGTCGAGCCGCGTCATGGCCGTGGCAGAGCCGAACAGCGCGCGCGCAATGGCTTTCGCGGTTTCGGTCTTACCGACACCGGTTGGGCCCAAGAGTAAGAACGTGCCGATTGGACGTTGACCCGCTAGGCCTGCGGCGTTGCGCCGCAGGATACTCGCTATGCGCGTGAGAGCTGGAGCATGCCCGACGACGCTCTCTGCAAGCGTCGCTTCGAGGCGCAGCATGCGCTCTGCATCGCTCTCGAGCAGGCGTTCCGTTGGCACTTGGGCCGTTTCGGAAACCACATCCGCGACGTGTGCTCGCGTCACGAGCGACTGGCCGCGACGTCGAGCTTTGGCCCCTGCCAAGTCAACGACAGAAAGGGCTTTCTCGGGCAATGCGCGGCCGCTGATGTAGCGTTGAGACCACGACACGGCGTCGTGCAAGGCGTCCAGCTGGAACTGCAACTGATGATGCGCCGCAAAGCGCAACGTCACCGCTTCGACGATCTCGCGCGCCGTGGCCAGCGATGGCTCCTCCACATCGATACGGGTGAACACCCGATTCAATTGTGGGCTAGCTTCGATGACGCGCTCGTACTCCTGCGCCGATGCAGTTCCAAAGCAGCGCATCTCGCCACAACCGAGAGCACGCTTGACCTCACCGACCAGCTCTTCCGACGATTCCGGGCCGAACAACTGCGCCAAGTCGTCGAAGTACAACACCACGCGCCCACCGAGCTCGCTGATCTCTTTCTTGATCTCGACGAAACGCTGCGCGATCGCACCGCGCAGTGAAGCCCCGCTCAGGAGCGATCCAAGCGATACTTCGACCACGAGAAAGTCGTCTGGGTTCGCTGCATTCGCCTCGACGCTCTCTGCTAGCCATTGTCCGCCAAATCGTCGTTGCACGGCTCTGGCCACCGCGCTCTTGCCAACGCCAGAAGGGCCCACGAGACAGGGGTTGTTGCCCTCGCGCTTGGCCAGCACATCGAGCACACGCTCAATCTCGAGTTCGCGCCCGACCAAAGCTGTCGCGGTGCTTGTCTCAGATGAACGCTCAGCGGCCTCGGCAATGAAGCTCGCTAGCCAACGAAAGCGCTTCGGATCCAGCTGGGTCGCAGGCTTTTTGACGCGACGCTTGGCCTTGCGCGTACCAACGGCTGGTGCCGCATTCGACGGATTTCGCTCGCTCGGCCCGATCACCCGACTGGGCTCGGCTGCGACAACCGCTTGAACCGGGAGGCGGGGTTGCGTCGGACGCCCGCTGGGGGGCATCAAGGGAACGCTCACGGCACGCACAGGGGCGCGCCTCGCCTCCACTTCAGACCCGATCGGTGTCGTGCCCGAGGGTAACGGGGTCAAGCCGCTCGGAGTGGTTGGCTCTGTGGAACGACCGGCGGCGCGCAGGCCCGCGTTGACTGCCGCCGTCCGCAGACGCGCGACGTCGACCCCCAACTGGTCGAGCGCACGATAGGCGGCGCCGCGCCGCACGCTCAACAGCGCCACCAGTAAGTGAACGGCCGAGGGTTCCGAGGCCCGCAGACTGCGCATTACCTCGCGAGCCCGCTGCACCGAGGCGCGAATCGGATCCGTCTCGTCGTCGCTCGCAGTGCGGGCCGCCTTCAACAGCGATTCCCGCGTCAGACGCCGCTCGCGCAGAAGCTCGGCAGCCATCCCGGATACGTCAGCCATCGCCACGAGCAGGTGTGCACTCGAGACGCGCTCACGGCGCTCGAGCGCCAATGTCTCAGCGCGACTGCGCAAATCGACAAGTTCGGCTTCTCCTCGGACAGTGGCGATCGGCATCGATAGAGTCCCACGGGGACCCTATGGTTGTCGCCCTGCGCGGGCCAAGTTTGTAGTCGAGCCGAGCTTATTGCTCGAGCTGCGGGGCTTTGCGCACGAGCACAATCTCGATGCGGCGGTTCTTCTGCCGCCCGCTGTCCGTCCTGTTGCTCGAAGCGGGGCGAAATTGAGCAAAGCCCGCAGCGACCAATTGGCGGCCCGGCACCTTACCCTTGTCTTCCAAAAAACGTACCACGCGCGTAGCGCGGGTCGTGGATAGTTCCCAGTTGGTCGGAAACTGCTCGACGAGCTCTGGTGACACGACGCGTTGGCTATCGGTGTGGCCCCCAACTTGGAAGATCTGCGTGGGCGGCAGACGCCGCATACTCGCCGCAACGTCGAGCAGTAATTTCTGGCCCGCATCGCTGACCTCGGCCTTGCCGGTATCGAACAGCAATTTATCCGCGACGTCGACGACCAACTCGCCACTGCGGGATTTGATGAACACGTCCCCCGCCGCAATTTGAGTGCCCAAGGCCTTGCTCAAATCCTGCCTTGCCTTCTCCAAATCGGCGAGCACTTGGGCCTTTTCACTCAACGCGGCCTCCAAGCGTTCCTTGGTCAACGTCTGTTCTTGGGACAGCGAATCCTTGTCTCGCAAGAGCTCATCGACCTTGCCCTGTTGCTCTTGTGCCGCCTGTTTGGTTGCACCGAGCTCTCCCTGCAGGCGTGCAATGTCTTGATTCAAGCGCTCACGTTCTGCATTGCCCGGCAATACCAGGCGAATCACGATCGAGATCGCGACGGCGACGGCGAGCGCTGCGATAATCCAGGGCAACCAGGACTTACCGCGTTCAGGTGTAGACGACGACGCTTCCTCGCTCATGGGTTCCTCGGCAGCGGATGCTATCCTCGATGGCACCCGAGGACCACCGCGAAGGGCCAAGATCCCGGTCCCCTCCGAACCTCGGACCGATGAGACCCAGGGGGATAAGCGAGCGATTGCGCCGCGATTTTCCCGACAGCAATTTGCGATCGCTCGGCTACACTGGGCCGAATGAAACGACTGTTGGCCACAGCCCTCCTACTTTGGGGCTGCGACGACGCCAAGGACGAAGGTCAACAGCCCCCGAGCTCCACTGGGTCCACGACGTTGACGCCAGGGTGTGTGCCCAACTACGACTGCGATCCACAAGCACCAGACACCAATGATTTCGCGGCTGACTGCGTGGCGCGAGTGAACCAGTTCCGCGCGTGTGTTTGTCTACCGCCGCTCGAGCGCGCAACCGATGCCGAGGCCTGCGTCAATCAACAAGCGGAGTACGACGCCAGCAACGGCGCTCATGCCGGTTTCCTCGCGAACCTGTGTCAGCCGCGTGCAAGCGCGCAGAACGAGTGTCCTGGCTGGGGTGGCGCCAAAGAGGTCGTGAGCGGCTGCATTCGTCAGATGTTCACCGAAGGTCCGCCGCCCACGGCGGACTGCACGGGGGATTGCTACACGCAGCACGGCCATTTCATCAATATGACGAACACGCGCTATACCAAGCTCGCGTGCGGGATTTTCTCGAATCAAAGCGAGACTTGGAGCGCACAGAACTTCTTCTGAGACTTTTGTTGTTGCACCGTTTTCGCGATCTTGGCTAAGGGCTTGCGATGCGCCCCTACCTGGATCTGCTTCAACAACTGCTCGAACGCGGTACGCCAAAGTCCGATCGAACTGGTACGGGAACGCGCAGCATCTTTGGGCACCAAATGCGCTTCGATCTGGCTCAGGGCTTTCCCTGCGTCACGACGAAAAAGCTCCACCTGCGTTCGATCATTCACGAGCTCTTGTGGTTCCTCAGGGGCGACACCAACATCGCTTATCTGAAGGCAAACGGAGTCAGCATTTGGGACGAATGGGCTGACGCGGATGGTAACTTGGGACCTGTATACGGTCACCAATGGCGCAACTGGCCAACCCCTGACGGCGGTCACATCGACCAGATCGCCGACCTAGTGACGCAAATCCGGAAAAATCCCGACTCGCGTCGACTGATGGTCAGCGCCTGGAACGTAGCCGACATTGGGCGCATGGCTTTGCCGCCCTGCCACTGCTTGTTTCAGTTTTACGTCGCCGAGGGCAAGCTCTCCTGCCAGCTCTATCAACGCAGCGCAGACGTGTTCCTGGGAGTCCCGTTCAACATCGCGTCATACGCGCTCTTGACCTTGATGGTGGCTCAGGTGACGGGTTTACAGCCAGGTGACTTCGTCCATACTTTCGGGGACGCTCACCTCTACGACAATCACCGGGAGCAAGCCAGATTGCAGCTGTCTCGCGAACCGCGCGCGCTGCCGACCTTGCGCATCAACCCCGACGTTCGCGATCTGTTTGGTTTTCGCTACGAGGACTTCGAGCTCACGGGCTACGACCCTCATCCCGCGATCAAAGCGCCAGTCGCCGTCTGAAACAACTCGACCAGCCCAACGGATTTCCGATGAAAGTTAGCCTGATTGCAGCAGTCGCCGAGAATGGCGTGATTGGCGCGGCCAACACGTTACCTTGGAAGATCAAAGCGGACATGCGCTTCTTCAAGGCGAAAACCGAGGGCCACGTCGTCATCACTGGACGCAAGAACTTCGACGCCATGGGTCGTGCCCTACCCAAACGGGACAACATCGTCGTGACGCGCGACCCGGACTTCAGCGCGCCCAACGTGACGGTCGCGCGCAACATCGAAGAAGCGCTGCGCATGGCGAGCGCCAAAGCGGAAGTCGAAGCCTTCGTGATTGGTGGGGCACAAATTTACGCTTTGGCGTTCCCCTACGCGACGACCCTGTACCGCACACGCGTCTTGGCGAATGTAGCCGGTGATGTAGTTTTCCCGGCGTTCGACGAGGCGGACTGGACCAAGCGTGAGCTCGATCGCCATGACCGCGATGCAGAGAACGAACACGCGTTCGTCATCGAAGAGTTGACGCGTTCATCGCTGCCACGCTCCTATGTCTGAGTGCCATGGGCTTGGACGCTCAGAAGCGCTCGAACAGGACCTTCCCCTTGCGGTAGTCGAAGAGTTGCAGCAGATCGCGCCCGCCAACCAAGACCCAGGGTCGGTCCGGAATCAGACACACTCCGCGATTGTTCACTTCTGACGGCGCTGAGCCATCGGCCACGTGCGGGGTATCGAGCTCAGGCAATTCGAAGCGTTGCACCCGCTGTCCGCCATCGAAGACCTCCAACCAATGCACGCGTGGAGTCGCACGGCTGACGCTGACGCTGGCCAGCACACGTCCACTGGCAAAACCGAGCGGGGTCCCAGCGAGTTCGACCGAGGTGCGAATCGGCAGACCCGCCGACAACTCGACCAAGTGCGCAAGTGAACGCTCACCTTTTACCGCTATCACCCAAAATCGATCCATTCGTCGATCACGGAGCAAGCCCACCACCGCTTCCCCAAACCTCGCAACCGGCATTCGGCGCTGGTGCTCGGCTACGCCGTATACGACTTCGCCCGCACTGACGTAGAGTGGAACGTTGTTCGGCAGTAGCGTGAAGCGTTCGACGTCCTGATCGGGAAGCGCGCGCGTCTCGCTGATGGTGACGCTGACGACGTCAGGCGCGAGCCTGAAGTGATGGAGATCTGGATCCCTCAAGTAGCGGACCCAGAACCCATCGATGTCGGTCGGATCCGGCCAAAGCTGCGCTGGGCCGAGCAGCGGAATGCGCGCAAACGATACGGCGCGGGTCTCACCGCGATAGTAGCGAAACACGTGTTCGCGCGTAAACAGCAGCGCGCCGTCTCCGGCTAGCGCCAGGGCAGCCGTGGGATTCGGCATCGGCAGATTCGCAACCAGGTGATAGCCGTTGTTGGAAAAGTACTCGAAGTTGGAGGCGCCGAGCCGGCCAAATCCCCACTTGCCGCAGACCAGCAATTGCGAAGGTGGGTCAGGGGTAAACGCTGGGAGCTCGATCTTGGGCAAGGCGCTGGAGCTTTCGACCGGAGTCCGTTGCTCGCCTTCTAGATTCTGGTACGCGCTTGGTAGACCGGAAGGTCGGGAAGCGGGCGCAGGCCGCTCGGAGTTCGGCGGCTCAGCCGCAGCGGCGATCGCAGGCACGGCGGGACGGTCTTTCGCCCTGTCGGGCTCGCTCGAGCAGGCCAAGATCGCAGCCGCAAAGAGCACTGAAGCCCACTGAAACGACCGGTGCTCGAGCCGCACGCCACACACTTTGCCCGGCGATTGGCGTCCCCTGACTCGCTATGTTTGCCCGAAGTCGGGCAAAAATTTGGACCCCGACGACGGCTGTGACAGGCTTTGGGCGATGCCGAACCCGATTCAGGAAGCGCGTCTCCGCCTGCAGCTCAACTTGGGGCTGTCTCGAGATGCCGCCGAGCGGGCCGTCAGCGAAACCCTCGACTGTTTTCGCTTCGAGGTCGACGAGTTCATCCGCGACCGACACGGCGAATTGCAGGGCACCGGGACCAGCAATACGGACATCTACCAACGCATCGCGGACGAACTGCCCGCTCTGCGTTTCATGGCGCCTCCGCTGACAGCTCGCCAAATCCGGCGTCGCATCTACGGTTGAGTCGTGCGGGACATGCGGCCAAGAGTTAACCAATAACAATCACCTGAAGGAATCAAAGCGATGTGCGGGATAATGGGTTACGTCGGATCCGAGGAAGCTTGGCCAATCGTGCTGAGCGGTCTCAGAAGGCTCGAGTATCGCGGCTATGATTCGGCGGGAGTCGTCACGGTCTCACGCAAACGTTTGCGACTCGCGCGCAAGACGGGTCACCTGAAGGCGTTGGAAGACGCACACCCCGAAGGCTTACCCGGTACGATCGGGATTGGGCACACTCGCTGGGCAACCCACGGTGGCGTAACCGAAGCCAACTGTCACCCCCACCTCGATTCTCAGGAACGCATTGCGCTCGTCCACAACGGCATCATCGACAACGTCGAGAGCCTGCGCAAAGAGTTGATCCAGCAGGGCGTCAAGTTCCGTTCGGAGACGGACACCGAAGTACTCGCTGAGTTGATCGGCATCGCCGTAGCCCGCGGTGCGACGTTGCGCGAAGCAGTCGTGCAAGGCCTCAAGCGCATCGAAGGCACCGCTGGCATCGTGTGCGTCGACCGCAACGATCCGGAGCGTCTGGTCGCGGCGCGCCTCGGTAGTCCAGTGGTGATCGGCTTGGGTGAGGGAGCGTGCTGGGTTGCCTCGGATGCGCTCGCGTTACGCCCCTACACCGATCGCATGGTCGTGCTCGAAGACTCGGAGATCGCCGAGCTCACAGCGGGCGGCGTCAAAACCATCGACTTGGATTTGCGCCAACGCGACAAGCGCGTCGAGAAGATCTTGCATCAACCCGAAGATGCCGAGCGCGGAGATTTCACGCACTTCATGTTGAAGGAGATTTGGGAGCAACCTGCAGCGATTGATCGCTCGATGCGGGGGCGCTTGGACAACGCCATGGCGTCTTCGCGTTTGGGAGGGCTCGACTCGCACTCGAGTCGCTTGTTCGACATCAAGCGTGTGGTGTTCGCGGCCTGCGGGACGAGTTTGTACAGCGCCCAAGTGGGCGCGTACTTGCTCAATCGTTACGCGCGCCTGCCTGCCAGCGCAGACGACGCCGCAGAGTTGGCAGTTCAGAACCCGATCGTCGACCGCAAAACACTCTACGTCACGATTTCCCAAAGCGGCGAGACGGCAGATACGCTGGGCGCACTGCGCGAGATCAAGAACCGGGGTGGGCTCGTGATGGGCGTCACCAACGTGGTTGGCAGCTCACTCGCGCGCGAGACCGACTTCGGAGTGTACGTGCATGCGGGACCCGAGATCAGCGTGTGTTCTACCAAGGCGTTCACGGCGCAGGTGCTCGCGTGTCAACTTCTGACTCTGCGCTTCTCGCGCATGCGCGATCTGAGCGCCAATGACGGCCGCGCGTGGTTGGCTGGTTTGGAGAAGGTCCCAGCGCAAGTGTCGTTCATGCTCGAGCAGTGGCAAGCCTGCAAAACGCTCGCGGAGCGCTTCAAGGACTCGCGCTTCACGATGTTCATCGGACGCGGCATCAATGTACCTGTCGCGCAAGAGGGCGCCTTGAAGCTCAAAGAGATCGCTTATCTGCCCGCAGAAGGCATGTCGGGGGGTGGCATGAAGCACGGGCCGCTGGCGTTGATCGAACCCGGGATGCCGGTTTGGGCGTTGGTCCCGCCCGACGAGACACGCGAACGCATGCTGGGTAATCTGCGGGAGCTAAAGGCGCGCGGCGCACACATTGCGGCAGTGGCGGCGACGGATGACGAGGAAGTCCGCGCGCTCGTCGACGTCGTGGTGGGTCTGCCCCCGCATCACGCCGCCGTCTCGCCGATGCTGACGGTCGTGCCGCTCCAGCTGTACGCGTACTACGCCGCGTTGGCCAAGGGCTACGACATCGACAAGCCGCGCAACCTAGCTAAGTCAGTGACGGTGATGTGAGGGCTCGTAGCCGGCGGTTCAGTGCGCGTCAGTGTGCCCTCACTGCACGCTCTTACTGGGCCGCCGCGGTCACTGGTTCGAGCGCCGTGTAGTCCAAAAAATTACCGGTCATCATCAATAGCGAGAGCACCGTCCACGACTCCTCGTAGTAGTCGCCCCCGACTAACAGATTCAAACCCTTGACGGCATTGTAGGCGTCATCGAGGAAAGCGCGGGCTGAAGCGTCGTGCATCGCACCCACCCCTGCAGGACCGATGAAGGCCGCTGACTGGCCGCCGCTCTGTTGGGGATGCGGCGTACCGTTCAAGTCGTAGCCATCGACGATCGACGCCACACCAATGCCCGAGAAGAACGACGTGGTCTTCTGCACGTAGCTGAGGGAGCGAGCTTCCCCGCTCCAGCAATAGTCGAGCGCGATACGGAATGGCGTGCGGCACGAATCGTATTGATAGTGGGTGGGCGCTGATTGATCTGGCCCCCACACTCCAGCGTTGGGTTGTCCTTCCGAGTTGCACCAGGCTGGCACCAAGCCGTTGGAGGTGTTGCCGTTGCTGTCGTTGAGAGACTTTTCGAGAATGTCGTAACTGGTGGTCACGACGTCCAACCAGCCGCTGTTTTCCGTAACCGTCGCGAAGACACGGAAGTAGCTCGGTGTGAAATAGGAGATGTTGACCGTGTCCCATCCACCCCAGCTGTCTCCAGGCTTGAGCAACTTGCCATCGACGACCTCGGTCGCCCAGATCTTACCGAGCGTATCCTTGGCATAGTTCAGATACGTGTCTGACAGCGTTCCTTGACCGCCCCATTGGCGATCGGCCATCACCAGTGCCCAGGCCATGTCGGCATCGGCGTCCGAAGCTGCGCCCTCGCCGCCGGGATTCTGACCGAGTCCGTCCCCGGCGGCATTGATGTACCAATTCATCAAGCCCGATGGCGCCAACCACGACTGTTCGTACTTCCACAGTTCGTCGAACAGGTTTTGATCGTTCATGTAGACCGCGATCACCATGCCGTACGCAATGCCCTCGGACACGGTCGAGTTGGGCTCGAGCCCGGGCTCGTGCGGACGCTTCACGCGTAAGTGCCCCCCCGCGCCATCGGAGGTGACGGTGTCGTTCTTCCATTTTTGGAACGCGGCAGTGACGTGGTCGTTATCGTAGGCCGTGGGATAAGTGCAGTTCGACGACTCGCGATTCTGGGGGAAGGGAAAGTTGGCGCCGTTGCCGGCGGGGGTTGGGCCCCGCATCAATGCGACTGGTGTGGGGCCGCCACCACCAGCTCCTCCATCGATCGAACTTGGATTGGGACCGTTCACTTCCGGGGCTGGGCTGATCGGACCTGCGCCTCCGTCCCCACTGCCGTCCGCACTCGGGGTAGACGCCCCAGGTTTCGGAGGCTGCGGTTTGGCGCCAGGCGAGTCGGCAGAGCCAGATGTGCCCGGAGTTGCGCTGGCCGGACTTCCGCTGCTCGGAGTGCCGCTCGAGCCGGGGCCTACCGCGCCCGGCGCCGGAGGTACGTTTGCGCCGATCAACGCTGGCATCGTCTCGTCACCAGTCGTGCCTGCCCCTTCAATCCGGTTTGTTCTGCCGCACGCAGTTGCACACAACAGCAACAACGAGGCGTGAAACGGGAGCCTTCGAATCATTGCCGGTTGGTATAGCGCACGACCTCGCGCGGTTTTCTGACGCGGCGCATATCTGGACGCGCATGGTGCTTTCACGTCCAGATTTGAGGAAATCTTCGTGGCTGCCGAAACCCGGCACCGGTCGGAGGGAACGCCCGAGCGCTCGAGTTCCCGAGCGGCGCACCCCGCAATTTGCAGATTTCGTCTTGCTACGTGTTGGGAGCGCGCTCGGAGTTAAGGCAAAGCCCCTTGACGTTCCATCGCCAGATGGTGTGCCCGATGATAGGCGTGCCCTAGCCTATCCCAGTCGAAGGAGTGCGAGTGGGCTTCGACTGCATTGCGCAACGCAATGCGCTGGCGCCGATTCAGGCGGCAAAACGCGAGCAGCCGGTTGGCGAGCTCACGCGCAGAAGCACCAAAGTCTTGCTCACGACGACCGAGCACGGTAATGCCGTGCCGGTCGTGATCCGGATGGACGTCGGCAAGATAACGGCCAAATCCGGATAGATCGCTGGTGATTGCAGGGACACCCATGCAGACGCATTCGAGCGGCGTGTAACCCCAAGGTTCATAACTGCTCGGAAAAATCCCGAGGTGGCAGCCGCGCACGAAGTGCTCGTACTCCATGTGCCAGAGCGGGTTCACCGAGTTGATGAACTGCGGATGGTAAACGATCTTCACCGGATCGTCTTTGGCGTTGTTGAGCCCGAGTTGCTGAATCTTGCGCAGCACGGGATCAGTCGCTTCGTTTTGCAGCACGTGAGTCGTGATGAAGGGCAAACGATTCGACTTGAACGCGTAACGCGTGCGTCGGTAGCGAACCATCCAATACTCGTCGGCCAGTTCATCGAGCTTCACGTCTTCAGCAGCCGCGCCCCGCAGGAAGAGCTGTTCGGCGAGCATGTCACCGATCTCGCGCGAGACGAGCCGTAGCTCTTCGAGCACGCCGCGATCGCGCAGCGCGTGGGGGTTGAGCGAATGGACCGGTTGATCGGTGACGATGAAGAAGACGACGCTGACCTTCAGATTGCTGTTCTTCAGCTCCGTGTTGAGACGCGCCAACGCCTCGAGAGACAAGTCGAACCCTTTGTTGTGGGGTTCGAAGCGACCGCTGGTGAAGAAGAACAGCGTGTTGTCGAGATCGAAGGCATAACTCGGGAAGAAATGGCCGATGACGAAGCGTCGGATGCCTTCCTTGTAGCGCGCGTGGAGGTTCTGAAAATCATGCCCCACGTCGTAGCGCTCGGCATTGATGCCGTTCGGCGTCACCACGTCGGGTTTACGCCCAAGCAAATGCGCGCACTCCTCACCCGTAATCGGCGACACCGTCGTAAACACGGTAGCGGCCTGGGCGCACGCCGCCTCCAAGCGGTGCTGGGGCTGAATCCCGAAGTGGCGGGCTTCCTTGTCTACGTCCACGCTCTTCAAGCGCTGGTACAGATCGTCGGAGCTCGACGCGATGTAGCGCCCCAGCAGTGTCGCGTGGGTGGTGAACAGCGTGATCAGCGGTTGCCCTTCGCGGTGGGCCAGCGGCAAACCCACCCCGCCCTGCCACTCGTGGAAATGCGTGATCACGCGCTGCCCGGTGCCGCGCACGACCCACAGCCGACAAGCAGCCGCAGTCAATCGCGAAACCACGTGACCAAACGAGATCGCGTTGTCGATCAACGCGTTGTTCGGCGGAGACTCCACTCCATACTGCTGCCACAGCTGATGCTTCAGCTGATTCATGCGCTCGCGCGTAGCGGTCGGCTCGAGCAGAATCGCTTGCGGTTTGCCCGCGACCAACCAATGCCCATACCAAGCGCGAACCCCTTCGCGCTCCAATGCCGTCAGGATTTCCTTGTAGATGCCCGAGGGTACCCCTGGCTCGAAATCGGTTGCGGCTTTCTCTGGGATGTAGGGACCGACCAAGCAATAGTGCTCGTCCCAGGTGCGCATCATGAAGTCGGCCTTGGAGCGCAAGACCGTGTAGATGCCACCAACCTGGTTGCATACTTCCCACGCCACCTCGAACAGGAGCGTGTTGTGAATGGCGTCGCCGGAGTGAGGTACCGGCTCTCGTTCTGCAAGCATGGTGTGGCTCGAGCTCAAACGGCTTTGGGCTTCAGTGCCTTGAAGGCATCTGCGTAACGACGCGCGAGCTCGACCAAAGCGCCATGGCCCTTCGTCGAAAGAAGTTTGTAGTCGGCAAGCGCCGTCCCTACGCCGAGCGCGGCGGCCCCCGCGGACACGTAAGCGGCCATCGTCTCGAGCACGACGCCCCCGGTGGGCAACAACTTGATGTGCGGGAACGGACCCTTGAGCGCCTTGAGATACTCCGCGCCGCCGAGCGCCGAGCACGGAAACACCTTGACGAAGTCAGCGCTCGATTGATGTGCGAGGAGCACTTCGCTCGGCGTGAGCGCCCCGAGCATCACTGGGATCTCGCGGGCATGCGCCGGAGCGATGATCGCAGGCACGGTCGCCGGACTGACCAAGAACTGCGCGCCCGCATCGAGGCACTCGTGGGCTTCACGCTCGGTCGTGACGGTGCCTGCGCCAACCAGCGCCGTTTCACCGAGTTCGGCACGTAGCTGTCGGATCACGTTTGCACCGCCGGGCACGGTGAGCGTGATCTCTAGGCAGCTAATGCCGCCCTCGAACAATGCGCGGCCCAAAGCCACCGCACCCTCGGCGCTCGGGGCTCGCACCACTGGGATCAGGCCCAGGCGCTCGACGAGTTCACAAGTTGCTTTGCGGCTCATCGTTGAATCCTCGCATTCGGTCCGCGCATGTGGCTTTCGACTTCGCTCAAACTCGCCATCGTCGTATCGCCTGGCGTCGACATCGCCAGGGCTCCGTGGCTCACGCCGCAGCGCAGCGCCCACTCGGGGCCCTTGTCGGCGAGCAAACCGTAAATGAACCCGGAGGCGAACGAATCGCCGCCGCCCACGCGATCGAAGATCTCGATCTCTTGTTGCGGCACTTCGTAAAATTGTCCCTTGTGGTAGCAGATGGCGCCCCAGCCGTTGATGGTTGCGGACTTTGCCGTGCGCAACGTCGTCGCAACCGTCGAGATGTTGGGGAACTCGGCGACCACGCGCTGGATCATCTCTCGAAAGCTCTTCGTGTCGAGATCCTGGAAGTTCGAATCGACGTGCTCGAGCTTGAAGCCCAAGGCTGCGCTGAAGTCTTCCTCGTTGCCGAACAGCACGTCCACGCTGCGAACTACTTCGCGATTGATACGCTGCGACTCGGCTTGGCCGCCAATTGCGCTCCACAGCGACGGTCGGTAGTTCAAGTCGTAGGAGACCTGCACGCCGTTCTTCTTGGCGGCCTGCATCGCCTCGACCGCGACTTCGGGAGTGCGTTTACCTAGCGCCGCAAAGATGCCGCCCGTGTGGAACCAACGCGCGCCCTGCTCACCAAAGATCTTTTGCCAAGGCACGTCGCCCGGCACGAGCAGACTCGTCGCCGTGTGCCCGCGATCGCTGCAACCGACCGCCCCGCGCGGACCGAAACCGCGTTCCGTGAAGTTCAGACCGTTGCGCACGCTGCGCCCTACGCCATCGTATTTGCGCCACAGCACGTGGCTCAAGTCGACGCCGCCCTGCAGCATCAAGTCCTCTACCAGTCGCCCCACGGGGTTATCGGCCAGCGCCGTCACGATCGCCGTCGAGAGACCGAAGCAGCGGCGCAAGCCGCGAGCCACGTTGTACTCGCCGCCGCCTTCCCAGGCCGTGAAACTGCGAGTGGTGTGAATGCGCCCTTCGCCGGGATCCAGCCTCAGCATTACCTCGCCGAGGCTCACCAAGTCCCAGCGCGGGGCGCGTTGATTTGCCGTCATGCGTGCGAGCATCCCTCAGGGACGGCAAAATCCGCAAGGCCCGGCAGGCGCACGATTTCTCAGGGCATGCTGCCGGCCGGAGGCGTAGCAGCGAGAGCGCAGTCGATCGGTGCGAGGCCTGACCCTTGAACGCAGGCGTCGCCGCTCTGTAGCGTGAAGTCGCACAGGCCCGCAGCGCTACACGCGCTCCACACGACCATCACGTCGTAGCTCGCCGTGGCTTCCGTGCTGATTCGATCGTGGAGCTCCATGCAAGCCTCGGAACACTGCCCTTCGTCGCTCGCACAGCCGACAAACTCGTCGCCCTCATACAGGCAATCTCCGAAACGGCTGCGCGCAACGCAGTCGCTCGCCGCGGGCATCAACACCAGCGTGCTCGAACCACCCGAGGTGCAGGAACAAGACCCGTCGCTCGCGCAGCTCGCGCCCGTGACGTCAGCGGGCTCGGCGCGCGCGGCGCCGAGGGCCGTAGCAGCCGCTTGGGCCTGCGCCGCACAGGTGTTGGGCACGCAATTCGAAGCGGAACCGCTGACGCCGGGTGCCCCCGTCGTGCTGGGCGTCATAGCCGTGGGGTCTGACGGCAAGGGCGTCGTGACGCCGGGCGCCGTCTGACCCGGTATGTCGGTCTGATCGGGAACCGTGACCGTTGGACTCGGATCGGGGACGGCGGGGGTTGGCCCTTGGGAATCGGGTGTTGGCGCAGGCTGAACGCTGGGAGTAGTCCCCCCTACATTCACGGGCCACCCGGGTGTTACCCTGGGGAACTGCCCCGAAGGCAGCATGACGCTGTCACCGGAGCCAAGCGCCGGGTCGGGGCCTGGCTGATTGACGCCACCAGTGCCCAAGCCCCCTCCATTCGGGGTGCGAGTCGGGGGTCCAGCGGGCTCGGGTACGTCGACGGTTGGAACGCTTTGCTCGACGGGTTTCGACTCCCCTGGCGGCTGCGGTGGATTGATCGGATTGCCCGATTCGGTGCCTTCCTGCGGCCCGAACCCCCCACAACCGACCAGCGCGAGCGCCACTGCGGACGCGCGCCAGCAGTTAGCGCCAAAGGCTAACGCAATCGCCCAGCTTCGCTGTCGCTGTGAGATTAACACGCGGAGTCGAATCATGACTCACCCCCACGGTCGACGTCCAGCGCGCTCAACGGAAATAACTGGAAGTTCACCTGAACGACTTGGCGCGGACGGGGTTCGAGCTCGGACAACTTGAGCAGCTCGCGTCGAAAGCGCACGATGGCGCTCTTGACGTTCTCCAAGCCATCCTCCCCCAAGCACAAGGTCACGCTCGAGATGTCACGCTCGGCGTGGTCGACCCGCTCCAGGGCCTCCGAGGCCAAGCGCATCATGGTGCGGTGGTAGGTGACCATGTGCAAACTCGCGGTCTCGGCACCGGTAGTGACGTGGGGCGTGCCTTGGCGCAAGCGGCCTTCGGAATCGGGCACCAACATCGCGAGTTGGGTCAGCGTCTGCAGCGCGGCGCGCGCCTCCGCGGGCTTGATGCGCGGCACGAGTTTCGCCGCAATCCAGTCTGGATCTGCGACGAAGTCTTCGGCCAACGCCAACTCGCGTATTGCCGGCAAGTACCACTTGGAGTGGTACTCGTCGGCTGCGATTTGCAATTGATTGGCTTCCCGATACTGGGCGTAACGCTTGAGTCGTGAGTACGCCTCGTTGCGCGCATCCAGACTCTCGGCTTGCCCAAACGCGACGAGCTCGACGAAGAACGAGGCGGCTTGCCCTGTTAACCCGCAGGCTTGGGCGAAGCGCTTGGCCATGACCTGGGTCAGGTTGCGCTCGCCGTCCATCACCAACTTCAGGTAGTTGGGAGAGCCGAGCTTGGCGCGCAACGAGAACGCTCGGTAGGAGAACGAGGTGTGTTCCTTGCGGCGTCGATAGAACTCACGCAGGTACGCGCGATAATCGAGGAAGTCGAACACGTCCGGATCGTTCGGGCGCGCGCGAGGCGAGTCCGGCTCGGAGGTCTTGCTGCCCGGGGGCTTCGGCACGCCCGGAGTGTATACAGAATCGCCAGGAGCGGCACGGCGATTCCCCATCCAAACCCGACGCCAACGGTGATTTACGTATACTCAGCTCCGACTTGGGTCAGGGCGCGTCCGATTCGGATCGCGCCCTGGTCCAGCTGCGATCCTCCAGTTTACTTGTCGGACAGCGCGGTAACGCCCGGCAATTCCTTGCCTTCGAGCAGTTCGAGCGAAGCGCCGCCGCCGGTCGAAACGTGGCTGACCTTGTCTTCCACGCCGAACATTGCCGCCGCAGTAGCTGT
This sequence comes from Polyangiaceae bacterium, assembly GCA_036263015.1. GTDB lineage: Bacteria > Myxococcota_A > Polyangia > Polyangiales > Polyangiaceae > SZUA-265. The sequence goes on along the minus strand of DATAHU010000082.1, from coordinate 45,258 downwards.
GTCACCACCGCCGATGATGGTCGTCGCGCCGCGCGTGGTCGCCTTCGCGACGGCATCGGCCAACGCGCGCGTTCCGCCCGAGAACTTCTCGAATTCGAAAACACCGACTGGGCCGTTCCAGACGATGGTCTTGGCGCGCTCGACTGCGGCAGCGAACAACTTGCGCGACTCAGGCCCTGCGTCGAGCCCGTCCCACTCGTCACCGATGCCCTCCTTGTCGGTGGCGTAGCCAACCGTCGCGTCGTTCGAGAACTTGTCGGCGGTCTGGAAGTCGACGGGCAAATGAATGCGCACGCCGCGCGACTCGGCCTTGGACATCAACGAGCCCACGATCTTGGCGCCGGCCGCGTCGTACAGACTCTTGCCGATCTTCATGCCGCCGAGTTCCTTCTTGAAGGTGTACGCCATGCCGCCACCGATGATCATCTCGTCCACCTTATCGAGCAGGTTCTCGATCAGCTGGATCTTGTCGGCCACCTTGGCGCCGCCCAAGATCGCCAAGAACGGACGCTCGGGCGCGGAGAGCGCCTTGCCGAAGTAGTCCAGCTCTTTCTGCAACAAGAGCCCGGCCGCTTTCTGCGGTAGGTTTACACCCACCATCGAGGAGTGTGGGCGGTGTGCCGTGCCGAATGCGTCGTTGACGTAGACATCACCGAGCTTGGTCAACGAAGCGCGGAACGCGGTCACCGCAGCGTCGACCTTCTTCTGCTCTTCCTCTGGATGAAAGCGCAGGTTCTCGAGCAACACGACACTGCCAGGCTTCAAGTTCGCACAGGCCTTCTCGACTTCGGGTCCGACGCAATCGTTCAAGAACTGAACGGGACGTCCGAGTTCGCGTTCGAGCACCGCCACGACGGGCTTGAGCGAGTACTTCGCCACGGGCGCGCCATCGGGTCTACCCAAGTGACTCATGAGCACGACGCTCGCGCCCTTGTCCAAGGCCAAGCGCACCGTTGGCAACGCTGCGACGATGCGTGCGTCGTTGGTGATCTCGGTACCCTGCATCGGTACGTTGAAGTCCACGCGCATCAGCACGCGCTTGCCCGCGAGGTCGAGGTCCGAAATGCTCAGTTTGTTGAAGGTCATGGGGTCTCCGTTGAAGTCAGGAACACGCAACAGAACAAACAATGCTCGGGCACGGCAAGGGCCGCGGCGCCGAACGAGACGCCTTGGAGGTCTCTGGCCTACATCGGCCCCTTAGACCCAGGCCGGCCAACCCGTCTCGGTTCACAAACGGGCCGGGGTGGGACGCGCCCGCACTTTCGCCCTCGGCGGCGCAAAACTCCGCACCCGCCTCTTGCCCCAGGTGGGGACTGAGGTATGTTCACCCGGAGCCAGGCGCGGCCGGTAACCGGCCGCCACATCTGGTACCCCGTCTGGTTAGATACAGCCGGTAATCTTGTCCCAATATCGCGTTCTCCTGTAACCGCACACCTGCTAGAGCTCTTGTTCACCAGTCCCAACGATTTGCGGCGTTAAAGCACAGCGGTTCGGGGTCCCTCCACCCGAACCGCTGTGCGCGGACCTCGGAGGCGTGCAGAGCGAGCGAGCCTGGCGGAACAGACCAGGGGTGGAGCGTGCTCTCAGCCGGTGCCGAGGCTCGAGATGATACCCATCTTCAGGATCTGGGTGTCGAACGTCTCGCGCGCTCTTGGATCGATGTAGGGCGCTTGCTTTGGCACCTCGCGCAGCAACTGATCGACCTGCACGACGTCGCGCGGCCCGAGCACTGCACTCGAGATCACGTCGTGATCCAGCGCGTAAGCGATCGCGGCCGCGCGCATGCTCGGGATGTTGCCGGAACGCAATGTGCGCAGCACACGGGTTTGATTGATACGGCGCCGCAACTGATCGGGGTTCCAACGATGCGAGCGGTGATCCTCGGGAGCAAACGTCTTGTCGGTTGGCCACATGCCGGCGAGCAAGCCATGGCTCAACACCGAGCGAGCCAATACGCCCACTTCCTTGATCTTCAGGTCAGCTCGCAGCGTCCGCAGGTCGCTCTGAAAGAAGATGTTGAACGCCAATTCGATCACCTGCGGCGGCTCAGGCAACTCGAGCGCCGCCTTGACCACGTCGGCGTCGCCCGCAGAGATACCCCAGGCCCGCAACTTGCCGTCGTTTACCCACTGCTGCAACAGTGCAGGAGCTTCGCCATTCTTCACGGCCGCAACACTCGGGTTGTGGAGTAAACCTACGTCCAACACGTTGCGACGCAGACGCTCGCGCGAGCCTTCGAAAGATTGTTCGAGAAATTCGCGATCGAAGCGCTTGCGCACGGGCTTCGATCCGAGATCGGTGCCCCATTTGGTCACGACGATGACATCGGAAGAATCTCCCAATCGCTCACCGAGTCGCTTCTCCATTGCGCCCTTGGCATAACTCGCCGCAGTTTCAACGAGTGTCACTCCCAAAGCCAAAGCGCGGTCGATGACGGCGTCTTGCTCCGAAGCCGATACGGCCCCATATCCATCACCAGACAGGCCCCATGTTCCGAGTGCGAGTTCACTCACTTCGATGCCAGAGCGGCCCAATGTTCGTTTCGGTATCACCCTCTGCATATATCAAGTCGCTTCGACGAAGGTCGACCCCTATCGGGGCAGTCCGCCCCGATGCTCCAGTTGCGCACGGCAGGGAACGCAAACGCTCGTCCAAGGCCCACGAAAAAACGCGGTTTCATTCAAAAGCTGGAAGTTTTTTCCGGTGACGATGGTTCGGATACCTGCTCTATGTCGCCGCCGATGACCCATGTGCTGCCCTTCCGCGCGAGGACCTGTGCCTCTCGGCGCGTGCTGGGGTGGCCATTGCTGGGCTCGGCCCTGCTGCTGTGCGCAGCCTGCGTCCGCACCCCGGCGCGCGAAGCCCACGAACCACCGCCCGAGAGCCTGGCAACCGCTTCCGCCTCCTCGGCGTTGTTCGCGTTCGCCAACGCCACCCCAAGTGCACCCGCGACGGCCAGCGCAGCGAACGCCCTGGCTACGAGTGCACTCGGCAGTTGTAGCAGCGACCCCTGCCCGTCGATGGGCCCGCCCACACTGCCCGAGTCAGCCAGTGAAGCGGTGCCTTCAGCCCCTCCGCAGCCGGTCGATCCTCGCGCAGCATTGCGGCGCGCACTCGACAACGAAGACTACGTTGGGGCGTGGCAGTTGTTGCAGTCGGCGCCACTCGACGAGTTGCCCGGTCGCGACATCGTGAGCGGCTACGTCGCTTTGAAGCTCGGCCTTTTCGACGTCGCCGGTGATCAGCTCAGTCGGGCCAGCAGTGAGCACCCAGAAGCCGCCTCCTTGGTGGAGCCGTGGCTACGCCAAGCCAACATTCAGTCGACTCACTACTTCGATCACTTGCCAGAGCTCGCGAAGTTGCACGACACCGACGATCTGCTCGCGGTTGCCACACGCTTGCTGGCAGACGCTCACACGGACGAGGCGTTTCGATTCGTGCAGCACGCCGCCGCGGCCGCTGGCGTCTCTAAGAGCAAGCAAGCGCGCGTGCGCGCGCTGCGCGCGGAAGTCTGGCTGGCCAAAGGTTTACCCTTCGGAGCGCTGGTCGATTTTCGCTGGCTTGCGCTCTCGGCTCCGCTCGAAGCCGCATCGAGCGACGCCGACATGCAGATCGCGCTGCACTTCCCCCAAGCGCCGTTGACCGCCGAACAGCGCTACCACCGGGCGGTGTTGTTCGCCGACGCTGGGCGCGTCGAAGAGACCGAGCGCGAACTGACGCTGGTCGCCCAAGATCCGCGATTCAAGATGGCGGAGGGAGAACGCCTGCACTTGCGTGGCATGGCACGCTACCAAGCGCGGGACTTCACGGGCGCTGCCGACATCCTGCAGCGAGCGGTACAGCAGGGCAGTCACCAAGCCATCAACGACACGTACCACGCAGCCCAGTCCCTTTCGCGCATCGGGCGCGCGGGCGAGGCCGTGTCGCTGTTCCAAAAGGTGCGAAAGGCCGCGCCGGTCGGGGAGTTGACGCTGGCCGCTGCGTTCCGCGTCGGGAGTGAGTGGCTGGCATTGGGTGAATGGCAAAAGGCGATCGATTCGCACAGCGAGTTTCTGGCGCGCAACCCAGGCAACGAGTTCAGCGAAACTGCAGAGCGTGAACGCGCCGTGGCGTGGTTCGCGACGGGTGAACCCCGTAAGGCGGCAAACGCGTTCCACAAACTGCGCGTCACTCACCCGCAGAGCTCGGACGCGTCGTTGTACGAGCTGCTCGAAGCCGTATCCCAAGAGCACGCCGGTAACTCAGAGCAAGCTCTGCCGCTGCTGCGAGATTTGGGGTTGGGCTCTCCGCTATCGCTGATGGGACAACTCGGACGAGCGCGCTTGAAGGCCCTCGGAGAGCCGCTACCCGAGCTGACCCCCAGAGACGCCACCCCGAAGCCCGACTTGGCTCCGCTGCCGCCGTTGGCCTCGGGCCTCGAATCCGTGGGCTTGAGCACTTGGGCCGAAGACGCGCTGCGCTTGTCCGAAAAGGGCTGGCTGGGCGATTCGCCCGAGAACCGTGGCTGGGCTCAATGCCAAGGTTATTCGCAACTGCAGACGGCGCGTCGTCGCTTCGTGGTCGGCACCGACGTGGCCAACCGCGTTGGCTTTTGGTCGCGACCGGCGGAACAAGAGCCCTGGCTTTGGCAGTGTATCTATCCCGATCCATTCGTCGATTGGGTGAAAGACTATGCTGCGCGTTGGTCAGTGCCGCCAGCCTTGGTCTACGCCGTGATGCGCCAGGAGAGTGGCTTTCACACGACGATTCGCTCTGCAGCGCAGGCCCAAGGCTTGATGCAGATCATTGGACCCACGGCGGCCCGGATTGCGGCTGAACTCGGGGAGCCCGCTGGGCTCGCACGTCTCGACACCCCGCGCGACAACATCCGTCTGGGAGTCTTCTACCTGCACAAGTTGATGGACCTGTTCGGCGCCAACGTGGCGCCCACGGTCGCCGCCTACAATGCCGGCCCGGCCGCGGCCCGGCGCTGGGAGAATGGTGCCCAAGAGTTACCGCTCGAGGTGTTCATCGCGCGCATTCCCTACGAAGAGACGCGCATGTACGTGCAGAAGGTGCTCGGCAACTTGGGTGTGTACCAGTCGCTATACCCAGAGCTGGCAGGCGTCGATTTGCCGTTGACCTTGGGTTCGAGCGCGCCGGTGCCGGAAGCCTCGGGCGATCTGACCATCGAACCGTGGCTCTACTGAGCCGACGCGTTACCGTAGATCGTAAACCACGTAACGCGCATTGCGGTACACGGCCCGCAGCGTGTCGAGCCCCCGGTTCACGCCGACGTAAGTGACGACATAGTCGAAACCGTAGCGCGCTCGCAGTTCGCTGACTTTGCGCGGGGTCAGATCCTTGTAGCCGTCCAAGTCGTGAGCGTTGTTGAACGCGGGGCGGCCAGTGACGGCCTTCATGCGCTCGTACCACTCGATGACGTCCTTGGGTAACATCGGCGTGCTCTTCCAATCGACGACGATCGCGCGTTTGGCAAAATAGCGAAATGACGGATCTTGCGGCGGCGTGAGAAATCCGGCGTCGACCGAGGTATTCTTTGCCACCCAGTCGTAGAGCTCGGTGTCCCAGCGAGGCAGGCCTACGATCACGTTCGAACGCGCCGCCAATTGTCGGAGTGGGGTGTTTACTTGATTCGCGTACAGCGCGAGCGCCGCAAGGACGGCCAAAGGCGGCAGCACACGGCCCACGATCGGACGCCACTCGCGCACCTTCGCCACCAGCGGCGCCAAAGCACTTTGGGTCGAAAGCCAGCAAACTCCGAAGCAAAGCAGCCCCAGCCCGAACTGCGCGACCAGCACGATGCTGACGCCGAGGCTGTCGCGCAAGGCGTACGCGCTTGCGAGCCCCAGCATCCCCGCGACGATCGTGCCTACGTCCGTCGTGCTCAAACCTCGCAAAGCACGCGGTTTGAACAGCACGCGCGCCGCAGCGAGCCCGACTAGCGCTTGCCCCATCAAATCCGAGAACGGGGCCAACCTCCAAACGAACAACTGCGCGATGCGCGCGACGTAGGTCCAACTGGTGAGCAAAGTCGGCACCCAGATCACGACCGCAGCAGCCAGCAACCACACGCAGAACAGTTGAAGCGCGCGCGTGCGCGGCAGCGCTTTCGAACACGAAAGACCGAGCGCGAGCCAGCCGAGGGGCAACACCAAATCGCGCTGATAAGCGCGCGGGAAGTAGTGATGGGGCGCGCGGATCTGGAACAAGATTCGCTGAGCTTCGGCCGCGTTCTCCCCGCCAACCGTGTGCAGCATGGGCGCAGCGAGAATCGCCAGCGGCACGAGTGAGGGGCCCAGTTGCAGCAGCAAGCGCCGAGCGGTGGCCTTGAACCCGCCACCGAGCAGCAGGTGCGCCAAGCCCATCACAGCGACGTTGAGCACCAAGTAGTTGGCGTGAAACAACCCGCTGAAGGCGAGCCAAATTCCCGACCACAGCCAGCGCCGCCGCAAGAACGGACCTATCGAAAGCAACAGGCCAACGCTGCCCAGGGTCGAAGGCTGAAACGCCGGGTTGAAGATGTAGCTGACCGCGATGCTCTGCGTCTCGGTGGTGAACATCAAAGCGACGAGCCAGACGAAGGCCAACAGCGCTACCCACTTGCTGCGCACCAACCCGCGCAGCGGGCCATACAGGTATGCGGTCGACAGACTCACCGTCACGGTCAGAGCCAACGCAATGCCCCAGCCACTCTTCGATGCGCGCATCAAGGGCGCGGCGATGTACGAGAACACCGGGTGGTACTGCATCGCCTGCGAGGCGTACCAATCGTTGTGCAAGATCTTCGGCTCGAGCAGTTTCAGTGCCTGCAACAGGTACACAGGGTGGTTGTCGATGCCGTAGTTGAGGCCAAAGGTGAGCGCGTAGGACGCGGCCACTGCCAAGGCCACGCACCAGGGCCAGGCTCTGGAAACCATCGTCTTAGCTCGAAGCTGGAGTGCCAAAGTGCTGGCGCCGTAGCACAAACCCAGAGCTTGCGGCGAGCTTGTGCAAGCGGGGAGTCAAAGCGCTGCCCGGGCTCGCTTGACAGGCCGCCCTGCAGCTACCACGATGCCTGGGCTTGCAAGCCGCTGAGATCACGGGCACGGGACCAAACACCCCGAACGGCGCACGCGCCCCCGTTCTGAGCGTCGTTTTGCCGATGTACAACGAGGGGGACTCGTTGCAAGCGGCGCTAGCAGCGATCCTCCAGCAACTCGAGCTCACCCAGCACAGCTTCGAAGTGGTGTGCGTCGATGATGGCTCGAGTGACGGCACCTTCGAGACCTTGAGGCGTCTAGCGGCCCAGGACTCACGCCTGCGAGCACTGCAGCTGTCGCGTAACTTCGGTAAAGAGTCCGCGTTACTGGCTGGCCTCGATGCGACGCGGGGCCAAGGCGTAATCCTGATGGACGCCGATCTGCAGCATCCGCCGGAGGTGATCCCCGAGCTCGTTCGCAATTGGCAGCAAGGTTACGAAGTCGTCAACGGGGTCAAGCACCGGCGTGGGCAAGAGAGCCTCGTGTATCGACTGCTGGCCGCGACCTTCCACCGCTTGATGGGCCGCGACTTCAAGGGCGCGAGCGACTTCAAGTTGCTCGACCGCGCGGTCGTCGAAGCGCTGAAAGAGCTGCCGGAGAAGACGCGCTTCTTCCGCGGGCTCGTGCATTGGGTGGGCTTCAAATCGACGGACGTGCCGTTCGAAGTCGCGCCGCGCATTGCTGGCTCGAGCAAGTGGAGTCTGACGGCGTTGGTGCGCTACTCACTGCGCAACTTGGTCGCCTTCAGCGCGTTGCCGCTGCGCGCCGTCGCGAGTCTTGGCTTTTCGACTCTGATTTTCGCGTTCTTCCTCGGCCTGTGGACGCTGTATCGCAAGCTGATCCGCGGTGACGCGCTGACCGGCTTCACCACCGTAATCCTGTTGCAGCTAATCCTGGGCGGTCTATTGCTCTCCGGAGTTGGGGTGATCGCCCTCTACGTCGCCGCGATCTTCGAAGAGCTCAAAGCGCGCCCCACGTACATCGTTCGCAAATCGACCGACCAACCGCCGCACGACGCCAACAAGCCGCCTGATCCCTGAAGCTGGCCTGAGGACTGCCTCGCAGCCAGCGTTCGCTACGGTCCGTCGCGATCGTGCCTCTGCCGCTGACGACTCAACTTCGAGGTTTACGCGCGCGCGCCACGAGCAGGTTGCCGAAGGGCAAGTCGAGTTTGCGCTCGACCAACTCGAGCCTGGACGCGACGCGCGGGGAGAGTGCGGCGGAAAACGGCGCAAACGTGCAATACGTTCGAAGCTCTTCGATCTCGAGCCCGGCATTCGAGAGACAATGCCCGAGCAGCTTTCGATCGAAGTGCGTCACGTGCTGCTCGCCGTCCATCTTGGCGGCATTGGAGAAGCGATCCGTGGCCCACTCCACCGCGGGCCACAGTCCGCGATAGTTGGGTGTAGTGATCAGCAATTGCCCGCCGGGCTCGAGCACACGCACCAGCGTGTCGAGCAACTGGCGAACTTGATTCAAGTACACGTGCTCGACGATCTCGAGGCACACGACCTTGTCGAAGCTCGCACTGGGCAACTCCAACTCGTCCAGCAGTCCTCGCCGAAAGCTCAACCCCTCGCGGCCGAACGTGCGCGTGGCGTAGTCGATCGCGTCAACGTTGGCGTCGATGCCCAAGACCTTCGCGCCGCGACGCGCCAGCGCATCGGCGAACACCCCAGAGCCGCAGCCGATGTCCAGCACCGACTCACCGCTGTTCACCTGGAACATCCAGTCGAGCAAGAGCAGCTTGCTCTGGTGCCAAAAGCGCTGAACGCTGGGCCCGCTCGTCAGGGCCACGTGTTGGTACGCCCCGGGGATTTGCACCGTATCCCCCGTGCGACGCGCCGAACCGCTGCTCACGCCGTTTCCTCCGACCATTGCTTCAACGAAACCTCGCCCTCGGCGATCTTGACGTAGCTGCCACCCTTCACCCAGTTGCCGGAGTTGATGTAGCGGCGATCGACACCGAAAGTCACATCCTCGGGCTTGTGCGTGTGCCCAAAGATTACGATATCGAAGCCGCGGCTGAGCAACATGTCCGCGGCTTTGTAGTAGACGCTGCGTTCCGTCAATTTCTTGCTACCCAGAGCGCGCAGGCGTTGCCAAAAGTTCTCCCAGACCGTCCACAGGCGATAGACATCGGGATAGATCCGCAGAAACGGCCCGGCGAGCCGAGTGATGAATTCATAGAACCCGGGACTGCGCACGAACGACGGATCGTAGAGGTGCCCGTGTTCGATGCGAATGCGAAGGGAACCGGACGAGATGTTTAGAAATGGCGTAATCTCGATTCCCGACCAGCGATGCAGAAACTGCTCGAGCGCGATGTCGTGGTTGCCGACCACATAGTAAACCTTCAAGCCTGCATCGATGTGAGCACGAATACGGCTCAGCACTTCCGCTGAATCGTGCGCCAGAGTCGAAAACGAGGCTTGTAGGATCTCGAAGCCATCCCCATTGATGCAGACGTTGAAGCGTTCACGCCGCGCGAAATCGAAGAAGCGCCCCAATTTACGCCGTGCCTCGCTGAACGGATTTCCGACGTGCATGTCGGAAACCACGAGCAAGCGCTCGTCGCGCGCTTCAATCAGCACGCACAGCCTCGCTCACGGTATTCACGGGCTGGTCACTTGGACGCGTCATCGCGCAGCTCCGGCATGTACATCATCATGGTGCCCGCGCGCCCCGCTGAGTGTTCTTCGGCGGCCCCCGGTTTGTGCTTCTCGAGCGCCTCGAGCAGACGCGCGTTGAGCGCGCGTACCCTGCCGCTCAAGCGGTGCAGCAATTCGAACGCGAACGTCGGATCGCGGCGCAGCCGAACCAACAGCGCCCCGGTGTTCATCACCAGCACGCGGGTGGGCCCAACCGATTCGGCGCTCGCGTCACGCGGCAGACCCTCGAGCAAACTCATCTCACCGAAGAAGTTGCCGCGCTCGAGCATCGCGAGCTCGACGCGCCCACGCTGTGACTGCTTGAAGATGCGCACGCGGCCCGACTGGATCACGAACATCTCCGCGCTCGTCTCTCCCTCGCGGCAGATCACCTCTGCATCTTGGTAATCTCGTTCGAATTCGGCGCTGCTGGCCACGAGCCGACTCTAGGGGGTGTCCCAAGTTTCTGTCTACAGCGATGCGGGATTTCGGGGCTGCGACACGCGCGCTCGTCTCTTTGCTCCCGAGCGGGCCCGGGTCCAGCCAGGAAGCTGGAGCTCCGACCTACTCCAACCCCGCCTACACGACAGCGGCCGGGTCCAAGACGACGAGGATCCTCTCAGGCGCGAAGCCCCCGCAGGAATGGCCCCACCCGAGCAATCCCTTCCTGCTCGAGCACGCGCAGTGTCTCGCTACCGACGACCGCAATCTCGGCGTGCGCCTGCAAGAAGTCCACGTCCTGCTTGCGCTTGACACCAAAGCCAACCGCCAGCGGTAACTTCGTGGCCGCCCTGGCGCGCGCCAAATAGCTCGATAGCTCGTCCGAAAAATCCGTCGAACTGCCCGTCACGCCCTTGCGCGCCACACAGTACACGAACCCCTTGGCGTGCGCCGCGAGCTTCTGCATGCGCTCGGGCGAAGTCGTCGGTGCAAAGATGTAGACCGGATCGAGGCCGACTTCGGCCATCGCCGCTTCGTACTCGGAGGCTTCCTCGGGCGGCAAGTCCGGCACGATCATGCCTTTCAAGCCCGCCTTGCGCGCGCGCTCGACGAAGCTACGTACACCCTGCCGAAATAGGATGTTGTAGTAAGTCATGAACAAGAACGGCACCGCGTACTTGCGACTGACGTGTTCTGCGAACTCGAAGCAACGATCGACCGTGCTGCCTTTCTCGAGCGCGACTTGGTTGGCGTGCAGGATTACCGGTCCATCCGCGATCGGCTCCGAGAATGGGATCTGCAGTTCGATCAGATCGACGCCGCTTTCGACCATCGCGTCGATCAGCGCCAGGCTGGTATCGAAATCGGGATAACCGATGACGATGTGCGTCATCAAGAGCGGTGCGCGTTCGGCCAACTTGGCCCGGATGATCGTTTCAAGCACGGTAAGCCTCCGCCTTCTTCTTGATGAATTCGACCCAGTCAGGGTCATGCAAGGCATCCGCAACGGTGAAGATGTCCTTGTCACCGCGACCGGATTGATTGATCAAAATGCTGCTCGTAACTGGCATGTTGGGGGCCTCCACGAAAGCCCTGGCAAACGCGTGGGACGACTCGAGCGCAGGGATCAAGCCTTCTTTGCGCACGACCAACTTGAGCGCTTCGACGACCTCTGCATCGGTCGCGGCCTCGAATCGCACGCGCCCCGTGTGGTGCAGATGCGCGAGGATCGGTGAAATGCCCACGTAGTCGAGACCAGCAGCCACGCTGTGGGTCTCGTTCATCTGACCGTCTTGATTCTGCAGGAAGTAGGTTTTGTAGCCCTGCGCCACACCGATCGAACCATGCTTGCTCGCGATGCGCGCCGCGTGCTCGTGCGTCGTGACGCCCTTACCGCCCGCCTCGACGCCGACCAACTCTACTTCCTTGTCGCTCAAGAAGCCGCTGAACAGCCCCATGGCGTTCGAACCGCCTCCGACACAGGCGTAAACCCGATCCGGTAATTTGCCCGCGATCTCTACGATCTGTCGCCGCGCTTCTTGCCCGATGATCGACTGAAAGTAAGTCACCATTTCGGGGAATGGATGAGGCCCGCAAGCCGTGCCGAGCACGTAGTGCGTATCATCCATGTTGCTCACCCAGTCGCGAAACGCCTCGTTGATCGCGTCTTTCAGCGTGCGCGAACCCTCGCGCACCGGCACCACCTTGGCGCCCAAGCGCTCCATCCAAAACACGTTCGGCCTTTGCCGCGCGACGTCGACTTCGCCCATGTAGATCGTGCACTCGAAGCCAAACTTCGCGGCCATGGTTGCGGTCGCAACGCCGTGTTGCCCAGCACCCGTCTCGGCAATCACACGCCGCTTGCCCATGCGTTTGACGAGCAGCCCCTGCCCCATCACGTTGTTCGCTTTGTGCGCGCCCGTGTGGTTCAGATCTTCGCGCTTGATGTAGATCTGTGCGCCGCCGAAATGGCGCGACAAGTTCTCGGCGTAAGTGATCGGAGTTGGACGGCAGGAGTAGGTGCCCATCAGCTGGACGTAGGAACGCCAGAACTCTGGATCGTTGCGCGCTGTTTCGAACGCGAGGTTCAGCTCATCGAACGTTCGCTGCAGCACTTCGGGCACGAAGGCACCACCGAACTGGCTGAAGTAGCCCTGGGTTGCACGGATTGAGTCAGTCATCTGGGTGTCTTGCTCGGGTCATGAATCCGAAGTTCGAGGGTTCTGGGTCTTGGCTGCGTGCGCGCTCAGCGGTCGTTCGAGCGAGCTCGGTGCGACCAACGGCTGCGAGAACGTTACGCGATCGGTTCGGCAGTACAGCTCCGAGAAGATCGCTTTGGGCGCCCCCGCAAAATCGAGGGTTCGGCGAATCAACAGCACGGGCTGGTCTGGCGCAAGGTCCAACGCGGATTGAACTGCGCGTGAACCACACGCGACGTGGAACGACTGCTGGCCCTGCGAGGGCTCTCGATAGTAGCGTTCGCGCACGATCTCTGCGAGCGAAGCCCCCGCCAAGGGTGCCTTGTGCAAGTCGGGGAAAACCTCTGGTTCCAGGTAAACGTGCTCGATCAAGACGGGCTCAGCGTGCACTTTGCTCAAGCGCACGAAGCTGAACGCTTCGCGTCCCGAAAAAGGATTGAACGAATCGACCCCGACCGGACGCTTCGCGACGCGCTCGAGCAAGCGCGTTTCCAAGCGCAAACCGCGACTCTGAAATGCCGAGAGTGTGCCCGCGAGCGAGAAGATGTCCACGGCCTGGACGGGAGCCGCCACGAACGTACCCGCGCCGCGTCGACGCTCCACCAAACCGCGACGCTCGAGCAGTTCCGTCGCTTGGCGCACCGTCGGTCGGCCAATGCCGTAGCGCCGCACGAGCTCGGGCTCCGAGGGTAAGCGCGCGCCCGTCTCGAGCTGCCCTTGCTTCATCTGCTCCAAGAGCACGTCTGCCAACTGCCGGTACAACGGCACGGGCGAGCGAGGGTTGAGCACTGCGGCCATCGAGGCGGAAGGTATCAGGGTGGCCCAAGTTGTCAAGACAACCTTACAACTTGAGCCACCCAGCGCGATTGCCGCAGCGCTGGTGCGGCAATCGCCCGCAAGCTATGCTGCGCGGCATGTCAGTTTCGGTCCTTTCGCACGACGAGCCCACCTTCGACGCCAAGGTCCAAGCGCTGTTGGATCGCTTGCACTCGGGGCGTTTGGTCGCGGCCGACACTGCGGGAGGCAGCAGCCTGGACGTGCCCAAGATCGTGCACGACATCTTGGAGCGCGTCCGAACGGGAGGAGACGAAGCGGCCGCGCGCTTGGCATCAGAGCTCGACCGCGCCAACGTCACCCCCAAGACCTTGCGCGTCAGCGAAGCGCAGATCGCCGAGGCGCACGCCAGCGCCGATCCCGAATTCCTGAGCCTGATGCGCAGCGTGATCGCCAACATCACCGCGTATCAGCAACACATTTTGATTCAAGCTCCGCCTCTGCTCGAACGCAACGGGCGCAAGCTCGGAGTGCGCTACACGCCGATCGAGCGAGTTGCCGTATACGTGCCGGGTGGACAAGCGCTGTATCCGTCTACCGTCCTGATGACGGTGGTGCCCGCGCGCGTCGCCGGCGTGCGCGAGATCGTGATGGTTTCGCCCCCCAGCGGCGGTGAGATCAATCCCATGGCGCTAGCTCTGGCCAAAGAGCTCGGCATCGATGAAGTGATTCGACTCGGCGGAGCGGTGGGCTTGGCGGCGGTGGCGTTCGGCACCGAGTCGATTCGCAAGGTGGACAAGATCGTGGGACCGGGCAACGCCTTCGTGGCCGAGGCCAAGCGTCAACTGTTCGGCAAGGTCGGTATCGATTCGATCGCGGGTCCGAGTGAAGTGTTCATCGTCGCCGACGATAGCGCCAACCCGCGCTGGCTAGCTGCCGACATGTTAGCCCAGGCCGAGCACAATCCTGGCTCGGCCGTCTTGGCCACGCCCTCGGCCGAGCTCGCGCAGCGAGTGCAGGACGCCCTAGGCGTTCAATTGAAGGATCTCTCGCGAGCCGCCGTCACGCGCCCTTCGATCGAGAACAACAGCGCCGTTCTGGTCACTGCCGATTTGGACGCGGCCTGTGCTCTGGCCAACCGTTTCGCGACCGAGCATTTGCAGTTGTTGACGCGCGAGAATGAGCGCTGCCTCGAGCGAATCAAGCATGCGGGGGCGATCTTCCTGGGTCAGCACAGCCCAGTGCCGCTCGGAGACTACTTCGCGGGACCGTCGCACGTGCTGCCCACCGGGGGTACGGCGCGCTTCTTCAGTCCGCTGTCCTGCAACGACTTTCTCAAAGCCAGCAGCCTGATCGAATACGACGCCGCGAGCTTCGCCGAAGACGCGCCGAAAATCGCAGCGTTTGCCGAGCGCGAAGGGCTCACGGCGCACGCCGAGTCAGCGCTGATTCGCGGCCGCTGAGCCCCGACGCTGATCCCGAACCAGGCTGCCCGCAAAATCGGCCAGCAACTCAAGTAGACAAGTCTGTCTACTTGAGGTAGACAGACTTGTCTACCGAGGTTCTGCTCGGATTCGAGCAACGTTCACGATGTCTTCCCCGCGCAGCGACATTCTCGAAACCGCAGGGCGCCTGTTCTTCAGCCAAGGCTATACGCAGACGGGGATCAATCAACTGATCGACGAATCCGGCGTCGCCCGACGCACGTTCTATCACCACTTCGAGTCGAAGGAGGCATTGGGCGTCGCTTATCTCGAGCTGGCCGGCACGGCGTGGTTGGCCTCGCTGCGCGCTGCAGTCGCGGGTCGACGCAGCGCGGGGGGTGCGATTCAAGCGTTGTTCGATCACGTCCAGCGCTTTGCGCTGGATACGTCTTTTCGCGGCTGCGGCATCTTGAACCTGGGCGCGGAATTCGCCGACCTCGGTAACCCAGTGCGCGTACGCGTACGCGAGACGAAGCTCGCTCAGCGCAACCTGGTGCGCGAACTGTTGCAGGCATTTGCGGTGCCGGTGCGCATCGCAGACCAAGTGTCCGTATTGATCGAAGGCGCCATCGCACTCGCCGCCGCGCTCGCGGACGTAGCGCCCATTCACTCGGCCCGCGACGCGGCGCTCGAGCTCTTGAAGAACTCGCAAAACGAAACCCCCTGAGACCCGGGAGCATTTCATGCAAGCCACACCCAATCCGCTCTCCACTTCCGAACCTTGGGAGCTCGTTGCCGTTGGATATGCCGCCGAGCTCGACTTCATGATGCGGCCCTATGCGCAGAAAGCGGCAGAGCTTCTGCCTCTGTCGGCTGACACGCGCGTGCTCGACGTGGCCGCGGGTCCCGGTACGTTCACGTTGGAGGTCGCTCCTCGCGTCGCCAGCGTCGATGCCATCGACTTCTCGCAGCAGATGATTGTCCAATTGCGAACCAGCGCCGAGCGCCGGCAGGTTCACAACGTGCGCACTCGCGTGGGCGACGGCCAGGCTCTGCCCTACCCAGACTCGAGTTACGACGTCGCGGTGTCCTTGTTCGGGCTGATGTTCTTTCCCGACCGCGACAAGGGTTTTCGCGAGCTGCAGAGAACCTTACGCCCGCAAGGCACCGCTTTGGTTTCGAGTTGGGCGCCCGCCGAGGAATCGAACTTGATGCGCGCCATGTTCGCAGCCATCAAGACCATCGATCCCACGTTCGTTGCGCCCCAGAAGAGCATTTTGGGTTTGGACAATCCCGAGGTGTTGAAGCGCGAATTGGAGCACACAGGTTTTGGGAACGTGCGCGTGCTGGGTCACACGCACCGGATGACTGAACACCTCGTTGCGAGCGATGTTTGGCGGCGCTTTGAGCGGGGCAACGCGGCCCTCGTACTGATGCGCAAACGAATGGGCGAAGACGCGTGGCAGGCACGGGAGTCGCTCGCTATAGCGGCCATCGAACGCGAACTCGACAGCGGCATGGCGCTCGAAACGAGCGCCTGGTTCGGGATCGGCGAGAAGATCGCGTAGCGTGCGTCAGGCTGGATCGAGCAGCTTGCCCACCAGATCTTCGAGGGGCCGCTTCCCACCAAAACCAAGGCGAGCGTCGACGAATTGGCCGGCGCGCATGCCGATGAACGTGGGAAAGCCCCGCACACCGAGACGTGCCACGAGGTCAGGCGACTCACCGCCGTCAATCTCGACGACTTTGAGTTCGCCCGCGTGGCGCCGCGCGAACTCCTCGACGATGGGCCGAGCAACCTTGCACGGTCCGCACCAAGGCGTACTCACGTCAATCAGGACCGGCAGCGGCGAAGCTGTTACTTCTTCTTCGAAATTGAGACCATTTACGGCGACCACCGCCGTCGGATTGCTGGATGTCATGCTGGCTAGAGCCAACGACCCGGCAAAACGTTACACGGCAGGTTATTTTTGTTCGAGCTCGGGGGCCAGGACGCTGCGTAGCCATTTGCGCAGTCGACTCGCACGGGTACGCACCGCGCCTTCGCTGAGCCCGAGTCGGGCACCGATTTCCAGAGCAGAGTAGTCCTCCAATTCCCCAAGCAGGAGCAGGACGCGGTCCTCCGGATCGAGCTCGAGCAGCGCCTTGTCCAAAATCGCACCGATTTCGCTGCGAGCCGCTTGCGCCTCGGGATCCTCATCCGAGCCGATCACGACGTATTCGGAGTCGTGCGCGCGGACGTCGTTCTTGTGGCCGCGAGAGTGGCGTCGACACGCGCGCGCCACCACCTTGACGAGGTAACCTTCGAGACTCCCCGCCGAGCGCAAGCCGTCTAGCCCTTCGGCCGCCAACAGCAACGCGTCTTGAACTGCGTCCTCGGCCTCGCTCGAGGTCCGACAATGCCTGCGCCCCGCGACCAGCAAACGTGCTCCGTAACAACGCGTCAACTGATCGAGGCCCGCGCGATCATCGGAACGCCAGAGCTCGAGCAAGCGCTCCGGGTCGCACTGGTTTTCGTCCGCGGGAGTCATGAGCCACTCAGTACGTGCCTTCGACCTTGATGTTCGGCAAGAACACGGGCCCCGGAATCGTATCTTTGCACACGATGGTGCCTGCGTTGTCGACGCATTCGCGCCGTATTACTTCCGAGCTGAGCGTCGAGTTCAGTACCTCGGCGACCACCGATAGGTAACCCTTGGGGCCCAGTTTGAATCGGCGCTCGAGCCGCAGGTCGAGGCGGAAGAACGGCTCGGCGCGGGCTTGATCGAAGACGGGCTGCGCGCCGCGCAGTTTACCGGGCACGCCGCTGTAGAACACGCTGCGAACGCCGAACCGCCAATTCGGTCCAAACGTGTACAGACCTGCGAGATTCAAGACGTGCGTGCGATCGGAGCCGGCGAGCGTGTCGTAGGCCGCGGCCGTCTCGGTGGTTGGGAACATGCGGATCGCGCGCGACAGCGTGTAGCTGGCATAAGCGCCGAAACGGCGCGTGAGGGCACGACGCAATGAGAGCTCGAGACCGAAGGCCCGCGCCGTCGGCCGCTTGCGCGCTTCGATCGCGTTGATCGCAAAGTCCTGGGTCGACGAATACGGATCGGTGACATCGAGGATCACGTTTTGAAAAACCGACGCGGCACCGAACCAATCCTCCGTCAGTTGAGTCTCGACGCCGGAACTCGTGTGGACGGCCGTCTGCAAGCCACCGGAGAGGCCAGCGACGCGAGCACCGGGCACGTTTGGGATGTAGTTGGGCGTCTGATGCGAGACGCCCACGCCGTGAACCGTCTCGACCCGATCGGTGATGCGAAAGCGGGCGGTCAGGCGCGGATCCACCCCGACTTCGCTGTCAGCGCCTGAAGTATACAGATCGACACGGGCACCCGGGGTCACCGTGACCCAGCGATCGGGCCGCCACACGAATTCCGTATAGCCGCCGAACGCGGAGTCACCCCGCGATCGAAACAGCTCTCGCAAATCCAAGAAATTCTGAGAGCGGGAATCGAGCTCCAGGTCGAAGCGGTCGTCGCTGAAGCTCATGCCGGAGCGCCAAGTCAAACTGTCGCTGAAGCGATGTTGCAGACGAAAGCGCCCACCGATCATCTTGTCTAGCAGCTTGCCCTCCGACCAGCGCGTGCGGTCGAGCCCCAGCGTCACGGCTACACGCGCAGAGGTGTCGGGGCCGAACATGCGGTCGTAGCGAATGTCCGCGCGATGAAACTCGGTGCCGAAGAAGTCACCCCCCGGGTTTACATCGACGCTCTGGGCTTGACCTTCCAAGTAGTCGAATGCGCCGAGCACGAAGAGCCCGATCTTGTCCCGCGGCGTGATGTCGTACTCGATCAGACTCTGATAGTTCCAAAACTCGAGCGTGTTGGGCGTGATGGCGCTGACGAACGCGCCCAAATAGGAGTAGCGGCCGCCGAAGAAGATCGTGCCCTTGTCACCCGCGAACGGCGTTTCGACGTAGCCTCCCGAATCGAAAATACCGACGTCCACGCGATAGCCGAACTCGTGGCGTGGAACGCGTAAATCTGCGGATACTATCGCGCCCGCGTAACGCCCAAAGCTTGCCGGATACGGACCCGGATAGAGGCTGACCTGCTCGATCAGCTCTGGGTGAATGACGCTCGGCCCGAGGAACGCGTGGTAAAGTAACGGAACCCGAACTTCGTCGATGTAATAGCCGATGTTTCCGGGTGGCGAACCGCGTACGTAGTACAGGGGCAAGCCCGAGACCGTGGGGGTAACTCCGGGCATCAAGTCTACGGCTCGAATCGGATCGCCGAGCGCGCCCGGGATTTGACGAGCTTCAGCCCGCGTCAGCGACGAAACCACCGCCGGGCGCTCCCCTTGCACGGCGACGTCGACCGACTCCTCGACTTTGCCCTGCGCGCTACCGCGTTGCTTCACCGTCGGCGTCTGGGCTGCGCCAGTCGGCGCAGGTTCGGCCCCAGTTGGTGCGGCCGGCGCCGGCTGTTCACTCGATCCCTGTGGAGCGGGCGGTGGCGCAGGTTTCTCCTCCGTGAAGCGCACCTCGAATTGGATGCGTGCAGCGATCGGCTTGTCACCGCGCCGCGCGGGGGCGAACTTCCAGTCGCGGGCCGCCACCACTGCTTCACTGGCAAACGGTTCGTCGCCCGAGAGCACCTCGACCTCCCGGACGCCGCCGTTCTCGTCGACGACGAAGCGCAGCACGACTACGGCGTCGCCCTCCGCCTCGTGCGGGTAAGGCACTGACGTCTCGATCGCTACGGGCCGCGTGACGGCGGCAGTGACGGGGGCAACGTCGTGTTGTGACGAAGGATTGTCAGTGGTTTGGCCGATGGCTGTCCGGGCGAAAGACAACGCCGCAATCAGGGACGCTGCCGCACGCACCCGGTGGAGCAAGCGTTCGCGCGTGAACCCAGTATTTGGCCGCCAGTGTGGTGGAACGCTTGCACCCTTCACGAAGCTCGATGACGTAACTTTTGAGGTCAAAGTTTCTGGACGTGGTCGATTGCAACTCGCAAGCTAGCACGTGGCCAGCGCACTGTTCTCGAACCCTAACGTGAATTCGAAATGAAATCCCGGGTAAAGGCACTCGTGCAAAGCAGTTTGAAAGCTCGTCCCCGCGCGTCGCGGGGGCCTTGGCTCCGCCTCGCGATCCACTTGGGATTGTCAGGGCTGCTCAGCGGCTGTGAGCTTGGCGACAACTTGCAGAACTTGGCTGAGTCGCTCGGCAACCCGGATCCCACGGAGGTGGAGCGCCCAGGGCATTTGGTCGCCGCGGGTTCATTCAGCTCACTGGCATTCGACGGTAACAATACCGATGGCCCGTTCGTGCTCGCTCGCTCCGATGGGCATTTGACGATCATGCGCTTCCCCGATGGCGAAGCCTGCGACGTTGGGCCAGCGGTGCGCTTGGCCACGGCCCTGGCTCGCAACGAAGACGCATTGGATGCGCGGGTCCCGATCAGCGTGCCGCCGGCCAAAGACGAAGATCCGTCGGAACTGCGCTTCGTGAACTTCGCCTGCAAGGTCGACAAGCTCAGAATCCCTGGCGGCGCGCTGCTCAGCCAAGACTTCACGAAGCAAAAGGGCTTCCTGGTCGAAACCACGGACGGCAAGGTCTTGTTCGCGGATCCGTGGCGCAACAAGCTGACGACGATTGCCGAGAAGGCGAGCGTGATTGCGCACGGGGATCGGGCGATCTTCGCCGCGGGCAACAACTCCGAGGTCTGGATGTGGACCCTCGAAGAGGGTGAACTCGTGGCACGCAATGCGGACCTGAAAGAGGTCTTCCGGACGGGTCACGACATCACGGGTGTCCTGCATACTGCGAATGGCGCGGGCGGGCCGATGTTTGCGCTGTTCGATGCAGCGAAGAACTTGCGCACCGTTCTGGTCAGTACGCCGAACGACATCAAGGACGTCGCCGCGAACGCCTGCGGACCCCAGTTCAACATCGGCTTGCACGGGCGAGAGCTGTTGTACTTCTCCCCGTGCGATGCTCACGCGCTGCAGGTGCACGAGCTCGAGACGGACAAGGTGTTCCAGATTCGCTCGGGGATCGTCGATTTCAAGATCGCTGGCGCAACGGAGACAGGGCCGATCTTGATGTACGTCGTGGGCCCCGAAGAGGGTGCCAGCAACAGCACGATGTGGGCACGTTGGGGGCAGAACGATCCGATTCGGCTGGGCGACAACGGCCACCTCGGGTTCTCGCACCTCAATTCGAAGGGCGAAGTGCGCGCAATCGTCGATTGGGACGGCGCGGGCGGCCGAATGTTGGTGGGCTCTTTGGGTGATCGACTCAAAGAGATCGCAAAGTCCGTCGCATACTTTTCATCGGCGGGGGTCATCAGTAACTTCGACGGCTCCAACGGCACGTTGGAACGCCTAGACGACGATGACCGTCTGCAGAAGGTCGCTGACAAGGTTTCACCGTTGGGGATTCGCAACGATAACCGCCGTGACCGAGCTTTGTTCGTCACGCACTACAACGGTTTCGACGGGCGGCTAGTGCTGATCGATGGCGACGACGTGCGGACCATATCCGAACACGTGATCCCAAAGGTCGCGTACTATCAGTTCACCGCCCAAGAGAACCGCATCACCGTCCTCAGTGACTTCGTCGACAAGACGCAATCTGCCACGCTCAAGTTGCCGAGCACCGAGTACGACGACGAAGGAGTGATCAGCAAAGGCGTGCAGGAGTCGGTCGAGGTGGACTGGCCGCGCAAGGGTCTCTTGTACAGTGCCCCGGCGGCCAAGGAGCCCGGCATCTACTTCGCTCGCTTCTATTGAGTGCCCAGCCACTGCAGTTTGTGGCTCCCTGGTAGGGACCACACCTGGCAACCTGGGATCAATCCCGGCGGGATCGCCAAAAGACACCCCGCCACCTAGCAGCCCGTGGCGAAATTCGAGCTCGTGCACTAGGGAGTGGACGTGGACCGTCCAAGCCGAGAACAGGCGATCGAGAGCTTTCGCATCCTACTGCGCTACATGGGGGACGACCCGGACCGCCAGGGACTCGAGGAAACGCCCGACCGGGTGCTGCGCTCCTACGATGAGCACTTCGCGGGTTACTCGCAAGATCCGAGTCAGCACCTGTCCAAGACGTTCACCGAGATTGGCGACTACAACGAACTGGTGCTCGTGAGCGACATCGAGGTGTTCAGCCACTGCGAACACCACTTGGTGCCGTTCGTCGGCAAAGCTCACGTCGCGTACATCCCCGCGGGACGCGTCGTCGGCCTTTCCAAACTCGCGCGCGTGGTCGATGTGTTCGCCAAGCGACTGCAAGTGCAGGAGAAGCTGACGGCGCAGATCGCGGGCGCGATTCGTGATCATTTGGATCCCTTGGGGGTGGCGGTGATCCTGCAGTGTCAGCACTTCTGCATGTGCTACCGCGGAGTGCGCAAGCCCGGTTCTTGGACCACGACGAGCAAGCTGTACGGCTTGTTCCTGTCGGACTCGGCATCGCGCATGGAACTGTTGACCCTGCTTGGCCTGCACCGAGAAATCGGCGGCGCAGGGGGCGCTTGAGCGGGGCGCGGCCGTGAACGGTGCAGCCATGAACGTCGCAGCCATCGACATCGGCACCAACTCGGTGCGGCTCTTGATCATCGACTCCAACGCTCGCGAACTGGTGCGGCTGATGGAGATCACGCGCTTGGGTCAAGGCGTCGACGAGACGGGCGCGCTCGCCGAAGAAGCGATGAGCAGAACCGTCTCTGTGCTCGAAGTATACGGCGACAGCTTGCGCGAGCACGGTGTCACAAAGGCGCGGGTGACTGCCACCAGCGCGGCGAGGGACGCAAAAAACCGTGGCGACTTCTTTGCTCGGGTCAAAGCCGCAACCGGACACGAGCCCGAATTGCTGCCGGGAGTCGAGGAAGCAAGGCTGTCGTTCCTGGGGGCCACCCGCTCGCTGTCAGAGAGCCAGAAGCCGCCTTTCGTCGTGTTCGACATCGGCGGCGGTTCGACCGAGTTTGCCCGCGGCAGCAAACACCCCGGAGCGCATTTGTCCATCGACATGGGCAGCGTGCGCATCACCGAACGCTTTCTGCACTCCGACCCACCGAGCGCCGAGCAACTCGCCAGCGCCAGAGCGTTCATTCACCAAGAGCTCGTGCGCGTGCGAGCGGTGCTCCAACCGGACGGTTCCGAGACATGGGTCGGTGTTGCAGGCACGGTGACGTCGTTCGCAGCGCGCGTGGTCGGCAACCAGCACTACGATGCTGACCTGACCCACGGGGTGCGGCTCTCGGCTGAGTTCGTTCGGGACTTCAGCAACGAGTTGTGCGCGGCAACCACCGAGCAGCGCAAGTTGCTCTTGATTGAGAAGAAGCGAGCCGCAGTGATCCACGGCGGAGCACTGATCCTGCAAGCCGTGATGGATGAATTCGCGCTACCCTTTGTCGTCAGCTCCGAGCGCGACATCTTGGATGGATTGGCAGAGAGTCTGACTCATTCGGGGTGAGTCCTCTCGAGCGAGCGGCCAAGTCTCAGGTTTGACACTTGGGACAATAGTGAGTGCTGCGCTGCCCGAGCACGATGCGCCGGATCGGCGTACCGCAGGTGACGCAAGGCGCACCCGCACGATCGTACACCTTGCGCTCGTCCTGGTAACCGCCGTCCTCCCCATCGGGTGTAACGAAGTCGCTGATGCTCGAGCCCCCAACGTCGATCGCGCGCTCGAGGATACCCCGTAGCGCGTCGACGATGGCCTTGCAGCGCGCCTCGCTGACTCGCGACGCGGCGCGTTTCGGATGTACACCTGCTACAAACAGTGCTTCGTCGGCATAGATGTTCCCCGCGCCAGCGATCACGGATTGGTCCAAGAGCACGCTTTTCACGGCGGCGTCACGCCGACGCGTCGCTGCGAAGAGATCGTCACCGACGGCTACAAGGGCATCGGTCCCGAGCTTTTCGAGGCGTTCATCGCTCGCGCCCGCGGGCAACCAGCGCACCTTGCCAAACTTGCGCACGTCGCGAAAAAATACTCGCGGTCCGTCGTCGGTGAAGCTGAAGGCCAAGTGCGTGTGCACGTCAGGCTTGAAGCCCTGTTCGACGTCGGGGGCCAGGGCCTGGTTTCGACGGTACAAAAGCCGCCGGTTCTTTGCCCGCTCGGTGAAGAGCTGACCCGTCATCCCCAAGTGCAACAAGAGCTGCGTGCCGTCATCGAATTGGGCGACCAAGTACTTGCCGCGACGTTGCAGCTCCGAGACCGTTCTTCCACTGAGCCGCTTCTGCAGCTCCTTCGGTGGTGTGAGAAAGAAGTAACTCGGACGCGTCGTGGCGATATTGGCGATCGTGCGCCCGACGAAGAAGGGCGACAGCCTGCGACGGGTGACTTCGACCTCGGGAAGCTCCGGCATGCGCTAAGCCTGGCCCAACGCGCCACGCCTTGACCACGACTTTGTAGCTGGTAAAGGACTGATATCTTGCCCAGCTTGGTCACCCGCGGCGTCCGCGTCTCCGTCGAGTCCCAGTACTCCCCAGCACGCTCCAACCCCAAGCGGGGGCTGTGGTTCTTCGTCTACAACGTCAAGATCGAGAACCTCGGCACGAGCACCGTGCAGTTGCTGTCGCGGCATTGGCGGATCACCGACGCGCACGGCAAGCTGGAAGAGGTGCGTGGGCCCGGCGTCGTCGGTCAGCAACCTACGCTGGCAGCTGGCGAGGCCTTCGAATACAGCTCGGGTTGTCCGCTGCGCACCCCATTCGGGTCGATGCAAGGCAGCTACGAGATGAGCCTCGAAGACGGCGAGACGTTTCAAGTCGCGATCCCGCCGTTTGCGTTGCGCGACGTTCGCAACATGCAGTGACGTGTAGACGCGCCCGCCACCGGCGACACTCAAGCGGGACGCTCGAGTGGCAGCGCACGCAGCAATTCTTCCACCTTGCTAGCAAGCGCTTCTGCGTAGATGGGCTTCTGCATGAATTCCACGCGATCGCCGAGCCCGGCTCGCCGCGATAGGATCCCGTCTGCATAACCGGAGACGTAAAGCACTTTGCAGCGAATCCCGAGCTTGTCCAAATGCTCGATCATCTCGAGGCCGTTCATCCCGGGCATGATCACGTCCGTGATGATCAAGTCGATGTGCGGATCGCGGTTCAGGTACTCGATCGCTTCGCGCGCACTGGCTGCACCCACGACGCTGTAGCCCAGGCGTTTGAGCGTGCGCCTGAACGCATGCCGCACCAGCGGTTCGTCATCGACAAGCAGCACGCGGACGGAATCGGGCGTCACGGCCGGAGCTTGTGAAGGGGGCGGTAAGGTTTGAATCGCCTCGTTAATCCGCGGCAAAAACACACGGAACTCGGTGCCGCGTCCGGGTGCGCTGTCGAGCTCGATGTGCCCGGAGCTCTGACGCACGATGCCGTAAACCGTCGCGAGTCCGAGGCCCGTGCCCTCTTCGCGGCCTTTGGTGGTGAAGAACGGCTCGAACACCCGGCGCTGGGTTTCGACATCCATGCCCAGACCGTCATCGATAACCCGCAGCACGGCATAGGTACCAGCGTCGAGGCCCGGCTTCTGCCCTACCTCGACGAGCTCTTCGCTCGTCCGCAGCAGCAGCCTGCCACCTTGGGGCATCGCGTCGCGCGCATTGACCGCCAAATTGACCAAGATTTGCTCTATCTGCGACGTGTCTGCGCGCACGACGCTCTGACCTTGAACCAAGTCCGTCTCGAGGGATATGCCGTGGCCCAGCAAGCGCTGGAGCATCGGCACGATCTCGCGCACCGTGGCGTTCAAATCGAGCGGCCGCGCGTCGATCACCTGGCGCCGCGAGAAGGCGAGCAATTGCCGGGTCAGGCGCGTCGCTCGTTCGGCAGCGCCCTGAATCGTTTCGAGTTCCGAGCGCATTGACCAATCAGGGGGTGACTCGGCCAACGCAGCTTCGACCGAGACGCAGATCGCGGCCAACATGTTGTTGAAATCGTGGGCAATGCCGCCCGCGAGTCTGCCTACGGCGTCCATCTTTTGCGCCTGCTGCAAGTCCTCGCTCAGGCGCTCTCGCTCGCGCAGCGTGCGGGTCAATTCGAGCGCGAACGAGACTTGGCCGAGCAATGCCGCAAGCACTTGACCATCACGCAGGCTGAACTCGGCATGACCAACGGCCGACTCCAAGCAGACGGCGCCCACGACCACGTCGCGCACGATCAACGGCGCAGCGATCACTTGTCGAACCTCGGGCTCGCGACCAACGCTCGAGGCGACTGGCCCGCGTTGTTTGATCACTTGTTCCAGCACGTCATGCGGTGAGGTACGGACGCCGACGGAACTCTCCCCTGGAAGCGTTCGGGCTGCGATCAAAGACAGCTCCTGCATCGAAACCGGCTTGCCCCATGCGGCCCCCGAGGCGCGTAGGAACAGGAAGCCGCGCGCCGCACCGAGCGCCGCCAACGTCTCGTCGAGAACGGCCTTGGCTTGTTGCTCTAGATCGAACTGGGCCGCCGTCGCTCGCCCGATGTTGAGCAAGGCCTGGACATGACGTTCGCTATCGATCGTCGCTGGAAACGCCGTGGGGTTCAGACTCGCGGGGGTCACTCGGTCCTGCGAGGGCGGCGGCAACTCCGATATTCGCGGGATCTCGAATTCCTCGCGCACCCAGCGCGCCAAGTGAACGGAACCCTCGGCTTCGGCGGCTTGCACGGCTAACCCGGCTTGCTCCGCTGCGCCCTGCCAGGCGCCCCGCGCGCGCAGCAGGTGAGCGCGCCCTCGCGCGACGGCGTAAACGACCCAAGGCGCCTTGTTCGCGCTGGCGAGCTCGGCGGCGTGCGCAAATCGACGCTCGGCACGCAGGTAACGCCCGCGGAAAAACGCCAAGTAACCTTCGATCACAGTGGCATGCGCGCGAAGCAACCCCAAGCGCGCACTGGCCCTCAGATCCTTGGCCGCGCACTCGAGAGTGGGCAAGTAGCTCTTGCACTCCTCTGCGGTGGCGCGTAGGCAACGGTGCACGTAGGCGTGAGACAAGTGCACGTAGTATTCCGAGACGATTAGATGGGCCTGCTTCGGATTGATTTCGAGCTCACGCACGCTTTGCACGTACTGATCGAATTCGGGACCAAACTCACCGCGCTCCGTGAACAGGCGTAAGCGCGGACCGAGTGTCCAGAGGTAGTAGGCACTGTTGCTCGGGATCGGGTGACAAGCTTTGCGCACGCGCGCTAGCCAATCAGCGCGAGAGAGCTCTACGCCGAGACGACGCGCGGCCGTATCGCAATGCAACGAAAGGAACTCCGACACAATCGGTTCGTCACCCTCGTACTCGAGAGCGCGTCCTGCGCCCTTTTCCGCCCAAGTCCACGCTTCGCGCGCGCGACCGCGGATCGACTCGATCAGCGTTACGTTGAGCGCAGTGATCGCCCATTCTTGCGGCGTCAACCAGCTGCGAAACTTGCGCAGTCCCTCGTCAGCCAATTCGATAGCTAGATCGAGTTCGTCTCGCCAGGCTGCAAGTGCACAGCCCACGAACACGGCATGGCTCTGCGTCAACGGATCTCCAACGAGCTCCGCAATGGCCAGCGCCTGCGTCGCGAACGCTTGCGCACGTCCACGTCTGCCGAGCAACGTCTGCAAGAAAGCCAGAATGCTGAAGACGCGCGCCAACACGTCCGAGCGCCCCAACTCTTCCGCCAAAGCGTGTGCTCGCGACGCTGCCGCGATCAAAACTCCGGCATCCGAGCGCACGCTCGCTAGACGAGATACTTGAAACAGCAAACTGCAGTGCAGCTCAGTGCGACGTCGTAGCGACGCCGAAACGAATCGCGGCGATGGAATGTCGCTGGACGCGAACACCAGAGATGCCAGACGCGCAAGCACACTGGGTCGCAGATTGGGAAACGGCTCCCCCAGGTGCTCGAAAGCGCGTTTCGCCGCTTCCCAGGCTTGTTTACTATCGGACTGCGACTCGTAAATCGAGGCGATGCGCGACCAAATGTGTGCCAGCTGCTCCGGCTCTTGCGGCAACTTCGACAAGCGCTCAAAGCGCACTTTACTGTCCGGCAATAGACCCAGCCGCAACTCTGCCTCAGCAACCAACAGGCTGAGCGTGACGTCACTGTCCGGTCGCTCTTGCAGCGCTTCGGCCTGCGTCAAGAAGAGCAAGGCTCGACTGTTGTCGAACGAGCGAAACGCGCGTCGCCCTGCCTCGAGTAATGCATCGACCGCGCTCTTCTGCGGCGCAACCCCATCGGATTCAAAGGCGTGGTGCGCAAGGCGGAATACGAGCGCGGAGTTGAGCTTCGGGAGTTCCGAGTCGTTGACCTTGGACAACTCCGTGAAGGCGCGTGCATGCAGTGCTTTGCAGCGCTCCGGACCCAGCCCCGTCGCGAGCGCATCGACGATCGATTGGTGCACGAAGCGATACATGCCATCGCCCATGTCCTCGATCAGTTGACAGCGTTGTGCTTCGAGCAGTGCGCCCACGAGCCCAGGGATCGAGAGCCGGCTCACTACCTCCAACAGCCCAACCTCGAACGACGTGCCAAGCACCGACGCAACCTGCAATACGTCGATCGCACGGGGCGAAAGCTGCGCTATTCGGCGGGTTATCACCTCCAAGGCTCGTGGCGGCAACGGTAGCGATGCCACCCGCGCTACGTCGAGCTCCCAACGATCCCAGTGAGGTAGCAGCAGCCCTGCGTTGAGCACGAAGCGCACGACCTCGAGGACGCCAAGCGGAGTACCGTCGCTGAGGATGCCAAGGGCGTTGGCGCTTTCGCGAGCGATGCTCAGATTGCTCAAGTATTGGGCGACCAGTTGCGAGGCCTCGGCCGCGGTCAGCCGCGAGAGCTCTCGATCCCAACGCGTGATCGGATGCAGCGGGCCGAGCAATCGCTGAGCTTGCACCGCGTCGTCGATCTCACTGCGCGCAGTGACGACGAACAGCACGGGATAGTCCGCGCGATCGACGATACGCTTGAGCAACTTACGACTCGCTTCGTCGATCCACTGCACGTCATCGATGACGACAACCGCGCGTGCATTCGCGAGCAATCTGCCGAGCGCCGCGCTCAGACTTTCGATGAAGACGTCATCCGTCAACTCGGTCGGCACGCGGTTACCACGTAGCGGCACGCACTCCTCGAGCCACGGCGACAAGGGACGGAACAGTTGGTCCAGGTCGCCGACGCTTTGCCGCAGGTACTCCAAGCGCTCGGCATCACATTCGCCCTGCGGGGCGCGCAGGAATCCCTCCATTATCTGCCCCACCAGGGAGAAGGGCGATGCATCCCATTGACGGCAATTGCCGTGTAAAACCGTTCGTTCGCCCAACGCGGCCAATAGCTCCTCGATGACGTAGGTCTTGCCGCTACCGGTCGCACCACGGAGAACCGCCGCGCCCGGTCCCGTAGTATCTGTCGCGAGCGCCCGCAGCTGAGAGATCTCGTGTTGGCGAATGGCAACGCCTTTGGAACCGCGAGAGCCATTGCTGGAGCGAGCGAGCGACGCGTTGATGGCGCTTGGCTCGACGTCGAAAAGCCGCTGTAGCTCGCCCAGGAATGCGCTCGCCGTGGCGTAAGCATCCTCACCGATCGTACTCAGACGCGCAATCGAACGCCCCAAGCGCTCGGAATGAGCACTGGGCGACAGCTCCCTGGTGCAGGTCTCGAGTAAATGGCCGAGGTTAGCGAGATCTTGGTTCGTCCGAAGCCGGGGGGATGACGCCCAAGGAGGGAAGGTCAGCCCGTCGCTCACGTGATCCCGCGGAGCAAACGCGTCGCCGTAGGAGGCGAAGCTCCAGCTGCCATCCGCTTTCGATCGCACGAGCTCCGGCGACATGGCGCCAAAAAATTCAGCGGCCGCGTGAAATGCTGCCAGCGCAGTCGCGAGGTCGAAGGCCAAGCGAACGCACTCGGCCTCCGTCAGCGGCCCTTGCAAGAGCCGTCGCTGCAGAGAAACGCCCGGCTCCAAGTCGACGGCAACGAACGCCCGTCCCTCGGCTCCAAGCAGACGCCGCAGCGGGGGGAAGCCCGGTAACCGCAAACGCGCAAGGCCAGCAACTCGGCCATGCAGCTCTGAACCCACCGCCTCTTTCCCGGCTCTGACGTCAACCTCGAGCAGGCAATACTCATGGCCGCGGTGCTCAATTCGCCACCCTCGAGGAAACAATTCCTCGCAGACCGCAATCCCCGGAAGTACGGGCACCATCCGCGCAGGCTACCTCGGTCCGTCACGAATCGAAAGCGCCACGGCCGCGCGTAGAGTGCCAGCCTGGAACACTCAGGGCCAGACGGCCGCGCCAGGGCTCAAGCGGTCGCCGGACGACTGCTCAGCTCCCATAGCTCGTGCTCGAAGCGATCGAACTGCTTGACGATTCGGTCCAAGACCAAGAGGCCCGTGTGCTGCAGCGACTCGTCCTGAAAGTACTCGTTCAAGACTTGGAAGCCCTCGCGCGCATGTTCGGCGTCGGCCTCGACGTGCTTGCTGACGACCGTCAGTGCCGTCTCGGGAATTCCGCAGCGTTGGGTTAACGCATCCACCCACAACGGCCCTGCCACGACCGTGAAGTATTCGGCGAAGAGGATGTACACGAGGTAAAGGCGCGCATCCTCCGCGATCAAGTCACCAACCCAGCGCATCAAACCCTTTATCGCGGGCGTGGGTTGGGTCGGGCCATCGCCGAAGCGCGCCTCGATCTGCTCTAGGTCGCCACGCGCCCAGGCGTCGTGACCAAGCTCCTCTGTTGCCTTCTCGCGGAAATAGTCTGCGAGTGACCCAATTCCCATTCGCTGTGCGCGGTCGTACGCCAGGCTCAGATGAGGCTGAGTGTGCAAAATCAAGTATTGAGCGCTGGACAGGTGCGTTCGAACGACGTCGGGTCCGATGAGGCCCTCCCGCGCCTTGAGCAGCAGAGGCCTGTCAGCAAGTTGCCTTGCATGTTGTTCGATTTTCGCACGCACCTGTTCAGCAAACACGGATCTTCATGCCTTTCTTACCCCCCCCAGTCTTTCACGACGCATCGAACCCAGTTGATGCTCAGTCTCTTAGAAAGATGCATGTGCAAAGCGCTTCTTCACGAGTCCCTCCTTTCTTCGTCGACTGCCATTCACGTTAATCAATGACCACGACCTGACGCGGACCGGCGCGCTCGCGTCGTTTTGTGCAACGTACCCGAGGCGCAGTAACGTCCAATGAAGGCTCCTTCGGCGTCAGGGTTGAGATAGCGCGTATACCTAGCAAGCGCACCCCAACGCTCAGAGAGCGCCGTGCCACTCAAAACGAAGCCAATCGACAGAGCCGACTTGGCGCAGGCGACGTTCGAAGGTGCCGCGTCCAGTTCGACGCGAACGACGCCGTGCGCAGCCAATATCCGGCACACGTGCTCGACCAAACCTGGCCCCAGTTGGTGCCCCTGGTGGGTGGGCAAGAATGCAATCGAGCGCAGATAATACGTAGACCAGTCCACCGGGTTACCAATGAAGACTCCGACGTCATCCGATCCATCGCGGTAGATGAACGCATCGCAAACGTGGCGCAAGTAGCGCTCTCTCGCCTCCACGCTGTCCGACCAAAAGCCTGCCGCAGCGGTGTCCCCGAAGATCATGCCGTAGTTACCGCTGACGAAGCGCATCAAGCGTTCGGGGCTCGCGACTTCCGCAGCGACGACGTCTCCAGGCGCTTGCCAAGGCATGTGCTCGGCCCAGTCGATCCCCCACAACGTCTCACTCAGCCGCACGGGAGCAGACTCCTGCGCGAGTGGTGCGCCAACGTCATCCATCGCCACCGCGTTGCGCGGCGCTTCGCTCGTCATCCCCATGGCTTTCGATTCTGCCATGGACTTCAGTACGCGCAACGCAGGCTCGCGCTTTATGCATATCCATAGCTATTTCGGCTGAATCGTTGAGGGGCGTGAACGATGCGCGTTGCGACGCTTCGGTACAACACTCGCGAGCGAGAAGTAGTTCCGTTTCGCTCCCGCTCAATGCGCAGAGTGAGCGCTCCAAAACGCCACGACGTACAGCGATTTCCATTCAAGCTTCGCCGTAAGAGCGAGCCTGTGTTGACGCTGCTGGTTTACTGACGAAAGAGTGCCTCGTATCACGTTGAGTTAGTCGAACGGTGCGTCGAGCACACCTTGGTAGGTGTGCGAAACATTCGAAACTCCAGCGCGCCCTTTTTCAGAACGCGCAGGTTCGCCTCAAGCGTCCGAGTCGTGCGCCAAGAAGCGCTCCGACTCGACCGCGTCTTCCCACAACATCGACGGCACCCCGTCCGGCAATGTGGGCAACGTCTGCCTCGGTGCCGACGGCGGGCGCCCCTCGGCGTCGCTGGCGCGCTCGACAACGGGAGACGGCGGCGGTGTCGTGACGTTTCCGTTCGGCATGCTGGAAGCCTATCTCGACCGAGGTGTGCACAACGATCTCGAACACAATCAGCTTGCCGATTCCAGGCGCACAGCGATATTGCAGCGCCGGAAACTCACATCCCATGTCGCACCCAGCCGAACCCATTGCCGCAGCGAACCTTGGAACGCTGCTCGTCTCTTGCACCGATCGGCGAGGTCTAGTGGCTGCGCTGGCTCAAGTCCTACATGGGCACGGTGCCAACATCCTGAGCGCCGATCAGCATCGCGATGCTTCGGCGGGGCAGTTCTTCCAGCGCATCCAGTTCGACACCAGCGAACTGTTGACCGACAAGAACACGCTCGAGCGCGCCGTGCGCGAAGTGCAAGGCCGCTTCGACATGCAAGTGCGGCTCTCGTACGCGGACTACATCCCGAAGTTGGCGTTGTTCGTGTCGCGTTACGATCACTGCTTGTACGATCTGTTGTGGCGACGTCAGAGCGCTGAGCTGCGCTGCGAGATCGCAGCCATCGTGAGCAACCACGACGACTTGCGGCCTATCGCCGATCAATTCGGGGTCACCTATTATCACTTCCCCATGAACAGCGAGTCGAGAGCTGCTCAAGAAGCACGGCAGCTCGAGTTGCTGGCGAGGTTGGGCATCGATTTGGTCGTACTGGCACGCTACATGCAGATCCTGTCGCCCGAGTTCACGCAGCAGTATCCGAACCGGATCATCAACATCCACCACTCGTTCTTGCCGGCCTTCATCGGCGGCAAGCCGTATCACCAAGCGCACGAACGTGGCGTGAAACTGATCGGCGCGACGGCGCACTATGCAACGGCCAGCCTGGACGAGGGTCCGATCATCGAGCAGGACGTGCTGCGCGCATCGCACCGCGACGCGATCGAGGATCTGGTGCGCAAGGGGCGCGACGTAGAGCGCGCGGTGCTGGGCCGCGCAGTGCGCTGGCACATCGAGCAGCGTGTCCTCGTCTGGGGCAACAAGACCGTCGTCTTCGAATGAACTCGTCGGCGGTTAGCTAGGCCGCGAGTCGGCGCACGCGTCAGTTCAAGCCATTGGTCTTGCGGTGAGGGATCAGCCCGACCTTCGCGAGTTCACGCGCCAGCACGTCCGAACGCGAGCGGGCCCAACGTTCGTACAGCGCCAAAATGTCCAGCTGATCGCGCGCGGCACGGGTCTGCAGCCCATCGGACACGTCCTGCAGTAGTGACACGAAGAGCGTGAAGCGCTCCGCCAACTCTTCGAACACCGGCAATGTCTGCCGCGAGTGACCGCGCAGCACGGATGCCGCGCCGCCATAGGCGACCTGGCCCAGGCCCGCTGCATAGTCCAAATCGACGCCCCGACGCTCCAGGTGCTGCGCGAAGAAGCCGCTGAAGAACAGCACGTCGTCTCCCAGGGCGCGCAGGCGCAGAAAGCGCTCCCCGCCGCTCGTCTGCATGGCTCGCGCCAAACGCAGACCGAACGGTTCATCGTCGCCGAGCAGCGCCACACCTCGCGCGTGGTCGGCGAGCAACGCCACTAGATAGGCCGTCGATGCGGGGCTAGCCTCGGCGCGGCGCTGTTCGATCGCGACGGTCACCGCTTCCTGGAAGAACGTCTCGGCGTGGACTTCCACGGCCAGCTCAGCAAGATCGGACGGGGCTGCTCGGTTCATAGCTAAGCAACTCCATCAGTCTGAACCGCGATTTTCTTTGCGCAAGCCCGCCGACTACGCGGAGGCGCCCTGATCGCATCCAGAAACCTGCAAGACACCACGGGTTTTGGGGCAGCATTGTGCCTTGGGCGGCAACGCCGGGACAGCAAAGCGCAGCGGGCACTTGCCAAGCGAAGCGCCACGTCGACACAGAGGTATTCGCAAGCTACACTTGGCGCCCCTGTCGCGATTCGCTCTGTACACGGGCACGGGCGCTCGCCGTGGAGCGCCGTCTCGCCACTGACCGGAAGCCAATTGCCATGCAACCACTCACTTTAGAGCAGATCAAAGTTGGACTGAACGCGTTGCCGGGCTGGGAGTCCCGGGGCAATGGGATTCACAAGCAGTTCGGGTTCGGCGATTTCACACAGGCGTTCGGCTGGATGACGAGCGTGGCGTTGTGCGCGGAACGGATGAACCATCATCCCGAGTGGCAAAATGTTTACAATCGCGTCAGCGTAACACTCTCGACGCACGACGCCGGGGGCGTGACGCAGAAGGACTTCCAGCTCGCCAAAGCGATGGACGAATCGTACGCGCGATTCAGCTCGAGCGTGTAGCGGCTGCACTGGAGCTACTCAGTCGGCGCGCGGCGGCCAGGGGCCGACTTGCTCTAAGGCAACGGCCAGGGCGCGAGTTCGAGCGTGCCCCCGAGCGCGGGCTTGGCTGCATCGTCCGCGTCGATCACGACGTCGAACGTGCCTGGCTGCGCGCTCGGCTCGATCCCTTCCAATTTGAGCCGCACCAGCGCGCCCTTCGGGTCGCGAATCAGTGTCAGACGCACGCCGCTGTGATCGATGACACCCAGCGCCGCGCACGTGACGACACCGTCGTCGTAGGTGTTCGGGGAGCGCTCTGCGCTGGCCAAGAAAATCAGGGTGCCAGCATCGAGCGCCGCGGCGTCAGTGAACGTCAAGCGTGCGCCTTCGTGTTCCCCTAGCCGCACTTGCCGGATCCGCCGTAAGCGCGGCACGGGGCCAGCGGCGTCGAGCCAGGACAACAATTCAGACAATTGCAGTTCGCCAATCGCGTCAATCGGTTGCACGCCAGAGCGCTCGGCTCCGTTGCCGCGCTGCACGAGACACAAGCGAGACCCCATCACGAGCGCGCCCTCGATGTTGAGCTCGCTGCCAGCGAATTCGGGCGCGGCGCGCAGTTCAGCGTACAACGCCTCTGCGTTCACTATCCGCACACCCTGCCCGGTCGCCTCGTCAGCCAACAACACGACCCGCTCGCGCGCTGACGTCGAGCCGGAGCCGAACACCAACAAGCGACCATCGGGCAGCACGGTGGCCGCTTCGAGATCGAGCTTGGCGGCCTTGTTGCCAAGACTCGACTCGAAACGCCTGCGGCCGGCGCCTGGCAGCAGCACGGGTTCGAACTTCCCGCCCGCGACGCTCAGCGCCAAGGCGCTCACGTCGTCTTGGATCACCACGCGGCGATTGCCCCAACGGCGCAGAGCCGAGGCCGCGCGCACGAACGGCGGTAAGTCGAGCCCTTCGAGGGCGGTGTCGGAAAGCTCGTAGAGAAGCGGCGCGAGTCCGCTCAACGTCGCCTGCAGGCCCGGATCTCTACGCGCTTCCCAGCGCTCGACGACTGGGCCTGCCATTGGAGAACTACTGCTTCACGAAAGCGGGCGGCATCTGAGGTGGCGCGCTGCAGCCATCGGTGCAGTCCGGTTTGTCCGATTTATCCGCCGTGCAGTCTGGTTCACCCTCGATTTGGCTGTTGTCGTAACAAACGGCAATCGGCGACGAGACGCCGCGATTGCCGACGTTGTCGTAAGCGCGGACGGCAAGGCAAACCCAACCTTGATAATTCGAGAGGCCCGCGCTCGCGAGTTCCCAGGCTTGGCCGGTGCACTCCAAACTGTCCGTTGGGCTCACGGAGTAGACCAGTGGTTCGGACTTGTTGACGGCGTGGCCCACCACAATCGTAAGATCGGAGGCTTCCTCGGCACACAGCGCAGGCGGTACCGTGCGGTCGACGAGTTCACACCCGTAAGGCCATTCGTCGATGGCAGGCGCCTGCGTGTCGTCGTTCATGGTGGTGTAGACCGCAGAGCCCGTCGGGATCAACGCCGTCAAATCCTGGAACTTCGTGCCCTCCTCGGCGATATCGTCGCACTGGCCGTCATCGTTGGTATCGACCACCAGCGGCGCGTCCGGGCGTCGCACGTACAAGTCGACCGAAGAGCGATTCACGAACGAGGGGTGCTCGACGTTCGAGCCTTCAGCGTGATTCGTCAAATCCCAGACGAGCGCGCGGTACTGAGCGCGATCGGGCACGTCCTGACCATCCTCGGGCGCGATGCCGAGCGGATCGAACGGAATCGAGCACGCATCGGGCGTCGGACTCGTATCCACGGCACGGAAGTTCGGCGGGTTCATGGTAACGATCGGCGGGATCTCATCGCGATAGTACAAAGCCGCGGTGCCGGGTGAAGGGTTGCCAGCGCGGTCCTTGACCAGCACGTTGACCGTGATCTGCTCAATCGAACCCTTCACGTCGCCAGTCTCGAAGGTGAACGTCGCGACGTCCCCATTGATGCCCCACGGTCCGTTCTCCTCGTACGGATATTCGTCGTCGTTCAAGGTGACCACCAGCGTATTCCAGTCGATCGCGCTGGCGTCATCCGTGGCCTGGATTTGCAGCTGAACCTTGCCGCCGATGATCGCGGTTTCTCCCGGCGCGAGGATCGCGACTTCAGGCCCAGACCCATCGAGCAAGAACTCGTATTTCGTGGTGTGGGTGATGCCGCGTAAGTTCGTGGCATCGACGGCAATCTGGATCTGCCCCGTGGGCACTTCTTCGAAGATGTCCTTGTCTTGGAAGTCGACCGTCGTGCGATACACGCCAGGCTTGTCGTCGCGCTCCGTCAGCGTAAACGTGCGGCCCACCAGCGACAGCTCTACGCCGTCGATGGCAGCTTCTTTGTCGCCCTTGACGAGCTGGTCGGCGCTGACGTCGTACTCGAACGCCACTGCACCCAACGCCGACTCGGGCGCGCCCTCCACGGGGTTGATGACGGTGACGATCGGACCGTGGTCGATGAAGGTCTGGGCGTCCGCGGACACCTCCCTGGGTGAACTCGATGCGTCGCTAGCGCGGCAACGCAGGCGAACTCGACCCGAGTCGACGTTCTGGACCGGAAACGTAACCTCGTACAGGGTCGCGTCGTCTTCGGACACGGCTCCGGGTAAACTGTTGAGCACTTCGTCGTCGGGCGAAATCAACTCGAACACGACCGTGGAAGGATCGAGTTTCAACGCCGAGTTGACGCCGGCATCAGCGCCGGAGGGTTCATGGACGCGACAGCCAGCAGTGACGGCCTCGTCGTACACTTCTTCCGGCTTCGTCTCATCGCTAGGCTCGACCATTTCAATGGCCAGCGCACCTGGGATGGACGACGGCGGTGCCGCACCGTCTCGCAGCGGCGCGGCGGCGCCATCGGGAAGCAGGTCGACGTCGGGGGTGCTTTCAGTGCTCGCGTCGAGCTCCCCCAGTGTCGGGAACAGTCCGCCATCGAGGTGAGTGCTGGTGCTCGGCGACGGGTGTCTAGGGTGGGTGATGACGCCGTCGGTCTCGTCTTCGGCGAGCGTCGGTGCGCGCTCATCGCCACCACAACCGACCACCGAGAAAAACAGGATCAGCGATAGACCCCAACGCGCTGATCTCGCAGCCTTCGACCCGAGTCCACGATTGCCAATGCTAGTCACACGAGGCTCCCAACGAAGTTGCTGGGCCGTACCGATTGGGCAAGGCGGCAGCAACAAGTAGTTCCGCAGCTGTACTCACCGCAACTGTAGCACGGGCTTCCCGCGCACAAGGGCTGGTTACTTCTCGGTCTTTTCGAGCGCCTTCTTGCGCTGTTCTTTCTGCTTCTTGTTGTATTCGATCACTTGATTCGCGTAATCGGGAGTGAGGCCAATGACTACCTTGTTGGCGCGCTTCGAAGTCTGAGTGAGCGCCTCGGCGGTCTTCTCCTTGTCTTCGAGCTTGTCGTAAGCCTTCCAAGCCTTCTTGGCGGCGTCCATCGCCTTGGTGCCTGCGTCGGCATCGGCTTTCGCCTTGTCTTCGGCGGCCTTCGTGATCGCTGCTTCCTTGGCGACGATGTCCTTGTCGAGCGCGTCGAGGTCGGGCCCCGCACCACAGATCTTGCCTGCGTAGTCACGCCATTGGCGCGCAAGCGCCATGTCGAGGAAGTCGTCCTGAGTGGCCTTGCGCGCGGTTGCCAGCGCATCGGTGCACTTCTGCTTGTCCTTGCAACCTACGAACAGCGAAGCGCAAATGACGAGTCCAACTACGGAGCAAAGCTTGATCTGTCGCATGTACTGATGCCCTCACGTCCTGTGCCCAACGGCGTACCGGGCCGTCTATACCCCGGTCTTTCATCCAACGCGACCATCGGCTGCCGCGTTGCTCGCTCGTCGAACTCGGCGCGGGGCGTCGGGCCGAACGAGCTACTTCGGCTCAGTGGCCCGAGCTCGTACGTGCACCTGCAGTATCCGACAAATGGCTGTTCAAGGTCGTCGGCATTTCGCACAATCGCCGGACAATGAAACGCATCTCGTCATTGCTTTTGATCCTCATGGTCGCGTTCGGTTGTCGCAAAAAGGCAGCCCCAGAACCCACCAAGGCCACCGTATCCGCAACTGCGACTGCCGCTGCATCATCGGCCGCTCCCGCGACGATCCCGGCACCGCCCGACGTGGCGGCGCCACCGGCAAACGCCGAAAAGACGGCCAGTGGTCTCGCAAGCATCGTGCTGACTCCGCCCACCGGCAGCGACAAGCCGCGCCTGCAGGACAAGGTCAAGGTGAACTACACCGGCTGGACCAAGGACGGAAAGATGTTCGACTCGTCCGAGCTGCGCAAGCGCCCGGCGACCTTCGGCGTCGGCAACGTGATCAAAGGCTGGACTGAGGGTCTGCAGTTAATGGCCGTGGGCGAGAAACGCCGCTTCTGGATCCCTGCCGACTTGGCCTACGGCGAGGTCGCCAAGCGCCCTGGCGCACCCACCGGGCAACTGACTTTCGACGTCGAGTTGCTCGAGATCACGAAGATGCCCGACCCGCCGAAGCCGCCAGACGTGCCCACAGACGTCAAAGAGCCGCCCAAGGACGCAAAAAAGACCAAGAGTGGTCTCTACTATCGCGTGTTGCAGAAGGGCACTGGCAAAGATCACCCCAAAGCCACGAGCCAAGTTCAAGTGCATTACTCGGGCTGGCAAACGGACGGCAAGATGTTCGACAGCTCCGTGATGCGCGGTCAACCCGCGAGCTTCGGGCTCGATGGCGTCATCAAAGGCTGGACCGAAGGCGTGCAGCTGATGGTCGAGGGCGAGAAGACCCGTTTCTGGATCCCGGGAGAGTTGGCGTACGGCAACGATGCCTCGGGAGGACGTCCCGCGGGCATGTTGGTTTTCGACATCGAGCTCTTGAAAATCATGAAGTGACACCCCATGCCAGATGCGGTGGTCGCAGCTCCGCGATCCCAAGTCCGCGCTAGCCAATGCCACTGTGCTGCCAATGACCGAGCTCGATCACATCAGCATCCAAGGCGCGAGTGAACACAACCTGAAGCACGTCGACGTGCGGATCCCGAAGAAGAAGCTCGTGGCGATCACGGGTGTCTCGGGATCCGGCAAGTCTTCGCTGGCCTTCGACACGCTGTACGCCGAGGGCCAGCGACGTTACGTCGAGTCGCTGTCGGCGTATGCCCGTCAATTCCTCGGGCAGATGGACAAGCCGAAGTACGAGACGATTCGCGGCTTGGCGCCCACGATCTCGATCGAGCAGAAGACCACGGGCACGAACCCGCGCTCTACGGTCGGTACCATCACGGAGATCTCCGACTACCTGCGCGTGCTGTACGCGCGCGTCGGCAAACAACACTGTTCGAACTGCGGGCGCGAGGTTAGTGGCCAATCCGCCGAACAGATCGCGCGCGAACTCATGCGTTTACCCGAGGGCAGCCGGGTCTACGTTCTGGCGCGACTCTTGGAGAACCGCAAAGGCGAACACCGTGAATTGCTCGAGGAGTGCCGGCGCGAGGGCTTGATTCGGCTACGCATCGACGACGAGCTGGTGAAAACCGAAGACGTGACGGCGCTCGACAAGCGCAAGAAGCATACCGTCGACGCGGTGATCGATCGCATCGCGATCGCGCAGAACTCATTGCCGCGACTGAACGAGGCCGTCGAAGCTGCGCTCAAGCGCGGCAATGGTGTCCTTCGGGTTTGGGTCGAGGGCGAAGAGACACTAGCCGTCTACTCCCAGCACTTGGCGTGTGAACACTGCGGCATCTCGTTCCCCGAGTTGACGCCGCAGGCCTTCAGTTTCAACAGCCCCCAGGGCATGTGCAGCGCGTGCAACGGTCTCGGCACGCGCAGCGGAATGGATCCGAAGCTGATCATCCCCGACGAGAGCAAGAGCATCGACGATGGCGCGATCGCGCCTTGGGGCGAGGGAGTGTCGGAGAAGAACACTTGGGACTTTCGCAGCCAAATCCTGGAGCATTTGGGCATCGACACCACGCGGCCGTGGCGCAAATTGCCCGACGCTCAGCGCCAGAAGATGCTCTATGGCACAGGTGACAAGCGTTACGAAGTCACCTGGAAGATCAAGACGGGCCAAGGCAAGTTCCAGATTCAATGGGAGGGCTTGATCCCGCGCTTGATGCGGCGTTTTCGCCAAACCACGAGCGAACGGGCGCGCCAGAGCTACTCGCTGTTCATGGCCGACGCCGAGTGCGACGAGTGCAAGGGCACCCGGCTGCGCAAAGAAAGCGCCGCCGTGCGCGTCGCGAACAAGAGCATCGTCGAGATTTCGCACATGACCGTGCTCGATCTCGAGCGGTTCTTCGTCGAGATTCGCTTGCCCGACATAGAGCAGCAGATCGCGGGCGAAGTCTTGAAGGAGTTGAGGAGCCGCATCGGCTTCTTGTCGGCCGTGGGCCTCGGCTACTTGTCGCTGGATAGAGCGGGCCCGAGTCTCTCTGGTGGCGAAGCTCAACGCATTCGCTTGGCGAGCCAAGTCGGCTCCGAGTTGACGGGCGTGATCTACGTGCTCGATGAGCCGTCGATTGGGCTACATCAACGAGACAATCGCCGCTTGCTCGATACCCTGTGCCGCATGCGCGACATCGGCAATACGGTGGTTTGCGTCGAACACGACGAGGATACGATTCGCGCCGCCGATCACGTAATCGATTTCGGACCGGGCGCGGGCGTGCGCGGCGGCGAAGTCGTCTACGCGGGGGACGTCGCAGGGCTAGAACGTTGCGAGCGCAGTTTGACGGGCGGTTACCTCGCGGGGCGCTTGCGCTTTCCCGAGCGTTCGCCGCGGACACCCAAAGGGCATTTGACGGTCAAAGGTGCACGCGAAAACAACCTCAAGAACCTGAGCGTGCGCTTTCCGCTCGGCGTGCTGACCGCGGTGACGGGGGTCTCGGGCGCCGGCAAATCCACGCTCGTGCGCGACATCTTGTGCCCGGCATTGGCGCGCAGTTTCGGCGAGACCAGCGGCAAGCCGGGCGCCTTCGATGGACTCGAGGGCACGGAGCAACTCGATCGCATGATCGACATCGATCAGCGTTCGATCGGGCGCACGCCGCGCAGCAACGCCATCACGTACATCAAGGTCTTCGACGAGATCCGCACCTTCTTCGCCGAATTGCCAGAGTCACGGGCGCGCGGCTATTCCTCGGGGCGTTTCTCCTTCAACGTGAAGGGCGGCCGCTGCGAAGGTTGCGAGGGCGACGGCGTCAAGAAGATCGAAATGCATTTCTTGGCCGACGTCTACGTGCGCTGCGATCAGTGCGCAGGGCGTCGCTACAACTCCGCCACACTCGAGGTCTTGTACAAGGGCAAGAGCATTGCCGATGTGCTCGCACTCACCGTTCGTGAAGCGCTCGATCTATTCAGCGCGCATCCGCGGATCCGAAAGCCGCTGGAGCTGCTCGAGCAAGTCGGGCTCGACTACTTGCCGCTCGGACAACCCTCGCCCACGCTCTCGGGTGGAGAGGCTCAGCGCATCAAGTTAGCGCGGGAGCTAGCCAAGCGCGCCACCGGTCGCACCTTCTACGTGCTGGATGAGCCCACGACCGGGCTGCACTTCGACGACATCAAGAAGCTGCTCGACGTGCTGCATAGGTTGGTGGACGCGGGTAACACCGTGCTCGTGATCGAGCACAACCTCGACGTGATCCGCTCAGCCGATCACGTGATCGATTTGGGGCCCGAGGGCGGACCCCTGGGCGGCAAGTTGCTCGCCGAGGGGACGCCCGCGGAAATTGCGAGAACGAAAGGGTCTCATACCGGAGAATTCTTGGCGCCCTATTATCCCAAGGGCGCTAATGGAGCCGCGCGCGGCGATGGCGCAGCTCCTGCGCCGGCAAAAGCGACCCCACGCGGCTCGGGCGAACGTGCCCCAAAGCGGGCGGCAAAGGGCGGTACCAGGGAACGTGCCACGCCCAAAGCCACAACCAACGGCGCGCGCCCCCAGACCAAGGGCTCGCGACGCACCCGTTCGGCGCGGCCCCCAAACTAGAGCCGCCTTGGATGAGTCGTGAGTCAATCCAACGCGTACAGGCGCTCCGTGCGCGCTTGGCCAACTTGGCGACGCGCTCGGCTGAGTTCTGGAAGCGCTGTGGCCCAGACCCGGTCAACGGCG
Source organism: Polyangiaceae bacterium (assembly GCA_036263015.1). Lineage (GTDB taxonomy): Bacteria > Myxococcota_A > Polyangia > Polyangiales > Polyangiaceae > SZUA-265. The sequence continues at coordinate 3,069 of DATAHU010000082.1, read as the reverse complement.
GTTTCTACGGCACGCTGGACGACGCGGGCACGCCCACCTTACCCCGCGACAAGACCCTGATCCAACAGGTCCGACACTTGTACAGTTGGTCGATCTGGTACGAGCACAAGGAGCCAACGGCAAGCGTCCGCGCGTTGGCCGATGACCTGTATCGCTTCGTAACCCAGAACTACTACGACCCGGCGAGCGGTGAATACGTCTACGCCGTGGACGAGACGGGTCGCGTGGTGGAAAACTCACGCATTCTGTACGCACAAGCCTTCGCAATTTACGGCTTCGCTGAGTACGGACGCGTTTTCGAACAGAAGGATGCCCGGGCCCGCGCCCTCGCCTTGTTCGACCGCATCAATGCGCGCGCACACGACGCTGACCACGGCGGTTACCTGCAGCTGAACGACGCAAAGTGGTTGTTGCCGGGCGCGCTCAAGGACACCAACACGCACATTCACCTGATGGAAGCCTTCACGACGCTCTACGTCGCGACGGGTGAAGCGCGCGTCGAGGAGCGACTTGCAGAGCTGGTGCAGCTGATCACGGGTAAGCTGTTGCAACCCGAGGGCTACTTGCACAAGGACTTCGCGGCAGATTGGACGCCATTGGGACCCAAGCGCGTGAGCTACGGGCACGACCTCGAGACGTATTGGCTGCTCGACATGGCCGCCCGTGCCCTTGGTCGCGCGGAGGATCCGGCAATCCTCGGGCCTGCACGCCGCATGGGAGTGTTTTCCGCACGGCGAGGTTACGACGCTACGCAGGGTGGTTACTTCGAAGAGGGTCCCCCAGATGGCGCTCCCGATCGGTTGGAGAAAGTCTGGTGGGCTCAAGCCGAGGCCATACCCGCGCTATTTCGCTTGTTCGAGCAGACCGCCGACTCCGACTGGCTCGCGCGGATGAACGCCACGCTCGATTTCATCGAGCGCTCGCTCCTCACCCCCGCAGGTGAATGGTACTGGGGCGTCATGCCCGACGGCTCACTCGGACCGCGCGGCTCAAATCTGGGGGAAGCTTGGAAGGCCAGCTACCATGTGTTGCGCGCGCTGGTATTCACCGAAACTTGGATGAGCTCGTGGCTAACGGAGAGAGAAAGCCGCTAGCTCAGTTCTTCAGCTTGCGTTTCCTCTTGCCGCCCGTCTCTTCCGAATCCTCGAGCTGTCTATCGCCGCGTGGTAGCCGTTGGTGAACACGGAACTTGGGCACGTAGAAGGCGTCGCGATCGAGCTTGATCTCGAGATCGAGCGACACGAGATGCTCCGGCAGCGCACGGGCGCCCACTTCGAAGCTCAAACTCGGACCTACGACGATCGACAGGTTGTTCGTGCCGGGGTCGGCACTGACCGTCCCGAAGTCGAGCTCGTAACGGGAATCGAACAAGATGTGGAAGACCACGTTGCGCGGCAGATCATATGCTTCGATGACCCAGACCTCGTGCTCTTTGAGCTCACCCTTGATGTATCGACTCGTACGAGTGCGCGTCGTTACGACGCCGGGGACGTTCGTATACTTACCGCTAAACGACATACTGCTCTTTTAAGTCAACTTTCGCTTCGAAACTACAGCCTTTGACGACGCTGGTCTAGCTGGCGAGAAGTTTGACTCAAATGAAGCGGACGTTCTCCATATCGATGCCCACATAGTCGAACGCGACGGTCACGATCGAGGCCGGATCCGATTGACGCAGCAGTGCGCTCATCTGCTCGCGCGGCGAGGAGATCGAGCCGGTGCTACCGCTCAAGCTACCGCGCCCGAGCCCCGTCAGAAGCGCCGACTGATTGACCGTGAAGTTGACGAACTTGCCGTTGAACGTGCTCGTGCTGCGCATGCGGACGATCTTGAGCACGCTGTCTTCCGACTGAACTCGCGTTTCGATGGACACTGCCGACATATGCTTTACCTCTCGAGCTTGAAGGGTTGATGAATTCAGGGTGATGACTTGATTTGGCTAGAGCAGCCACTTTGGGCGCAGTACACCTTGGCCGACCCGACGGGAATGGCTGCGGTGTCGGGCGAAAGCTCAGCCGCCCCGAGGTCCACGGAATATAGAATGCCACCTCGATCGCGAAATACCACGCCCTTACCGCGCGCGACGGCGATCGTACGGCTATCACGCAGCGCGTTACCGCACCAAGTGGTTGGGCCAACTCCGACGAAGTCGTGGCCGCAGGGCAACGGCGGATCGAGTTTACTCGTGCCGCTGAGCACGAGCTTGGCGTCCTCGGTGATCAAAGTGACGCTGTCCGCGACGTGATACACGAACCCAGCGCCGCTCACCGGCAGCAGCGTGGAGAAACCGCTGCCCTCGTCGTGCTCGAGTACGTTGATCGCCGACCACGTTTCTTCGCCGAGCGTGACGAGACGCACTCCGTCGGGCGCGTCGAAGCTGAACGCCGAACTGTCGATTGCGAAACTGGCAGCAACGTCTTGTCCCTCGAGGTTACCAGCGTCGGCGACGTCGTGGCGCGCGAGCACGGCGCCGTCCGCGTCGAAGGTTGCGATCTGCAGTTGCCCGCCGCTGCTACAAGCTAGGGCGCGCCCTTGATCCTGCCAAGCGATCACGACTTCGCAGTTGGGCAAAACCCATTCGGGACCCAAAGCTGGACCTTGGAAGTCACCGTCGGCCACGATCGGGAAACGAACCAAGTCTGTCTCGGCCTCGTCGTACCAGGTCTCGCCGACCCGAGCGGCCTGCGACAAATCGGGACTGGGAGTGGCGTAACCAACGTCAATCGGCGACAGATCGGAACCAGCAAAGTACACCAGCGGCCCGTAGCCTGCTTCGAACAGCACGAACTTGTCCTCGCGGCGCGCCACGGAAACCGTGCTGTAATCGCCGAAGCGACTCGGATCGACGGCGAATGCCGTTGTGGGTGAACCCAGTTCGTCACCATCAACCGTGTGACAAGTGAATGCCGGGTCGTTGGTGGGTTGACCCTCGATTTCGCGATCGAGCACGCCGAGGTAGCAGATCTCGTCACCCAGCCAGCTCAAGTACGGCTGCGGCGCTAGATCGACCAGGGTGCTGCGGGCAGTTGGCGGATCTTGGTGAAGATCCAGGACCGTCAGCTCGGTTGC
>DATAHU010000081.1:0-52054 GCA_036263015.1 Polyangiaceae bacterium | reverse complement strand
TGCGACGGCCTTGGGCGGACTCGGCCGCACTATCGCGCTCGCCCCGGCCGACACGGTCTCGCCCCCTTCGGCCTCGACGGCCGAAGGCGCGCGTGACGCCCACGCCCAAGCCCCACTGAGGCCCGGATCGTCCTTGCCGCGAGTCAGATGGAATCCCGCGAGCGCCAGGGTCATCCAGGCGGCGCCCATCCAAACCCAACTCCAAATCACCGAACGTTGCTCGATCGCGACGTCTTCCGGCGGAAGTTCGCCCAATCGAAACCGTTTCCAACCCGGCTCGGGCAAGACGAGACGCCGGTTGGGCCGCTGCACGCTCCGGGTTTAGGCCAGCCCAAAACGCCTGACCATCAAAAACGCCTCCGGGCTTGAACGGGCGGCTTCGGGGGTGTAGCAGCCCGGCCTGCACCTCAACCGACTGCATTTAGATGACTCACTCCGCCGATCCGTGCGCCCAAGTTGGCCTTCTCGTCCCCCAAGTGCTGCTGCCCAAAGCGGGCACGGACCTTCACGCTTGGGCCGTCGTGGCTTGCGACCAGTACACTTCGGAGCCCGAGTATTGGCAGCAGGTACAATCCCTGGTTGGACAGCGCCCATCGACGCTCAACTTGATCTTGCCCGAGGTTTACCTCGAGAGCCCTGACAAGCCCGAGCGCATCCGCAAGATCAATCAGAGCATGCGCGACTATCTGGCCCAGGGCCTGCTCGAGCCGCAAGCCCCGGGCTTCGTGTTGGTCGAGCGCCAAACCGGCGGCCACACGCGCACCGGCTTGGTCGTCGCGCTGGACTTGGACAGCTACGATTATCGTCCCGAGCAAACACCCCTCGTGCGCGCGACCGAGGGAACGATCGTGGATCGCTTGCCCCCGCGCATGCAAATCCGGCGCGATGCGGCCGTCGAGTTACCGCACATCATGGTGTTGATCGATGACCCCGAGCGCACGGTGATCGAGCCGCTGTCGCAGGAGCCTACGGCGCTCGGTCCGACGCTCTACGATTTCGACTTGATGCAAGGCGGTGGTCACATTCGCGGCCGGCTCGTGCCCGAAGGCGCGGCCACGGCGCGGATCGCTGGTGCGCTTTCACGTCTGGCGACTCTTGCAAACATGCAGACGCGCTACGGTCGCAGTGACCGCGGCGTGTTCCTCTACGCCATGGGCGATGGCAACCATTCACTCGCAACGGCCAAAGCCACCTGGGAGGAGCTCAAAGCCAGCCTGCAAGGGAAGCTCAGCGCCGCCGAGTTGGCTGTTCACCCTGCACGCCATGCGCTCGTGGAGTTGGTGAACGTGCACGACACGGGCCTGTTGTTCGAGCCGATTCACCGCGTGGTGTTCGACGTGAAAGCCGATCACTTGCTCGAGTCGATGCAGAAGTACTTCGCGACCAAAGGCGCAGAGTTCAGCAAACGCGCAGCCGCAGCGGACGTCGATCAGCAGATTCAAAGCGGGCAGCGCGGCTCGGACGCACAGAACATCGGGGTTTGCGTCGGCAATCAGTTCTTCGAGATTGCCCTCGCCAAGGCCCCCCACACGCTAGCTGTCGGAAGTTTACAAGGTTTCCTCGACGGCTACTTGCGCGAGCACGCGGGCAGCATCGACTACATTCACGGCAGCGATGCAGTCGTCAAGTTGGCGCAGAAACCCGATGCGATCGGCTTCTTCTTGCCGACCATCCCCAAGCACGATCTGTTCAAGACCGTGCTCGTGGATGGACCACTGCCGCGCAAAGCGTTCTCGATGGGCGAAGCGCACGAGAAGCGCTTCTACGTCGAGGCACGACGTATCGTACCCCAGACGTAAAACGCAGCCGCGACTACGTGACGCGTCAGATGAAAGACTCAGACGTAGGTCAAGCGCAGTGACCAGCTCGTGAGCACGCCCGTGTCGGCGCTCGCAAGATCGGCGATTCGCAGCAGCCAAGTTCCAGCAAGCGGTTGTCCAATCAAACCAGCAAGCGCGGCAGACGACCCCGACTGCAAGTCGAGCTTCAAATTCTGCGAACGCCCCAACGCCTGATCGTGCAACAGCGCCGTCTTGCCGCCGGGAGCCACGAGCTCGACGCGCAGATCGCCGACGTAGGGATGCTCGATCGTCGCGTGCAGCTCCAGCGTTTGCACAGTGCCCGTCTGCGCGAATACGATCGCACTTCCGACTCCCGCGGGATCGTTGTCTGGGATGTCGAGACGCGTGCCGGAACTGCCCGTCGCCTCTTGCGCTGCCGCCCCCAGGGCGAACTCGATCTGCCATGAGTTCAACGTCCCCACGTCGCGCGACGCCAGATCGGCCACGCGCAGCGACCATGAACCCTGAACTTCACTGCCCACGAAGGCCGCAAGCGTTGCTGTATCGTTAGAGGTGAACGTCTTCTTCAAATCGTGCGCGCTACCGCCGCTTTGATTTTGCAACAACGCGCTAGCACCTGTGGGCGACACCAGCTCGATGCGTAAATCGCCCACGTAGGGGTGCGTGATGTCCACCCCTACCGAGAGCGCCTTGATGCGTCCCGCGCGCGACATCGCTACGCTGCTCGCGACGCCCGCGGGGTTGTTGTCCGGAATTTGAGCCGCCACGGGTTGCGTCAGCTTCGTCGTGCCTGAGTTCGTGTCTGGCACGATCGCGACGCCCCAGCGCTTCAGAATCCCGACGTCACGCGCCGCGAGGTCGCTCACCTTCAACCTCCACGCGCCAGCGATCGACTCACCCACCAGCGCGCCCAATGCAGCGCTCTCCGACGAGCGGAACGTGCGATGAATGTCGTGCGTACTGCCTCCCGCGCGATCGTGCAGCATCACGCTCGTGCCGGACGGCGCGATCAATTGCACGCGCAAATCGCCAATGTACGGGTGATCGATCTGAACGTCGACCGCGAGCTCTTTGACGAACCCCGTAGCCTGCAGCGGGATCGAACTCGTTATGCCGGCAACACTGGCGTCCGTGATCGTCAAGTTGGCGTCGACGCTCTGACTGATCACACCGGTATCGTTCGGTGGCGGTGGCGGTGGCGGTGGCGGTGGCGGCGGCGGCGGCGGTGGCGGTGGCGGCGGTGCACCCCCGAACGTCACGTCGAGCGTGACGCGACCGCTCAGCGTGTCCCGCGCAATGTTCACCAATCGCACTCCCGATCGATCCGCCCCGGGAAAGGTGGTGGAAAGATCGCCGTCGTCTCCGAGTTCCGTGCGCGCAGCCGTTCCCGGAAATGGATCGCCCGCATCACCCTCGTTCCAATCTTTGGGGCGCTCGAGATCGTGGCGCCCGTCCGCTTGCAGCAGCAGCAAAGCGGGCCGGTCCGGTTTGAACATGTCGCGAGCTTCGTCGACGCGCCAAACTAGCAGGCCCTCGCCGGGCAGATCCGAATCGAAACCCGTGCGCTTGCGGTTTTCGAGCAATAGGTACTGACCCGCGCGATACTTCGGACTCGTCACCTTCAAGATCTTGCCGCTCGACGCCGTGTACGGCTCGAGGCTGAAGCTGCCCGCCGCGTTCACCTCCTGCACATCAACCCAACGGTGCTGCAACTTGTGCAAACCGGCGGGATGCGCGGGACGCGCGCCATCCCCATTCCACGAGCCTCCCGCCATCAAGTCCCATTGGCCCGAGCCATCCCACTCGCTGCCATCTTGGTCGTAGTTGGGGTCGTAGAAGTCTTCCCACTGAAACGCCAAGTGGCCGAGCTCGTGGGCGCAAACGCCGACCTTTGCATCATTGGGCACCGTCAAGTAAACGGAGGCTTGCAAGCCGCTACCGACGTTGATCGGGGTGCGCAGCGTCCATTTGTGAGACCAGATGTTGTCATTGCGCACGCTCGCATCCGCTTGCGCTTCGGCCCCCACGCCAGCGTGCACGATGAACAATGCCGTCACTGTGTGTGCTCCGAGCGCGTCCAGCCCGCTCTCGAACGTAACACCAGCGGCGAGCGCGGCCTTGACGGCATCCTCTGCCATGCCCTGCGCATTGCGTGGATAGTTGTCACCCATGCCCGACTCACCCGCGGTGTAGTAAGTATAGGCGTGGGGTAAACGCAGCCATCCGTGCACCGAACCCGTGATATCGACCTTGCCGAGCGTCACTTCGAGGTAGAAATCGCGCATGCTCCCAGTCGCATAGCTGCCCTTGGAGAACAACATCGCGTCGTAGTGGGAGGCGGGCAACACCCCGGGGCGGTCACTGAAGTCGACCAGCAGCACCTTGACGCGCAACGGGCCCGTGATGCGATGCGTCGGAACTTGGATCAACTGCGGAGGCGAGCCGGGCGCGAGTGCCGCCGCCTTGACGTGCAGTCCATCGTCCATGCCTGCGTGACTGTCGGCAGTGTTGGTGAAGCCGATCACCGCCAAGTAGTCTTTGAACGAGAGCCCAAACGGCTTTCCGCGGCGCAGATACTCCGCATACAAGTGGGCCATCACGCCCGGGGACGGGGGAACGAGACAACGGGCCCGCTGACAAATGCACGACATCGACCACCTCCGCGTCGAAGGCTAGAGCAAGCCCCTGGCGAACTCAACTGCCGCTGACGCCGACTTATGCCTAGACTCGCGATCGGCACTACGCCATCTAGGAGAAACCGCAGCCCTGCTACGGTCCCGAACGCAAAGTTCGTAACGAGCCTTCATTTCGTTCGAGGCATTCGTGTTCCATTCGTCCCGAACTTCTCGTTCGAGGCGCCCCTAGCCAGACTGAGACGCTTCAGTCACACCGTGAGCCGCCATGCAAGTCGCTGTCTTCGATACCCACCACTACGATCGTGATTCGTTCGAGCTCGCCAATCGCCAAGCGGGCCACTCGCTGACGTATTTGGAGCCGCGTTTGACGAGTGACACAGCACGCTTGGCGCAGGGCTTTGTCGCCGTCTGTTCCTTCGTCAACGATCACCTCGACCGTGCGACACTGAGCATTCTGAGTGCGGGCGGAACGAAGCTGATTGCGCTGCGTAGCGCCGGCTTCAATCATGTTGATCTCATCGCCGCTGAAGAACTCGGCCTGGTCGTCACGCGCGTGCCCGAATACTCGCCACACGCGGTGGCTGAACACGCAGTCGCACTGGTATTAACCCTAAACCGCAAGATCCACCGCGCGCACGCGCGCGTGCGCGAATGGAACTTCTCGCTCGAAGGCCTCGTGGGATTCGACTTGTACGGCAAGACCATCGGCATCGTGGGTACGGGAAGGATCGGGCGGGCGGCGGCGCGGATCTTCACGGGCTTCGGTTGCAACGCGCTGCTCTTCGATCTCGCACCTGACGCGGACTTCGCGGCGAGCATCGGTGGCCGCTACGTGCCGCTCGACGAAATCTACGCCGCCTGCAACGTCATCTCGCTGCACATCCCTTTGACACCGGAGACGCGGCATCTGATCGACGACGACGCGCTGGCAAAGATGAAGCCCGGGGCGATGCTAATCAACACGGGTCGCGGCGCGTTGATTGACAGTCGCGCATTGATCACGGCGCTCAAGAAGGGCACACTCGGCGCCGCCGGCTTGGACGTCTACGAAGAGGAGGAAGGCATCTTCTTTCAGGATCTGTCCGACCGCGTCGTGCAGGACGATACGCTGGCGCGACTGCTCACGTTCCCGAACGTGCTCGTCACGTCGCACCAAGCTTTTCTCACCCACGAAGCGCTGAGCGCGATCGCGGCGACGACACTCGAGAGCATCGGTGCGTTCGAGCGCGGCGAGCCCTTGCGCTATCGCGTTTGCCGAGTGCGCCCCTGAACGACCTTGGCGACGCTCAGCGCCCGATGAACTCACGCGCGAAGTCGCCCAAACGCAATACCGAGGGCACGCCTTCGCGCGACTGGAAAGTGAGATCCGACGCGAACGTGACCTTTTCCGCCGCGTTGTACCCAACGTACGCGCGTCCCGCGGGTGAATTGAGCAACTGGTTCAGTTTGCCCTCGAAGTTGCCTTTGATCGTCGAGATGCGCGCTTCACCTTCGGCCGACAAGCGCGCCGAAACCGCGTCGGCTTCCGCCACCACGCGCCGTGAGTATTCGGTGGTCTCCGCCTCGATGTTCTTGATCCCGAGCAGATGTCCCTCGGTTACGCGACTCTCGTCGATACCAAAAAGGTCGGACGCTTGTTTCACGAGTGCCGCACGCTCATCGTCTTTCATGGCGTCGAGTTTCCTGCGCGACGCACCAGGCGTGCGGTCTTCACCCGTGTCCACCAACCCGACTTGGTAAGCCCGATCGAGCTGGGCGATCTTCTTACCCCAGTCCTGCTCTTTAGCCGAGACCAGTGCGTTACTCTGTTGCACAAAGTTATCGAGCGATTGTTGGCGGTTCGCGACCGCTTGTTTGGCACCATCGAGCAGCTTCTGCTGTTCATTGAATTGGATCTGCGCGAGCTGCGTCTCGTATTCGTCGCGGAAGTAGGCCGCGCGCATCAACACGGTGTTGGCCTCCAAGTGATAAGGGGCGAGCTTCTCGTTCAACACGATCAGAGTCTGAGCTGCTACTTCAAGACGACGATCGGTGTGGTAGAAGTCTTCACTTCTGAGCTGCGCCAAATGCGCTCGCAACACGTCGGTGGCGGTTTGCTCCGCGAAGCGCTGAAAGCGATAGCGGCCGTCCCCATCGGGCAGGTGGTTGCCCGCATCCATGATCTGCCAAGCCTCACCTTGTTTGATCCGGTATGGAATCGAGACGTCGACGTTGACGGTGTTGTTGTCCTTGGTGCGCACGCTGAGCACGTCCGAACCGCCATAAGTGATGAACAGGTAGCTCGAAGGCAAACGCCAGACGCGATGCATGCCCGGCACTTCGACGTGGTAACCCGGTTCCAGATCTTCTTTTTGCAGGCCGAGGGCGTTGTTGTAGCGCACCCCGACGAAGCCCACCTCTACGTCCGTGAGCGCTACGCTGCGCAGGGCGATTGCAGCCAAAAATCCCAGGACGACATAGCGAGCAACGCGCCCACGCGAACTCGGCGCTGCGGCGGCGGGACGCGGATCAGTGTTGTCTTTTTTGGCTGCGTTCATGGCTTGGTCTCGTATTGGATGCGCGAGGGCGTCGCGTCGTCGGCATAGGGCTGGATGTGAATCGTCACGTTCTCTAGCCGTGAAGCCAGGCGTTCCATGACGCGTTCGATGGGTTGACTGCGGAAAGCGTCGATCTCGGCTTTGCGTGCTTGGTAGCGCGCGTCTAGTTCACCCTGGAGTTGGATGGCCGTGCCCTCTGCGGCGCTCAAAGACGCTTGCCCACCGGCGATCTTCTCGATGTGATAGGTGTCGGATTCACGTTTGGCCTCCGCCTGGCTGGTGACGGCCTTGGCCAAATCGCTTTCGAGGGAGGCGCGGCGCTCCTGGATCTGGTGGTTTTGGATCTGATCCACTTCCGCGAGCCGACGTTCACGCTCCGTGCCCGAACGATCCAAGTTGCTCTTGATGACTTGCTCCTGGTTACCTAGGGCATTGCGTTCCTCGATCGCTTGCTCGTAGGCGTCGTTGAACTTGGGACGTGGCGTGACCAACTGGGCCACCAAGATCCCGTGCGGGTTCAACACCTGATTCAAGCGATCGCGCGCGCGCTGGCTCGCAGCTTCGTAGGTCGTCGGATCGGAGACCTCGATCGTGCTCTCGCGCCCGAACTCGTCGCGCAGGATGGTGCGCACGTAGGGCTTCATCCAATTCATGAACGAGTTGCCCGCGCCAGCATCTCGCACGGCGGTGACGACGTCGGCCGGGCGCAGCTGAAAAATCAGCGTCGTGTCTTCGAAGTGAAAGTTGGAGCCATCGTTGGCGCGAACCGTCAGCTGCTCCACGTGCAGGATGTCGGTCTCTTCCGAACCCTGCATCAGATAGGTGTGGGGCGCCGCGTCGAGGATTTGCACGGAATGGATGAAGGGAAGCCGAACGGTCCAGCCCGGGGTGGTGACGGCAACCTGCTCGCCAGTTATCGAGTTGAGGCGCACGGCAGCCTGGCCCGGCTCGATGTCGACGACGGAGAAACCGAAGTAGGCGAGCGCAATGCCGCCCAAGGCGACGTTCCAAAGCCCTCCAAAGCGCTGAAAGAAGCCCGAGAAATTGAGGGGTGTTTTGGCCATGACTGAATCGCAGGAAGAAATGAGGACAGTGCCCTCACGTGCGATCGTGCCCAAAAACCCTGCGCGCGAACAACTAAACTGCGAACACTGTTCAGCCTCAGTCCGCGGGCACGTCGTTCAGCGCTCGACGAGGATCACGTGCGCTTGGATCTTGCCGTCCACCGCCTGGGCGCCAAAACGTTTGGCGATCGCGGCCGTGGCGACTTCCGTCGCTTTCGCGAGCCCCGAAGGATCGCGAGCCAAGATCTCGTTGCGCAATGGAGTGCCGTGGCAGTACGCAAGTGCCGGCGCGTTCGGAGACACCGCCCGACTTCGCGCCGTGACCGTGTGCACCTGCGGCTTGGCTTCGAAGCCAGCGTTGGCGAGATCCTGCGCTGCGAGCGATGAGTCGTGGTAACCGTGGGGCGTCCGCGCAAGAAAGCGCGGCGGATCTTCGGGGAAGACCTCTTCGAGTGCCGTCGTAACCAGATCGGCGAATTCGTTCTCGGCAATCTGGTCCCAAACATTGAAAACGAAAGTGCCACCGGGCTCGAGCACGCGGCGTGCTTCAGCGAAGGCCCTGGCTTTGTCGGGAAAGAACATCGCACCAAACTGGCAAACGACAGTGTCGAACGCGCCGTCCGCGAACGGCAGCGCCATGGCATCTGCCTGTTGCCATTTCACGGGCTGAGCAGTCCCCATGCGGGCGGCTTGATCCAGCATCGCCTGATTCAGATCGGTGGCAGTGATCGCTCTCGCGGGGCCAGGCAAACTCGCTAGCGCGCGCGTCACCACGCCTGTGCCCGCTGCGATTTCCAATATCCTGGAGGTCTTCAGCGACGAGACTCGCTGCTTCAGGTCCGCCGCATAGGGCTCGAAGATCAGCGGAACCAGAAGGGTCTCGTAGAGCTCTGGCACGGAGCCGGCGAAAACGTTGTCGGCGTGGGACACCCGACGATACTGCGGGCTACGGGGACAATCGTCGATTCATTTCTCACCTGGGCCTGGGTTACCCAGGCCACGACGACGAAGGTCGCACGCGGGAGACCCCGTGCGCGACGCTCGCCGTCAGTCACGTCTTTCACACGATATCAAGCGCATCACTCCGGGTTGAACATGATCGGATAGCTGACTTGCACGCTACCCATGTCCGGCTTGGGGAAGCTCAAGCCGTAGAACGCGTGGACCACACATGACACGACCTCGGAGTTCGGCAATGCGGAACCGCTGTTCATCACGTTCGACACCATGCCCGAGCGATCGATCATGAAGCGCACTTGGACGCGACCTTGCAAGTTGGGGTTCTGCGTCAAACCCTTCTCGTAGCAGATCCGGAAACGTCCGAAGTTCTGGCGCACGATGCGTTGGATCGTCTGTGGCGGCAAGCGGCCCGATACCGTGGGCGGCGCGCTCGCGATGCGTGGACCCTTCGTCACGTGTTCGTGCCCCGTCAGCCCATGGCTCCGGCCAAAGCCCGAGTCGACGCCGAAGCATTGAGCTCCGACGCAGTCACCGCGGGTGCCGATCGTCCCGATGTCCGACAGCCCAATGCCCTCGTAGTGGCCCCCGCCGCCCTCGGCCAAGCCGATCAATCCGAGGCCACCGTTGCCGGCATTGTCAGAGAGGTTGTCGCCCCACATCGCGCCCATCGCGTTGGTGGGATCTGCGCCGAGCGCAGAGTCGCGCGCCCAAGGTGCGGCCACGCCGTCAGACTCGGTGCCGCCTGCGAGCAAGCCGATCATGCCGAAGGTCGCAGCTTCGGCGCGCAACGACAGTTCCGGGTGCGGGTTATCAGCGGGACCTTTGACTGCGATCTTGCCGTTGGTCTTCGCGGCCTCGGGCTTGCCCATCGCCCCTTCGTCGCCTTGCGCGCGTGCGCCGTCTTTTCCGCCAGCGTTCTCTGCCGTCTCGGCGACATCCGCGGGCTTCAGCAGCTCTTCGCGCTCTGCCGCGGCGTCCAAGTATTGCTGCAGCAAGTAAACGCGATCGCTGTCGATCTGCTCTCCATCGTTGAGCCCCATCGGCGGCACGAAGAACGCCATGCCGGCCATCAACGCGGCGGTGCTCACCAGCGATGCTGCGAAGTAGCCGACCACGGGCTTGAAATCCGATCCGAGGGTGCGCGCCCAAGGGGCCTCTGCCTCCGCGTGAGAGATTTCGAACGTGACCAGGCCCAACCGCAGAACCGCTCTGCCGCCGTAGGGCAATTCGAGCTGGTGCCCCGCCTCGATCACGAGCAGCTGCGGTCGCAGCGCTTCGAGGGTGATCAAGCTCTCTCCTGGGAACTCGACGAACCCCGACGCCTTCGTTGGCACGCGCACCACTGCCGCCGCACCCTGCCGGGTCACCAATTGCCAATCTGCCGCACCGAGCTGCTCTTCGGCCATCGCAAAGTCGACGGCTTCGTGATCCACGCCGATGCGAAACACCGACTGATCGCTCAGGTCACAACTGCGAAGCACCTCGTCACCCCAGGCAACGGTCACGGAGACGGCAGCGAGATCATTCGATACACGCTTCAGGTTACCGATAGAATCACGCTCTACCAACTGCGCCGACGCGCGCAAATCACGCTCAAAGTCCATGACCACTCCTATGACTGTTTTGGGTTTACGCGGGACGGGGCAAGCCAAAGGCTCGGCTCGCCAACTCGGTGCCCGCGGCAACGAACGTTGCGATCGAACTGACACCGCGCCTCGGACGCGGTTCCCAAAAACTTCGAAAGGCTAGCGGCGCGGCTCCCGCGCCGGACGCCAACCCCCTACAGTCGCTGGCAAATTCAGCGACGCGTCAGCTACGCGCCAGGCAGGCAGCGAGCGGCTTCATGCTTTGGAGCCAATATCCGACCTGGAGCGAGGTCCAAACCGAGACGGCCGCGCGAGAGCGCGTCGCTGGACGCTTGAAATCGCTCGGTCGCTCAATTCAGTAGTGCCAAGGAAAGCGCGAGAAGTCGCGCGGGCGTTTCTCGACGAACGCATTGCGACCTTCTTCTGCTTCGGGCGTGCCGTAGGCGAGCCGAGTCGCCTCCCCCGCGAACAGCTGCTGTCCGACGAGGCCATCGTCGGGCAAGTTGAATCCGTACTTGAGCATGCGCATCGCCGTCGGGCTCTTGCTGTTGATCTCGCGTGCCCACTCGAGCGCGACGCGCTCGAGATCGGCGTGCGGGACGACCTTGTTCACCATCCCCATCTCGAAAGCTTCTTGCGCGGAATAGTCGAAGCCGAGAAAGAAGATCTCTCTCGCACGCTTCTGACCGATTTGCCGGGCGAGCAGCGCCGAACCGTAACCACTATCGAAACTGGCAACGTCGGGATCGGTTTGTTTGAAGATCGCGTGCTCACGACTGGCCAGCGTCAAATCGCAAACCACGTGCAGACTGTGACCTCCCCCCACGGCCCAACCCGGCACGACGGCGATCACCACTTTCGGCATGAAGCGAATCAAGCGCTGAACCTCGAGGATGTGCAGGCGCCCGAGGCGCGCGGGATCGGGCACAGGCGCGTTCGCTCCCTCGGTTTCGTACTTGTAGCCGTCCTTGCCGCGGATGCGCTGATCGCCGCCCGCACAGAAGGCCCAACCGCCGTCCTTGGGCGAAGGACCGTTGCCGGTCAACAGCACGCAACCGACGTCGCTCCACATGCGTGCATGATCGAGCGCCAAGTACAACTCATCGACGGTCTTCGGACGAAACGCGTTGCGCACTTCGGGTCGATTGAATGCGATGCGCACCGCGCCGAGCCCGCGGGCGCGGTGATAGGTGACGTCTTCGAAAGAGAAGCCAGCAACGGCTTCCCAAACCTGATCGTCGAACAACGGCGAGAGCATGAGGCGGCTCTCGCACACAGCGAGGCCGCCGTCCACCGTTCGTTCACACCGCGATGCGCGTCAGCTCACGCGTAGGTCAAGGGGTGCAGTCGTTGCCCGGGAACGCCTGAGCGCACCCATCTGGACATTCACTGCGCACCCTCACGAACGAGGTTTTGAAGTCCTTCGAATCGAGCTCGGTCTTGACCGCGGCGAGCGCGGTGGCCGTGAGCGCTTCGGTCACGGCGTAGAGGCGGAATTCGTAGACGTGGTCACAAGCGCCGGGACCGTAATAACCCATCGTGCTACCGAAGCCCGAGTTCTGCGAAGCACCTTCGAGATCGCCTGTCAGCGCGCCTGCGGGAAGCGCTGCCGGCAAGCTCGTGACGTCACCCGGGATGTTCCAGATGCCCCAGTGCGTCGCGTCGATCGACGTGTCGACGAGGAATATCGCGTAGCTCATCGGAGCCTCGGCACCCGCCGTCCAGCTCATGGCCGGCGCTGTGTTGGCGTTGTCGCAGAAGCTCACGCTGTCGAGTGGGATCACCACGCACGGATCACAGCTATCCTTGGAACAAGCCTCGTTGTCGTGCGCATCCAGATCCGCCACCGTGAGCTGCAGTTCACCTGAAGGCATCATCTCCGAGGGACCAGCACCGCCGGTCTCGGGTTCACCTGCGCCACCCATGGCTTCAGGACCACCTGGGCCCCCACCCGTTTCGGCGCCGCCCGCCGCGGTGGTGCTGGGCATCGAGACTGGAGCACTGCCCCCCGCCCCTCCGGCAGCAGGCGTGCTGACCGGGGTGGTAGGCGTTGTGTTCGGGCCGCCACCGCTGGAGTTGCCGCCAGCGCCGGGACCAGGATTGGAGGGACCACCGCCACCGCCACCGCTGCCGGCATTGGGCGTCGGCATGTTGCCCGGGGTGGGCGGCGTGGGTTTTGGCGTGGTAGCCGGGGCCGGAGTCGAGTTCCCTGCCGGAGTTGTCGCGGCGGGGCCGGTGCTCGGGCCGCCGGGCGACGCGCCCGTGTCAGAGCTCGTCGGCGACGGGGCGAGCGTGCCATCGGTCGTGTCGTCGGAGTCGTTCTTGTTGCCGCAACCGACTACCAAGCTGCCAAAGCAAAGCAACGCGATTGAGCCGAAGCGAGTGCGCGGGCGGTCGAACGAGGGGAAACAAGAAGCGATAAGTCGAGAGCCGGACATGGGGCAAGTGTAAGCGAATGCGCGCCATAGGCCCAGCTGGTTCGTCAACGTGGCGAGGGTGTCACAAAAGCTGGGGCGGGCCTGGCCCCCACCCGCACTGAGTGCGCAGGGAAACACGAGCGCGCAGGAGTTGCAGCTGCGAGCAAGTCCAACCCGTTCTCGGGAGCAAACGACCCGGCATGCGACGCGGGTCCTGTCCGAGGTCGCCTGCTCGAGGATGTGGCACATCGCGTGCTTCATGGCCCCCAACTCATGTCCTCGACCTACGAAACCACCAACTACTATCTGAACCAAGCCTTCGATCTGCTCGACGTCGCTCCCGCCATGCGACGTGCGCTCAGTTCGCCCAGTCGCGAGATCAAAGTGGAGCTGATCATCGAACGAGACGACGGTAGCTTGGGTCACTTCATCGGCTACCGTGTCCAGCACGACGACGCCCGCGGCCCCTTCAAAGGTGGCCTACGCTATCATCCAGACCTCGATCTGGACGAAGTGCGCTCGCTCGCGAGTCTGATGACCTGGAAGACGGCACTGGTCGACGTGCCCTTCGGTGGGGCCAAGGGCGGCATTCAGGTCGACCCCAAGCAGCTGTCGCTACGCGAGCTGGAGCGACTGACACGCCGTTTCGTGGAGCGAATCGCGCCCGTGATCGGGCCCGACTTGGACATTCCGGCACCAGACGTGAACACGACACCACAAGTGATGGGTTGGATTTTCGACGAATACTGTCGCCTGAAGCGCTTCTCGCCCGGCGTGGTCACGGGCAAGCCCCTCGAGCTTCATGGCTCTCTCGGGCGAGAAGCCGCAACCGGCAGGGGTTGTTTGATCGCCATCCGCGAAGTGTTGCAAAACGCCGGCAAGGATCTGAAAGGCTCGAGCTTTGCGATCCAAGGCTTCGGCAACGTTGGCAGTTGGCTCGCTCGTCTGTTGCACGCCGAAGGTGCGCGCGTGATCGCGGTCAGCGACAGCAGCACAGGGCTCTACAATGCCCAGGGCATCGACATCCCAGCTCTGCTGCAGCACCGTCAGCACAGTGGCAAGCTCAGCGGCTTTGTCGGCGCCGAGCGAATCGACAATCAACGGCTGCTCGCTCTGCAGTGCGACGTGCTGGCGCCCGCAGCGCTTGGCAACGTAATCACCGCACGCAACGCTGCCGAGGTGCGCGCAAAGTACGTGTTGGAAGCCGCCAACGGCCCCGTCGAGCTCGAAGCCGATCGCATTCTCGAGCGGCAAGGAACGATCTGCGTCCCCGACATTTGGGCCAACGCGGGCGGCGTGACGGTGAGCTACTTCGAGTGGGTGCAGAACACCCAGAACCTCAAATGGACCGAAGCCCACGCCAATCGACAATTGGCGAGTCACATGACCCAGGCGTTCGCGGAAATCGATCTGCGCATGCGGCGTCATCGTTGCTCGATGCGCACGGCAGCATTCGTGGTTGCAGTGGAACGCGTGAAAGCGGCCACGCAAATGCGCGGCATCGGTTGAACTCGGATTGGCCGTGCTGAACCATTTGCCTCTCGTAGCCCTTGGCTTTGACGTAGTCGTTCATCTCCTGCGTCCACTTGCCGACGTGCGAGAACGGACCGTCGAACACCTTGGACAGGAAAGTGCCCGATAGCGAGCACATTTGCGCCCCGTCGATATTTCGATCGGTCGCCATGTAGATATCCGACCCCCAAGGCGACACCTCGTCCACGAGCCAAAGCGGATCCTTTGGATAGGCAGAGGCTCGCTCGAGCACCGCATTGTCTCGACTGATGACCGAGCCGAAGTTGAGCGGGATGTGGAGCAAGGCCCGCATGTGGTCTTTCAAGAACGGCTTGTCCTGCCACTCGAGAAGCTGGTCGTCCCAGCGCGCGCGATCGAGACGCGCGCAGCAGCCGGTCTCTGAATTGAGGGCTTGTACTTGTACGAGCCCAAGGCGCATGCGCTGCACTTGGTCGCCGAGGTCGATGCGCGCCGCGTCACAGGCTATCAAGACTTCGTGGACCACGCGGCGTTGGACCTGATCTACGTCGCGGATCTGGCACACTTGGAACGCGTGGCGACCGAACAGCGCTTGCTGTTCGCAGCCGTCAGCGCTGGTGCGATTGCCCAGAACATATACCTGTACGCCGCGAGCGCCGGGCTGGTCACGGTAGTGCGCGCTTGGTTGGATCGAGACGCGCTGGCGAAGGCCCTCGGGTTGTCTTCGCAAGAGAACGTGTTGTTGGCACAAACAGTGGGCTACCCGACAGACGCCAGCAAAGGCTGACCGAGAGACGGCGCGCAGCGCCCGAACTCGTCAACGCGCGCAGTCGGCCTTCATGCTCAGGGTGTCGAGCCAGAAACTCGTCTTGCCTTGGGGATCCGTCTCGGAGTGGATGCGCAAAAGCAGTGTCTTGCCCCGCATGGCATCCAAGCGCTCATCCGACACCTCGAAGTCGAAGGGCACCCAGTCGCTGCTTGCGTCCAGGTTGGACCAGCTGTGCGGCACCCAGAGTAACTCTTCACCTGGCGCCAACACATCGACGTACGCCACATCGTACACAGCGGTGGGGTCGGGCTCCAACGTCGCGATCCGCACGTAGCCTTTGAACGCCAAACTCGAGGCGTTCAAAGGCACGTTGAAAGGCTGCTCGATCCGCACTTCGTTGCCATCGAATTCGTTGTCGGGGATTCCACCCAACCACCCCAGGTAGTCGCCCGCCTGAGGGCTGACCCCTTCTTGCTGCAATTCGCTGTCGTCGGCAGGCACGATAGCCAGAGCACCGGACCAAGTCGACGCTGTTACCCAGACAACATCACCTTCTTCGAAGTCGCCGTTGGCGAGCAGTTCCGCATCGCAGGCAGCCGGCGGTGTGCTATCGGTCGGGACGATCTCGACCGGTGCAATCGATTCGGCTGGGCCAGCGAAGGGGGCTGCAGCATCGGGAGGGTCCGAATCGTTCGACGCGGCACTGCCGTCGTCTGCACTGCTCGAAGCGTCGGGTATGCTGGCATCTGGCGCTGAACGTGGCCCCATCGAGGTGCTGTCCAACTCCGATGTTGGAGCCTCCACGGGCTCGTCACTCGAACAGCTTGGGTCAGAACAACTCCCTGCGTCACCTGGACCTGAGGGGCTCGTGGCGCTGGGCTCGATCGTGGCAGCGGGCACGGCGGGACTGCTCGGCTCGACCGACTTCGGACCGCTCGACGTGCTCGGCAGAGCGCGGTTCGGTACTGGCGTCGGTGCCTGGGGCATGCCGACGGGCACTGAGGCCGTGCCGCCCGGATCCACCTCGGGGCGCGGCGCAAATTCACACCCCGTCCCGTCGCTGCGACAAACCGCGCCGTTCTCACAAGCTCGCACACAACAGACATTGCTCGCCGGCACCCGCGTTTGCAGGCAGAAGTTCGACGCGCACTGTGAACCATCTTCGCACTCGAGCCCCGTATCCCGGCCCGCTCGCTCGGTCTTCGGCTCGCACGCCGCGGCGAAGCCCGCCCCGAGCCCGACGCTGATCCCAGCGCAGGGCCACCCGACTGCCGCTGCGAATGCAAGAGCGCGCGGTGTCAGGCTGCCTCGTCGAAGTCCGCGCATGAGAAAGCTCGCAGTCTTCAATCTCGTACAAGCGGATCGCCGCTCGCGCTTGTACGCAAGTGCGGCCGCTGACACCCAAACGCGAGCCCGGCGTGGCCGTGCGACTGACTCTCGTCATCGGTCGCACGACCACGCCACTCACCTCTCTCCACTTCGGTCGCCGTCGACTCTTGGGACTCTCTCGACGAGCGTCGGTTGCGACGCTCAGTCACCCTCGACGGTCACCGTACCAAGCGTGGTCGCAGACTCCGCATCTTCGGCATTCTTGCCCACGACAATCGTGTACTGTCCGCTGTCAATCATCCAATGGCCGCTCGCGTCGCCTTCCCAGCGTCGCAAATCTTGGACACGCACTGGGAGTTGTGCGGTAACGGTTTGCCCAGCTGCAACCGCCACGCGAGCAAAGCTCGCCAGCTCTTTCCACGGCCGTTCACCCGTGATGCCCTCTGGCTTTGGGGGTGGCTTGACGAACAACATCGCGACTTCGTCACCGTCGACCGCAGAAGTGTTCGTGATCTCGACACTCACATCGAAGACGGCGTCCTTCGTCACCGTCTCGCAAGGTAGCGACAAGTTCGCGTAGTCGAACGTCGAGTAGCTCAGGCCATGGCCGAAGGGAAACACGAGATTTACAGCCGTACCATCGACGTATTTGCGCCGATCGAACTCGCGATAGCCGAACGAATAACCCATCTGTGTTTCTGACTCAGAGTCTTTGAACGCCGGCAGCTCGCTTTCAACTGGCCACGCCATCGGCATTTTTCCGGAGAAGTTTGCGTCTCCGAAGATCAGACGACCCAGAGCCGAGCCACCTCGCAAGCCAGGATAGCCTGCCCAGATCGTGGCCTGGTTCTTGTTCGCGTGCTCGAGCCAGGGCAGATTCACGATCGAGCCCGACTCGATTACGATCACCGTCGGCTTGTCCAGATCGAGCACGGAGGAAACGAGTTCGAGTTGTTCGGCAGGTAGATCGAGCGAGCTCCGATCACCACCACCGGACACGGGGTACTCCTCGCCCTCGTCGCCGGGAGTATAACCCAGGACCACCACTATTGTGTCCGCGTCATCGGCAGCGTCCGCGGAGTTACCGTTCGTGACGACTCTGCCAGTCCCCGCCGCGGCAGCTATCCCTTGGAACGGTCCCACGGAACGCGCGGGATCCCCATTGACTCGATTGGAGCCGCGATCTCCAAAAGCTGGATCGGTTGCGAAGTGAAACGTGCATTGCCGAGCGCTGTCGCCGTCGGTGATGCAGCTCTTGGGCACGTTGGAACTGATCAAGCTGAACTGCTGCAGGGTACCCAAGACCGCTATGCTATGCGCGTCCTGCAGCGGCAGGATTGCGGAGTTGGCGTTCAAGCCGTTGCTGAGCAGCACCATGGAATCGACAGCGGCCTCCTCGGCCAGGGCTTCGTGGTCGTCGTTCGGTGCGATTGAGCCACCATTCAGGCTCGAACTTGGCGCTGTCTTGCTCCAACCGTCGTCGGCTGAGGCAGACTCGAAGCGATACTTTTGGGTGACGACCCGCCGCGCCGCATCCGCCACCAGCTCTTGATCCGCCTGCGCCAGGGTTTGGGTCGAATAGTGCATGGTCCAAGGCAGCTCTATGTCGAGCCCAGCCTGCACTGCTTCGTCAGCAACGGCCTGAGCGGTAGCTGCGTCCGGATACGCCTGATCGCCGGGCATGGCCCACCAGTCGCTGATCACGAAGCCCTCGAAGCCAATGCCGCCTTCAGCGCGTGGCGCCTTCAGAATATCCCTCAACAAATGCTGGTTCTGGGTTGTCTTGACGCCGTTCAGCTTGTTGTTCGAGGTCATGACGCAGGCAATGCCAGCGTCCTGAACGATCATTCCGAACTGACGCGTATAGATCTCGCGCAGCGTCTGCTCGTTCATCGTTGCGTCGAAGCGGGTACGATATTTTTCCTCGTTGTAACCAGCGAAGTGCTCGGCGCAGGCCATCACGTACTGTTGCATGCCAACGGTGAACGCCGTAGCCATGCGCCCGGTGAGGTACACATCCTCGCCATACGCATCCAACGCGCGCCCCCAATAGGGATGGCGCACGAGGTCAGCGCTCGGACCCAAGCCCACATTGTTGAGCGAGGCCGCAACCTCGTCCCCGATCGCAGCACCGACGCGCTTTTCGAGATCGAGATCCCAGGATGCAGCTCGCAATGCGGGCGTGGGAAACACCGTGGCGAAATCGTTACCGTCGCTCGGTCTATTCCTCTGCCCCGCATCGAGGTTCACGCCGCGACTGGCGTCGCGAAAGTTGAGGCCACGCAGCACTCCGAGACCCGGCACGTCGACGTCGGGCGTGCGATAAAGGTCTTGGAAATCTTTGGCTGCACCGTCCACGCCGACCATTTGACTGGCCAGATCTGCTTCCGACATCAGCTCCAAAGCAGCGTCGGCCGCGTCGGCCGCATCGGCCGACAATGCATATGCCTGCATGGTTGCCGAGTCGAACTGCTGCGACGCCACGTCTTCGCACGAGAACTGTGACAAGTTACTGGTGTCTGGCTTGGGTTCACTCGCCGCGTCGGGACCTTCGCTCACCAGCGTTGCGTTCGGCTCGTCGCCGCTTTGCGCCGGCGTATCGTCCTGGACCGCTCCACCAGTGCCCGACGTGCCGCCGTCCGACTCGTCGTTGGGCGTCTCGGATGAGCCAGCATCTCGACTGGCATTCGCGTGTTTCGTAGGCGCTCGGGCGTCGCTGGTGCTCGAGTCGTCGGCGATCAGACCTCGATTGTTGTCGCCCACGAAGGCGGTTTGCCCGCCGCACGCCGTAAGCAAGCATGCAATCGAGCAAAGAGCAGGTCTAACGAGATAGTTCTTCGGATGCTTCATCAGGTCTCTCCCTCGATGCCAGCGGTACGCGCTCGACCACCGAGATGCGTGCCTTGGCTCCACAGCTCTATTGTCGCCATGCGCTCGGTTTCTCAGAATACTTCGCAGTGCTCGTTGGAAATTTACTGGGACCCGCCGCCGAGTTGCTGTGCCTGGCGGATGATCGCGTTACGCTCTGCCGTCAATAGGCCGTCGGGAAATTGCCGAGCGTGTTGGGCGGTGAGCTCGAGCGCCCCACGGCGATCTCCTGCGCGCAAACGCAAGCGCGCGCTTTGCAGCAAGCGGCGCTCCCGGTCGAGCGGCTCTGCTTCGAACCGGTCCGACCACGAGACGGAACTTGGCGCCGCAAGCTTGGGCCTTGCAACGTCGGGTCCGTCCGCCGGGCGTCGATTTACGCCCCGCGCCGCGGCAGACGAAGTTGACGCCGGTGCCCCGCTGCGTGCCTCGTTCTCACTGCGTGCCTCGTTCTCACTGCGTACCTCGTCGGGGAAGCGCGCCTGCGCACTTTGCACCGAAGCAACCGCGCTCGCCGCGGGTACGCTTTGCTCTCGCTCCGAGGCCGCAACATCGTTCACCACCTGAGGCAACGCCGCCGGGTGCGACCTCAAGCCCGCGAACTCGAGCAATTGCGGTGTCCAGCGCAGGGCCCGCTCGAGCAGGCCCGAGCCCGCGGCCGTCGCCGCAAGCGCGCTGGGCACGACCACCCAGAACCCAAACGCCAAGAGCCCGGTGCGCGCACGGGATTTACGCCGATAGGCGGGTACGTCTTGGGCCAACGTGCGGCGCAAGCGCAGCTCGATCGCGCGCTTTGCCTCGAGCGGAGCGCCGTCCAGCTCCGCCAGCTCGCGCAGATGCGCGATCCCATCCAACGTCGACTCCAGCTCGGAGTGTTCGGTAGGGTTCGACTCTTCCGTCATTGTTGCTCTCCCAAGAGCGCCTGACCCTCGATCATCTTCGGGCCAAACGCAGCTTTGCGAAACGCCTGCTGAAATCGCTTTCGCGCCGCGGCAAGCCGCGAGTAAACGGTCTGCAGCGGGATGCCGAGCGCGGCTCGGATGTCTTTCGGCGAGGCCTCGTCGAAGTCGTGCAGCAGGAGCACTGCCCGCAACTTGAGCGGCAGTTCGCTCAACGCGGCATCCAGTTGCTCTAGTTCCGCGCGCAGTTGGGCGTGTTGCTCGGGATCGAGACCGGGTGCAGTGAGCGAGTCCAACTCATGGTCGTGGCGCCAGCGGAACCAGCCCCTGCGGCGATGGTTGGCCGCGACGCGAAAGGTCACCCCGAACAACCAGGGTTTGACCGGACGCTCCGGATCGATTTCAGCGCGTTGTTTCCATGCCACTACGAACACGTCGTGTGAAAGATCTGCTAGATCGGCGGCCGGGATCCCTAGACGCCGCAGTGTCCGCCAGACGTAGTCGATGTTTGCCTCGTACCAGCCAAAGAACTCCGCCGCGCCGGGTGCGGAGTCCGAGGTTGGACGCGAAAACGGGGCCATCCCCATCAATTGTCGTGAGGGCGCCCAAATTCTCGAAGAATCTTTCGCGAGCGCGAGATCGGGTCAGCCACGGGTCCGAGCGGTCGGTTTGCGTCACGCAATCCTGACGTGACGGCGGTGACTCACTCGTTGCGCCACTCGACGCTGATCCCCATCCGGGGCGCCAGGGACCACATTTTCCAGGCAGCGTCAGGCTCGTCCGTCACTTGGTAAGTCCAAGGGACCAGCGGCACCAACAACTCGAGTCTGGGTCCAACTCCGAGTTGGGGTCCAAGCATCCAGAGCAATTCGCCGCTCGCGCCAACGAAGGGCGAGCGCTTCAGTAGCTCGTGGTTGTTCTCGAACTGCTCGCCGTGGGCGTAGAGCCACAGCTGACCGCCGAATCCACACAGACTCCAGGTCACTCGCCCGCGCAACAAGCGACACAAGGCGAGCGCAACCTCGCTCGTCGGCGCACGCACTTGACCCCGCGGGGCTGGCGTGAGCCGATAAGGGGCGCTGGCCATCGCCCCTGCTCGGAGTCGTACCTCCCAGAGCGTGCTGTGCAATCCCACCTGGGCACCGCCGCCCAGACCGCCTCCAGGGTTAACCCCCAGGGCTCCATAGCCGTCGAGGGCCAAGATCGGGGTCAGATCGTTCACGCGATCGGGCGAAGCCTCGGCCCGGTTCTCTGCTGCTGGGCTGCTCGAGGTCGCTGGTTTGGCTTGCTGCTTCGGCTGAGGGGGCCGCGCTTGCGGTTCGCCGCCCGTGGTGAACAGCGCTGGAGCGTCGTCAGCCGGGGTTGCCCGGGGCTTCGGACCGGCAACCCCGCTTTCAGTCTCGCGCGGCGCACGCGGGTTGATCGCGAACAGCGAGATCGTCAGCGCGGCCGCGCGCAGCAATTCGGAGCAAGGCAAGGCGTTCTGAAAGCGCCGCAGCAGTCTTGGCTCGGCAGTCTCCTTTGGTGAGCCGAACTCCTTTGCCGTGAGCTCGAGCCGCAGCTCCTGGTTCGGCGTCTTGTCGACGGCGATTCGCAGCTCGACGGGTGCCGAATCGATCACGAAAGCTCTGCCGACCAATTCATTCGCCCACGCCCCCACCTGTGCCGGAGGTGGGCAATCGAAAACGCCAGCACCAATATCGGCGCGCAGCGCGACCGCGTCCCAAGTGGGCTCTGGCGCTGCCTGGACCTCGGGGTCAACGTCCAGGTTCGACTCTGCGCCAGCGGGACTCGATGACGCGCGCTCGGATCCAGCACTCTGAGCCGACGCCGGCGTCGCGACGGCGAGGCCGAACGACAGCAGCACAGCGCCGACGCAAGCGCGCTTCAACGGACCTCCGGGGCCCGGCGAATGAAGAAGGGGCCACGCACGAACGGGCGAACCTTCGAGCAAGTTCGTGCGTGGGTCAAGCACACCTGACACCGAAACTCCGATCGTGCACCCGCGCACGACGAGCAGAGTCTCAGGTAAGCGCCAGGCACGTGCCAACCATCCCCATCGATAGCTCGCGCTGGCCTGTGCCGTATGTTCGCCTCCCGCCTGAAGCCACGGACCAGGAAGTGCAGCAGTACGTGGAGTAGGCAGCGCTCAACCGAGCAAGCGCTTCCACCACGTCTTTTGGGGTGCCTTGGCCGTTGGAGCATGCTTCGCCAATTCGCTGAGCCGCGCGATCGTGACCCCTTGGCTGAAGTGCAGCGGCCCGTCTTTCGTCGCGGTCAAGAACGGGAGATTGATTTCGTATCGAGGTTGCGTCCGAAGCTCTTGCAGAGCCATCAGGTAAGCCTTTGCCAAACGCGGCACAACCACTGGATCGAGCGTCACGTCGACCCCGTTCGCCTGCTCGAAGTCGGCAGCGATGCCGAACACGACGTTGGTCATCGACTCTGGGTCGCAAATCCCCGCAAACGCCAACTCGGCCGCAGCTCGAAACGCAGCGAGGGGTGCTTCGCCTCGCTTGATGCGCTCGGCATAGGCGGCCTGAAAAGTGTCGAGTTCGCGCTTCAAGCCCTCGTCCACATCGACGCTGGCTTGGCCGTCAGCCCCCTGGCGCGTGCCTGTTTCCAGATCCGAAGTCGTCTTGCAGAAGTGACAAACCACGAAGCGGACCCCCGTTTCCGGTCGCGGAAGGGGCCCCCCACACACACCACAGATTAACGCGCGCGCCACGTGAGCATGCTCGCATGCCTCGGCTCGAAGCGCTAGCCGAAGAAACGTCCGAACAGTCCGAGCTTTTTCATCCAACGGATGTCGTACCTGCGACACAGCTGAACCGCGGGGTGTTCGGCGGGTAAACGCCGAAGCTCGAAGATCAGGCGATTGAACTCCTTCTCGACTTGCCGATAGCGAGTCTGAATCGAGAAATCCCCAGCCAACAGGTCCGGGAAGAACTCGGCGAGCAGATGCCCGTAGTAAGTAACATCCTCCCCTTTTCGACTCGGATGGTATGCCCCTCGCAATTGACGGAGCAGATAGAGATCCATGTCGTCCCGGTTCTCGCCGGGCTGCCGAACGTAGATACCGAACGCATCACCGTAACGATCTTTGGAGATCACGATCACGCAATGCTTGGACACCAAGTGTGCGCCGTATTCGGACTCGTCCTGGATCTCGTATTGCTCGGGATTGGGGAGCGCGGCTTTGAGTTCTCTCACGATCGTCGCCACCTCGCTCGAACCGGTGTACGGCGCGGCATAGAGTTCGGTAGGCGCGCGGTCCATCGGGAGTCTTCGAGTGAGTGCCGACGCGATCTCGTGTCAGAGTTCCTGCATCCAACTGATGTCGAAGTTCTTGCACTTGATCGCCGCCGGATGACTGGGTGGCAAATCCGGAATGCGCAGTAGCTTGTCGTAGAACTCGGGTTCCAGACGTTGATATTCGGCGCTGATGGAGAAGTCTCCAGCCAGCAAATCCGAAAAATACTCGTTGAGCAAGCGACCGTAGTAAGCCGGGGTTTCCGCCTGCACGCTGGGATCGATTGCGTGTCGCATGTGACGCAGCATGTAGAAGAACAACCCCTCGGTTTGACCCGGCTTTCGAAGCAGGATCGAAAACGAAGCGGGCCCATGCACGTCGAAGTCGAACGCGATCTCGCAAGCGGACGAGGTGAGCACTTTCGAGAAGTCCGTGCCGCCCAGATGGAAGTCGGCACCGTTGGCCAACGCAGCCTTGACCTGCTGTGCAACCGAGTCCGGCTCCGATGCTCCGACATAGGCGGCAGCCACCGCGATCCCTGCGCGTGCTACTTGCTCCAGGGTACCAGGCAGACGTACCGCCTTCGTGGAAAGCAACGATGGCCGCAGCCCGTTCTTGATCAGAAATTCGATCTCCATGCCGAACGTCCGCAGTTGACCTGAAGCGTTTCGCATGTAGCCCGGTCTACTGACGAGAATGATGTCGTCTCCGCGCTCGATGACGGCTTTCAACCAAGGACCGTTGACCTTCTCGAACCACTGGGTGCCTGCCTCGAGCTCCGCCGTCTTGCCGACGTTGAGGAAGTTCAAGCCACCGACCTTGCCCGCTTTGGTCGTCTTGAGCACATCCGCGATGCTGCCCGGGGTCTTGTTGTTGAGCTCCCCTAGGTCCTTCATGATCAGCTCTAGATCCTCTTTGAAGACGCCCAGAATCGTCGTCGTCTTGTCTCTTCGGATCGTTATCTTGGCGCCGGAAGTGCACTTGTGCACGATGCCGGGGTGAATCTTCAGCCCCAACCTCAGACGTCGAAACTCAGCCGCCTTCTCCAGACTCTCTTCGGCGGCGACGATCACTTGTTCGAGCGGTTTGAATTTCCGCAGGAAGTTGACAAACTCGGCGAGTCGTCCGGTGAGCTTGACCGCGGTCACGCCGCCGGCCGTGTAGATCGCGATCACGACCTCCGCGATGATGTAACCGATCACCCAACCCACGAAGTGACCGCGTTCGAGCCATGACCCCTTCTCCCACTTCTCCTTGATGCCGTCGATCCAGCCGGCGACGGTCTTGCTGATCAGGTCCCCCACCAACTCCCAGCTCAGCGCTTCCCAGATTTGCTTGGCTCGTTGATACGTCGAGGCCGTGGCATTGACGATCTCACCGCTGATGCACAAGCCGATCAACTTCAGCAACCCAACCAAGAGATCCCACAACATTCCGATCAGCTCGACGAATCCCTTCAGCGTGTCCCAAACGCATTCCAAGACGCCGTGCACCAAGCCCCCGATGAACCCGATGATCGCAAGGGCCGCGTCGAATACGACTTCGACGGTCCCGAGCAGCGCCGACCAGATCGCGAAGCTGATTGAACCCGTTGAGACCTTGTCGCGAACGGCGTCCGCAAACTCCGTGTCCGGGATCCAAATGTATTTGCCAGCGTAGGTCTTTGCCTCGGACCAGTCTTCGTTGTCGGATCGGAGCCCCGCCCTCTGCTTGTCGACGCTGCGATTGGCGTAGACCATCACGTTGACGTAAAAACGCAGGTCGTGGCCCCAACCAACGGCGTCCTTGTAGTAGCGCTCGGCGATCCCAATCGCCGACTGATTCGGCTCGACGTAGTGCAGAACTGCATCGGGCTCGGGTGCGCCGATCATCAAACAAGGCGCCCAAACGAAGCCGACGTCCCCCGCGTCGGTCGTAGCCAAACACCAACCTGGCGCGTCGAGCTTTCTGACCACGAACAGTCGATCGTTGAAGTGGAGTTGTTTGATCTCCTTGCCGCTGCGGTCGGGACGCAGCCGCAGAGCGACGTAACTCGCACCGTCCGGCGGGTTAATGACGCGAGCGAGTTGGTTGCAGTCGGTTCCGGAGATCGTCGGGAGTGAGTCACTCGACGGCTGCTCGGGAAATAGAATTTCAGGCGAGAGCATGACCGACTCGCCGACGCCTGCTGCGGGCGCGCCGTAGTCGGTGGAAGAGTTCCACCAATCCGGATCGCAAACCTGCCCCTGCCCGGGATCGATGCTCTGTTGACCTTCTTCATCCTCGAAGTCGGAGCTGTCGTCCCGGCTCATGCCACCGTCATCGGCAGAACTCATTCCGCCGTCGTCCGGCATGCTCATGCCACCGTCATCGGCAGAACTCATCCCGCCGTCGTCCGGCATGCTCATGCCACCGTCACCCGCCGAACTCGTGCTGCCACTGCTGGCAGAGCTCTCGTTGGGATCCGGCGAATAGTCCACGTCCGGGTACCACTCGTCCTGTTTCTTGTCTGGCTGAGGGTCCCGTTGCTCCTCTTCGGCGGAGACCCACTCGTTGCCAGTGAGTTCCCGCCATTCTTCGAGCAGCTCCTCGTACTCGGCGCGAGTCTGCTCGTAGTAATCGGCGTAGTCGGACTCGAACCCCTGCAACTGGTTGAGCTCTTCCTCGACTGGATAGATACGATTGGCCAGCTCGGCGCGCTGCTGGAGGAACGCATCGTTGAAGGGCCCCATCGGCGCGTTGGGGTCCTGCATCATGAATGGAGCGTTGCCGGCCATGGTCGTCCTCGCGAGGGCGGATGCTAGCGCAAGCGCGACGCGCGCGTCCCGATCAGAATGCACCCGTGCGCTGGCAGCAGAAGCCACGGGCGCCAAAGCTTCGTTCGGCCAAGTTGGAAGTCAATTTGCCTGGGTGGGGTCGAGCCCTGCAGGTCTGATTGCGTCCAATCCAGAGCTGGTTTCGTCCAGCGGGGAAACACCAGTCGAGAGCGCCGTCGTCACCACCAACCGAGCGGCAGCTCGAGCTCGGGCTGATCGAAACGGCAGCGTTGGTCGTGAGGCTTGGGTAGCTGCTCGATGAGCTCAGCGCAGCCCGCCGAGAAGTGCCAACGCGCGCGATACGCGTCCGCATCGAAGCCATCTCGCGTGACGAGCGCGTTGCCCTCGACGGGATAACGGTGGGCTTCGTAGTCTGGGTCCATTTGATTTCGAGCCTCAGTGGCAAAGGAGAACTCAAAGAGCTCGAGCCACCAACCCCCCGAGCCATCGGCTTTGCGCCGCAGCAGACGATCGGCAATGCCATCCACCGTTGCGGCGCTGTCGTTCCGGTTGGCACCGTCTTCGATCAAGGCTTGCCAGGTACCGTTCGCGTCGTAGACGTAGTACGCAGCAGCCACCGGCAAGCCTTCGGCGTCCAGCGTCAGTCTCGAATCGAGCGGCCCCGTTTCGGTGTAATACCACTGCTCGATTTGGCTACCGTCCAGGGGCGAGACACTTTCGCAACGCCCCTGTGTATCGTGCGTATAAACTCGTGACAGCAAGTAGGGGTAAGAAATGCTGCTCCTCGAGAGCAGACCCGTATCAGGGTCATAGCTCAACGAGTAACCGGTTTGATTGTCGCCGGACACCCGTGAAGTCGTATTGCCCTGCGCATCCCGCACGTATTCGACGCTGATCGGCATGCCGGCGCTACTCGAGACGTTCAAGAGCAAAAGCCCGCCCTCGGAATCGAACTGCTGCTCGACGTAAGCGTCTCCATCCGCGGCCAAACGCGTGAGCAAGAGCAGGTCTTGGTCGAAGCTCCACAGTTCATCCGAGCCCTGCAGATTCGTTACAGGAGGCAAATCCTCGTCGGCGCTAACCCGACATTCGTCCGCCGCAGCGGGCGGCACGACGAGCTCTTCCCAAGGCACTCCACCCGGCGGATCCAAGGTGACCGGGGGGAAAGCCGCAGTGTCGGGGCCTGCCTCTTGGCTCGCGTCGACGGCGTCGAGGGTCACTCGGGAATGGCTGCCCGCATCTAATCCCGCAGCACCCAGAGACGTCTCAACGACGCTGACCGCGGGCTCGGTCGCGACGGTTTGCGCGGTGGTGGTCATTGCTCCTGCGTCTAGTTCGAAGTGTGGCACGAGCTGGCCACTCGACGTCGGCTCCGACGGCGCGCGCGGAGCCTCAGCGCCCTGAGTGACCTTGCCCGCATCGCGACCCGCTCGCGGTACCTCGGGCGTCGGCGCAAGCGCAGCGTCGATTCGCGGCTCCGGCTCCCCGATCTTCGTCGTCAGGTCTGCAGGTTGCTTCGACGAGCACCCTGCGACGAGCACCCCGACGGCCAACCCCACACGGACCAACGCGATCTTTGCCAAGCGCGGCTATCTTCGACTGGCAGCAGTCCTTCGTCCAGTCGCCAAACGAGCTGGCGACCGATCACCCAGGGTACCTAAGTGCGATTTGTTCACGGATCGTCGTCACACCAACCCAGTCGATCAGGAACTTGTAGCGTTACCGGATTAATGAAAGCCAACGCGATGGCACGCTGTTGAACCGCAGCACCCCGCTGCGAGATGGCTGAGGCCGCGCAGCACGAGCCCGGCGTGACCCAACCGCATTCTGAGTCCGGGCGGCATGCTACGCGGACGGCTACGGCTTCGGGCGCCGGGCGCAGGCCGCCACCGCGGCGGTTGCCACGATAACCAGTTGCGGCCAGTAATTCTTTGCAAATGATTGGACGCTGATACGGCGCTTTTGTTAGGCAGCGCGCGTGGTTACCTGGGGGATGAAGACCAAGCTCGCGCGCGGCGTTGCCTGCGTTGCAAAGAGTGAGGACGGGATATGTCTGGCGGGACGGTCGTCGTGCTGATCTTTCTGCGCACGACCGCCCAAGCGAACGCAGTGATCACCACGCCGAATGCGGCGATCACGTTGGACTACGCGACGGTATTTCCGCGCATCAATCACAACCGCGCGATCGTGCCCTGGTACTCAATCGACGCGGATCCGTTGGCGTTCGGGCGACGGCTGCTCGGCATTGCTGCGGCAGATCCGGTTTGCAGCGCGGTGCTAGCGCGCGCGACCGCAACTTGGGGAGTCGACTTTGCGATCGACGTTGACGCGTTTCGTACGATCGAGGTCCAGCGAAAATTCGAAAAGCAGCTCAAGATTTGGCTCAGCCCGCTCTCCGGCAACCTCGGCCATCGCAACGCACATCGTTCGGACGTCGATGAACAGTATGCTCGGCTCTGGCAGCGGTACGCATTGGACCAAGGGACCTTGCGTGGCCTTGCTGCGTCCGATTTCTTTCGGAGTTTGAACGTCGCAGGTCGGCGTGACCGGATCCAAATCTATCGCAACGTGACCGAGGCGGCACGTGCGCTCGTGGGTGAAGTCACTTCTTGGCCCTCCCGGGCGATCGAGAAGATGGCCGTGCTCGGGTTACTGCGAAGCCCGGGGCTGGCTGCCATGCAACGGCAACTGCTCGCCGCCGTCGCCAGAGCGATCGCGGGAGGTCAAGCGATCACGGCGCCCATGTGGGAATACTTGCCCTATTACTTGCGTGGCCAGCCCCTGGAAGTCGCCTTGGACGACGTGGCTCGGCCACGCGTGCTGGGGGCGCTTCACGACTGTATCAACGACGAGGCCGACACCCGCGCGGATGCCAACGCGGGACACATCGCCGCCTTTCGCAACCTGGCAGGCGGCGCCGAGTATCGCCGCTGGCGCATGCTTCCGGCGGTCGTGCGCTACCAAGTGTTGCTCAGTGACTTGGCGCGCATTCTGCCCGGGGGCAAACAAGAGGCCCACCACCAGCGTGTTCAGTTTGCAGCACTAACGCTGGCTAACCTTCCTACTCTCGACGGCTATGGGGCATGGCCGACGACGATGGAAGCGCACGCCCTGGCCACGCCTCACAATCCTGGAAACGATTTTCCGTTTGCGCCCGGTTGGACTCGCAACGAGTACTGTCGCAACGTAGTTTCGTGCCGGCTGATGCTGGCACCTCTGTACGCTGGTACCTCGGGCCACAATCAAGGCCGCATCTTGGCATGGCGTACGATTGCCGGGGCTGTGGGTGGACTCGGGGCGATCCCCATCGGTCTGGTGATGTCCGCGGGTTACTCGGTGCTCTGGCGTCTCTACTACGACAAGCGCGTGAGCGGGTTTCACACTCTGTTCGAGACTTTTCAGGGCTCGCACGTCGACGTCACCGACTACAACCTAGGGGCCATTGGGCGCGTCGCGGGAGACGACGTCTGGAACTCGGTCCTCGATTGCTCGGACACGGGCAGGACCAATGTCCGTGCTTTGTGGCTCGCCTGCATTGCGCGAGCTGGGGCGCGGGGCGCCAGTCTCTCTCGCCAGCTCGAGGCGGGCTTGGCCCAGGCGCGTCAAGCTGCGCTGACCGCTTGTCCTGGTGCGGTCATTCCACGCTGGAATGCCACCGGCGACGTGAATCGAACGGGTACCGAGGTCGACGTTTGGGCACCGGAACAGAATCAAGCCATCTTGCGCGAGTACGAGGCTTGGCTGGAGCTCGTGCGTGATCCGCCAGTGCCGCGTCCTTTGGGCGTAGTCGGGCCGAACGCCTTGGTCGTCGTGGCTCAACAAGCCCCCGTTCTGCTCGATGCCGAGCGATTGCAGATTCAGGGCGATATCGCACGCTTGATCGGAGTCGATCGCTTCTCGGGTGACGACGCGATGAGCAAGTTGTTCAAGCGCTGGCTGGTCACCAACGCCTCGGACAAGACCACTGACGAGCAAGAGAAGAGACGCCGGGACGAGCAGGTTCAATTGATTCGCAGCCTGTTCGACAGACTGAAAGCGGGAAGCCAAACTACCCAACGCCTCACGGGTCCCTCGGCGGTCTTGGCGATCGCCCATCAGCCCGACGAACTTCACGAGTGAACGAGAACCCACGATCGGGCCACCAGGACCGTTCGTGCCTTGCTCGTTTGCTTCAACTCGAACGCGGGGGTTTCACCTTTCCCCGGCGCAGAGCGATCGCGTATTCATACCAAAGTCCGGGTAAGTGCTCGGCGAGAAAGAGCCTGCGCTTGTATCCGTCGAAGAAGCTCAGCGGGTGCCAACGATGAATCACGAAGCAGAGCGGGAGCCCCAGCCCGTAGGCTATCCAACTTCTCGGGAAAGCCAGCACCAACACCGTCATCAGCGCCAAGGTCAAACCCGTCTTGAGCAGCACTGCGCGCCAGAGCCAGCGCAGGTGGTAGCCGAGCCATTCGCACGCAAAACACCTTTGCTCCGCGCGAGGCGCGTGCTCGCTGCACAGACTGCCGTCACAGCGCAAACAGCGAGTGACCGCGGGTTGCCGACACGCGTAGCATTCATGGTGAGTGGGTGCGGGCTCTGCCATCGCGGGCTCAACGATTGAGCGAGCTTTCAAAATCCGAGATCCGCTCCACCTTTGCCCACCGACGTCGAACGCGGCGCCGGCCTTGCGCTCTTCGGCACTTGCGAGCGGGGAGCGATGGGAGGGTCTACAACGGGCATGGGGGTCGCACGAGGTGCTTCGGAGACTTGTGAGCGCGAGGGCACGGAATCGTCGTTCGTCGACGGCGCGCCAGTGCCGAGCGCACCGTTAACTTCCGCCAATCGGGCCTCCACCGCGTCGAGGCGTGGCTTGTAGGGACCGTTCGGTTCCTTGCTCAACAGTTGGTGCGCAGCGCCGAGCGCGAGCCGTGCTTCGGGTAGCCGCCCCAAAAGCGTCAAGGCTTCGACTTGAGCGAGCTTGGCCGGAATGCTTTGTGGGAAAACTGCCAAGGCTCGGGTCGCTTGGGTCAATGCTTCCGCCGCGTCCTTGCGTTCGAGCGCGAGCTCGGCGAGCAGAATCCGCGGCGCCAACATGTCCGGATCGAGCTTTAGAGCACGTGTGCAGTCGCGGGCAGCATCCGCGTCGAGGCGCTGCGCATGGTAGACGAGAGCCAGCTCGGACAGGATCAATGGATGGTCGGGTGCCTTGGCCAGTGCGCGTCGGTAGTCTTCGACGGCTTGATCGAGCTGACCGGCATAAGCGTTTGCCGCACCGGCGGCATAGGCGGCCCTCCAGGATCGCGGCGCAAGGCTTTCGGCAACTGCGGCCTCCGCCAAGGCTCGTTGCAAGTCACCCTTGCGAGAGGCGGCGCCCGACAGCGCCAAATGGGGCAACGCCCATTCGCTCTCGAGCCGCGCGGCACGCTCGAAGGCGGCAACCGCTTCATCGACCCGATCAGTCACTAGCAAGAGCTGCCCCTGAGTAAACGCTTGCGCGGCCGTCCAATGCAGTGGAGCGCCGGGTTCGGCTGCGGCTCGCGCAAAGTCCGCTTCGGCGGCTTGCCACAACGCTGCCGATTCGAGCGACAACGAGTCCGAGCCTTTGGGATTCTCGTAAACTTGCAGGGCCGCAAGTCCCGCTTCCGGCAAGCGCCCGCGCCCGCGCGTGAACCAGAACAGCGAGCCTGTGACCAATGCGGCAACGAACGCAATTGGGAGCCAGCGTCCACCAACGCGCTTTGGCTTGCCCACGGGCGGCAACGACGCCGCAACCGGCTCGGCCGTGTGCGACGCGTGAGTTCTGTCAGCGCCCCCTCCAAGCGCAGCTGCAGAGTCGAACGTCGGACGCTCGTGCAACCTTGCCTGTAACGATCGAAAATCGACGAAGCGTTGCGCTGGGTCTTTCGTCAAGGCGCGGCGCAAGACGCTCTCGAGCTCTGCCGGCATCGAGCCGGGCAAAATCGTCGGCTCTGCGCTCGATAGAATCGACGCGATGGCTTGCGCAGGCGTCCGCCCTGCTGCCCACGGGTGAACCCCCGTGAGCAGTTCGACCGCCAACGTGCCCCAGGCAAACTGATCAGCGCGCCCATCGAATGGCTCTGCGCGCAGTTGTTCGGGCGCCATGTACAAAGGCGTGCCCACGAAGGAATCGCCTCCCGTCATGCTGGGCAAGGCAGCAGCTTGGGTTGCGCCAAATGGCGTCGTATGACCGCGCATCCGCCGCGCGATCCCGAAGTCCAGAACTTTGGTGGTGCCATCGGTGCGAACCATCACGTTCTCGGGCTTGATGTCACGATGCACCAGGCCGATGTCGTGGGCGGCCGCGAGCACGGCGGCGATCTCCAACAACCAATCGACACGTTGCTCGAGCGGAACCTCACGCTTACCCACCAGGGACCGCAAAGACTGTCCCGAAACGAGCTCCATGGCGATGAACGTCGTGCCTTCGAAACTCCCCACGTCGAAGACCGCCACTTTCCCCGGATGTTCGAACGCCGCGGCCGCGCGCGCTTCGCGCAGCAGGAGCTCGGAGTGCGCGGGATCAACGGACTCCTCGTTTTCGCGCAACACCTTGAGCGCTATCGAGCGCTGCAAGCGCGAGTCGAACGCGCGGTAGACCGTGCCCATGCCTCCCGAACCGAGTTCGGCCTCGATCACGTAACGATCGAAGGGGTCTCCCACTTTGGGCCAGCTCGCCGTGGGCATCCCGCAAGTATCAGTGAAATCGCCAAAGGTTGCTACTGCTCGAAAGCGGGTGGCACGCCAAATCGGTTGGTAGGGGGAATGTCGGGCCCGCCATTAATCGCCAATCAAGTCTTCTGGGAGCTGAACCGTGAGATCGAGGCGCAGCGGATCAGTCGCAAAGTGAGCGCCGACATGTTCGGCATGCTGCTGCGTACCTAAACCCGGGGGCGGCAGACTTCTGTTCACCCTAACGCGGCCTCGCTTCACCTCGGATTGCCCCAGCGCGCAGGGGCTTGGCTCGTGCATCGATACCGAGCCCCTTTCCATGCTACGCGGGTCTCATGGCAACAGCGTGGCGAACGGGTCTGCTCGGTGCAGCGCTAGTGGCTTGCGCCGGTAGCACGACGCAAAGCGCTGCAGTGCGGACCCAGCAAGCGGACTCGACCGCGACGGCGAATTCAACGTCCGAGGTAAACCCACAGGCGAGCATCGACCTCGCGATCGCAGCTGCGCGTGACTTGGACCTCTATGACCGTCCCGGGGGCACACTGCTGGCGCACCTCGACGAGGCCGAGGTCTTGAGCAGCAAAACGAACGGCTTGGTCCGCGTGAAGGGACCCACAGGAGTGCTCGAAGGCTATGCAGCGCCCGCCGAAACGAACGCCAAGACGCGGCGGGGCGTGGGACTGTTCGTGGCCAAGCCCACACCGATCGAGGCAGAAGTCGATGAGTTCCCGCTTGGAACGGCATATCCCGGTGCGTTTCTGCCGCTATTGCGTTTCGAGGGTGAGATGGCCGTTGTCGCGCTCACGCCCTTCGGGCTGGCGGGACGTGTCTCGCGTGCCGCACTCACGCCGCAGCCGGTCGCGTCGGCCAGCGTGCCGAGCTACCCGCTACAGGTAAACAACCGCGAGATTGGTATCCGCGTTGGCAAGCTGCGAGTGGTCAGCCAATGCACGTCACCGGTCGCGGTGATCGCAGAGCGCCCCGACGGAATCGAAGTGGCGCAAACGGTCGATGGCGTGCAGCTCGTGGGCCGCGCGGAAGACGCGGGAACGATGTGCCGGCCACGGGTGATCGATCCGCAGAAAGATGGACTCGCGACGAAGCCGATTCCGAGCGGTTGGCAGACGCCCGCTCCTTTTCACACCAGTCTGTTCGCGAAATCGCGCGATTTCTATTACGCGACTCGCGACGACTACGGCAAAGCCGAATGCCGAAAACTGAGCTTCCAACGTCACGGGCACCACACCACGTTGAGTTCGACTTTCACGGGATCACCGTTCGCGCCGTTGGGCCTTGGTGCAGAGGGGGAAGCGGTGACCGAGACCACGACTTATGACATCGAGGGTGCTTTGCCCGTGATCGAGAAGCCGACTCTGCTGCAGCTCGCCAACTCGCGCTCGGTGCGGCGTAAGGCCAAAGGCGGACCCGTGAACGACGGCGTCGGCGAAGGCGACGGGGGTTGTTCCGAACCGTATTACTGGCTCGTGGGCGCCACTGCCGATCGCGTCTTGGTGTTGGCCGACGTCAGCGATGCCAGCGCTTATCACCCGGATGATGCGATCACCTGGTACACGCAGCCGGAGGCGTGCGAGCAGGCGATCAGCGCCGCCAAGGGCACAGACAAGCTCGCGCAATTCTTGTTGCCGGTCCAGAGTCACGGCTGTTAGCCGCGACTCTCACGTGATGTTCGGCACCGGCGGCTCGCACTTGCCGCTGCCATCGGGCCCGCACACCACCAGGTCGAACACAGCGCCTGGAGCCGCGGGCCAGAGTTGATCGAACAGATGCCCCACGGGCTTCGAGGGCGTATACGAACCGATCCCCTCGCGCATGCCGCCCGGGAACACGTCAGACAAGCTTCGTTCACCTTTGGCAATCTCATGCTCTGCAAAGCCCAGCA
The DNA here is from genome assembly GCA_036263015.1 of Polyangiaceae bacterium. Taxonomy (GTDB): domain Bacteria; phylum Myxococcota_A; class Polyangia; order Polyangiales; family Polyangiaceae; genus SZUA-265. Next base: position 17,118 of record DATAHU010000081.1, on the reverse strand, counting down.
TCGCTGGCGCCGCGCCGAGCAGACGATCCTTTAGATTACTCGTTCCCTCAGCAGGTGCAGCGACCACGACGATGTAGGCCGTGGCCACGGCATTGACACCACACGGCGACCCGATCCCATCGCAACGAAGAGCGGGGTAGCGCGCTGCATTGGTCGGCAGTGCGATCCGATCGAAGGGAATGCGCAAGGCGCGCTCTTGGCCGGTGAATGGCACTTGATAGGCGACCTGCTCGGGTCCTTCGACGCCAGGGGTTGCCCACACGACGAGCAGTCGAGACCCCGGCAACGCGGCTCCGTCGAGCCTCACTTTGAGACACAACGCATCCCGGGCGCAGTCTTGGTCGTTGCCGGCGGGGAAACTCCCGGTGGGCGAACAACCAAAGGTGTTGACCGACATGACTAGCATCAGCATCGGCAGCAAGCTTGCGCGCAACATGCCTCGAGCTTGCCACGCAAGAGACCCGGATGCCCAGCCACCGTGTTGCTGACAAGTGAACAAAAGGAATCGCTGGTCCGTGATGCGGGCCACCGCTAGACTCGGGCCATGCACGCGAGCAGTGTTTCACCCGCGCGCGCTCGGGCCGCGCGCGGTGTTTGGCTGTCGCGTGTACTCGGAGCGGCGTTGGGTGCGCTCGGATGCGCGACCAACAACACTGACGCCACCGCCGAGCGCAGCGAGCATGACCTGCTGCCCGACGCAGGTACGCCGGCTGCGGAATCTTCCTCCCCTGTCTTCGGACCCCAAGCACGCGGAACAAGCCGCCCCCCGAGCACGACGCCCATGCCAAGCGGGAGCCTGCCGGCGGGGCCAAACCCGATCGGCAGTGACGTCCGCGACGACAGGATTGCAGAGAATGAGGACGCGGCGGCGCCAGTGAACAAGCCAGAGCCCCTCGGAATGCCGGAAGCCGACGCGGCATCGCCACGCCCGTCGAAGCGCCGTCGACTGTTATCTCGTCACCCGCAGCAGATGCCGGCGCTCCGCCCAGCACGACCGCTTCCTGGCCCGTGCTCGATGGCGGCGCCGACGACGCACTGTACGGGCTCGCAAGCAAAGTCTGCGAACCCACGGACGAGTCTCAGTCCGACGACGACCCGCCCATCACCGTGGCACTGTTTAGCCGCTGGTTGATTTGTCAGATCCACGCGAGCCTTGGCGAGACCCGGGTGTTTGTAACTTCGGAGATCGAGGTCAGCTGCGAGCGCGACGCCTTGGGTTACGCGTGTTACCGAGGCGTGTCGCCCTACCAATGGACTTCTCCCGGGGCAACGACGGTCAGAAACCCCTTTTTTGGAGCCGACCGAGGCTTGCGACCGCTTCAGCGCCAACGAGATCGTTGGCCTCGTCTATCAATGACGGTCGTCACGGCGGCGAGCGCAAAGTGCGAATAGCGCCGTCAGTCCCGCCAATGACCAACTCACGGGTTCACCAGTTGGCGCGCCGAGCCGGCAACCGCAGCCGTCTTTGCCAGCGTCGTCCGCTGCCGTGCTCGGACTGTCACTGGCTGCGCTCGCGGCGGTCGAGGTATCACCCGGCGCAGCGCTCGTTATCGGCATGGAGTTCGGAGCAGCCGGACCATTCGCTGACGGCGCGGAGCTCGCTGTCGGCTCCGGAATAACGGTGCTGGTTGGCTCTACCGGCTCGGGTGGCGTGCTCGGTGTTGATGATACTACCGGCACTTCAACGGTCCCGGTGGGAACGGGCATGTCGGGCGTGCTCGACGCGGACGGCGCGGGGGACACTTCGTTCCCTGTCAGCAATCCCGAAGTGTCGGGCAGCGAGCTCGCAGCGGCGCGATAGCGGAAGACTCCACGAAGGCCGGCCGCGATGGCGTGCCCATCCGCGCCGAATGCCGCATCCGCTCCCTGTAGCAAATTCAAACCGGCTTCGCGCACGAAGCTCGTTCCTTGATCTTTGGATCTATAACTCGTGTCGCTGGCCTGGACCAACAGGTCGCCCTCGGGCGTTACGATCAGATCGGCGTCGATGTAGCTCGACGCCGCGGGCAAGCTCACGGGTTGCCACGTGGTGCCCGCGTCGGGGGACATCACGAGCTGTGTACCCGCCGCATCGATTGCATAAAAAACGCGGCCGTGGTGCACGAAATCGACCGCTTCAATCGGCAGCGTCGCGGGGTTCCAGTTGTCTCCGCCGTCCTCAGTGTAGAGCAGAGTGCCGTCGTCCTGCAGCATCGTCAGGACCCCGTTCGAATACGACAGCATGTGCCGTTCACGTTGCAGGTATCCCACGGGCGTGGTCGCGGACAGCTCAGTCCAATCGGTTTCGCCGCTCTTCAAACGTCGCACGGTCGACAGCACCGCACCGTACGCGTAGAACGTTCCCTCATCGTCCTGTTCGATGGCGTCTACGCGCTGGTCCGTCAGAGTAAATGGTGTGTAGCCGAGCCCGGTGCCGTCGTCGCGCCAAACGCCATCTCGCGTCGCAACGTAGAAGTGTCCGTCGGCTCCCGCCAGCAAATCGAAGACCAAAGTATCCAGCGTGTCGCCGCCGGACCAGTTGTCCCCGTAGTCGTCACTGACGAACACCCGTGGCTTCAAATCTTGAAACTCGGGAAAGGTCATGTCCCGCCAGTTGTAGAAGTCGGTGAGATCGTTCTCGACGTGGCGCACTTCCTCGCCTATCAACTCCAGATCGTCGTCACTCAGGTGCGGCTCCCATTGGATTCGCACGACACGACCGTCGGCGTTGATGGCGACCAAGTTATCGATGTAGTTGGGAGTGAGATCGATCTGTTCCCAATAGGGCACGAAATCGAACTCTGGAGGATAATCTGCGACTCCTAGCACCCAATCCAGCGCGGCCTCGCCGTTGATGCGACTGTTCTCGCAATGACCACCGGGACGCATCAGATCCGTCCGCACTTCGAGTCCCAAGTTGTAGTGCAAGTGCTCGTAGCCGTTGGGGCCATTCCAGTATTCGAAGCCGTCGGTCGTGTTCTCGATGAAGACACGAAACGAATTGCGTAGAGCGCTTGGATCGACCGGATACAGATACTCGATCTGTGGCGGCCAACAGCCGCAGTAACCGAGCACCCCGCCAGCATACTTGCGCCACAGAAACGTGGTGAGCATGTGGCTAGCGAAGCAAGTCCCGTCGGACTCACCGGCAAACACTACTTTCTTTCGGTCGAGCGTCAGGCACCCTCCCAGATCGGAATCGAGGAACTCCTCGACGATCAGGTCGTCGTTCTGGCGCCAATCGCGCACGACACTGGTGCCATCGTCACTGGCGCGCGTGGTTGGTGAGAGCAATGCACCCGCAATCAAGCCGCGGGCCTGCGAGTTGGCAGGCACGCGCCCCAGATCGGGATAAAACTGGCCATTTTGGTCATCGTCGTTGCCGTGCAAGTAGAGGGCTACGCCGTGCGCCAGATTGGGATCGAAGTCCGCCGGAATCGCGAGCGAAAAGCTCATCTCGGTCCCGTCGCTGGAGGTGAACAGGCGACGGATGGTCGAACCGTAATCACTGGCCGCGATAGGGCACCCGGTAGCGACCGGCTCGCCGAGATCGCGCTCTTGGGCTCGCGCGCAAACGGCGACCGCAAACACTGCAAAGCTCAGAGACCAAGTGCGGCGGGTACCGGGGCTGCGCAAGTTCATGTGAATTTCTTACCATACCCCAGAGGCCGACGAGGCTTCCCTCGATTGTGAAATAGGAATGTCCCCTTGCGTGGAAACCTTCGCACGCTGCGCTGCAGCGCCTCGCGTTGCAGCCCTCAGCGAGGAAACTGCTCGACCAGATAAGCCTTTCGCGCTTCCACGAAGTCGTAGGCCATCTGCACGTGCGAATCGAAAGTGTCGATGTCGCGCTTCGTCGCGGCGTCGGGATCGTCGACTGAGTGAATGACGTCACCGATTCGGTCGAAATCAGCATGCAGCGCGGGCACGTCGAAGACGTCGTGAGTCACGTCTCGGACGAACGCTTCGAAGCGCGCGTCGAGTGAAGGGATGCGCTGCACGCGGGCGCCGGCGAGGAACGACGCGGGGTCCTTACCGCCGCCCCAAAGCGACATCAACACGCGAGGGTCGACCGTGGGCGCCGCGTCGGCCGCATCACGAAAGTATGGCCAGTTGGCGCCTGCGGGGAGAAAGAGGAAACGATTGTCGCCGGGATAGTCGTAGAGATAGTAGTTCCAGGCGTCGTAAGCATAACCATCCCAAGCCACGGTGACGGCGTCGATGGCATAGCCGAGCAAGAACTGATCGACGTCGAGGCGCGTGGCGAGACGCTCGGCAAAACCATCATCGGGCTCGGATTGCACGATCTGCTGAAGCTCGCGCAAGTCGTCCTTCGAACGCTGCTCTGAGACCTCGTCCTTCAGGTCCGCGGCGTCCACTGAATCCGAGAAATCCCATGGCCCCTCGTAGAGGTTGCCATCGTTCATGTCCTTGCCGTAGTGCCGTGCCAAGAACTGTTCATTGACAGCCTCGCCGATCGAGTAGATGCCCTTGGGTTCACCGTTCAAAGTGACCACGGCAAAAGCAATTCGCGGTGCCGGGAGTCCTGCGCGACGATAAGTCTCGTAAGTCAGGGTTTCGTTACACCAAGTCGGATCCTGCGTCGTGTTGTTCAGAAGCAGCTTCTTCAGACCGTCGAGCCGCTGGTGAGCCACGAATTCGTCGAACTTGACGCTGAACCCTGGCTTTTGGGCGACGGGTTGAAAACTCGTTTGCCCCTTGTTCCGAATGCCCACGTCGCCGAGCGCGAGGCCATCGAACTCCAACGTCGCTTTGACTCGCGTGTCGGTGTGCTCGTCGAGTGAGGGGAGATCTTCTGGTGCAACGCTGATCGAGACGACGTGCATTCGGTCGCGATCGAATACGCTCGCCCCACGCTCCGCCACGCCAGCATCGCTAGTGCCGGCATCTGAACTTCCGCCCGAGACTTCGGGCGCCGAAGCGTCTCTGCTCGTCTGACCCGGACTGCCATCCTCCGCTGCCGAGTGATCAGTGACGCTGCCACTGCCCGTTGAATCGTCAGTGGTGGCGCTGGTGTCATCTACGACGGCGGATTCACCCGTGGCGCTGGATTCACCCGTGGCGCCGGGTTCATCCGTTGCGCTGGGTTCATCCGGGCCAGTGGGGTCCAACGGAGTTTCCGTCGTGTCCGTCGCGGTCACTGCAGAGCTCGACGTTGGAGTCCCCGCAGCGTCGCTCTGCTCCAGCTTGCCGTTGTGGGGTCGAGCGCAGCTTGCTAGCAGCAACAGCCCGATGATCTCGATTACGCAATCCGTTCGGTTCAAACGAGCAACTCCTCGTGCGTGAGCAACAACCCACCGAGTGTTGCTCGCCGTGACGAGGAGTCAATCAAACCAAACTTCGGCGACGTCGACCTACAAGCAGACCTAGAGCCGCAAGGACCATCGGAAACCCAAAGACCGTCGCGCGACCCGTGGTGGAGCAGCCTCCGTCGGACGAATCCGATGTGTCTGATGCGACGCCCGCGGGGGCGCTCGAGCTTGGGGTGGGCGCAGTCGTGCTGGCTGCGGGGGTACCACTCGTGGCCGTGTCCATGCTGGCGACCGTCGGGGTCGGAGCGGGGTTCGCGCCGGGCGCGGGGAGGTTTTGGACTGGCATCGGCATGCTGGGAGGTGTGGGGCCGGGAACACCGACGGTCATCGCGGGAGCGCCGGTGGTCGATCCGGCGGGTGGCGGGTTCATCGACATGCTTGGGGGTGCAACGGTTCCAACGCTGCTCGGCGCCGGAGCGGGAACCATGGTACCCCCACCAGCATCACCTGCCGGTTCGGCTGTGGGTCCCGCTCCGCCAGCTCCGCCGCTGCTCGTCGGCTCGGGCACCGAGCCAGCTCCTCCAGCGCTCCCAGTATCGGAAGGCGCCGTGCTCATCCCGGCACATTGCTCGTCCCAGGGATCCTTGTCGCGCTTCTGATCGAGCCCGAACCACTCGAGGATCGACGCAGCCTCGTAGCCCATGTTGTGGTCTTGGTTGATCGCTTCCCAAGCCTCGAGAACGGTGTAGCCACATTCGTCCTTCCAGAAGCTCCGATCGTAAACCATCGCCGCGCCCGTACTGCTAACCTTTGCCGCACCCTTGAAACCGGTATCCGTGCTCGTCGGCATCGCGTCGAGACCGAGCACGTTGGTCCACTCGTCGATGGACTCGCCGAAGTTCTTGAAGTTGATCGTGCCGTCGGCATCGCCGTGATTCAGCTGAATGCGCGGACGCGGGCCTGTGAAGTCCGGGTTGATGCCGCGAACGTAGTTGCCCCACTCCTCCGGCGTCTTGTCCACCATGCCGTTGGCGCAGGGGGTGCTCCATTGCATCCCATCGTCGTAGTTCTGTGCCCAGCAACCGGCAGGCACGCCTGCGCGTGAGTGACCTGCCTTGAACAGCTCGGGGTAAACGGCAAGCAGAGCCTGGGTGCACATGCCGCCGCCGGAGCCACCCATCACGTAGACGCGCGTGGGATCACCGTTGTACTTCTGAAGCGCGTATTCGACCATCTGCACGATGGCGCCTGTATCCCCGCCACCCCCATGTTCGAGCGATTCGGGCGCCCCGACGTTCCAGCAATTGCGAGACTGCTGGGGTAGGATCATGATGAAGCCGACGCTGTCCAACGCCTCCCGGAGCGGAGCGAAACCATCGTAGCTCCACTGACCCCCGGCGTTGTTGCCGCAGGAGTGGATGTTCACCAGGATCGGTGGCTTCTCGGGCATCGTGTCCGGCACCGCGATATACATGTCGATGTAACTGGGTACATCCGACGTGGTCCATTCGCTCTTGGCGACGGGGCCGCTGTACGTCGAGGCGTGGGCGGTGGCAGCCGTCAGCGCGAGCGGCAAAGAGCAAACGGGAAGGATGACGCGTAGAGACAAGGGGACTCGAGGCATTGGGAGCTCAAACGGAGGGTAGGAATCATTCGCCGGGCGGGAGCCTCATGAATGCCGAGCTCCCGTGAAAATGATCGCAGCGGTGAGCAAACGGTCATCAAAACTGGCCGCGCACCGCGCACGGAGGCTCAAGAAATGCAGGCGGGTGGCAAGCGAGGGCCGACCATGGCGGCAGTCACGCCACGAGCTGCGTTCACCTGGATCACCTTGGCCCCCCGAACCAAGTCCCGTGGCAGGGAGTGCGTTTCCGTACCCGGCGCAAATTTTCTGACCCCGGCTTAGCGCCTTGGGTCAATCAACATAGCTGCCGGGCCGAAGCCTCAACATGTCAGCCCCTCAATCACTCACTCGATTGCACCGTGCGCCGCGAGCGCGAAATGCCAACCGAGTTTTCGCGACAATTCGCGCAGAATCAAATGCCCGCGAATACTACCCCCTTTGTCGTTCAGGCGCGGACTGAATACCGCGATGCCTGCGACCCCGGGCACGACCGCGACGATCACGCCACTGACGCCGCTCTTGGCTGGCATTCCCGTCGCGACCAAGTAGTTGCCCGACTCATTGTACATCCCGCAAGTGGCCATCAACGAAACCACGATCGCAACCGTGGCTTTGGACAACACGCGTTCGCTAGTGCCGGGGCGAATCCCGCCATTGGCCAGTAGCGCCGGCAGCTGAGCCACCTGTTTGACCGAACCGTTGAGCGAGCACAACGCAAAGTAAGCATCGAGTGTGGGTTCCAGATCACCACTGATCACTCCCCCCGACTTCAGCAGATGAGCGATGGCGCGATTGCGATCCGCCGTGGCCCGCTCCGAGTGAAATACGCGCTCGTCGATCGGAATGGGCTCGTGGTACAGACGCTCTGCCCAGCGTGAGACCCAAGCGATGCGCTTATGCGCATCTCCCTCCAGTTGTCCGCAAAGTCCAATCGCCCCGGAATTGATCAACGGATTGGCAGGCTTCGGGCCATGCGTCTCGAGGCGTGCGAGCGAAGAAAAGTTGTCGCCCGAAGGTTCGGAACCAACGACCGCAAAGACTTCGACCGGGCCCCGCTCTTCGAGCAGCCCGGCCAATACGACTAGCTTGGCGCTGCTCTGAAACGTGAAGCGATGTTCTGGCTGATCACCCGAGAACACAATCGTCCCGTTGGTGAGCACGATCGCCGCGCTCACGGTGTCGAGCGGCACGTTCGCGAGCTCGGGGATGTACGTCGCCGCAGAGCCTTGTTGGTTGCGACGCGCGTTGGCGACGGCAAGATCGAGAGCCGCCTGAATCGTGCTCGGGTCGTGATGCATCGAGCTACAGTGTTAGCGCGGCCGGGGCGCTTTGCTCACCGCGCTCAAAAAGAAATGCCCATGGCCAAACAGTCCGCGCCGTCAGGAGCGCCCAGGCTGAAGGTCTCGGGGACCACATCGTGCGTCACCACCAGTGAGTCTTCAGCCAGCACCTGGCCATCGATTTTGCAGGTTCCCTCGAGCACCAACAGGTAGTTGCCACTGAACGTGTACGCCTCGGTCGCACCCAACGCGATCAGCTCACTGCTCATGCCGCCCTCGGCGTCGAGCGGCACCGCGTACGTACTCACACCGCCATCGGAGTCGAAGGCGTATTCACTCAGCAGCTCAGGGTCCTCGGTGTCGATGCGGACGGGCGTGTAGTCCTCGATCAAATCGGTGTTCGTGAAGTCTGGCGGCGCTGCGTAGGAGAGCAAGAAGAAGCCGGAGCTATCGCTGATCGCGTGACCACTGGTCGGAGGATTGTAATATACGGTGCCCGTCGGGTAAACGCCCTTGGCATCGGTTTGGGTGCCGTCGATGACGTAAACGCACTCCGTCTTCGCGTGGTAGTGCAGACCCACGGCGCCGTCCGTCACCGTGTACCACAAGATGGCAATGTGACGGGTCTCAGGTGCCCCCGCGAGGATCAGCTTCTTGACGTTGGGCTTGAAGTCGAACCACTCGTAGTCGTTTGGATGCTGCGCCACATCCGCCAAGTCGACCAGCGCCTTCGTCCCCAAGTCCAGAATGGGCGACGCTGCATCTTCGAGGCTGGCGTCCGCTCCAGCATCGGCGTCAGACATGCTCGCATCGCCGATCGCTGCGTCTGAGGGAACAGCGGCGTCGCTCGGCCCGAGTGCCGCGTCAGCTTGACTGATTGCCGCATCGCCCAGCCCCGCATCACTCGTCGTTGCACCTGAATCGGGCGCGGGGGCGCTCGCGTCCGCAGGAGGAGTTGCAGCGTCCGCTGGCGCGGTGTTTGCTCCCGCGTCGGGCATAGCCGTCGAACCCGTCGGCGCCGCGTCCGCCTCACCCGTCGACCCGCCGTCATGCAGCGCAGCATCGAGCGGCTCCAACCCGTCCGAGGAAGTGTCGTCGGAGCAGGCTGCGACGCAGAGGAGGTTCATTGCACAGACGGGTAGCAATCGGGAGTGTCTCATAGCAGGACCCATGCGCTACCGCACGTGTCCCATGGATGCCCGGTTGGATGTCGTGCGTGTAAAGTTCGCATGTCGCAAGTGGACACGCAGATTGTTCACCTTAAACAAACACTTAACCTGGAGGGTCTTGTTCCGCGCCGAGCGTTGGGTTCGGTGCCGTCCAAGCGACCTTTGAGGCCAAACGCAGTGCACGAGGATTGGCGAGACAACGACCGCCGCAGAGCTGTCAGTCAGGATCCTCAGGGAGACACGCGGGGGGCAGTGCCATGGCCAGCTGTTCCCGGTGCTCCGGTAGCGGCCCCCAAACGCACATCACACAAGGAGCGCGAGAGGCCACGGGACTTGCCGTGAGCCCAGTTAGAGTTACGACGCCACGCCAAGCCTGCTATGAAATCGGTCATGAAAAACCGCCGCGGGGTTCGGGGCTTGCTGCCACTAGTCGCCATCGCCGGGAGCGTGATTGGCTGCGACGGTAAAGCCGGGGACGCGACGTGGCGCGCCCCTGACGCAGCTGCAGTCGAGGCTGGAACAGACGGAGTTTCGCCCACTCACTCTCAATCAATGGAGAGTCTGGTGGATGGGGGAGCCAGCCCTGCCGCAACGTCAACTGGAGTCGTCGACGACGGCGCGCCGAGCAACGGCGCTCCCCCACCCGCGCCGCCTTCGGGGCCGTCGATGCCCACGGCCAGCATGCCCGATCCATCCTCTCCAACCCCGAGCAACTCACCGGCCCCCGACGCCGGCCCGCCCAACTCGGACGCCGGCGATGCAGAGCTACCGAGTACGCCAAGTCCCACGGCTACGACCGCCGAGCCATCGGACGGCAGTGCTCCAGTCGACCTGAGTGACTTGTTGGTACCCGCGCAAGGTGTACTGCTCGGCGCGTACTACGGCGACCGGAACATCGCTGACACTTCAGCCGCGATCGGGCGCACGCTGCCTCTACAGCTGACTTACTACGCCTGGACGGACGACTGGGTCAACGAGGGCAACACTCGAGACGACTTGGCTGGTGACCGTACCCCGTTCGTCAACTGGGAGCTATACGAAGGCGGCGACTTGCAACAGATCATCGCTGGCGACTTCGACGATATGCTGGCCGAGCGTGCCGCAGACGCTGCAAGCCTCGATGCCAAACTGTTCGTCGACCTTGGGGCAGAGATGAACGGCGATTGGTCGCCATGGTCTGGCGCGCAGAACGGCGAGAGCGCCGACAGTTACGTGGCAATGTACCGCCACGTTCACGACGCATTTGCGGACGCGAAGAACGTGATCTGGGTGTGGTGCCCCAACGTCACCGACGAACCGGCGGAAGACTGGAATACCGCGCTGAGTTACTACCCGGGGGACGACTACGTCGACTGGACCTGTGTCGACGGCTACAACTGGGGCGACACCAATGGTGGCAGCTGGGAGAGCTTCCAAGAGATATTCTCGAACATCTACCCTGAGCTCGCTCAAAAGCAGAAGCCGATCCTGATCGGCGAGATGGCATCGGCTGAGTCGGGCGGTGACAAAGCGCAATGGATCGATCGGATCGTTCCGACGCTGCAAAACGACTACCCCGAGATCAAAGCACTGATCTGGTTCGACGTCGACAAGGAAACCGATTGGAGGATTGGTTCATCGATGGAGGCAGAAGCTGCCTTCGAGCGCATGGCCAACGATCCTTACATGAATCCTTAGGAGTCCTCGGAGGGCTGAGCTCTTGGTCAACTAACATGTTCACCCCGCTAGGTCCGGAGTCGTGCGTGCAATGAGTGGTGCTCAGTGAGGCCGGGATTGAACACGCAGCAAGCTCGATGGTTGCCGTTGCTTTGGGCGGGCCTCGAGCCACTGCTTTGCGTAGGCTGTCACGCAAGCTCGACCGAGGTTTCCGTCGCACACGTCGGGGACGGCGATCCCAACGAGCATGACGCCCGCGCACCAGCCGAAGACGCGAGGCCAGCCCGCGTCTCGGCCATCGAAACTCTCGTCGATGCCGGCCCGCGTACATATGTCGACGCCACCGGCGACGCCGCTGGCTCTCGCTGTGCGACCAGAACGCTGATAACCGTCGACCGCGACTTCAGCTGTGACCTCGGCGCGGATGCGACCTTGATCTGTATCGGACGCAATCGCTGGTTGCATTATGACCCAAGCGCCGACGTCGCAACCGTCGAGGCAACGACGGAATGGACCGGGGAAGCCCCAGCCTGCACGGTCATCGCGGCGGACTCGATCTACTTCGCAACGCGTTCGGGCAATCTGTATCGAGCGCAGCTCTCGCCCCCGGCCAACTTCGAGTTGGTCGGCCAAGGCCCAGAGGCGCACTGCTACGAACAGCTCGCTTTGGATCGGAGAGCCATCCTTCTTTCGCAAGTCCATGACGCGAGCGTCGCGAATCTCCACGCGCTGTCCTCCGCGGGCAGTCTGCTGTTCACCCACGCCGACCACATCGCGGCCAGTGAAAAGCAAATCTTTGCACAAGCAGGCGACGCTGTCAGTGTGTGGACTTTCAACGACGACGAACTACCTACGTCGGCCCTCTTACCCTCGGCACCGACGGGACGGCTCGTCGGTGCAGGCACTGGCCAGCTCTTCTTCGCAAGCGACGAAGGCTCGATCAGTCGATTCCCGATCGATGAAGCAGCGAAGACGTCGTCCAGCGAGGTTGCCGTCCGGTTGACGCACTTCGAACTGAACTTCGAAGAAGACATCTACTCCTGTCACTTCGACGGGACTGCGGCGGTGTGCGCGGGCTCGCAAGGCAGCTTACGACGCGCCACTTGGCAAGCTGACGCGCTGCTCGAGCCCGAGATTTTGGCGGAAGCCCCCGAAGGTTACGACGCGGAGGATTTCGTCCCACGCGTCTTCGTCACGAGCGATGCGATCTATTGGTTTGCCGGGCCTACGGGCGACGAGCGCTACGTGACGCTGTACGAAACTCGCTGCGACTGAAGAGTGTCGTGCAAGCCGCGCAAACCGTTGCGCGCTGTGCTACGACCCTTGCATGACCTTGGTTTCGGGGCTCCAACGGCCGCTTCAGGGCCACCTGATGTACGGCGAGACGACGGCGCTGTGTGGGACGTGCTTGTTACCGGTTAGCGCCAAGGAGGTCATCGCCCAGGGCAAGGTTTGGCTCAAGAAACGCTGCCCGAAGCACGGACTCGAGAGCGTGCTGCTCGCGGACGACGTTGACTACTTCAGGAAGGCGCGCGAGGTGTACCTCAAGGTGGGCGAGCGCGTGCAAGCGCACAACACGCCCGTGCGCTGGGGCTGCCCATACGACTGCGGCATTTGTCCCGACCACGAGCAGCATGGTTGCTTGTCGCTGATCGAAGTGACCGATGCCTGCGATTTGCGTTGTCCCACCTGTTACGCGGGCTCGGCTCCTGGCGGCAAACATCACGAGCTGAGCGTGATCGAGGGCATGCTCGATGCGGTCGTGCGCAACGAGGCCGAACCCGACGTGGTGCAGCTTTCAGGCGGCGAACCGACGCTCCATCCCGAATTCTGGGCAATCATGGACGCGTGCCGTCGCCGTCCGATCCGGCACTTGATGATCAACACCAACGGCGTGCGCCTCGCGCGCGACGATGGATTTGCCGAGCGTCTCGCGAGCTATGGTCCAGGGCTCGAAGTCTACTTGCAGTTCGATTCGCGCAAAGAGCACGCGCTGCGCACTCTGCGTGGAGAAGATCTGCGAACGCGACGTGAGCGCGCGCTCGAGCGCCTCAATGCCGTCGGACTGAGCACCACGCTCGTGGTAACGGTGAGGAAAGGCCTCAACGATGGGGAGCTCGGTGAGTTGATCGATTGGGCAGCCACGCAAAAGTGCGTGCGTGGAGTTACTGTTCAACCCGTACAAGACGCCGGTCGCAACGACGGCTTCGATGCCGGTGCGCATCGGCTGACGGTCAGCGAAGTGCGGCGCCGGATCGCAGAACAGAGCCAACATTTCATCGCCGAAGACATCGTGCCCGTGCCCTGTCATCCGGATTGTTTGGCCATGGCCTATGCGCTCAAAACGGACGAGGGACTCGTGCCAGTGACGCGCCACATCGAACCGCGACTGCTCGTCGAAGGTGCGAGCAACACCATCTCGTACGAACGCCTCGTCGCGTTGGCGGCCAAGCGCGTCCTGCCGGGCCTCCCAGAATCAGCCGCTGACGCGACGCAGCGGGCCTTCCTGGGTGCGTTTGCGGCCAACCTCTCGCCACAGGGCGCCGCGGACCGCTTGCAACAACTGCTTTGTTGTTTGCCGGGCGTCGAGACTCCCAGCGACTGGGGTTACGAGAAGGTCTTTCGTGTAGTGATCCTGCAGTTCCTGGATCGTCACAGCTTGGATTTGCGGAACGTACGTCGCTCGTGTGTTCACATTGCACACCCAGACGGCAAGCGACTGATCCCGTTCGACACGTACAATCTGTTCTATCGCGGCGCCCTCGAACGGGAAGTCCTGACCCCGTTGCGCGCCAAGATGGAGACTCTTTTCGAACTACCGGAGAAGTCGTGTACGGCCTCTGCGTCTTGATTGGCGTCCTGGGTTCGTTGGGCGTGTCGCGCTGGTTGTCCCGCAGGCAGTGGAGCGCGACGGGGGATCCTGCGGCGCAAGCGCAGATCCGTCTAGTTGCAATCGTCTGTGCCGGCATAGGTGCACACCTGGCTCACCTCGTTCCAACTGCTCTGGGCTGGCTCGACCAAGGCCCTGACAACGATGAAGGGCTGTACGGTCGCAGCATCCTGGGTGGCCTGTTGCTCGGCTGGGTCGGCGTGGAGATCGCCAAGCGGCGTCTGAGAGTCACGGGCTCCACCGGGCCCAAGCTTGCCGCTCCGTTGGCGTTCAGCTTGGCCTGGGGCAGAGTCGGCTGTTGGTTTGCCGGTTGCTGTGGTGGGATCCCCATTCGAGGTGAATGGGGCGTGATCGATCCCAGAGGAGTCAATCGTTGGCCAGTCCAGCCGGTGGAAGTGGTCTTTCACACCCTGGCCTTCGTGTGGCTCTTCACGCGCGCCAGCCGAGGTCGCGCAAACGGCCTCGATCTGGTCGGTTACTTGGCGAGCTATGGCTTCGTGCGCTTTTGTCTGGAGTTCGTGCGCTGGCACCCCAAGTTATGGCTCGGCTTCACCTGGTATCAATGGCTGAGTCTGGTGCTAGCACTTCCGGCGCTCTGGCTTTGGGTGTTACGTTATCGCGCAGCATCCGTTCACCTGGTCGCTACCCCTTCAGGCGAACATCTCCTCGGTGAATCCCCATGACCCTCGAAGCCAATCAAGCCAAAGCTCATCTCGCCACGATTGCGGCAGTCGCCTGGCTCGTGGCCCTCTTCGGGATCCCCGCGGCCTGCTTCGGTGGCTGCGTGTTGGAATCAGCGGGGCTCGCGCTCGGGCTCTCGGGTTTTCTCTACGTTGCGCTCTGGGTTCTCATCATCCACTGGTTCCGCTATCGCGCGAAGAACCCTCAGCTCAGCGTGCCGGCACAGACGGTATTCATGATCTTGCTGACGCTTGGTGCGGCGATGGTCTTGGTCGCGGCTATTTCCGTAATGGCGAGCTGATGAATAGGCCCTATGGGTTCCACGCCGTGCTGCGGGTCTAAATCGCCACGCTGCGACAAATAGCGCGCGCATTCGAGCGCGCTATTTGCGTACCCGCTCGATCGGAATGAGTCGGCCGAGCGAGATCTCGGGTTGGATTCGCGACACGCGTTGGGGCCTGGGTTCACGGCCCGGAACATGCAGCCCAAACGCTGATGCAGGTTTCTTCAAGTTCCGGGCCACTCGTCTCCGACGTGCAGGGCGCGGCGACAATGGGTGTCATTGCGCTGGTGGTTCTGTTGCTATTGGTGCTCGCCAAGTCGATGCTCAAGATCGCCAAGGAGTACGAACGCGGGGTGGTCTTCAGACTCGGACGCCTGACGGCGCTCAAAGGTCCGGGACTGTTCGTGATTGCCCCGTTTGGCATCGACCATTTGCGACTCGTGGACTTACGCGTGATCACGCACGAGGTGCCGCAGCAGGAAGTCATCACTTCCGACAACGTGACGGTCAAGGTCAACGCGGTCATCTTCTTCCAAGTCGTCGACGCCCAGTCGGCGATCATCCGCGTTCGCGACTATCTCGAGGCAAGCTCGCAGATCGCGCAAACCACGTTACGCGCGGTACTCGGTCAGTCGAGTCTCGACGAACTGCTCGGCGCGCGCGACAAGATCAACGAACGGCTGCGAGAGATCATCGATCGCCAAACGGAGCCGTGGGGTATCAAGGTAGGAGCTGTCGAACTCAAAGACGCACAGCTCGCAGAGTCGATGGTACGCGCGTTGGCCCGCCAGGCCGAGGCAGAGCGCGAGAAGCGCGCGAAGATCATCGCCACCGAGGGTGAATTTCAGGCTGCGCAGGTCCTCGCCGACGCGGCCCAGATCATCTCGACGCAACCCGCCGCGCTCGCGTTGCGCTACATGCAGACGTTGCTCGACATGGGCTCGAATCAGAATTCGACTATCGTCTTTCCCATTCCAATTGAACTCATCCGCCCGCTGCTCGCAGCGCCAGTCCCGCTACCTACCGCTAAGAACGGTGCTCTGCTGAATCAAGCACAACCGGTGGCGGTCTAGCATGTATGAAAACACCAGTGACTCCCACCGCCATCTGACGCGCGAACAACCCCAACTGGGCGAGGCCGACTTCTTCTGGCGCACCTATCGCTGGATGGCGGGAGGCCTCGCGTTGAGCGCTGCGGTCGCGTGGGTCGTGGCGAGCACGCCTTGGCTGGTGCAGCTGTTGTTCAGCAACCACCTCGCCTTCTACGGCGTGATGTTCGCGGAACTCGCATTGGTCGTGATCTTCGCCACGCGAGTCAGCCAAATGAGTTTCGCAAGCGCTGCTCTGCTGTTCACCACCTACGCGGCGCTGAACGGCATCACGCTGTCGATGATCTTCCTCGTATACACCACCACGTCAGTGGGCCAGGTCTTGTTGATCTGCGCAGGCGCATTCGGAGGACTGTCCTTCTACGGCGCCACGACGAAGCGCAATCTGAGTGCACTTGGGCACTTTCTATTCATCGGACTGGTTGGGCTCGTGCTCGGCTCGTTGCTCAACCTGTTCCTGCAGAGTCCGGCGCTCTACTGGTTCACGACCTACGCCGGGGTGCTCGTGTTCGCAGGTCTTGCCGCCTATGACAACCAGAAGCTCAGGCAGCTTTATGCGGAGCAGGGTGACACCGGCAATCTAGCGCTGCTCGGCGCGCTCACTCTGTATCTCGATTTCGTAAATTTGTTTTTGGTCCTGCTGCGCGTCTTTGGTCGGCGTCGCTGAGCGAGGTACAGACGTGCAGGAGCCAACTCGGATGCAGAAGGTACTCCCATTGCTCGTGCATTTGCGTCTGCACTACCAACTGGTGTTCTTGTCCCCACTCTTTGCCTGGGGCTTCGCTCTAGGGGGGAGTCAACTTACAGCCCGCACCGTGTGGGGCTTCGTGGCGTTTCACGTCTTTTTGTATGGCGGGATCACGGCCTACAACTCGTACTACGACCGGGACGAAGGGCCCGTCGGGGGACTGCGGGAGCCGCCCCCCGTAACGCCGGCTTTGTTGGGATTTTCGCTCGTCGTACAGCTGATCGGGCTTGGCCTGTGTTTACTCGTCGGTTGGCAGCTGGTGTCTCTTTACCTCGTGGTCATGGGCTTGTCGGTCGCCTACTCCCACCCCGGGTTACGTTGGAAAGCGCGGCCCTTGTTGTCGCTCGCCGTCGTAGCTTTCGGTCAAGGGGCGATCGGTTTTCTCGCAGGTTGGCTGTGCGCGGCAACGCCTCCGCGACCCTTGTT